>NZ_JBHXNI010000002.1:0-543095 GCF_042721735.1 Achromobacter sp. NPDC058515
TCCGCGTGCCAAATTATCTGTCCCCCCGCAACGCTCACGGCCTAGTGGCCCACTCGCCCCCCACCACCCCCCCCCCGCGCGCCCCCCCGGGGGGGTGGGGCCCCCCCGCGGCGTTATGGCTTCTGGCTCAGGCGGCCGTCAGCGTGCCGTCGATCATGCGCGTCAGGCCCAGCGGATTGCCGTGCTTGATGCCGTCGGGCAGCAGGGCGTCGGGCAGGTCCTGATAGCAGACCGGACGCAGGAAACGGCGGATGGCGGTTGCGCCCACCGATGTGGACGCCGGGTTGGACGTGGCCGGGAAAGGGCCGCCGTGCACCATGGCGTGGCTGACCTCCACCCCGGTCGGATAGCCGTTGGCCAGGATGCGGCCGGCCTTGCGCTCCAGCACCGGCAGCAGCGTTTGCGCCAGCGCCACATCCGCGTCGTCGACGAACAGGGTGGCGGTGAGCTGGCCTTCTAGATGCTCGGCCACGGCCTTCATCTGCGCCGCGTCCTTGCACGCCACGACCAGCGAGGCCGGGCCGAACACCTCGGCTTCCAGCTCGCGGGAGGCCAGGAACTGGTCGGCAGCGGCGCCGAACACCACCGCGCCCGCCGCGTTGCAGGCGGGCTGCGAGGGCTCGCCGCGCCCCACCGTGGCGACGCTTGCGTGCCTGGCCAGGGCGTCCGCGCCTTGTTCATAGGCCGAGAAGATGCCCGGGGTGAGCATGGTGGCCGCGCCCTTGGCCTTCACGGCTTCGGCGGCCGCCTGACGGAAGCGGTCCAGCGCCGGGCCTTCGATGCCGATCACCAGGCCGGGGTTGGTGCAGAACTGGCCCACGCCCATGGTCAGCGAGTCCACGAAGCCGCGGGCGATGGATTCTGCGCGGGCTTCCAGGGCGGCGGGCATCAGGAACACCGGGTTGATGCTGGACATTTCCGCGTAGACGGGAATCGGCACCGGACGGGCATTGGCCGCGGTGACCAGCGCCAGCCCGCCGCGGCGCGAGCCCGTGAAGCCGACGGCCGCGATGGCCGGATGGATCACCAGCGCCGTGCCGATTTCATTGCCCGAACCGAACAGCAGCGAGAACGTGCCTTCGGGCAGGCCATGCTTGGCGACCGCCTGCTGGATCACGCGGCCCACCATTTCGGAGGTGCCGGGGTGGGCGTTGTGCGCCTTGACGATGACGGGGCAGCCGGCGGCCAGGGCCGATGCGGTGTCGCCCCCCGCGACGGAGAAGGCCAGCGGGAAGTTGCTGGCGCCGAACACGGCGACCGGGCCCAGCGGCACATTGGCCAGGCGCAGGTCCGCGCGCGGCAGGGGCTGGCGCTCGGGCAGCGCCGGGTCGATGGTGGCGTCCAGGAAGTAGCCGTCCCGCAGCACGCGGGCGAACAGGCGCAACTGGCCCACGGTGCGGCCGCGTTCGCCTTGCAGGCGCGCCAGCGGCAGGCCGGTTTCCTGGTGCGTGCGCTCGATCAGCGCGTCGCCCAGCTGGACGATGCCGTCGGCAATGCTCTCCAGGAACTGCGCCCGTGTTTCCAGGGGCGCGGCGCGATACGGGTCGAACGCGGCGCGGGCCAGCTCGGCCGCGCGCGCCACGTCGCTGGACGAACCGGCGGGAAAGCCAGGCTCCAGGCGTTCGCCCGTGGCGGGATTGATGGCGTGCTGGGCAGCGCCCGCGCCCAGGACGGGGGTCGAGCCGATCAACATCTGGCCGGTCAGGTTCATGCTTATCTCCAAAAAGTGCGGTTCCAGGGTTGCCGGTGTCTGACACCCACGGAAGGTCTGCTGCGGCTTGAGCCGGCGGGTGTCAGACACCGGTTTCGCCGCTTACTGCGCGCCTGATTTCTTGATCAGCGCGTTCAGCATTTCCAGCTCTTCGCCGGTCAGGTCGGTCAGCGGCGCGCGCACCGGGCCTGCATCGTGGCCGACCAGCTTGGCGCCGGCCTTGACGATGCTGACCGCGTAGCCGGCCTTGCGGTTGCGGATCTGCAGGTAGGGGAGGAAGAAGTCGTCCAGCAGGCGGTTGGTGGTGTCGTGGTCGCCGGAGGCGATGGCGCGGTAGAACTCCATGGCCATCTTGGGCACGAAGTTGAACACGGCCGACGAGTAGACCGGCACGCCCAGCGCGCGGTAGGCGGCTGCATAGACCTCCGCCGTGGGCAGGCCGCCCAGGTAGGAGAAGCGGTCGCCGAGCTTGCGGCGGATGCTGACCATGGCTTCGATGTCGCCCACGCCGTCCTTGAAGCCGACAAGGTTGGGGCAGCGGTCGGCCAGTTGCGCCAGGCTGTCCGCCGACAGGCGGGACTGGGCGCGGTTGTAGACGATGACGCCGATGTTGACGGCCTTGCAGACTTGTTCGACGTGCGCGGCGATGCCGTCTTGCGAGGCTTCGGTCAGGTAGTGCGGCAGCAGCAGGACGCCCTTGGCGCCCAGGCGTTCGGCTTCTTGCGCATAGGCAATGGCCGTGCGGGTGGGGCCGCCCGCGCCGGCCAGGATGGGCACCTTGCCGGCGCAGGTCTGGACCGCGGTGCGGATGACGTCCGAGTATTCCTTGGGAGCCAGGGAGAAGAACTCGCCCGTGCCGCCGGCGGCGAACAGGGCGGTGGCGCCGTAGGGGGCCAGCCATTCGAGGCGGGCCGCATAGCCCTTGGCGTTGAAGTCGCCGTTCTGGTCGAAGTCGGTCACGGGGAAGGACAGCAAGCCTTCCGAAACGATGTCCTTGAGTTCCTGCGGAGTCGTCATGTTGCGTTCATCCCTAAGTGGCCGTCGCAGGCCGCCTGAGGTGGGCCGCGGACGGGATGTGGTGACAAAAGGTATGTCATCGTACAACACGTAATTCCTGAGTTCAAGCCGTGTTGCCCTATGGCGTGATGCCTTTACCAGGGGAAACCCGCAATTTATTTCTGCCCCTGTTCGGCGATATTCTCTTGGTTGTACGATAACGTATCGGATGCCCGCAGCGCGGCGTCCATCAGCAGAGGATTCCCCATGCAGGTTGCGGCAGAGCAGGCGCCAGTACTCATCAAGATTCACCCCCAGGACAACGTGGCGATCGTGGCCAACGAAGGCGGGCTGGCCGCGGGCACCGTCCTGCCGGACGGCCTGCGGCTCGTGGAGGCGGTGCCGCAGGGGCACAAGGTTGCGCTGGCGGACTTGGCCGAGGGCGATGCCGTGGTGCGCTACAACGTGGTCGTGGGCTTTGCGGCCAAGGCCTTGCCGCGAGGCAGCTGGATCAACGAGCGCGTCACCACCATGCCTACCGCGCGCACCTTGCAGGACCTGCCGGTGTCGACGCGCATCGCGCCGCTGCCGCCGCTGGAGGGCTACACCTTCGAGGGCTTTCGCAACGCCGACGGCACGGTAGGCACGCGCAACATCCTCGCCATCACCACCACCGTGCAGTGCGTGCAGGGCGTGGTCGAGCACGCGGTCGCGCGCATCCGCCAGGAACTGCTGCCGCGCTACCCCAATGTGGACGACGTGGTCGGGCTGGAGCACACCTACGGCTGCGGCGTGGCCATCGACGCCCCCGGCGCGGCCATTCCGATTCGCACCCTGCACAACATCAGCCGCAACCCGAATTTCGGCGGCACGTCCATGGTGGTCAGCCTGGGCTGCGAAAAGCTGCAGCCGGACCGTCTGCTCGCGCCCAACGCCATCCCGATCCGGGCCGGCGAGGGCATGGGCGCCGACGGCGTGGACACCATCGTGCTGCAAGACGAAGAGAACATCGGCTTTGAATCGATGATTGCGCTGATCATGCGCACGGCCGAGCGCCATCTGCAAAAGCTGGATGCCCGCCGGCGCGAAACCTGCCCGGTGTCCGAGCTGACCGTGGGCGTGCAGTGCGGCGGCAGCGACGCGTTCTCCGGCGTCACCGCCAATCCGGCGGTGGGCTTTGCCACCGACCTGCTGGTGCGGGCGGGCGGCACCGTGATGTTCTCCGAGAACACCGAAGTGCGCGACGGCATCGACCAGCTGACCGCGCGCGCCGCCACGCCGGAAGTCGCCGACGCGCTCATCCGCGAGATGGCCTGGTACGACGAATACCTGCAGCGCGGCATGGCCGACCGCAGCGCCAACACCAGCCCCGGCAACAAGAAGGGCGGCTTGTCGAACATCGTGGAAAAGGCCATGGGCTCGATCGTGAAGTCGGGGTCGTCGCCCATCCATGGCGTGCTGTCGCCCGGCGACCGGCTCACGCGCAAGGGCCTGATCTTCGCCGCCACGCCGGCCAGCGACTTCATCTGCGGCACGCTGCAGCTGGCCGCCGGCATGAACCTGCATATTTTCACGACCGGCCGCGGCACGCCCTACGGGCTGGCCCAGGTGCCGGTGATCAAGGTGGCCACGCGCTCCAGCCTGGCGCGCCGCTGGCATGACCTGATGGACGTGGATGCGGGCGTCATCGCCACCGGCCAGGCCTCGATCGAGGAAGTGGGCTGGGAACTGTTCCGCCTGATGCTGGACGTGGCCAGCGGCAAGCAGCAGACCTGTGCCGAAAAGCTCAAGCTGCACAACGCCCTGGCGCTGTTTAATCCCGGCCCCGTGACCTGACGGCCGCCAGCGTCCTTCCGTAGCGCCATCGAAAAAAACACACAGAGGAGACCGCCGATGGAAAATGCCCCCCTTGTCCAGCCCGGACGCCGCCGGCTGCTGGGCGCCGCGCTTGCGCTGGGGCCCGCCAGCCTCGCGCAGGCGCAGTCCTTCAGCTTTACCCCGCAGCAACGCTACCCGGACCCCTCCGTCCGGATCCTGGACCCGGAGTTTTCCAAGTACCGCATCTACAGCAGCAGCGTGGAGCAGCTGGCCACGGGCTTTCGCTGGCTGGAAGGCCCGGTCTGGGTGGGCGACGGGCGCTACCTGCTGGTGTCGGACATCCCCAACGACCGCATCCTGCGCTGGGACGAAACCACCGGCGCGATCAGCGTGTTCCGTCAGCCGGCCAACTTCAGCAACGGCCTGGCGCGCGACCGCCAGGGGCGGCTGCTGGCCTGCGAACACCTGACGCGACGCGTCACGCGCACGGAATACGACGGCAGCATCACCGTGCTGGCCGACCGGTTTGACGGCAAGCGCTTCAATTCGCCGAACGACATCGTCTGCCAGCGCAACGGCGCGGTCTGGTTCACCGATCCGCCGTTCGGCATCGGCGGGCACTGGGAAGGCGACAAGGCCACGCCCGAGCTGCCGCACTCCGTCTACCGCATCGATCCGTCCGATGGCCGCGTGACGCGGGCCCTGGGCGATCTGGCCGGCCCCAACGGGCTGTGCTTCTCGCCCGACGAAAAGGTGCTTTACGTCGTGGAGTCCCGCCACCAGCCCAACCGCGTGGTCTGGGCCTACGACGTCGGCGCGGACGGCGGCTTGTCGGGCAAGCGCCTGCACATCGACGCCCAGGGCCCCGGCGCCATCGACGGCATCAAGTGCGACGAGGCGGGCAACCTGTGGTGCGGGTGGGGCAGCAACGGATCGCCGGACGCCAAGTCCGAAGAGCTGGACGGCGTGATGGTGTTCAACCCCGCCGGCAAGCCCATCGGCCATATCCGGCTGCCGGAACGCTGCGCCAACCTGTGCTTTGGCGGCGCCAAGCGCAACCGCCTTTTCATGGCCAGCAGCCATTCGCTCTATGCCCTGTACGTGGAGACGCGCGGCGCGGCATAGCGCTTTAACCGCGGTCGGGACAGGGCCGCGGACTTTTCAATAAACACATCAAACAGCGTGGAGACAGCATGAACCCGAGCAAGAGACAGTTCCTGGGCAGCGCCGCGGCGCTTTGCCTGACGCCGTGGGTGCCGGCATGGGCGCAACAATCGTCCGAATGGCCGACTCGGCCCGTGCGCATCATCGTGCCGTACCCGCCCGGCGGCTCGTCGGACATCATCGCCCGGATCCTCGCGCCCCGGCTGGCCGAAGCGCTCAAGCAGACCGTGGTGGTCGAGAACAAGCCCGGCGCCAACGGCAACCTGGGCGCCGGGCTCGTGGTGCAGTCGGCGCAGGAAGGCCATACGGTGCTGCTGTGCGACGTGGGCGCGCTGGCGATCAGCCCGTCCGTCTACACCAAGCTGACCTTCGACCCGTCCAAGGACCTGCGCGCCGTGGGCATGCTGGCCTATTCGCCGCACGTGCTCGCCGTGCATCCCGACGTCCCGGCCAAGACGGTGCAGGAGCTGGTCGCGCTGTCGAAGAAGCAGCGCCTGAACTTCGCCGTGACCGCGATCGGCAGCGCGCCGCACCTGGCTGCCGTGGCCGTGCAGCAGGCCACCGGCGCCCAATGGGAATACGTTCCGTACAAGGGCGGCTCGCAGGCGGTGACCGACACGATCGGCGGCCAGACGCAGGTCATCATGAACGGCCTCCTGGCCACGCTGCCGCACATCAAGGCGGGCAAGCTGCGCCCGATCGCGATCTCCAAGAGCGAACGCATGCAACTCGTGCCGGACATTCCGACCATCTCGGAGCAAGGCGTGGCCGGCTTTGAATCGGGCACCTGGCAGGGCGTGATGGCGCCTGTCGCCACGACGGATCCGGTCGCCAACCGCCTGTCTACGCTGATGGCGCAAATCGTCAACCAGCCCGACGTCAAGGCGCAGCTGAACGAGCAGGGCGCCGAGATCGTCACCCGCAATCCGGCCGAGCTTGCGCAGTTCTTCAGCAGCGAGCGCGCGCGTTGGGCCAAGGTGGTGCAGAGCACGGACATCCGGCTGGATTGAGCCCGGCCGCCAGCGGCATCCCCCCGCCTTGCGAGGGGCGGGGGATGGGCGCACACTGAGGCTGGAACCATCCAGGCGGAGTGTAGCGATGAAATCCCTGATCGCCGCGGCGGCATTGATGGCGCTGGCCTTCGGGCCGGCGCTGGCGCGGGACGCCATGCCTACCGTGCCGCGGCCGCCGCAATCCTCGCGCACCTTGCCCGACACCTGCCTGGGCACCTCCTGCCCGCGGGTGGTGGACCCCGGCAAGATCAACCGGGATTGCCTGGGCACCTCCTGCCCCGGGTCCCGCTACCCGCCCGCCGGGGCCTCCCCCGGCGGCGCGCCAGGCGGATCTGGATTGAAGGGCCCGGCCCAACCCAGGCTGCCTCCGATGCCGCCCCGTCCCGGCCAGCCGCCCATCGGGCCGCTGACGCCGGCGCCGGCGTTGCCGCGCTAGGCGCCGGGATCGGACGCATGACCCGATTCTTCGACGAGATCTCCCGCCAATTGCCCACGCCCAAACGGCAGTCTGCGCGGCACGCGCGCGCCAAGGCCTTCCGGTGCTACTGCGGGCAACCCATCTTCTTTTCCAATACCGAATGCCTGAACTGCCGCCGGCAACTGGGCTTTGATCCCAAGCGGGGCCACGTGCTGGCGCTGGATGAGGGCGGCGTCCCCGGCGCATGGCGCGTGGCGGGCAGGGCGCGCGGCAAGACGTTCAAGCGCTGCGCCAACTACCACATGCCGGCGCTGTGCAACTGGCTGGTGCCGGCGCATGCGCCGGATGCCCTGTGCGTCGCCTGCAGCCTGAACCGCACCATCCCCGACCTGTCCGTGCCGGAGAACGGCCCGCTGTGGTTCAAGGTGGAAGCGGCCAAGCGGCAGTTGATCGCCCAGCTGATAACCCTGGGCCTGCCGCTGCGGCGCTCGGCGGCGCCCGGCGACGGCGGCCTGGCGTTCGACCTGCTGGCCCCGGCCGCGGACGGCGCGCCGCTCCTGACCGGCCATGCCGGCGGGCTGATCACCATCAATATCCTGGAGGCGGACGACGCCTACCGCGTGCAGTTGCGGGAAGCCATGCGCGAGCCCTACCGGACCCTGCTGGGCCATTTTCGCCACGAGATCGGCCACTACTACTGGGACCATCTGATCGCCGGCAGCCCCTGGCTTGGGGCCTTCCGCCAGGTCTTCGGCGACGAGCGGGCCGATTACGCCCAGGCCTTGCGGCGCAACTACGAACCAGGCCCTCCCCCGGATTGGGCGGTGCACTACATCAGCACCTACGCGTCCTGCCATCCCTGGGAGGACTGGGCCGAGACCTGGGCGCACTACCTGCACATGATGGACACGCTGGACACGGCCATCAGCTTCGGCGTGACGCGCACTGCCGTCGAACAGGCCTACGAACCCTTCACCGTGGCCTCGCTCTACGACCCCGAGGACCCAGACGGGCAGTCCTTCCTGGACCTGGTCAATGCCTGGGTCGCGCTGACCGGCGTGCTCAACGAGCTGTCCCGCAGCATGGGGCAGCGCGACTTTTACCCGTTCGTCCTGCCGCGGGAAGTGGTCGGCAAGCTGCAGTTCGTGCATCGGGTGGTGAAGGGGGCGTCATGTGGAAAATAAACCGGCAAAAAAATTACGATAAAATTGCTTTTAAAGCTGAAAATCTCATTAATATCAGTAGATTGAATTTTATAAAAACCGGAAAATAAACCGGAAAAAATTTACGAAAAATGTACGAATCTCCGCACCAGTTCCTTCCGCTGCAACCCGCCGAGCACCGGCTCGAGACGTATCGCGAACGCGCGTCGATCATTGTGAACCGCGCAGCCGAGCTTGGGGGGCAGGCGCATTCCGTCACGCGCGAGGCGCTGCGGGAACTGCTTCGGAGCATGAACTCCTATTACAGCAACAGGATAGAAGGACAGAGCACCACGCCGAAGAACATTGATGCGGCCTTGCATCAGAATTTTTCCACTCGGCCAGAAATCGCGCGGCTGCAGCGTATCGCCGTGGCCCACATCGAAGCCGAAAAGGAGGTCGAGCGGCAGGCAATGACGGTTCAGCCTCTGGATGCAAGATTCATCACACTTGCGCATGGCGCGCTTTACAGCCGTCTTGGGCCCGCCGACCGAACGACCAGGGATGGACTGGTTGTCGAGCCAGCGATGCTTCGGCAGATGGACGTGACGGTTGGTCGCCACAACCCGCCCGCGTGGCAATCGCTCCCGCGGTTCATGGACACCTTCACTGAACACTATTCCCGGCCGAGACCAGCGGACTCACAGCTTATTGCCATCGCTTGCGCGCATCATCGCATGGCCTGGCTGCATCCGTTTGTGGACGGCAACGGGCGAGCCACCCGCTTGCAAACGCACGCAGCGATGTGGCCGATAACCAGGGGCCTATGGTCGGTCAATCGCGGATTGGCCAGGGGCGTGGAAGAATATTACGGGCACCTTGCCGCCGCTGATGCGCCTCGCCAAGGAGATCTGGATGGCCGGGGCAATCTGACGCAGAAAGGCCTTATTGAATGGGTCGATTATTTCTTGCGCGTTTGCGAGGATCAGGTCGCGTACATGTCTAGCATGCTCGCGCTGGATTCGATGAAAACGAAGATCAAAGCAGCGGTCCAGATCGAAGCAGCCAAGGGGCTGTTGCGTGAAGAAGCTGTTCTGCCCATTTACCACGTGTTCGCTGCGGGACCGGCCTCTCGTGGCGAATTCATTCAAATGACCGGCTTGGGCGAACGTACAGGCCGGTCAGTCTTGTCGGCGGCGTTGAAATGCGGGCTGGTGGCGTCCGAAACGTCACGAGCCCCGGTTCGATTCGCGTTTCCACTTGACGCACTGCCGGTGCTCCTGCCCGCCCTGTATGGCATCGGCGAGTAAAGCCGGGCGTCGCTGGGAAGGGGACAGCCCGCCCTAAGCGCCCGCCATTCGCAGCGCGGACCGGTAGGGCTCGGCCTGCGTCATCTGGCCCAGCACCTCGCGCAGGATGCCCTGCACGATCTTTACCGCCTGCGTCAGCGGCCGGCTGGAGGCGGTGGCCACCATCAGGCGGGTCGACAGGCCTGGATGGACGATCTTGCGGGCGATCAGCTTGCCCGAGGCGACTTCGCCGATGACGGCGGGCAGGCCCAGCACGGTATGGGCCAGGCCCTCGACGACGATTTCCTTCATCAGCTCCAGCGCGTCCATTTCAAACGCCACGTGCAATGGCACGCCGGTTTGCGCGGCGGCGTGCTCCAGCGTGCGGCGCAGGCCGTGGTTGCGGGTCGGCAGCGCCAGCGGCAGATCGCGCAGTTGCTCGAATTCGATGGACGGCATGGCGCGCGCGGCGGGCGAGAGGCTTTGGGGCGGGGACACCAGGGCCAGGTCCAGTTCGGCCAGGAGGTCCACCGCGATATGCTGCGAACGCCGCGCGTCGTGCAGCACCGCGATGTCGACCCGGGCGTTGGTCAGCCATTCATGCACGTAGCCGCTGTAGCCGGTGATGATGTTGAGCTGGATGCGCGGGTGCCGCTTCCAGACCTCCGCCACCAGCCGCATGCCCACCATGTGGCACAGCGTGGGGGTGAGCCCCAGGGTGACCTGGCCGGAGGGCGACTTCTGGTCGTCGTGGAATTCCGTGACGACATGGTCCATCTGGCGCAAAAGCGGCCTTAACCGGTCCAGCAGCCTTTCGCCGTCAGGCGTGAGCGATACGCCGCGCCCGTTGCGGTAGAGCAGGGCGCAGCCGCATTCGTCTTCCAGTTTCCTGACCTGCCGGCCCAGCGCCGACTGGGCGATGCCGAGCACGGATGCGGCCCTGGAGAAGCTGCCCTGGTCGGCGACGTGGATCAGGTTTTCGATCTTGCGTAAGTCCATCCCGGGTCCGTGGCGGGCGCCGTGCCGCGCTGTCTCTTTCTTGTATATCTGATAGCCAGAGTATGCCTAGTTGGCCTGTTGTTGCCAATCTAGAATGCCTTCGACTTTCCCCGCCAGAGACGACGCCGCCCATGACTTATGCCGCCGAACCGAACACCTCCGCCCATGCGCTGCTCAGGATCTTCGCCGCCAACGGCATCGACCGGGTCTTCGTCGTGCCGGGCGAAAGCTATCTGGGCGTGCTGGACGCGCTGCATGACTTTCCCCGGATAGACGTGGTGACCTGCCGCCACGAGGGCGGCGCGGCCTTCATGGCGGGGGCCGACGCCCGGCTGACGGGCCGGCCGGGCGTCGCGATGGTGTCGCGCGGGCCTGGCGCCGCGAACGCCTGCATCGGCGTGCATGCCGCGCAGCAGGACGCCGTGCCGATGATCCTGCTGATCGGGCAGGTCCCGAAGAAGGACGTGCGCAAGGAAGCCTTCCAGGAGATCGATTACCAGAAGATGTTCGGCTCGATGGCCAAGTGGGTGGTCGAGGTGTCTGCCCCCGAGGACCTGGCGGCCGCGGCCTTCAAGGCCATCCGGGTGGCGACGGCGGGCACGCCGGGGCCGGTGGTGATGGTGGTGCCCGAGGACGTGCAGCAGGCGGCGGTGGCCCAGCCCGTATGGGTCGCCGCGCCGGAAAGCCCCGCGCAGCCGGCCGCCGCGGCGCTGGACCGGATTCATGGCCTGCTGGCCCAGGCGCGCAGGCCGCTGATCATCGCCGGCGGCGCGTTCAACCGGGCGGGCGGGCGAGAGGCGCTGCGGCGCCTGGCCGAGCGGCACACGATCCCCGTGGCGGTGTCTTTCCGTCAGCACGACCTCTTTCCCAACGCGCATGTCTTGTATGCCGGCGACCTGGACCTGGCGACGCAAGCCGCCCAGGTCTCCGCGTGGAATTCCAGCGACCTGATCCTGGCGTTGGGCACGCGCCTGGGCGACATCACGACGCAGGGCTACGCTTTTCCCGCCCATCCCAAGCCGTCGCAGACGCTGGTGCATTGCTATCCCGACCCGCACATCGTCAACCAGCACTTTGCCGCCGACGTGGGCGTGGCGGCGGACCCGGCGGCCACCGCGGACGCGCTGGCCGACCTGCCCGCGACGGGCCTGGGACTGGCGCGGGACGACTGGGCCGCCTCGCTGCGCGCCATCCGCGAGCGCAACGCCGCGTGGCCAGACCCCGAGGCCGATGACGGCGTCCCGTTCGTGGCGGTGGTGCGGGCGCTGGCGGCGCAGGCGCCCGCCGACGTGGCGATATGCCTGGATGCGGGCACCTTCGCGGCGCCCGTGTACCGCCACTTTCCCTTTGCGTACCCGCAGCGGCTGATGGCGTCGCAATCCGGCGCGATGGGCTACGGCACGCCGGCCGCGATCGCCGCGCAGCTGCGCGATCCGGGGCGCAAAGTGGTGTGCATGGTGGGCGACGGCGGCTTTCTGATGACCGGCAACGAGATGGCGGCGGCGGCCGAGCGGGGGCTGCCCATTCTGTTCATCGTGTCCAACAACAATTGCTACGGATCGATCCGCCTGCACCAGGCGCGCACCTACCCGGGCCGCTATGTGGGCACGAATTTGGCCAGCCCGGATTTCACGATGATGGCGCGCGCCTTTGGCGTGCGGGCCGAGTACCTGACGCGGGCCGACCAAGTGCACGACGCCATCGCGCGCGGCCTGGCCTCGGACGCGCCGTACCTGCTGGAAGTGCGCACCAGCCTGGGCGCCATCCTGCCGCCGGGCGTGAGCCACGCGGCAGGCATCGACCTGCTGCCGCGCGGCGACTGATCCCGAGGCGCCGCCCGGCGTCCGGCGGCGGCCCTCATTGCCGGTAGCCGGGATCCTTGCGGTCCATCAGCCGCAGCATGGCCGGCCATTCCATTTCGCCAAACGGGCGGCGGGTCCCGGGCTGGTACAGATGCCAGGTCTTCTCGACGACTTCCGGCGGCGGCAGGCAGAGCTCGCGGTTGGCGCTCAGCGCATCCACCTGCGCCTTGCACGCCATTTCCAGCCAGTACAGCGTGTTGAACGCCTGGGCGATGCTGGGCCCCGCGGCCAGCAGGCCGTGGTTGCGCAGGATCATCGCCTCGGACGCGCCCAGGTCCGCCACCAGGCGTTCGCGCTCGTCCAGGTCGATGGCCACGCCTTCGTAGTCGTGGTACGGAATCCGGGCAAAGCGCATCGCGGTCTGCGTCAGCGGCAGCAAGCCGCATTTCAGCGCCGATACCGCCATGCCGGCCCGCGTGTGGGTGTGGATCACGCATTGCACGTCGTGGCGCGCGCCATGCACCGCGCTATGGATCACATAGCCGGCGGCGTTGATGCCGTAGCCGGAGGGTTGGCCGAGGATGTTGCCGGCCAGGTCTATCCTGATCAGGCTGGACGCCGTGATCTCGTCGTACATCATGCCGTAGGGATTGATCAGCAGCTCGTCGTCCGTGCCGGGGATGCGGGCGGTGATGTGGTTGTAGACCAGGTCGCTCATGCCGAAATGCGATACCAGCCGGTAGCAGGCGGCCAGTTGGATGCGGGTGTCCCATTCCTGGGGGCTCATGTCTGAAGGCGGGTGCATGGTGGGCGGTTCCTGTTCAGTCGGTGGCTTTCACATTGAATTCGCGGACGACATCGCCCCACGATTCGTACTCGGTCTTCATCATGGCGCCAAAGCTCGCGGGCGACGCGGTGGTGCGGACCTGGGCGCCCAGGTCCGCCAGCTTGTCGCGGACGGCGGGGTCGGCCAGGACCGCATTCATTTCGCGGGCCAGCCTGTCCTGGACGGCGGGGGGAATGCCGGCGGGCGCGATCAGCCCCAGCCAGGCGCCCATGTCGAATCCCGGGAATCCCTGTTCCGCCACCGTGGCCACGTCCGGCAGCACGGGTACGCGTTCCGACGTGCTGACCGCCAGCGCCTTGAGCCGTCCAGCCTTCACCATCGCCAGCGACGACACCATGGTGTCGAACGTGGCGTAGGTGCGTCCGCCGACGATGTCTGTCTGCGCCTGGCTGCTGCCCTTGTACGGCACGTGGACCATGGCGGCGCCGGCCTTGGACAGCAGCACGGAGGTCACCAGATGGCTGGTCGTGCCGACTCCCGTGGTGGCGTAGGTGTATTGATTGGGCTTGGCCTTCACGGCGGCCAGGAACTCGGTCAGGTTGCGGGCCGGATTCTCCGGGCTGACGACGAACAGATACGGCAGCCACGTGATCAGGCCGATGGGGGCGAAGTCCTTGCGCGCGTCGTAGTTCAGGTTGGGATAGACATGCGGATTGATCGCCTGCGGGGCGGACGCCCCGATCATCAGCGTGTAGCCGTCGGCCTTGGCGCGGGCGCCCAGGCCCGCCGCGATGGAGCCGCCGGCGCCCGGCTTGTTCTCGACGATGAACTGCTGGCCCATGCGCTGGGCCAGGCGTTCGCCCAGCATCCGCGCCACCGTGTCGGTCGCCGTGCCGGGCGGAAAGCCGACCAGGATCGTGACGGGTTTGGCGGGATAAGGCGCCTCCTGGGCCAGGACGGCGCCGCTGGGGGCCCATAGTGTGGCGGCCAGCGTCAGGGCCAGCGTCGTTGCGTAGCGCATCGTTGTCTCTCCAGTCATGGTTCCGATGGCGGGAGAGCGCTTGCGCCGGCCCGCATCGGGTCCGGCTCCTCTTCCAAACCCGATGCCGTCCAAGGTGGCACAAGGGGCTGGCGGGTTCAATGACGCAGCGGGCCAAGCAGATAGCGCGAAACGGCATGGAAGGGGCCGTGCGCGGCCCCTCCTGCGCTCATTGCCGGGCCTGGGCGGCCTGGCGGATGCCCATCAGCGTTTCGCCCGGAGCGATGCCGTCGGCGTCATAGCGGATTTCCAGCAGGGCAGGCAGGCTTTCGCGTTCCGCGTAGGCCAGCGCGCGCTCGAAGGCCGGGCCAAAGTCGGCGGTGTGCTCGACGGCCTCGCCGTAGCCGCCGTAGCCGCGGATGATCTGCGTGAAGTCCGGGTTCTCGAAGCCCAGGGCGATCGGGCGCGCCGGGAACTCGCGTTCCTGATGCGCGCGGATCGTGCCCCACATGCCGTTGTTGAACACCAGCACGACCACGCCCAGGCGGTACTGCATGGCCACGCCGAGCTCCTGCATGTTCATCTGGAAGCAGCCGTCGCCGGCGTAGCAGACCACGGCGCGCCCGCGGTCTTCAAGCTTGGCGGAAATGGCTGCCGGCAGCCCGTAGCCCATGGAGCCGACCGTGGGCGTCAGGCTGGTGCCCGGGCCGGTGTAGCGGCGGTAGCGGTGCGGATACAGAGCGTAGTTGCCCGCACCCACGGTGACGCAGGCGTCGGCCGGCAGGTGCGCGTCGACGTAGGCGGCAGCCGCGTCCAGGCTCATCGGGCCGGGCGAGGGCAGGGGCGCGAGGCTGTCGACGAGTTCCCGATGGGCGGCGCGCACGGCGTCGGCCCGCGGCCTGGCATGGCCGGGCTTCAGGGCCGCCACGCTGGCGGCAAAGCTGGCCGTGTCGGCCACGATGGCCTGGGTGGGCGAGTACACGCGGCCCAGCTCGGCCGCGTCGGGGTAGACATGGATGAGCTTCTGGCGCGGCAGCGGGCTCTCGATGAGGGTATAGCCTTCAGTGGTGGCTTCTCCCAGGCGCGTGCCCACCGCCAGCACCAGGTCGGCGTCGCGCAGTCGCTGGCGCAGCGCGGGCGTCATGGCCCAGCCGACATGGCCGGCCGCATTGGGATGGCGCTGGTCGAAGCACTCCAGGCGGCGCCATGCCGTGCCCACCGGCAGTTCGAAGCGTTCGGCGAAGCCGGCGATCTGGTCGATAGCGCCCTGGCGCCAGCCGTTGCCGCCCAGGAGCAGGAAGGGACGCTCGGCCGCGTCCAGCAGCTCGGTCATGCGCGCCAGGTCGGCCGCGCCCGGGTGGCTGTGCATGCGGGGGTAGCGCGGCAGGTCGGCCACGCGGGCGCGGCCCCACAGCGTGTCTTCGGGCAACGCCAGCACCACCGGGCCGGGGCGGCCGCTGGTGGCCACCGCGAAGGCGCGCGAGATGAATTCGGGGATGCGGTCGGTGCGGTCGATCTGCGCGACCCACTTGGCCATCTGGCCGAACATGCGGCGGTAGTCGATCTCCTGGAATGCCTCGCGCTCCATGAAGTCGTTGCCGACCTGTCCGACGAACAGGATCATCGGCGTGGAGTCCTGGAACGCGGTGTGCACGCCGATGCTGGCGTTGGTGGCGCCCGGGCCGCGGGTGACAAAGCAGATGCCGGGCTCGCCCGTCAGCTTGCCATAGGCCTCGGCCATGTAGGCGGCGCCGCTTTCCTGGCGGCAGACGACAGGCTCGATCGCATCGGTGTGCTCGTTCAGCGCGTCGATGCAGGGCAGGTAGCTTTCGCCCGGGATCATGAACACACGGCGCGCCCCATGGATGCGCAGCTGCTGCATCAGGATCTGCCCGCCATTGCGTTCGGGAATTGCGGCTGACGTCATGCGGAGTCTCCTTGTTGCGTAGCGGCCTGCGCGCGGCGCCCGGCGGCCCATTGCTCGAATTGGCGATGGCGCGCCAGCAGGCGGCGCGCAGTGTTGTAGGTAGGGGGATCGATGCGTTCGGCGTCATGCCGTCCGGCGCGCTGCGCCTCGTAGCGGGCGACGCAGTCCAGGGCGGCGGCGACTTCGTCGGGCGCGGGGGTGAACACCGCATGAATCATGGGCACCTGTTCGGCTACGGTCGCGCACTTGGATTTCAGGCCCAGGCGGCGCGCCCAGCGCACGTCGGCTTCCAGCGCCGGCAGGTCGCGGTAGTTGAACGGACAGTCGATGGGCAGGCAGCCCGCCGCCGTGCAGTCCACCAGGAAGCGGGCGCGCAGGTGGTGCAGCTCGATCCCGTCCTTGCCGCGTTCCGCGCCCAGGCTGGCCGTCAGGTCCTCGGCCGCGAGCAGGCAGGCGGCCACGCGCGGGCTGGCGGTCAGGATGTCGTAGGCGCGGTGCACGCCCAGGGCGGATTCCAGCGTGGGCACGATCTCGGTGCCGCCGGCGGGCAGGCCCAGCTCTGCTTCCAGCGCGGCGATGGCCTGGTCCAGCGCGACGATCTGCGCCGCGCTTTCCGCATGCGGCAAGAAGACGGCGTCCGGCGCGCCCGGCATCACGCCGCGCAGGTCCGCCAGGCCGTCGTCTTCCAGCTTGTTGATGCGCACGGCGGCCACCACGCCGCGAGCGCGGCACTCGGAAAACAGCGCCGCGATGCGCGGGCGGGCAGCGGGCCGCTCCGCGGGCGCGGTGAACTCCTCCAGATCGGCCACCAGGGCGTCGGCGCCGCTGGCCAGGCCCGCGGCCTGGGCCGCGGCGTCCATGCCGGGCACGAACATCCAGCTGCGGCGCAGGGCCGGGGGACGGCGGAGATGGGTAGCAGGGGTCATTGCACATGCCTCGGCAGAAACAGCACCAGTTCGGGAACGAAGGTCAGAAGCAGCATGACCGCGGTCATGGCCAGCATCATCCAGGACAGCGGACGCAGGGTCTGCATCATGTTGATGCCGCCGATCTTGCATGCGGCCATGAGGTCCACCCCGACCGGCGGCGTGTTCGCGCCGATCGCCATGTTGATCGACAGCAGGATGCCGAAGTGGACCGGGTCGATGTTGTAGTGGGCCAGCACCGGCATCACGACCGGCGCCACGATGATGATGACCGGGATAGCCTCCATGAAGGTCCCGAGCAGCAGCAGCACCACGGTCAGCACCAGCAGCACGGCGACCTTGCTGTCGGTCCAATCGACCAGCAGCGCCGACAAAGCCTGCGGCACCTGCTCGGCCACCAGCACCCAGGCGAAGAGCCCGGACGCGCCGATGATCAGCAGGATGGACGCGCTGCTTTCGCCGGTGGACTTGAGGTTGTCCCACAGCGATTTGACGCTCAGCGTGCGATACCAGAAAAAGCCGATCAGCAAGGCATAGACGATGGCGCTGGAGGCGGCCTCGGTGGCCGTGAAGATCCCGAAGCGGATGCCGCCGATGATCAGCACCGGCACCATCAGCGCGGGCAGGGCGTCGAAGGCGGCGGCGCGCAGCTCTCCCCAGGAGAACGGCTGGCCGCCGGCCCAGTTGTGCTTGCGCGACTGCCAGATGGCCACGACGATCAGGGACAGTCCCAGCAGGATGCCTGGGATGATGCCGGCCACGAACAGCTTGCCCACCGAGGTGTCGGTGATGGTGCCGTAGACGATCAGCACGATGCTGGGCGGGATGATGGTGGACGTGGCGCCCGCGCTGCCGACCAGCGCGCACGAAAAGCCCTTGTCGTAGCCGCTGCGCGCCATGGCCGGCAGCAGCAGGCTGCCGATGGCGACCACGTCGGCCACGCCGGACCCGGACAGGGCGCCGAACATCAGGCAGGCCAGCACCGCGACCACGGCCAGGCCGCCCTTGATGTCGCCGACGATGGCGGCGCACAGCCGCACGATGCGCTGGGTCAGCCCGGCGCTGTTCATCAGCTGCGCCGCCAGGATGAACAGCGGGATCGCCAGCAGCGTGAAACTGTCGAGTCCCACCACGTACTGCTGGGCCGCGACCATCAGGGGCGCGGAGTCATAGACCGCCAGGTAGGCCAGGCAGGACAGCACCAGGCCGAACGCGATGGGCATGTCGATCAGCACGGTGATCGTGAACACGCCCATAAGAAAGAGAGCACCCGAAGACATCTTGTTGATCCTATTCGGCGGCAGGCGCGGGAGCGGGGGAGAACAGCTGCGCCAGATGCACCACCACGGTGACCGCGCAGGCGAAGGGCAGCGCCAGGTAAACCGTTCCGGCGGAGACGTCGAGCGCCGGCAGCGTCTGGTCCTTGGTAAGTTCGGCGAGCTGCCAGCCGGCATAGCCCAGCGCCGCCAGGCCGACGATGATCAGCACCTGGTTGATGCGCTCGAACGCGTTGATCACGCGCGGGTTGCGCACCATGAAGGGCAGCAGGCCGGCCATCAGGTGAGAGCGCTCGTGGCTGCATGCGACCCCGCCGATGAAGGCGGACCACACCAGCACCAGCCGCGGCAGTTCCTCGGCCCAATGCGGCGTCGTGTGGGTGACGAAGCGGGCGAACACCACGTAGGTGATCAGGATCGCCAGCAAGGCCACCGCCAGGGCGGCGAAGGCCTTGCTGATGCCCGACAGGATGGCGGACAGTCGGTTGAGCATTACTTGGCCTCGCGGTACTTCTGGACCAGCGCCATCAATTCGGGGCCGTAGGTCACCGAGTAGGTCTTCCACACGGGCTGCACCGCGGCGGCAAAGGCGGCCTTGTCCACGTCATTGACCTGCATGCCCTTGTCCTTCAACTGGGCGATGAACTGCTGGTCGCCGTCGCTGATCATCTTGCGCTGGGCATCGCGCCACTTGTCGGCGGCCGCCTGCACGATCTTCTTGTCGTCGTCCGAGATGCGGTTCCAGACGGGCTTGGAGATGATCAGGCTGGCGGGACCCCAGACGTGGCCGGTCAGGGACAGGTACTTCTGCACTTCGAAGAAGGACGAGGTGTAGATGATGGACAGCGGGTTCTCCTGCGCGTCGAACACCTTCTGCTGGAGGGCGGAATACAGTTCCCCGAAGGCCAGCGGCGCCGGGTTGGCGCCCAGGGCCGTGAACGTGTCCAGGCGCATCTTGTCGGGCGTGACGCGCGTCTTCAGGCCAGCCAGGTCGGCAGGCTTGTTCACCGGGCCGCGGTTGTTGGTGACGTGCCGGAAGCCGTTTTCCCACCACGACACGATGGTCAGGTTCTTCTTGTCGGCCAGCTTGGCCAGCGCCTGGCCCAGCTCCCCGTCGTAGGCCTTGTAGGCCTGCTGGGCCGTGGACCACGTGTAGGGCAGTTCGACCACGCCGAACTTGGGTTCGATCGGCTGCAGGGACCCCGAACCGATGATGGCCGCGCCCTGGCTGCCGATCTGCAAGCCTTCCAGCATGGTCTTCTCGTTGCCCAGCTGACCGCTGGGGAACAGCACGAAGTTGACGCGGCCGGCGGTCTTTTCCTTGACCTCGGCGGCAAAGCCTTCGGCGGCCTTGTTCCAGCTATGGCTGGGCGCCAGCACGTGTCCCAGCTTGATGTCCATGGCCTGGGCCGCCAGCGGGGCAAGGCCTGCGATTGCGATCAGGGCGCCGCCGAGCGCGGCGCGCATGTTCTGGGCTGAGACAGTCATGGCAAGACTCCGGAAACGGGAAGGGCGGGTAAGGGTCGGCTGCATGTTGTTCACCTTGATATGTTCTATGTATTGGACCTACGGACTTAAGGGGTGCTGCGGTGCTGCGGAACTGCGTATCGAAAGACAAGCCGCTCCCCTTGCCGCGGGCGGCGCAATAAGCGCCGGCGGTGCATGCACGGTCGGAAGGGGGAGCCGCGGCGCGCCTAGCCGCGGGAGGATCAGGGGGTCATCAAATCATCGGATCCCGACGCTGCCGAAGTCTTCCCGCAGCCGCGCCAGGATGCCGACCAGATGGTCGTGCATGGCGTGGCGGGCGCGGATGGGATCGCGGTCGACAATGGCCGCGAGGATGCGTTCGTGTTCCTTCTGGGCTTCGCTCCACACCTTGGTGGTCACGAAGTGCTCTTCCAGGCGGTGAAATACGGGGCTCAGCGTGCTGAGATGCCAGATATGCGAAATGGCGGCGGCCAGCGCCGCGTTGCCGCAAGCCGCGCCGATCGCGCTGTGGAACGCGCGGTCGTGCAGGCTGGGCGATTCGGTCAGCGACATGCCGTCGTGCGCGGCGCGGATCGCCGCGATCTGCGCGGGCGACGCCTTCTGGGCCGCCAGCGCGGCGCATTCCGGTTCGATCAGCAGCCGGGTTTCCAGCAGGTCGAAGGGGCCGATGTCGGTGGCTTCGAGGCCATTGGCCGCGGTCGGCGCCCGCGGCGTCTCGACCTGGCCATCCTCGCGCGCCGGGGATACGAACACGCCCGTGCCCACGCGCACTTCCACGTAGCCCTCGATTTCCAGCGCGATCAGCGCTTCGCGCACCGAGGCGCGGCTTACCTGCAGCTGTTCGGCCAGGTCGCGCTCGGCGGGCAGCCTGCCGCCCGCGGGAAAGTCGCCCGCCTTGATGCGCGCGGCGATCTGGTCGGCAATCATGCGATAGAGGCGGGTGGAGGCTACGGCCTGAAGAGAAGTCATTGTTGGACTGGGGTCAATGTTCGGGGGCTAGAGCGTAATTGGAGTTGGGCGCTCGTGTCTTGCGCGGAGTCGAAAGCCGGGGTCGATGTTGTGGTGTCTGATGGCCCAGTGGTCAGGCCACTGGGCTAAATGTACCGAAGCGGACTGGCATTGGGAATCGGTGGCGGCCCGTTTTCGTTGATTTTTAGGGAAAACCACTACCGCACAGCGTCGGCTTGCGATGCTTGCGCCCGGAAGGCCGTTGCGCCGCGAGGCCCGGCGGTATGATCGATTCCTTCTCGTCCGTAACCCACGCCTTGCGCTTGCACGGCGGTCCACCTGGAATCTCAACGAATGAATGACCGCCTGCGGCAGACCCTGCGCCTTTTCGACCAGTACAACGGCGCGGACCCCAACCTGTTTTCGTGGGACGGCCAGACCTGTCCGCAGGAGCTGTTCCTGGCGGAGAAACTGCATGAATGGGTGGTCAAGCTTGCGCCCGATGCATCCGAGCCGCTGATCCTGGCGTCCAAATGCCAGCACATCGGACGGTGGGAAATCACGCGCGACAGCTATCCCGAGGGGCGCATCGGCTATCTGTCCTGGCGCAAGGCGCTGATGCGGCATCATGCCGGCATCGCCCAGCGCATTATCAAGGACGCGGGCTACCCCGACAGCGTGGCCGAACGCGTGACGGCGATCCTCATGAAGCAGGGCATCAAGCAGGACGCGGACGTGCAGGCGATGGAGAACGCGCTGTGCCTGGTGTTCCTGCAGTACCAGTACGAGGCCTTCCATCCCGCGCATGGCGAGAAGATCGTCGAGATCCTGCGCAAATCGCTGCTGAAGATGGACAGCGCCGGCCACCGGCAGGCGCTGACTCTCCCGTATTCGCCCGCGGGCATGGCGTACCTGAAGCAGGCGCTGGCCGCCTTGGAAGCCGGCGGGTAAGCCGGCCGCCTTTCAGCCGCAAACGAACAGGCACGCGGCGGCAGGGGTTCAACCCTTGCCGCCGCGTGCCTGTCTTGTCGCCGGCCGGGCCGGGAACTTACGTGGGGGTGTCCGCCGAAGCGTCGGCCGGAGCCGCCGCGGCGGGCGCCTCGGACGACGCAGGCGCTTGCTCGGCAGGCGCGGGGGCCTGCGTTGCGGCAGGCGCCTCGGCCTTCTTCTCGGCCTTCGCGCGAGCGGCGTTCTTCGAGGCGCTGCGCGACGCCATGCGCTTGGCGTGGCGAGCCTCGTTGGCCGTCACGGCGCCATTCGGTTCACCGTTCAGGTCCACGCGCGGCGCGTCTTCGACCATGCAGGTCCAGTAGCGGCGGCCATCGCACCAGGTCTTGACGGCTTCCTTGATCTGCGCCTCGTCTAGCTGCAGGGCCTGGGCATGCTGCACCAGGTCTGCCAGCACGCCCAGCTTCAGCGGAAGCTTGGGAGCGGGATTCTTGGGAAACGCCTTCGGGAAGTGGCGCTGCAGGCGCGAGATGGCGACCACCACGGGATCCACGGGCGTGTCGCGGCGTTCGGCGCGCTGGGGGCGCTGCCCCTTGTCGCTGCCTTGCGCGCGCTGGCCCTTGTCGCCGCCTTGCGGACGCGGTCCTTTTCCGGCGCCTTGCGGGCGGCGCGCTTTCTCCGCGCCCTGCGGACGCGATTCCTTCTTGGGGGCCGCCTTTTCAGGCGCCTGCTTGATCAGCAATTCCCGGATCGCGGCTAACTGTTCTAGTCCCATTTGCTACACAAAAAAAAGGTTGAAGCCGCGAGCGTGAGCGCTACGCCGCCGTCTGTCGGCCATCCAGCGCCGTTGCATGCTCGTTTCGACTGCTTTTCAGCCTAGGCTGGCGGCTGTCCCGACAAGACGACAAGCAGCGCCAGCGCCAGGAGAATGCCGAATGCGGCCAGGGCAAACGGCAGTAGTAGAACATACACGCTGCGTTCCTGCCCTCGGCCGTGAGCCAGACCGGCGGCAATCGACATCCTGACCGGCGAAAAAATCCCCATCGACGTGCCTGACACATGCAGCAGCGCGGCGGCGGCGGGGACGTTCAGGCCGGCCTGGACCGCCAATGATAGCTGCGACGGCATGAACAGGCTGTTCGGCGCGTTGCCGCTGTTGGCCAGTATGCCGAACGCCCCGGCCAGAAGGGGAGTGATAAGGATAGTCCAGTCTTGCAGGCTGGCAAACAGCCCGTCGGCGTAGGCCTGGGAAATGCCCGCGCCCGCCAGCGCCTCGGCCATCATGGCGAACAGAAAGACGGACAGCACCGCATGGCGTCCGGTCATCCAGGCCGCGCGCGCCTGGGCGCCCAGCACCCCCGGCCGACGCTGCCAGGCGGCCATGGCAAGCGCTCCGGCGATCAGCCAGCTTCCAGCGTGCAGGAAGGGCGTCCAGCCCGGCAGGTCCGAGAACGGACGGAAGTCGGCCAGGCCGGCGAGCCCGCGATTCAAGGCCGGGATCAGCCGCGTCGCCACCAGGCAGGCAATCACCAGGATATAGGGCAGGGCCTTGCGCGCCGCTTGCCGCGCCTGAGGGCGGTCGGGACGGCGATCCAGCAGGAAGCGCAGCACGATCAGGGGGCCGTAGGCCGCCAGCAACGCCGTTTCCGGTCCCAGGAGCGCCGTGGCGGCGGCAAGGAGCGCCAGGCTTGCCGCCATCCAGCCGGCCTCGCGCCGGTGTTCGGAGGCGGGCGCCTGCAGCCCTGCGCGCCGGGCGGTGCGCCAGAACAGGATCATCCAGACGGCCATCAGCAAGGCCACGGCCGCCATGCTGTAGAGCGCGAGCTGCGCCGCCGGCACGCGGGCGTAGGCCGACGCCAGCAGCGTGCCGCTGCCCATGGCGCCCCAGGGGATCAGCGTCTGGCTCAGCAAGGCAAACACCATGATTTCGCGCGGCTTGAGGCCCAGCGGCCGGATCAGCAATACGGTGCCGAGCATGCCCACGCCGAAGCCGGTGGCCGATTCGGCGAACGGACCGATCAGGAAGCAGGCAAAGAAGAGCATCCTGCGCCGCGCAAGCGGATCGCCGGGATCCGCATGGCCGGGGCCGCCGGCCTTGGCAGGCGCAGGACGGCCCTGCGAGGCCATCTGCCAGAACAGCAGTCCGCCCAGGATGTAGGGAGTGATGATCCAGCCGATCCACAGGCCGCGCTCCAGCGCGAACGCGAGCTGGGCGCCGGTGAACGGCGCAGGCGCCGCAAACAGGGCAACGGGAATCGCCGCGGCCAGGCCCAGCACTGCCGCTATCGTGGTGTTCACCCGCCCGCTGGCGATTGCGCCGATCACGGTCAGCGCGGGGAGGGACCACAGGAAATACATCATGGGTGGGAGGCCTGCATGGCTTGGTCGGGTTCAGGGCGGGGAGCGCGTAGCAGTGTATGCCCCAATCTCCGGAGAAGGCATTTCTTGGCCGCCCCGCAAAGCGGATTGTCGTTCCATGAACAGGACTCTGCAGCCCAAGCGCGCATCTAGCGTATGGATAGTCCTGTTCTTAATATGGATTAAGCCATTCCGGCGAACGGCGCGCCCCTTCGGGGCCGCCCAGTGCCAACCAAGGAGACATCCATGTCCGCACCCGCAAATTTCAACGGCCAGCGTCCGGTCATCGACCCCGACGACGCCGTCATGCTGCTGATCGACCATCAGAGCGGCCTGTTCCAGACCGTGGGCGACATGCCCATGACCGAACTGCGCGCCCGTGCCGGCGCGCTGGCCACGATGGCCACGCTGGCCAAGCTGCCCGTCATCACCACCGCCTCCGTGCCCCAGGGCCCCAACGGGCCTTTGATTCCGGAGATCCATGCCAATGCGCCACACGCGCAATACGTGGCCCGCAAAGGCGAAATCAACGCCTGGGACAATCCCGAGTTCGTCGCCGCCGTCAAGGCGACAGGCCGCAAGACCCTGATCATCGCGGGCACGATCACCAGCGTCTGCATGGCGTTTCCCGCCATCAGCGCGGTCGCTGAAGGCTATAAGGTATTCGTCGTGGTCGACGCCTCCGGCACCTACAGCAAGATGGCGCAGGAGATCACGCTCGCGCGCGTGGTGCAGGCGGGCGTGGTGCCGATGGACACCGGGGCCGTGGCGTCGGAGCTGCAAAGGACCTGGCACCGCGAAGACGCGGCGCAGTGGGCAGAGGTCTATACCAAGGTCTTTCCCGCCTACCAGTTGCTGATCGAAAGCTATGGCAAGGCCCAGGAAGTCGTGAAGAACAACGAGGTGCTCGACTCGCAGCGCTGATCCGATCCGTCATCCGCCGGGATGCCGGGCAAGGATGACGGTTCAAGCGACACGGTCGCGCCAGGGGGAAGGCAAGGCGCCGCGCATGATGACGCGCGGCGCCTTGGTGCTTGCTGACTATTGATTTGCGCCGCGGATATTGCCCGCGATGCCGCCGGCGGCGCCGCCGATGGCAGCCCCGGTCCATGCGCTGCCGCCCGCGATGGCGGCAATGCCGGCGCCCGCGGCCGCGCCCATCAAGCCACCCGTTACGGTGCCTTGCTGTTCCTTCGTCATGTTGGTGCAGGCGGCCAGCGATGCCATCGCGACGGCCAAGACTATCGTTTGGATGGTTTTCATGGAGCCTCCTAGGGGGTGCGCTTCGTCTTCGTGGCAGGCGCGACGATCTCAAACCAGATGGTCTCTACGACGGGCCGATCCAGTTGCGTCGGGTTTGCGGCATACCAGCGGTCCACGCTGTCGCGCACGGAGTCCAGTGTCTGCCCCTGGAGCCCCCTCGCGAATTTTGGAACCAGGGTCTGGGTGTCCGGAACGGCCCGCCGTTGCTGATATGCCTGTTCGACTTGAAGAACGTTCGCCATGCCCAGCAGATAGGCCTTTTTCAGGTTAGCGTCCGATTCCGTCCAGTGCTTTCCGGTAATGATGGGAGCAGGTTCAGGCGGTGCAGCCATCGTGGGTGGGGCGAACAGGACAGACAGGGCTACGGTTGCAGGGCCAAGCAGGTGTTTTACTCGCATCGCATCGCTCCTTTGGGGAACAAAAGATAGAAAACAACCTTCGCACGCGTTCGGACGGACAGATCGGGAGGGCCGGTCGGAAAGCGGGTATCAATCAATTTATGCCTGAAATCCCGGCCGCGCAACCATAGATTGCAGGCCGGGCGCGCCGCGGCGGCCGGGTTCAGTAGGCTGCGCAAGCGGGCTGCGCCGCCGCGTCGGCGTCCACGGACAGGAAGCTTGCCGCCAAGCGCCGCGCGCTGTTGGCGTAGAGCAGCACGTCCACGCCGGTGGCCACGAAAGTGCAGCCCAGGTCCAGGTAGCGGCGCGCCAGGACCGGGTCCGAGGTCAGCGTGCCGGCTGCCTTGCCGCTGTCGATGATGACCCGCATGGCGCGCTCGATGGCCGCCTGCACCTCGGGGTGGCCGGGCCGGCCGCGGTGGCCCATGGACGCGGCGAGGTCCGCCGATCCGATGAACACGCCGTCCACGCCAGGCACCGCGCAGATCGCTTCCAGGTTCTCAAGCGCGCCGACCGTTTCCGCCTGCACCAGCAGGCAGACTTCCTGATCCGCGACGTCCAGGTAGTCGGCGCGTTCGCTCCAGCGCGATGCGCGGCCCACGGCGCTGCCGACGCCGCGCACGCCTTGCGGCGGATAGCGCGTTGCGGCAACCAGCGCGCGGGCCTGTTCCGCGGTGTCCACCATGGGCACCAGCAGATTCTTCGCGCCGATGTCCAGCAGCTGCTTGATGCGGGCGGTTTCTCCGGCCACCACGCGCACCACGGGCTGCGAGCGGTAAGGCGCCACGGACTGCAGCGCGGCCAGCGTGCTGCGCAGGTCGTTGGGCGCGTGCTCGCCGTCGATCAGCAGCCAGTCGAAGCCCGCGGTGGCCGAGACTTCGGCCATGTAGGGATCGGCCATGGACAGCCACAGGCCGACCTGGGCCTGGCCCGCGGCAAGCGCGGATTTGAAGGGATTGTGTGCGGGCATGTTCGTGTGATTGATGAGAGGGTCGGAGGGCTCAGCCGAGCTGGCCCTGGCACAGGTACTTGGTGTGCAGGTAGTCGTCCAGTCCATAGGACGACCCCTCGCGTCCGTAGCCGGACTCCTTCACGCCGCCGAAGGGCGCGGCCTCGGATGCGATCGCGCCTTCGTTGATGCCGACGATGCCGGTCTCAAGCGCCTGGGCCATGCGCCAGATCCGGCGCGCATCGCTGGAATAGAAGTAGGCCGCCAGCCCGAAGGGCGTGTCGTTCGCGTGCGCGATGACTTCCTCTTCGGACGTGTAGCGGAACACCGGCGCGACCGGACCGAAGGTCTCTTCGCAGGACAGGGCCATCGCGGGCGTGGCGCCCGACAGCACCGTGGGCGCGTAGTAGTTGGGGCCATCCTCCGTGCGCACGCGCCGTCCGCCGGTCTCGACGCGGGCGCCTCGCTCGACCGCGTCGCGGACATGGCGGTCTATCTTGTCTACCGCGCGCGCATTGATCATGGGTCCGATCTGCGCGCCGTCCTCGGTGGCCGGACCGACCCGCAGGGCCGCCACCCGCTTGACCAGGCGCGCGACGAAGTCGTCGTGCACGCCCGACTGCACATAGATGCGGTTGGGGCAGACGCAGGTCTGGCCGCCGTTGCGGAACTTGGACGCCATCAGGCCGTCGACGGCGGCGTCCAGGTCGGCGTCGTCGAACACGATGAAGGGCGCGTTGCCGCCCAGTTCCAGCGACAGCTTCTTCAGCGTAGCCGCCGACTCCCGCGCCAGATGCTTGCCCACGGGCGTCGAGCCCGTGAAGGTGATCTTGCGCACACGGCTGTCGCCCAGCCACGCGTCCACCACGGCGGGCGTGTTTTCCCGCGAGGCCGTCACCAGGTTCAGCACGCCGGCGGGCAGGCCGGCCCGTTCGGCCAGATAGGCCAACGCCAGCGCGGTCAGCGGGGTGTCCTCGGCGGGTTTGCCGACCACGGTGCAGCCGGCCGCCAGCGCGGGCGCGATCTTGCGCGCAATCATGGCCAGCGGGAAGTTCCACGGTGTGATGGCGGCGACCACGCCCACCGGCTCCTTCAGCACCATCATGCGCCGGCCAGGCGCCGCGGCGTTGATGATGTCGCCGTAGATGCGGTTGGCCTCTTCGGCGAACCACTCCACATAGGACGCGCCGTACAGCACCTCGCCGAGGCTTTCGGCCAGCGGCTTGCCTTGCTCGGCGGATATCAGCCGGGCCAGGTCTTCCTGGTGGCGCAGGATTTCGGCATGCCAGCGCTTGAGGAACTGCGCGCGTTCCCGCGCGGGCCGCCGGCTCCAGGCGGGGAACGCCGCGTGGGCGGCGTCGGCGGCGGCGCGGGCATCGGCGGCGGCGCTGTCGGGCACGTGTGCGAAGACCGCGTCCCGCGCGGGATTGCTCACCGGCAGGCGGCCCGCGGCCTGGGCCGGCCGCCATTGCGAGGCGATGAAATTCTGGTCGCGCAACAGCGCGGGGTGATCAAGCGTCGGATGCATGGGGGGAGGATTCAGAGTGTTGAGGATCAGCTGACGATGCCCAGATGCCAGGGCACGAATTCGTGGTTGCCCAGCCCCAGCGCTTCGCTCTTGGTGGGCTCGCCGGAGGCCGCGCGCAGGATGTGCTCGAAGATGCGCTGCCCCATCTGTCCGATGTCCAGCTCGCCGTCCAGCACCGCGCCGCAATTGATGTCCATGTCTTCCTCCAGGCGGGCGTACATGGCGCTGTTGCTGGCCAGCTTGATCGTGGGGGCGGGCTTGGACCCGAACATGGAACCGCGGCCGGTCGTGAAGCAGATCAGATTGGCGCCGCTGGCGATCTGCCCCGTGACGGCCACCGGGTCATAGCCCGGCGAATCCATGAAGACCAGCCCGGGCTGGTCGATGGGCTCGGCGTACTCGTACACCGCCTGCAGCGGCGTGGTGCCGCCTTTCATGGCGGACCCCAGGGACTTTTCGAAGATGTTGGCCAGGCCGCCTTGCTGGTTGCCGTGGCCGACCACGCCGTTGAACTGCGCGTTCTGGCCGGCCGTGTACCTTTCCCACCATGCCAGGCGGTCCAGCAGCTTCTGGCCGACCTGCGGGGTGGCGGCGCGGCGCGTCAGCATGTATTCCACGCCATGGATCTCGGGCGTTTCGGACAGGATGGCCGTGCCGCCATGGCGCACCAGGATGTCCATCGCCGCGCCCAGCGCCGGATTGGCGGTGATGGCGGAAAAGCCGTCCGACCCGCCGCATTCCAGGCCGATCTTGAGGTGGCTGGCCGGCACGGCGCTGCGCCGCGCCGCGTTGGCCCGGGGCAGCATTTCCTCGATTGCGCGGATGCCCGCGGCAATGGTTGCCCGCGTGCCGCCGCTGTCCTGCATGACCAGCGTGCGCACCCGCGAGTCCAGCGCCAGGTCCTGGGACTCCACCAGCGAGGCGACCTGATTGCGTTCACAGCCCAGGCCCACGATCAGCACGCCCGCCAGGTTCGGATGCCGGGCGTAGCCCGCCAGCGTGCGCCGCAGCACGTCAAAATGCTCGCTGGGCGAAGACATCCCGCAGCCGCTCGTCTGCGCGAAGGCGGCCACGCCGTCCACGTTGGGAAATGCGGCCAGGCGTTCGGGCGTGAAGTGCTCCGCGATATGGTGGATGACCGTCGCCGAACAGTTCACCGAGGCCAGGATGCCAATGAAATTGCGGGTGCCGACGCGGCCGTCCGCCCGCAGGTAGCCCTGAAACGTGGCGCGCTCGGATTCCGGCAGCAGCGCCACCGGCCGCGCGTCGCGGCAGAACGCGGGATCGCGCTCGAAGTCGACCAGCTCCAGGTTGTGCGCGTGCACATGGTCGCCGGCTTCGATGTCGCGGGCCGCCACGCCGATGATGGCGTCGTACTTGCGCACCGGCGTGCCCGCCGCAATGCGGCAGGCGGCAATCTTGTGGCCGCCGGGCACCTGGGCGCGCACGCGCAGTCCCAGCTCGGGGATGGCCATGCCCAGCGCCAGGGCCTGCCTGGCGATCAGCACATTGTCGTTGGCGTGCAGCCGGATCAAGGGGTTGGGGTTCACCGTGGAATCAGCCTTTCTGGAGCATTTCTTTCAGTTTGAGGCGCGCGATCAGCGCGGTTTCCTGCTGGTAGACGGAGGCCACGTACGCCTTGTAGTCCGGCCCGTCCAGGTACATGACCGGCGCATCGATGCGGTCGGCGACCTGCTTGAACGCATCGCTCGCGACGGCGGCGCGGAAGGCGTCGCGCAGCTTGCGCTCGACCGCCGGGTCCAGTCCCTTGGGCGCGCCGATGCCGTTGGGCGCCTCGACCACGACGCCGTAGCCCAGCTCCTTCAGCGTGGGCGCATCCTTGAAGCGCGATGCGCGCGCCTCGCCCCAGGTGGCGAGCAGGCGCAGCTTGCCGGACTCGACGTGCGGCGCCCAGGAGCTTGAATCGGCCAGCAGGTCGATCTGGCCGCCCAGGACGTCCTGCAGCGCGGCCGAGCCGCCCTTGTAGGCGATGGCGTTGAACTGCGCGCCGGCGGCCAGCGCGAATTCCTCCATGCCCACATGCGTGGCGCCGCCGATGCCGGCGTGGCCATAGGTCACCTGGCCGGGATGGGCCTTGGCGTGCGCGACCACCTCCTGCAGCGTCTTGAACGGCGAACCAGCCAGCACGGCGATGCCGAAGGTCTGGCCGGAGGTGCGGGCAAGATAGGTCAGCTCATTGCGCGGGTCGAGCTGCAGCAGCCCCAGCTGCGAGAAGCGCGCGACCGAGATGGGAATCTGGCCAATGGTGTAGCCGTCCGGCTGGGCCTGCGACAGGGTCTTGGTGCCTATCATGCCGGAGGCGCCCGCGCGGTTTTCCACCACGATGGACTGGCCCAGCACGCCGGAGGCCACCTGGCACAGCGCCCGCATCGACTGGTCCGCCGTGCCGCCTACCGGCCACGGGCAGATGAAGGTGATCGGCCGCTGCGGATAGTTGGCGGCGCGCGCCGAGAGGGGCGCCAGCAAGCCAGCCGCGCCCGCACAGGCGGCGCCGGCCAGCAGCCTGCGCCGCTGCAGATCAGGGGTAGGGGTGTGCCTCATGGTTTGTCTCCGTATGTCGTTTTTTTGGGGCTGCCGAAAGGCTACCGGCGGCCTGTCGTTATTCTCATGGGCTTATACATAACAAGCCAATAGAATAGAAACATCCTTAGATAACGTCTTTGATATGTATTGAGCCCTCGCATGGCGCACCTGGACCGCGTTTTCCGCTCGAATCTCAAGCTCCGCCACCTGCAGTTGGTGGTCGCCCTGGACGAATTCCGCCACTTGGGCCGCAGCGCGGAGTTCCTGTCGGTCAGCCAGCCCGCCGTCTCGCGCATGCTGTCGGAGGTCGAGTCCATGCTGGGCTTTACGCTATTTGACCGCTCCGTTCGCGGCACCGAGCCCACCAGCGCGGGCGTATCAGTGGTGCGATTCGCCCGCGGCGTGCTGGCGCAGTACGAGCGCACTCGGGATGAAATCGATGCGGCCGCCAGCGGCGCGGTCGGCAAGACGCGGGTGGGGTCGATGGCGGTGGCCATGCCCGTGCTGCTGGCCCGGGCGGTCCACGCACTGAAGGCGCGCTCGGCGCGCGCGACAGTGCAGATCGAGGAAGGAGACCTGACCCACCTGCTGCCCAAGCTGCGCCTGGGCGAGCTGGATCTTTTCGTCGGGCGGCTGGAGCCGGGCTACGCGGCCCCCGACCTGTCCACGGAAGCCCTGTACGAGGAGCCGATGGTGGTTGTGGCCGGCGTGGGCAGCGCGGTGGCCGGCAAGCCGGCGCCCGGCTGGTCCGACCTGGCGGCGCTGCCTTGCGTCATGCCGCCGCCCTGGGCGTCGCTGCGCGTCAAGCTTGAGCAGCAGTTCCACCGCCACGGGGTGCAACCGTCCTCCGACCTGATGGAGACCTCGTCCTATCTGGCTACGCTCACCTTCCTGGGACAGCGCGGCGCGGTGGGATTCCTGGCGAGGTCGGCCGCGCAAAGCTTCGAGCGCCAGGGCCTGTGCAGGATACTGAACGTGCCGCTGTTCCTGGACCTGCCGCCCGTGGGCATCATTACGATGCGGGAGGGCCGCTTGTCGGCCAGCAGCCTGCAGTTGATGGAATGCCTGCGCGAGGTCGGATCGGCGCTCCGCGCCGACGCTGCGCAGCCGTCGCGCCCAAACCAGGAGTGAACGATGAAACTGCTATTGGTGGGACCGACCGGGCTGGTCGGGCGCCACGTGCTGGACATGGCGCTGGCCGACCCCAGGATCGATGAGGTGACCGCGCCCGCCCGTCGCGAGCTGCCGCCGCATCCCAAGCTGCTGGCGCCCGTCGTGGACTTCGAGCATCTGCCCGAAGACGCTGGCTGGTGGCGGGCGGACGCGGTCATTTGCACGCTGGGCACGACGATGCGCACCGCCGGGTCGCCCGCCGCCTTCAGGCGGGTGGATCATGACTATCCACTGGCGGTCGCCGAACTGGCACTGCGGTCCGGCACGCCTGCGTATGCGCTGAACTCGGCGATCGGCGCCGATCCGGCCTCGCGGTTCTTCTACAACCGGACCAAGGGCGAACTGGAACGGGATCTGGCCGGCCTGGGATTCGCCTCGTTGACGTTCGTGAGGCCGGGGCTTATCGGTGGCCGCCGCGAGGAGTTCCGCCTGGGCGAACGCGCCTTCGCGGCCGCGCTGAGCCTTGCGGGGCCCTTGCTGCCCAGGCGCTGGCGGCTCAACCCGGCTACCGCGATCGCCCGCGCGCTGATCGAGGCGGCCGTGAATCCGAAGCCGGGCGTCCACATCGTCGCCGCCGAGCAGCTGGCTTGATGCCGGATGCGTAAAATGCACGCTTGGCGCCGGAATCCGCCGGCAGCCAGGAATGAGCGCATGCGCACCGGATTATCCTGTTCCCCCCGCCGTTTTTCCAGCGCCGCCGCCATCGGGCGGCTGTTGCTGTTGCTGCTGCTGGCGGCGCGGGCATGGGTGCCCGTCGGGTACATGCCCGACGCGGACGCCTTGAAGCAAGGACGGCTGGCCCTGGGATTCTGCGCCGCCGGCGGCGGCTCGCTCATGGGCCTGCGCGCATTGGCGGAACCGCACGCGCAAGCCGATCCGCATCACGGCCACCATGAACACGGCGGCCAGCCCGCGGGAAGCGGAGCAGGGCAGGAGTGCCCCTTCGGGCTCGCCGCCCACCAGGTGCTGGACCTGCCGCCCGTCGCGGCGCTGCCCATCGTGTTGCTGCGCTGGTTTGCCCAGCCGCCGCCGCTTGCGGACAGCCCGCGCCCGCCCATGCCGGCGGCGGGCCCGCCCCTGGGGCAGCGCGCCCCGCCTCGACTCCCCGGATGACTCCTGTCGCCGTGCGCGCACCGCGCGCATGAAAGCCGCCCGTTCCCGGCGGCGTCCGTCGTATTCGAGACTCTCATGTCCACTCAAACCCTGGATTCTCCGGCCGCGTCCGCCCGCGCGCGGTCCGCGGGCCGCGGCGCCTTGCTGGCGCTGATCACCCGCCTGCATTTCTACATCGGCTTGTTCGTCGGCCCCTTCATCCTGGTGGCCGCGGTTACCGGCACGCTGTTCGTGCTGACTCCCCAGATCGAGAACCATCTCTACGCCGACCAGCTGCGCACGGCCTCCCGGGGCGCGGCCCAGCCGTTGGCCCGCCAGGTCGAGGCCGCGCAAGCCCGCATCGGCCCGGGCCCGCGCCTGTTCGCGGTGCGTCCCGCGCCCGGAGAGGGCGACACCACGCGCGTGATGTACACGCAGCCCGGCCTGGGCGACTCCGAAAGCCGCGCACTGTTCGTGGACCCGGTCACCCTGGAGATCAAGGGCGACATGATCGTCTACGGCACCAGCGGTACGCTGCCTTTCCGCACCGCGCTGGACTATCTGCACCGCAACCTGATGCTGGGCGAACTGGGCCGCAACTACAGCGAACTGGCCGCCTCCTGGCTCTGGCTGGCGGCGCTGGGCGGGCTGGTGTTGTGGTTCGCAAGGCGCGGCCGCGACAATGCCGCAAACACCGCGCGCAGTCCGCGCCTGCGCGCTCGGCGCTGGCATGGCTTGCTGGGGTTATGGTTGGCGGTCGGTCTGCTGTTCCTGTCGGCCACCGGGCTGACCTGGTCGAACTGGGCGGGCGCCCGCGTGGATCAGCTGCGGGCGCAACTGGGCTGGATCACGCCATCGGCTTCCATGAAGCTTCCGGGATCGGCGGGAACCGCGCCGGCCGCCGCGGGCGAACACGCGCATCACCATGGCGGCATGCACGAGCACGGCGCCATGCCCGCCGCCGGCGCGAGCGTGGCGGGCGGCTTTGACCGCGTGCTGGAAGGGGCCCGGCTGGGCGGCATCGACAGCAATCAGCTTGAAATCCGGCCGCCGCGCGCCGCGGACCAGGCCTGGATGGTGCGCGAAGTGGACCGCTCCTGGCCGACGCAGGTGGACACCGTCGCCATCGACCCCGTCAGCTTCGCCATTACGAGCCGCGCGGATTTCGACACGTTTCCTCTTATCGCCAAGCTGATCCGTTGGGGCGTGGACATGCACATGGGCATCCTCTTCGGGTGGCCCAACCAGCTCCTGATGGCGGCCATCGGCCTGGCGCTGACGGCCATGGTCATCCTGGGCTATCGGATGTGGTGGCTGCGCCGGCCGGCCGCGGGCGCGTCGCCGCAAACGCTCACGCAGGCATGGCGGGACCTGTCGTGGCCCGCACGCATGGCGGCGGCGGGCGTCGCGGTGGCGCTGGGCTGGTGCCTGCCGGCGATGGGCGCGAGCCTGCTGGTGTTTGTCGCGGTGGACGTGCTGCGCTGGCGCTTGCGCAGGCCCGCGGCCAGCCGGAATTGATCTGCGTCAACGAACGCGGCAGATAAGGGCGGAAAGACCGCGCGCACCACCGCAAGCGGCCCGGTTTGACGCCAATTTGCTCCGTCCTGCGTGCTACCATCTGCGCCGTCATGAGGATGAGAATGCACACTTGCGGCGCTGCCGGCAGACGATGGGTCGCGTTGTTCGCGGCGGCCCTTTTCGTCTTTCAGGCGCTGATCGCATCCTCTGCCCTGGCGGCGCCCCGCGCCGTCTCCGGCCTCCCCGGCGCCACCACCATCATCTGCACGGCGAGCGGCCCGCGCGTCGTTGCGCTGGATCTCGACGCCGCGAAGCAGGGCGCCGGCCAGCATAGCGGCGCGTTGCCGCATTGTTGCGCGGCCGGCTGCGCCATGCTGGGCGGCGCAGCCCTCCCGGCCCTGTTGGCGCTTGCCTGGTTCGTTCCGGCGGCGTCGCAACCCGATGCGCCGCAGCTCGCGGCCACTCCCCATTTCTCCAGCGCGCTGGCGCGGTCGCAGCAGCGATCGCGCGCCCCGCCGTTCCTCGCCTGACGTTCCTCCCTTAAGCGTCATCGGTTTGCATCGCGCGCCGCCACCTGCTGGCGCGGGCGTTGCCGTTCCGTCAGCGGAAATTCGTGCGTCGCACTCGGCATGGCCCGGCCTGGGCGCATGGCGCCGGGCCGCGCACGCGCGCCTGGCCATTCCGCGGGACACCGGCGCACTTCATTCAACGATCCAAGATGGTCGAGATCCCGATATGTGCAAGCAACAGCAATTCCTACGCATGACCTGCCTGGCGGCCGCAATGGCTGCCTCGTTTCCCGCCGCGGCCCAGTCCGCGGCCGACGGCGTCGCCACGCTGGACCCCGTGGTGATCCTGGGCGTGGCGCCCAGCGCGCCGCTGACCTTCACGACGGACCCGAAGCTCCCGCGCCAGCCGCTGCCGGCCAGCGACGGCACCGATTACCTCAAGACGATTCCCGGTTTTTCGGCGATACGCAACGGCGGCACCAACGGCGACCCGGTGCTGCGCGGCATGTTCGGCTCGCGCCTGAACATCCTGACCAACGGCACTTCGATGCCCGGCGCCTGCCCGGCGCGCATGGACGCGCCCAGCTCCTATATTTCTCCCGAGAACTTTGACCAGCTCACCGTCATCAAGGGCCCGCAGACCGTGTTGTGGGGGCCGGGCGCGTCTGCGGGCACGATCCGGTTCGACCGCGATACGCCCCGTTTCACCGAGGCCGGCGTCCGGTTCGACGGCAGCCTGGTGGGCGGCTCGTTCGGCCGCAACGACCAGACGGCCGACCTGACCGTGGGCAACGAAAAGGTCTACACGCGCATCACGGCCAACCATTCCCATTCCCAGGACTACAAGGACGGCGACGGCAACACCGTGCCGTCGCGCTGGGACAAGTGGAACGCGGACGTGACGCTGGGGTTCACGCCCGACGCGGATACGCTGTACGAGCTGACCGCCGGCACGGGCGACGGAGAGGCGCGCTACGCCGGCCGGGGCATGGACGGTTCGCAGTTCAAGCGCGAAAGCTTCGGCCTGCGCTTCGAGAAGCGCAACATCGGCGCCGTGCTGAACAAGGTTGAAGCGCAGCTCTACTACAACTATGCCGACCATGTGATGGATAACTACAGCCTGCGCGCGCCAGACCCGATGAGCGCCATGCGCATGGCCATGGCCGCCGACGTGGACCGCGCCACCTGGGGCGGGCGACTGGCCACCGCATGGGACCTGTCGCAAGACCTCAGCCTGGCGGCCGGGCTGGACTTTCAGCAGAGCCGCCACCGTTCGCGCAGCGGCACGGACAGCATGCCGTACCGTGGGCAGCCCTGGGTCAAGGACGCAGACTTTTCGAACACGGGCCTTTTTGGCGAGCTCACCTGGCGCGCCGCGCCGGACAGCCGCGTCATCGGCGGCGCGCGGGTGGATTGGGCCTCCGCCAAGGACTTGCGCCAGAGCGCGGGCGGCATGATGATGCCCATGCCGAATCCCACGGCCAATGCGCGGCGCAACGATACGCTGCCCAGCGGGTTTCTGCGCTATGAACAGGACCTGGCGGCGGTGCCCGCCACCGTCTACATCGGCCTGGGCCATGTGGAGCGCTTCCCGGACTACTGGGAACTGTTCTCCCCCGACCGCGGCCCCGCGGGGTCCGTCAACGCCTTCCAGGGCGTCAAGCCCGAAAAGACCACGCAGCTCGACTTCGGCGCCCAGTACAAGACCGAAACCCTGGATGCGTGGTTCTCCGGCTACGCAGGCTACGTCGACGACTTCATCCTGTTCAACTACACGGGCGGCGGCATGATGGGGGCGTCGTCGCAGGCCACGAATGTGGACGCCCGGATCTTCGGCGGCGAACTCGGCGCGTCCTACGCCGTGTCGCCGGGCTGGAAGCTGGGCGCCACGCTGGCCTACGCCTGGGGCCAGAACCGCAGCGATGGCCGCGCGCTGCCGCAGATTCCGCCGCTGGAAGCCAAGCTCAGCGCCGCCTATGACGACGGCGCCTGGTCGGCGGGGGTCTTGTGGCGCCTTGTCGCGCCGCAAAAGCGCTATGCCCTGAACGAAGGCAACGTGGTCGGCAAGGACTTCGGCCCCAGCGCGGGGTTCGGGGTGTTCTCCATCAACGGCGGGTATGCGGTGAACAAGCAGGTGCGCTTGTCGCTGGGCGTGGACAACCTGTTCAACAAGGCCTACAGCGAACACCTGAACCTGGCGGGCAACGCCGGTTTTGGCTATGCCGCGAACACCGGGGTGAACGAACCCGGACGCACCGTGTGGGCGCGCGTCAGCGTCAAATACTGATCCGGTCCGGCGGAACGTGACCGGCGCGGGGCGCCTCGGGCATATCGTTTGCTGCTGGGTTTCCGCGTCGCGGACGGCCAGGCAGCGGCCCGGGCGCCGCGCGCATGCCGGCAACGCTCCTGGGAGACGACCATGAACCATGGCCACCGCAGTTTCGGAACAACATTGGCCGCGCTGGCGGTCGGCCTTGCCGCGGGAGCCTACGCGCCGGCCGGGTTCGCTCAGCCGCCTTCCGGCTCGCCGGGCAACAATGCGCCCGGTTCGGAGGGCGGCGGCTCGACCCCCAAGGCGCCGCCGCCGCCGGCCGGCCCGGAAGGGCCGTCCAAGGGCGATCCCAGCGCGCCGCCTCCGACCATACCCAGAGGGCCGGCCGGCGACAGCTCCACCCAGCCCATGCCTGGCCAGGGGACCGTGAAGGGATCCACCGGCAACCCGGCGCCCGACGGCGTCATCCCCGGAGGCAAAGCGGGATCGGGCGGCCACAAGTCCAATGAGTTCGGACGGTAGCGGCGCCGCGGCCCGCCGGCCGCGAACGCGGCACGATACTTGCTATCACGGCTGCACACCGTCCTTCCTTGTTCTCTGGAGTAGCGTCATGGACCCACTCAAAGACATCGCCGCATCTCGCCCGACCAGGGTGCTCAGCAGCGGAGAGCGCTGCGCGCAGCGCACGCTCGCCGCGGCGGAACAGCTGCTTCATCCCAGCATTCCGCCGGGCGTGCCATCCGAGTCTTCGATCGAGGCCGAGCTGGCGAGATACGTAAAGGAAGCGTATCGGCCGCGCAGCTACGGGTAGGCGGCGGGATCCATGCCTTGCGGGCGCTCATTCGATGGGAGCCCGCATGACCAAGGCGGTAATCGTGTGATTCTTCCAGAACACCTGATGTATCCGCGGCAGCAGGGAATGCAGTTCGGCCTCGGTCGCGGCATTGAACGTCACCAGCACGGCAGGGCGGTTTCCGTCGCTGGGCACGCGTTGGATGCGGTCGAGCGAGGGAAATCCATACTTGAGCAGAAACGTCCGGATCTCATCGTCGGAAGTGCTGTCTTCCACGTGATTGATCAGCAGGGCAGCCATGACGGATTCTCCGTAATTCAGAATTTTTCGGGCACGAACCTGAACGGATGGTCTGGCTCGGTGTAGCCCCCGGCCTTTTGCCGCTTGGGGAGCTTGATTTTCTCGCGGGGCATGGCTTTGTATGGGATGTTCTTTAGAAGGTGGCTGATGATGTTCAGCCGCACCCGCTTCTTGTTGTCGGACCGCCCCACGAACCACGGCGCCACGGCTGTGTCGGTCGCCCGGAACATCGCGTCCCGGGCGCGCGAGTAGTCGTACCAGCGGCTGTACGAATCGAGATCCATCTTGGTGAGTTTCCAGGTCTTCCGTTCGTCGGTGATGCGCGCCTGCAGCCTGCGGGTCTGTTCTTCCTCGCTGACTTCCAGCCAGTACTTGAACAGCAGAATGCCGGAATCGACCATGACCCGTTCCATCAGGGGAACGCCTTTCAGAAAGACGTCTGTCTGCTCCTGGGTGCAGAACCCCATGACCGGCTCCACGCCGGCCCGGTTGTACCAGCTGCGGTCGAAAATCACGACCTCTCCGGCCGCGGGCAGATGCGGGAGATAGCGTTGCATGTACATCTGCGACTTCTCGCGCTCGGTTGGCGCGGTGAGCGCCACCACCCGGAAGACCCGAGGACTCACCCGCTGCGTGATGGCCTTGATGGTTCCTCCCTTTCCTGCCCCGTCGCGGCCCTCGAAGACGACGCAGACCTTCGCCCCTGTCTTCACGACCCATTCCTGCAGCTTGACGAGCTCGACGTGCAGCAGCGCCAGTTCATCCTCGTACTGCTGTCTGGAAAGGACGTTCTGCGCTGGCGGACCATTGCTCTTCTTTTCTTGCTTTTTGCCGGCCATGATTGCACTCCGGAAGTTCCCTGCCGCGAGGTGAAAGCCGGAGCATGCTCCGGCAGTGAATCTGAATATATTGCCGATTGGCGCGGGCTTGTATGGGCGTTACCGATGGAATTATGGTGCCGGATTCCTCGCCATGCTGGCGCGGCCGCACACTGCGCGCCGCGTCGGGACCGGCACTTGCTGATCGGACTGACGGCCACCGCCTGGCCGTCTCAGGCGACTTCAGGTGACGAAAATGAATCCTACCTCTCCCATTGAACCGGCATCCCCCGCAGCACCCTCCAAGCCTGCGACCGCGCCCGCCGGAAAGCCGGCGCCGGAAAGCGGGCAGGCGCCCGTCAAGCCGGACGACGCCAGCGAGAACGCGCAAGGCAACGAAATCCGCGAAGAGGATCTCGAACCGTCGGATGCGACAGCCTCTGACCCGTCGCCCGGCGACGCGAAGCGGGGTTCCTGAGCCATCAAGGAGATCAGCCATGATCGAAAAGACTGCAACGATAGGATGGGCCGTTCTGCTGGGCGTAATGTCCCATGTGCCTCTGGCCTGGGCCCAGGGCGCGCCGCAGTCGGTGACGGAAGTTCGCGTCGATGTCGCGAAAGTCGAAGCCGGATATCGCGCCTCGAAGATAAACGGCGCCACCGTCTACAACGGCAAGAAGGAAAAGATCGGCACCGTGGACGACCTGATCCTGGGTCCGCCGGACTGGACCCCGTATGCGGTGCTGTCGGTGGGCGGCCTGCTGGGCGTCGGGAACCACCTGGTAACGGTGCCCTTGGCGAACATGCGGGTGGAAGGCGACCAGTTCCAGCTGCCGAACGCGTCCAAGGACTCACTGAAGGCGCTGCCGGAGTTCAAGTATGCGAAGTGAACGCCACCGGGATTCGCTTGCGCGGCAGCTTAGGGAAATCGACGCCAACCGCCCGGACTTTCCTGGCGAGCACCTGATCGTGTTTGGCGTGGGGGCGCTGCTCATGGTGGCCGGCATGCGCAGCCGGACCGTGCTGCGCCGCACCCTGCTGACGGCCGTGGGCACTGCCCTGGTCGGCCGCGCGGCAAGCGGCACGGGCGGCGTTGCGAGAGTGGCGCGCGTGGTGAAAAGGCTGGGCTGACCGGACTGGCCCCGGGGTCGCCATGCCGGACCGCGGCGCGGCGGGAATGCCATTTGCTGGTCGGAATCCTCTCAAGGAGGCGGTCATGGCATCTAGAACCATATGGAAAGGGGCAATTTCCTTCGGCCTGGTCCACATCCCGGTCGGACTGCACACCGCCACGACGGAGTCCGGGGTCGACTTCGACTGGCTGGACAAGCGCTCGATGGATCCGGTCGGCTACAAGCGCATCAACAAGCGCACCGGCAAGGAGATCGACAAGGACAACATCGTCAAGGGCGTGGAGTACGAGGACGGCCAATACGTCATCATTTCCCCCGAAGAGATTGCCGACGCATACCCACGGACGACACAGACCATCGAGATCCAGCAATTCGTGGACGCGGCCGGCGTGTCGTTTGTCTACCTGGAGCGGCCTTATTACGTGGCGCCCATCAACAAAGGCCATAAGGTGTACGCCTTGCTGCGCGACACGCTGGCCAAGACCGGGAAAATCGGCATTGCCAAGGTGGTGATCCAGACCAAGCAGCACCTGGCGGCGCTCATTCCGTCGGGCGACGCGCTGGTGCTCAACCTGATGCGCTGGGGCGACGAGGTCAGGTCGCAGGAAGGCCTGGACCTGCCGAAGGCCGGCGCCAAGGGCATGAGCCCTAGCGCCAGCGAATTGAAGATGGCCAAGATGCTCGTGGACGATATGACGGGCGAGTGGGATCCGGAGCAGTTCAAGGACGAATTCAAGGCCGCCGTGATGGAACTGGTCGAGAAGAAGGCGCGCGCCGGCAAGACCGAGACCGTCATCGAGCCCCAGGAGGAATCGCCCGCCTACGCTGACAACGTCATCGACCTTACCGAATTGCTGCAGCGCAGCCTGAAGGGGGGCAGGGCGGCCGGCAAGGCCGCTCCCGCAGCCGCCAGATCCAGCGCCGGCAATGCGAAAAAGCCCGCGCCCCGCAAGGCGGCCGCCAAGAAGCCGCCGGCCAAGGCCGCCAAGACCGCAGGCAAGGCGCGGAAGGCGGCGTGACGATGGCGGACTCCCTAAAGAAGTACCGCGAGAAGCGCAATTTCGAGGTGACCTCGGAGCCCGCGGGCGGCGGCGAGGCGAACGAGGGCGCGCGCGCCTTCGTCATCCAGAAGCACTGGGCAAGCCGGCTGCACTACGACTTCCGGCTGGAATTGGACGGCGCCATGAAAAGCTGGGCCGTGCCCAAGGGGCCCAGCTACGACCCGGCCGTCAAGCGCATGGCCGTGCAGGTCGAGGATCACCCCATCGCCTACAACCAGTTTGAAGGCGAGATTCCGAAGGGCCAATACGGCGCCGGCAAGGTCATCATCTGGGACGAGGGCAACTGGGCGCCCGTCGGCGACCCCCGCAAGGGCTATCGGGAAGGGCACATGAAGTTCGACCTGCAAGGCGTCAAGATGCAGGGCCGATGGGCGCTGGTGCGCCTGAAAGGAAAAGAGGCCGAGAAGCAGCCGCCCTGGCTCCTGATCAAGGACAGGGACGACTTCGCCCGCCCCGAGCGCGAGTTCAGCGTGGTCGACGAGATGCCCGACAGCGTTGTGCCGCTGCGCGCCTCCGGGGCGGGCCGGCGCAAGGTCAAGGCCCGGTCCAGCCAGGCGCCAGAGGGCGTCGCCGCGCTGCCCGGCGAGGCGGCCGAACTGCCCAGGCTCCTGAAGCCGCAGCTCGCCACCTTGGTGGATGGCGTGCCGCGCCACGCCGAGGACTGGCTGTACGAGATGAAGTTCGACGGCTACCGGCTGCTGACCCGGATCGACGGCGCCGACGTGCGCCTCTACACCCGCAATGGCCATGACTGGAGCGCAAGGCTGCCGCATCTGGTCGAGGCGTTCCGCGGCTTGCCCGCGAAGTCCGCCTGGGTCGACGGTGAAATCGTCATTCTCGGCCAGAACGGCGTACCCAGCTTTCAGGCGCTTCAGAATGCCTTCGACGGCGAGCGCACCCAGGACATCGTTTTCTACGCCTTCGATCTGCCCTTCATCGGCGGGCGGGACCTGCGGCGGGAGCCCTTGCGCGTGCGCCGGGCGCTGCTGGCGCAATTGATGGAGACCGCCGAAGACGATGAGCGCCTGCGCTTTAGCGAGGCATTCGACGCGGCGCCCGCCGACCTGGTGGCCTCCGCCTGCAAGATGGGGCTGGAGGGCATCATGGCCAAGCGCCAGTCGGCGCCTTACGTGTCGCGCCGCACGGACAGCTGGGTGAAGGTCAAGTGCGCCAAGCGCCAGGAGTTCGCCATCGTCGGCTACACCGCGCCCAAGGGCGAGCGCGTGGGGCTGGGCGCGCTGCTGCTGGCCGTGCATGAGGCCGATGGAAAACTGCGCTATGCCGGCAAGGTCGGCACCGGCTTCGACGACCAGGGACTGGCCGGGCTGCAGAAGCGGCTGGCGCGCATGCAGACGGACGAAAAGCCCGTGGCGGGCGGCATAGCGGGCAAGGATGTGCATTGGGTCAGGCCCGAGCTGATCGCCGAAGTCTCGTTCGGCGACTGGACAAGCTCGGGCCACATCCGCCATTCGGTGTTTCGCGGGCTGCGCCAGGACAAGCCGTTGCGGGCGATCTCTCGCGAGAAGGCGGTGCCCGTCGAGGAGGTCGAGGACAAGCCCGATCCCGCTCCGCCCGCTGCTCAGCCCGCCCGCGCCTCGCGCGCCGCGGCGCCGGCGCGCACGAAGGCCGGCAAGCTTACCAATCCCGATCGCGTCATCGATCCCTCCACGAATCTCACCAAGCTGGACCTGGCGCGATATTACGGACTGATCGCGCCCCTGCTGGTGGAGCATCTCACGGGCCGCCCGGTATCGTTCCTGCGCGCGCCTGCCGGCGTCCAGGGAGAATTCTTCTTTCAGAAGCACCTGGATGCCGCCATGCCGGGCGTCAAGGCCTTGCCCGCCAAGCTCGATCCCGACCATCCGCCGCTGCTTGAAGTGCCCACGCAGGAAGCCATCATGTCCGCCGTCCAGATGAACGTCGTGGAGTTTCACACCTGGAACGCCGTGAAGACCTCGATCGGCAAGCCGGACCGCATGCTGTTTGACCTGGACCCGGGGGAGGGCGTGCAATGGGCTGCGATGCAGCGCGCCGCGCATCTGCTGCACGTGCTGTTGCAAGAGATCGGCCTGCAGGCCTGGCTGAAGACCAGCGGAGGCAAGGGCCTGCACGTCGTGGTGCCGCTGCGCAAGCAACACGATTGGGATACCGTCAAAGGCTTCTCGCAGGCGCTCGTGCAACACCTGGCCAAGACGCTGCCGCAGCTGTTCGTCGCCAAGAGCGGCCCGAAGAACCGCGTCGGCAAGATCTTTGCCGATTATCTGCGCAATGGCTTTGGCGCCACCACCGTGGCGGCCTGGTCGGCGCGCGCCCGGCCGGGCCTGGGCGTTTCGGTTCCCGTGGCTTGGGATGAACTGGAGAAACTCACCAGCGGAGCCCACTGGACGATCAGCAATATCCACTCGCGGCTGGACGCCGGCAACGAACCGTGGTCAGGCTACGCGGCGCAGCCGATAGGCAAGGCGATGGCGGCGATTGGGTTCGAGCCGTGAGCGGCGCGCCCGCCCTTAGTGTCGGGGCGCTACTATCAAGGTACTAGAGACAAGGAGATGCCGCATGCCCGCCTGTCCCACCGGAGCTACCCTCATGGACCGCCCGGACGGCTACGGAATCGTCAGCCGCACCCTGCACTGGCTCATGGCTGCGCTCCTTGCCTGGCAATTCACGAGCGCGGCGGCCCGCCAGTTTCTGCCCGATACCCCGGTGGAAGAATTCTTCTGGTTCTCGCACACCTCCTTGGGGTTCCTGCTGTTCATCCTGGTGCTGGTGCGCGGCGCCTGGGCGCTGGCCAATGCCCGCCGCCGGCCCGACAGCGGCTACATCGCGCGCCTGGGCCACCTCATCCTCTACGCCTTCATGGTCGCCATTCCCACGCTGTCGCTGTTGCGGGCCTATGGCAGGGGGCGCGGCTATTCCCCGTTCGGCATCGAGATTTTCAGCCGCAGGGACAACGAAATCGAAAGCCTGGTCGAGCTAGGCAACACCTGGCACGGCTTATTGGGCTGGACCTTGCTGGCGCTGGCCGCCGGCCATGTGGTCATGGCGTTCGTCCATCGCAAGCCTGACGGGCAGCCCGTGCTGTCATACATGACAAAAGGGAAATGAGCCGGAGGCCCTTCCCGGTCCGCACGGCGAAGAAGGCGCGCGGTGGGAAGGGGGTACTGATGCGACGCACCAAGGATTCCACCCCCTTGATGCGACAAGTGGAAAATACACTTGTTAATGAGCTTAGTGCAAATGCACCGGTGGCGAGGAGAGACTCATGCAGCGGGAAGAACTCTTGGCATTGATGATTTCTGTTCCGGCTCCGGTGCCCAGGCTGGACGACTGGGACAGGGTTCTGTCGATCTTTGCCGGCTATCTGGAAGGCGTCGCCCCGAAACTGTCCCAAAAGGAACTGGGCGATTTCATCGGCGCGGGCGCCATGTTCTATCGGACGCTCCGCCAGGCGGACGCCTACCGGAAAGAGGCGGTCTGGGAACGGCAGAAGACGGACGGGCAGGCCAAAAGCGTGCCGGCCGTCCGTGACTAGAGCGCGGCGGGAAGGCGGCGCCAGCCGGCAGGGCTGGCGGACGCGTCCTCCGCGGAAAAATCCGCGGCACTGATCAATACGCCGCCGTCCAGGGTGGACGCGTTCTTGCGCGCCGCCAGGCGATGGATCGCGCTCGAATGCTGCCGATAGCAAGCCAGCAGGCCAGCGCTGCCCGCGCGCGCGCCGAAGTGCTCGACGAGCGCCTTGGCGGTAATCACGGCGGCGCACTCCTTGCCGGCCAGGTTCAGCTTGAAACGCACGCCCGTGGCCTCGGCGGTGGCGTCGGCATGGCCGGGCGAGTGCTCCGGCAGGGCGCCGGGCGTGGCGTCCGGGGCGCGCGGCTGGGCGCGACCGAATGGAGAAGAAGTGGGGGAAGGGGCGGGCGAGGATCCCGGGGAAGATCCGGGAACGGCGGGGGGCTGGAGCGTCGTCATGGCGGGCATTCCCTGTGCAGGAGGTTCTTGGGGGGCGCTGCTTGGGGGAGCGCGCGAGCAATTGCCGTGCCCGGCCACCCATTGCACGGCGAAAACGAACGCAAGACGCCTTTCAGGCCCTGCGATGGGCATCGGAAAAAACTACCGCTGCGTGTGGAAATGGCGCGTCTGCGCGCCCGCCCGAGGATCTGGCGCCGAAGGCAAGTCCGGCGCCCCGTCACGCGTACAAGCGGTAGGCCAGTCCCAAGGTCAACAGCACCGCGGTGCCCAGTCCCCAGAAGGCCAGCGACAGCCATGCGCCGAGCGGGACGCGGCCTGCTGGGGGGGCGAGGGCGGGCATCCCTCGCGCCGGGGGCGCGTCCGGGATGTCTTCATTGGCGGCCAGAGGGCAGGGATGCAGGCCCAGGCAGGAGGGCTGGCCCGAGGGGAGCTGCGGCTCCCCGAGGGAAACAAAGGTGTTTCCGATCTGTGTCGATGTTAAGGCGGGTTCGGGCGAGCTCATGGTGAGTCTCCGCTAGGGAAGATTGCATGACCAGCATCGGGCTCCCACCAGCAAGCGGCATGCCCATGGCGGCCGCCATGCACCCTGCGCGGGCAGGCCTGCCCGGGCGTGACGCCGCGCCCGGGGTCGCAACGGATCAGCGCGGATAGCCCCGCCGTCCCGCAATATGCCGCCCCAGCAGCCAGGTCAGCGCAGCCGCGCCCGCAAGCACGATCAGGCCGTGCCGGTATCTCTTGCCGAATCTGATCATGGCTGCCCCTCTGGTTCGCCGTGGATCCCCCGGGGCTGCGCGCCTACCGTGGCCGGCCGTCCGACGCGTCCCACTTCCCGTAGACACGCCAAACACTTACGATACCAGGACGCGCGCAGCAGTTTCCACCGCGCTTGCCCGAATCGACTGGAACGTGACGGCCGCATTTCTACCACGGAGCACCCATGAACGATTACCCAGATACTCTCCTACTGATAGACAACGAATGGCGCGAAGCCCGAGGCGGCGCGCGTATTGATGTCGTGAACCCCGCCACCGGCCAGAAGATCGGCCAGGTGGCCAGCGCCAGCCGGGAAGATCTCGACCTGGCGCTGGCGGCGACGCAGCGCGGGTTCGAGACGTGGAGAGACACCTCTGCCCATGAACGTTGCGCCATCATGCGCAAGGCGGCCGCGCTGCTGCGCGAGCGCGCGGACTCGGTCGCCCGGCTGCTGACCCAGGAACAGGGCAAGCCGCTGGCCGAAGCGCGCGGCGAAGTGCTCGCCGGCGCCGAGATCATCGATTGGTTCGCCAACGAGGCGCTGCGCGTCTACGGCCGCATCGTGCCGTCGCGCAACCCGGCTGCGCAGCAACTGGTCATCAAGGAGCCTGTCGGCCCCGTCGCGGCGTTCACGCCTTGGAACTTCCCGGTCAACCAGATCGTGCGCAAGCTTGGCGCCGCGTTGGCCACGGGCTGCTCATTCCTGGTGAAGGCACCGGAAGAAACGCCGGCTTCCCCGGCTGCGCTGCTCAACTGCTTTGTCGACGCCGGCATCCCCAAGGGCGTGCTTGGACTGGTTTTCGGTTCGCCGGCCGAGATTTCCGGCTACCTGATTCCGCACCCGGTGATCCGCAAGGTCACATTCACGGGCTCCACGCCCGTCGGCAAGGAACTGGCGGCGCTGGCGGGCCGGCACATGAAGCGCGTCACGATGGAACTGGGCGGTCACGCCCCGGTGATCGTTGCCGAGGACGCCGATGTGGAACTGGCCGTGAAATGCTCCGGCGGCGCGAAGTTCCGCAACGCAGGCCAGGTCTGCATCTCGCCGACCCGCTTTCTGGTCCACAAGAACGTCAAGGCGGCGTTCGAGCAGGCCTTTGTTGCCCACGCTGAAAAGCTCAAGCTGGGCGACGGGCTGACCGAAGGCACGACGCTCGGCCCGCTGGCCAATGATCGCCGCCTGACGGCCATGGACAAGATTGTCCGGAATGCGCGCGAGAAGGGCGCTCGCGTTGCCATCGGCGGCGAGCGGATCGGCGGCGCGGGCAATTTCTTCGCGCCCACGATTCTCACCGATGTGCCGCTTGAGGCCGACATTTTCAACGAGGAACCGTTCGGGCCGATCGCCGCGATCCGCAGCTTTGAAACCCTGGACGAGGCCATACGCGAAGCCAACCGCCTGCCTTTCGGGCTGGCCGCCTATGGCTTTACGCGGTCTATCAAAACGGTGCACGAACTGTCGCGCCGCCTTGAGGTCGGCATGTTGTGGGTCAACCAGCCCGCGACGCCATCGGCCGAGCTTCCGTTCGGCGGGGTCAAGGATTCAGGCTATGGGTCCGAGGGCGGGCCGGAAGCGCTGGAGGCCTACCTTGTAACGAAGGCGGTGTCCGTCGTCGGCGTTTAGTCTTGCCGATGCTCCATTGGATCCGCTTTGGGCAGGGATCCAATGGAGCGGGACTTGCAACTCAAGCTGTCTGCGATCGTCACGGGCTGGGCCGCCATGCGGCTGGGCATGCGCTATATGGGGTTGGGCTTTGTCCCCGCGCCGGCTGCCCGCCTGTTTTTGCCTATTTGACAAGGGTGCTTACGCACCGTTGCCGGTATGAGCCGCCAGGCCCAGGTAATGTCTGCATGAAGACGTCGACTCCGGAGATAGAAGCACCAATGCATTCCTCGCCATCATGCAAAAGCACTGCCCAGCATCAATCCCCGCCCAGCCCGCCGATGACCTGGCTGCAAGAGCGCAAGCAGTTCGTCAAGGCGCTTTTGTCCAACCCCGCGGCCATAGGCGCGGTGGCGCCATCCGGGGCGGCGCTGGCGGAAGCGATCACAGCGTCCATCCACCCCAAAGCGGGAAAAGTCCTGGAGCTGGGCTGCGGAACGGGCGTCTTCACGCGCGAGATGCTGCGCAGGGGAGTCGATCCGTCCAGCCTTGTGCTGGTCGAGCAGGATTCAGGGATGAGCTCCAGCTTGCGCACGCAATTTCCTGGCGCCGCGGTGCTTCAGGTTTCCGCGCAAGATCTGTCCCGGGACAGCCATCCTGAACTCAATGGGATAGGCGCGGCTATCTGTGGCCTCCCGTTGCGGAACATGAGCGGGACGCTCCACCATAAGCTGCTGACCGCCGTGTTCGAGGCAATGCGTCCGGGCGGAGCCATGCACTTTTTCACTTATGGCGTGCGTTGCCCGATCTCCACCGGCGTACTCGAAGCTTGTGGGCTGTCCGCCCGCCGGGAGCGTTTCGTCCCGCTCAATTTGCCCCCCGCCTCGGTGTACAGCGTGAGCCGGCGGCCCTGAGGTACGCCTGTTCGCAGCCCCAGCGGAAACTACTTCTTCTGCGCTTCGGAGTAGATATTCTTGTTCGCTTGGACTTTCCGCCATGCGGATTCGGCCATTAATTTGGACAGCCACTGGTCGCGCATCTTCAGCATGTCTTCCGTCAGCGGCGATCCCAGGCCTTGAACAAGATTTCCTTCGATGGCGCCCGACATGGAATCCACGAACGCCGCCTGAAGTTCCGGCCTGTCGTGCAAGACGGCGCTGATCCCGACCACGACGGTCCTGAGTGCTTCGATCTCGATATGCGTCTTCATTAGCGTGTCGGCCAGCTTCTCGACCGTCTGCGCCAAGGTCAGGATCAGGTTGTGCTCATTGCTATCCAACGGTGTTGCTCCCATTCATATTGGCCGATAAAAATACGCAGTTCGTTATGGAAAGAAGGTTTGTCGTATTTTTCAAAATATTGACGATTAAAATTGAAAATACGGCAATGTCAGAAGCCGATATCAACTTCCGCTTATTTTTCATGCCGCAGCTTCCATTTTTATCCGGACGAGTATGCGATGCCGGCCTTCCCGGAAACTAAATCCGGATTCAGTGATTAATTATTGACAGCGTGGCCGCGGGCGAGAACGCGCTGTCGCCCGGCGCAGTAGTTTGAGATACCTTCTTCAGGCAGTCCACCAGCAGGCTGAGCGACGGTTCCCGTTTGCGGTGCGCAGCAAAGAAGCAGCCGACCTGCCCATATGCAAGGTGTTCTCCGACGTCAACTTCCTTGATCATTCCGCTGCGCACAAAAGGGTCCGCCACGGCGGATGGCAGCAAGGAAAGGGTCTGGTTGTCCTGCATTAATGCGAGGTTTGTAAGGATCGAGGCGGACTCGGTGAAGTCAGCAGGCGGTGCCATGCCCGCCTTCGCAAAGATGTTCTCGGCGGAGTTGCGCAAGACGGATTCCCGGGGGGGCAAGATCCACGGGTAGGCATGCATGAGATTCCACGGGCTGGTGGGCAAGGAGTGCAGCGGGTGATACCTGCCCGCCACCACGCAGAGCCTTTCGTGATAGAGCGGCACGACGGCAAGGTCGCCAACATTGGCGCGCCACCCCCAATCGTCGGGGATGCGGCCGACAACCAGATCGAGTTCGCCAACCTGCAATACGGACAGCAATTGATTCATCTGGCCGACGCGCAGCGATACGAGCAGGCTGGGTGCACGTTGCTTGACCAGGTGCAGGGCCTGTGGAATGGCCGACATGGACGCCGAAGTCAGTGACCCCACCAGGACATAGCCTGAGGTGCCCCGGCGATAGGCTTCGACGTCGTCGTTCAGTGCGCGCAGGTCCGCCAGCATCGAACGCGCCCGGCGGGAGATGAGCTCGCCCAGTTCGGTCGCGGTGACGCCGCGGTTTCCGCGCACCAGCAGCGGGGCTTGAAAAAAATACTCAAGCTCTTGGACGATCTTGGTGAGCGAGGGTTGGGTGATATTCAATGCCCCAGCAGCCTTCACTAGCGATCCACTCGCGACAATCTGATCGAAAACGACCAATTGATAGAATTTGACCTTCCGGGCGAGGGAAACCGTAGAGTGTTTCATGACGTTGAAGTCCAGAAAATCGAATGCAAAAAATAGCGCTCTACTGATCGCCTTTGGAAAATTCGTTGCCGGGCTGGTTCCTTCGCGCGACTTGCTGCGACAAAGCAAGCGCCGTCAGTAAGGATTCGCTGTAGGGCTGGTTGCATGGAATCCTCATTAATCATATCGGTTGTTCCAGCACAGAGCCTTCGCCAGCGCGATTTTTATCACTCCTTTGTCAGTCGTTTCGCGGTTTATCAAAAATGGCTGCGCAAGCGGGGTTATTGTCTCGCGCCCTTGAAGGGCAGGAGTTTGCCTTCCAGTCGGCCAACTTGTCGGGCGGAATTTTCTGACGGCGCCGGGCCTGCCTAGCCGTAGTTGTTCGAAATTCGTATCAGCGCACCCTCTGACCATGAAGATGTCCGACTATTTCCAATTCCTGCCAATTTCGATTGTATTGTCTATCCAGAAAATTCTAGGTTTTACTGCACGCTGCCACTAATTGATAAAATGCATATCTCTATTCCCATTTGGAATATTTGGATGAGACGCGGCAACAGGCTGAAGCAGGAAAATAGGAGAGTGGCAAAGGCGGGGTAGAGTGGAGCGGTGCGGCAACACCGCCAGGACGCGAGCGGATATGCTTGATTATTATTGGTGCAGCGCATATCCGCTTGGATTTTCAGGGTTTATATTGTCTCTTGCCCGTCGCCCAGCACTACGCGATTGCGCCCGGACGCTTTTGCGATATACAGCAATTGATCCGATCTGCCAAAAATAACACCGATATTGCATTCTTCATTGCGACGCGAGACCGCGACGCCAAAGCTCGCCGTGACATGAAACGAGCTGCCGGATTCCGACATGATTTCTTTATTCTGAATATTGAGCCGCAACCTGTGGGCTATCGCGTGCGCCTCTGCGGCACTGTTCACAAAACACACAACCGAGAATTCTTCCCCGCCGACTCGGGCGATGATGTCCGTCTTGCGGCAATTCCCCTGGCATATCTGGGCTATCGTGGCCAATGCGGCATCGCCAGTCACATGGCCGAAGCTGTCGTTGACCCCCTTGAAATGGTCGATGTCAAACAGAATGACGGCTAGCAGTTCCTCGGGATTGCTCCATTCGTCGAGCGCCTTGGCTACGCGCTTTTCGAATGCCCGCCGGTTCAGCAGACCCGTGAGGTGATCAGTTTCCGCCATTTCCTGAAGCGCTTCTATCAGTTCGTTCCGCTGGCTTTCAAGGTTGCGCTTGAGATCTATGTGTTCCTTTAGCGAGGACAAGGTTTCGAAGAACTCCCGAGCCACGCCGCGATATCTCTTGGCCGGCGGGAGCTGGATGGCCGGGTCTTCCGAAATGAAGCTGCGGATGATTCTATTGGCTATCCCGAAGGGGTGGAGAATCCGCTTCCAGAAGCCCACCAGTCCCCAGACCAGAGTCACCGAAAGCGTAAGGACCGCCAGCCCCACGAAGACAAACTGAAACTTCAGCACGGCCTCCCGCTGCCGGGTCTTTACTGAAAAACTCCTGAGCAGGTCGTCCCGAAGATCGGTGATGGTCAAGGCCAAGGGCCTGTATTGCCTGTTCAGCTCAATAATGCTGATATCTGCATGGGCGGATTGTGTCAGCTTCGCCTGCAAGTCCCTTATGTAGTGCAGCCTCTCGCTAAAGAATTTCGATTTGATAGACGCGGAATTCTGCAGGCCTGCGCGGCGCATTATTGCCTTATCGATCAATCCATGGAGTTCCTCGATGCGCGCGATAGTACGCTCGGCTCGCAGTTGTTCGACGGCGGATAATTGCCGGCGTTCCGCCAGCGCAGGCACAAAGCTTGTCCGGAGCTGTTCCAAGCGCTCGCACAGCTCGCTTATGAAGGTTAGAAGCGCCAATTCCTCCCCTAGGCCAGCCTCTGCTTTCCACGCGGCGCTGAGTTGATCAGCGAGGATCGCCTGTGTTTGCGGAACAAGCCGCGCCATTCCCTTGAGGATCGAATTAAACTGCCGCCCTGGGGGATGGCTGTCGGGGTTTTTGAGGTAATGATCGGCCAGCTCTCGAATAACGGACAGGTCGGCCGTTATCTCTGCAACCCATCCCGCTTCAGGTTTGCACGGCGCGCATTCCGATGACGTCAGGAGCCTATTGAAATCCGCAATGGCCGAGTCGGTGGCTGCGCGGGCCGAAATCTGGCCGGCCAAGTCATGCCCGTTTTTGTCCAGCGCCTCCGAGGTCGACGCGCTCTCGCGCACGAGTGCGTCCATGGTCTTGAATCCGGCGCCTGCGACGCGCAAGGTGCGACGGGTCTGCTCGTTATTGGCATATGAATGCCAGATTGTGCCTATGCCAAAATATAAAATGGTGAAGAGCGATGCCAGTAAAAATGAGGCAAAGGTAATGTAATTCAAGGCCAACGATTTTCGGGCAAAGGCGCGATCCGGTCTTGTAATGGCCCCGCTGTTGCCGCGTAGGCCTGAAGCTTTTTCGCTAGAGCATTGTTTATGTGTTTCGTTTGCCGAGCTCATTGTCAAGCAGCGGCCGGAAGTGCGGAGCTCGATATGCTGTTCTTTTCCAGATTGCGAGTATGGGCGCTCATGGAAGTGCTGCTTCTCATTGTCTACCAGTCTCGAAAGGAGGGCCGCTATATCTCACGAAATGCTCGAAAATAACGCGAAGCCCGTCTTGTTTTCGTATGTTAATAATCAAGAAGCGGCATGGATAATTCATAAACAGAATGGCGCTATTGCTCCCGAGAATATCGTCTAGCAGGCGGGGATGGTCGAGGAAAGCTTGTTCAAGGAATAATCCGGCACGCAAAGGAAAGCGCAGCTCGACGTATCAAGCTGCAATCCATTGCGAGGCGAGGCGAGGCGAGGCGAGGCGAGGCGAGGCGGTGTCAGCGCTTAGGCGCCAGGAACCTTGTTTCAGGAGCGCTTCATTGCGGATTCTGTGTAGGCGATGCTAGAAGGATTCCCAGTCCTCGTTGCCCGACGAAGGGGTAGCCGCTGCCAGCCGTGCCGTGTGCCCTGGCGCAATAGCGCTTCTTGTAGTCCTGCCGCCATTTGTCGTCTGGGCTCGATTGACCGCGAGGCTGGCTCTGAGTGATCCGGTTTCCTGGGGAGTAGCGGGCTGCACCACTCTCAGATCGTTCGTCGCGACCTCAATAATTTCGCCGGAGTGCGTTTTGAATACGTCCATTGCGCCGGCCAGGGTTATGGCTTGTTTTTCCAACGATCCCGCCGCCGCCGCTGCCTGTTCGACCAGCGCAGCATTCTTTTGGGTCATCTGATCCATCTGCGCGACTGCGCGGTTGACTTGGTCAATGCCCACGGATTGCTCCTGCGAAGCCGCGGAGATTTCACCCATGATGTCCGTCACTCGCGAGACAGACGCGACGAGCTCATTCATGGTGGCGCCCGCGAGTTCAACCTGCCGGGAGCCTCCGTCCACCGCGCTCACGGACTCCAGAATCAGCGTCTTGATCTCCTTGGCCGCCTGTGCGCTTCTCTGCGCAAGGTTGCGGACTTCGCCTGCCACGACGGCAAAGCCCTTTCCTTGGTCTCCCGCGCGCGCGGCCTCCACCGCGGCGTTCAGGGCCAATATGTTGGTCTGGAATGCGATGCCGTCAATGACGGAGACGATCTCCGCAATCCGATGGGAGCTGGTGGAGATGTCGTGCATCACGCTTACGACTTCCGATACGACCGCGGCGCCGCGTTCCGCGACCATCGCAGCGCTGGACGCCAATTGATTGGCCTGTTTCGCGTTGTCGGCGTTTTGCTTGACGGTCACCGACAGTTGCTCCATTGACGCCGCAGTCTGCTCCAGCGACGCGGCCTGCTGCTCGGTGCGGCCAGACAGATCCATGTTCCCCGCCGCGATCTCGCGCACTCCGGTGTTGATTTCGTCGACGCCGCGCCGCACGGAAGAAACCGTGCGGGTCAGGCCCTCCTGCATTTTCCTGATTGCCGTGAAAAGGTGGCCAATCTCGTTTTCTTTCTTGTTTTCTATCCGTCCCGTGAAATCGCCTTCGGAAAGGCGATCGAAATGCGCGCCGGCCTCCACGAGCGGGCGCAGGACGATGCGGTTCACAAAGATCCAGCCGGCCAGCGCCAGTATCAATCCCACCGCCAGCGTCGCGATCGTGACGATGCGCGCGCTTGCATGCTCATGCGAGGCAACTTCCACCAAGTCTCTCGTGCGCTGGTCGATGATCTCCAGGACTTCAGCGTTATGCGCGCTGAACACCTGTCCTCGCTTGCGCGAAGTTTCGTCCAGCGCAAGGTAGCGATCCGTGTCCTTGCCTTCCAGCGCGTGAATCTGCAGCGCCACTGCGTCTAGATAAGCTTTATATGCCTTTTCCAATTGCGCGACCTGAGGGGCGGGCGCCGACTCGTGCTGCCTTGCATTTCTCAGGAACGCGTTGAAGTTCTTGTCCAATGCGTCGAGCGCGCGTTGGCTGGCCTCGATGCCGGCAACCACCTGGCTTTCCTTTCCTGCCAGCAGGTCGTTGAAGGCGGTAGCCAAATTGACTCTTGCCCGGAGCAGTTGGAGGTAGGCCGAATTCAGCTCGCCGGACTGTCCCGTGTATGCGTCTTTGACCTCGACCAGGTTCTGATTGCTGGTGTCGAGGCTTTTCCATGCCACGGCATTCGAGACGATCATTACGCCGGCCAGCAGGCACAGCAGTAATGCCATGAACGCCCGGACGCTTAGTTTCTTAAACATAATATTTACCTGATAGCCTTGATCTGATGCGACGAATTGAAGGTGGATGGATTGGGGAAAGTGCGGTCGTTCAAGTGGCCTGCTGCATTTTTTTCCAGAAATCCTGCGGCATGAGCACCGCGAGCCATTCATTCCGAAGCCGTTGCACTTCTGCGGAATAGCCAATTTCATTGTTTCGCTTCGCGTCGTCCTTCATCGCAAGCTCGAAGTGCTTGAATAAGGGTTCGCGAAGTTCCGGAAAACTGGAAACCGTGCAGGTCATTCCAATCACCGCCGTTCTCATGGCATCGACCTTGAGGTGCTGCTTGATAATTAAATCGGCCAAGACAGCGACCGTTTCCGTCATTGTCAGCAGGATATTTCTTTCCATCGTATTTCCATGATTGAAAGCTTGCGCCTTCAGGTGTGTCAGGTGTTGCGGGGCAGGCCTGGCTGAATGCTCAATGTTCATCCCTCTGCTCTGTATCGACGGCGCTTTTACTTATAATCCTTGAGCAGTATTGTTTTGATAAGATTATTCTTATTTTCGAGTGGCCAACTAGAGCGACGCCCAGCGGTCGCCCGGCCCGAGCGAGCCCCTGGGGAGAATATAACCAGGCGAGCTACCGTAGATAAATTGAATTATTGAATTTTGGTATAGCCATATTGAATAGGTATGACCAAATATCTATGAAATAATCGTTGCCAATCGAAACCACCGATGATTTGGCAATAAAAATGAGTTATCTAGCCGACACTACGGTTGCCCGATACGCAAACGCCGCTCGTGGCCGCACCGCGCACGATCCGTTCGCGCTTGCGAAACGCTCAATATCGGCGCGCAAGAAAGGTATTCCCCATTGGAGCGTCGCATTTTCGGTAGCCGGCGAGCACGACCTGGTGAATGTTGTCGTCTATGCGCACGATGAGCGCGCCGCCGTAAGCGCCGCAATCAAGGCGATGGCCGGCGCCGAACACACATTCTTATGGGCGTTCGAGACGCTGGACCGCGAAAAAGTGCAAGACCTTCTGTCTGCAGCCATGACCCGGGAAAGAAACGCCGCCAGAGGAAAGGACATGGCTGACGAAGCCCGGGCCCGCGTCGATGTTGCTCGCTTTCAGCGGGAATTGACCATTCTGGAACGCTCGAAAGTCGCCTGAGCCCTGGCAGTGTCCGGGCAAGCCGCTGACGCGCTGGCGGCGCCTATCCAATAATGTGTGGAGTATCGATTGCGGACCAATCTTCCCGTGACTCAGCTGGAATACGACTATGCTGACGATGCGACCCTCATGTCGACGACCGACACCGAGAGCCATATCACCTATGCCAACGCGGCGTTCATCCAGGTCAGCGGGTTTGACGAAGAAGAAATCTTGCTTCAGGCGCACAACATGGTGCGGCACCCCGATATGCCCGTGGAAGCCTTCGCCGATATGTGGAGAACACTGAAATCTGGCAAATCCTGGACTGCGGTCGTCAAGAATCGCCGCAAGAACGGCGATCACTATTGGGTCCGCGCCAACGCCACTCCGGTTGTCCGGGAAGGAAAGCTCGTCGGTTACATGTCGGTGCGCACCCGTCCGAAACGCGTGGAGGTCGAGGCGGCAGAAAAGTTCTACCGGGCGCTTGCCGCTGGAAAATCCAGAGGCCGCGGCTTTCATCAGGGCCTGATCGTCCGCAAGGGGCTGATGGGCTGGACATCCGTGCTGCAGACGATGCCTACTCGCTGGCGCATCCTGTGCGGACTGCTCGGGCTGTGCGCCTGGGGCGTGGGCGCGGCCGCCTGGTTGGGAATCTCAGGGACCACATTGGCCCAGCTTGCCGGCACGATGGCGATCGGGTGCGCCATGACGGCGCTGTGGCTGGGTCGCCAGATCTCGCGGCCCCTGGAGAAAATGCTGGCGCAAGCCCAAAGCGTGGCGTCAGGCCAGGCCGGAGAGAATATCGACATCAACCGTAGCGACGACATCGGCATGTTGATGAGATCCATCAATCAAGCCGGCTTGAACTTGCGTTCCCTCGTCGATGACGTGAGCGAGCAGATCGACGGGGTAGGGCGGGTCAGCGTGGAGATCTCCCAAGGCACCGAGGAATTGAACAAACGCACCGAGCAATCGACCGACAACCTGCAGCGGACCGCCGCCGCCATGGATCAGATGACGGCGAGCATCGGTCAGAACGCACAGGCCGCGCGCGAGGCCGAATCCCTGGCCATCGACGCGACAGATGCGGCGGCGAAGGGCGGCGCGGTGATCAAACGGGTGGTTGGCACGATGGCCGAGATCGCCTCGGCGAGTCACAAGATCAATGACATCATCGGCGTGATAGACAGCATCGCCTTCCAGACCAACATACTCGCGTTGAACGCCGCGGTGGAAGCGGCTCGGGCAGGCAAGGAAGGCAAGGGATTTGCCGTGGTCGCGGGCGAAGTGCGTTCGCTGGCGCAGCGCAGCGCAACCGCAGCCAAGGAAATCAAGGATCTGATCAATGCCAATGTGGCCAAGGTCGAGGCCGGCAGCGCGCTTGTCAACGAGGGCGGAGCAGCGGTGTCGGATATCGTGCTGCAAGTGGAGCGCGTCGCGCGACTGATCAAGGAGATCAGCCACGCGACAACCGAACAGGCACGGGGAATACAACAGGTCAATCACGCGATGACGCAGCTCGATCAAACGACGCAACAAAACGCGTTGCTGACGGAGCAGTCCATCGCGACAGCCGAGAATCTGCGGCGACGCAGCGGACGTCTGGCCCGAGCGGTCGAAGTGTTCTCACGCTGATCAGCATCCCGCGCGCCGCGCGGGCCCTCGGACGGCGCGCGCCTGTTGATCTTTGCATTGCAATTCCCGCCTGCCAGTCTTAAATTTCCTAGGCGCACTCCCGTCCCGGGCAATGTCCCTTGACTGCCCCTCGATCCGGACCCGCGCCTGTGCGCGCGTTTGTTTTCTGTCTCTGGTTTGCTGTATCCCTTTGTGGAGAGCATCGTGAAGAGAAGAACATTCCTGACCACAACCGGCGCCACCGCGGTCGCCGCCTTGTCCTCCCCGCCCGCTTTCTCCCAAGTCCCCCCGGCGCCCGGTCAACCCCTGGCCCCCGTCGATCTGGCGTCCGCAGCGGCGCGCGTGCGCGCGCAGTTTCTCAAGGATTTCGATCCCGCCTACATCGAGAACGTCATCATTCCTCACTTCCTGGTGAGCGTTTACCATGGCGAACGGCCGGTGTTGCCGATGATTGACGTAAGCCTGACCAAAGAAAATGCCTTGCCCAATGACCTGTGGGGATTGCTCAGCAAGACGTGGCGTCCCGCCCCGCAAGACGGCGTGACGGTGTTTCTTCAAGGATTGGAGAAGCGCGGCCCGGACAACCTGCGCAAGCGGATCTATATGTCCGCGGTTACTCCCGACCTTTATCGCAGCCAGTATGGCGATAAGGTCACGGCCTTCTTCGACAAGCTGCTGAGCCCGTCCAATGCAGGAAAGCCGTTGATGCGGCCTTATCTTGAAGGGTATTGGGATCTGTACTGGGATCTGCATTTAGGCGTGAAGAATGCGGATATTCCCCAGCGGGTGCGCCAGATAGGCGAAGCCTTCAATACCGTGCTCGCGTATCGCGACCCCACTCAGCGTATCGTCTACGAGAACTACATGACGGTGCGCTCGCACCTGGATTTCCTGAAATCGTGGATCGACCAGAAGCTGGCGGATATCTCATCGGGCAAGACGCCCAATCCCGAAAAAACCTTTGCCTGGTATTGGATGAAGAACGGCGAAGAGAGCGAGCACTTCAGCCACAAGGATGTGGTGTTCGAGTGCTTTCATAATTTCGTCGCTTTCAGCCAATGGGGAAATACGCTGTACAACGTCATGTTGAAGCTCGGGCGAGATACCGGAGACGCCGATACGAAGGCTTGGTTCAAGAAAACCATGGAAGGAAGCCACGACGCCGCCGCGGGGGCCGCATTCACCCCTCTGGAAAGATTCGTGATGGAGCTCTTTCGCACGATATCGCCCAATGGCGGGAGCATCTCCGCGCTGGAAGAGACTCGTCCTCCGCGCTTCGAACGCCATGGCTACATCGTCAGTCCGCACACCACCACCAGCAAGGACCCTGTTCAATGGAAGAACCCCGAGGCGTTTGACCCGTCCAGGTATGAGACCGCGCCAACCAGCAAAGACATCGATCAGGCCCGTATCGAGAAAATGGGCCTGGCTGCCTGTCCGTTCCACCCGACCTCGTTTGCCGTGAAAGACGGGCGCAAGGCCGAAATGCAGAACAGCGCCTTCGGGACGGTGTTCGGCGTCGCCGACGGCAAGGCCATGCCGGTATGCGACTATGCCGGTTTCGCGCCCTTCGGGTTCGGGTATCGGCGATGTCCGGGCGAGCAACTCACCATCCACGCGATCGAGGATTTCCTGCGCAAGATATGGAAAGAGAAGATCGAGTTCGTCAAACTCGACATCGTCAATCCGGAACCCTTGCCTATAGGTCCGACCACCGTGATCGGCGACAACGTGGGATTTGTCAGGGCAACCTGACCAGGGGCCGGATGCGCGCCTGCCTGTCATCGGAAGTGGCCCATGCGCCCATGGGCCACTTCCGATTCAAGGAAGGATGCGTACTGATTCGGCTTCGATTTCGGGCGGACGGCGCAAGCCGGTGTCGACCTCGCCGAGAACCTCGATCTTGGTCTTCTCAGTGACTGGCTGCTTGGGAAAATCGTCGTCGTCGATCTCCATGACGATTTCGCCGGTGCCGTCGGAAAACGTATACGTTTCCGATTTGATCTTGCTCAGCAAATGGCCCTGCACCCGCACCATTTGCCCATCAACGGGTTTGGCAAGAATTTCCGCCACGGTCGGCGTAGCCACTTGGGCGCCTTGTCCGGTGAACTGCGCGGATGCTGGCGCGGCGATAGCAGAGATGAGAATCAGCATGGCGCAATGCCATGCACGGACCCGTATGCTTGCAGTCATGGAAAACCTCCAGAATCAGGACGGACCATCAAACCGGCAGGCCTGAAACCTGCCGGATCTTTTTTCTGTTGAAGCGCGACAAGCAGCGGCTAACTCAAAAAGGTGACCATGCCGTTGCTCAAGTCGTACATCGATCCGACGATCTTGATCTTTCCTTGCTTCTCCAGATCGGCCAGGATCGGGCTGTTTTTCCGTATGGCGTCGATGGTGTGCTGCACATTGGTCTTCGCTACGGCATCGACGAATTCCGCGTTCTTTCCGTTGCGCTCCCCGGAGTACTTGGTTGCGGCGACCGCGGGTTTGATGATCTTGAGCAGCCCGGTCAGATTGCCCAATTCCACGTTGTCGATCGCGCCGGCTACCGCGCCGCAGGCGGTATGCCCCATGACGAGTACAACTTTTGCGCCCGCCGCCGCGCAGGCGAATTCCATGCTGCCCAATAAATCGCTGTTTGCGATGTTGCCCGCGACGCGGCCGTTGAACGTGTCGCCGATGCCCGTGTCCAGGACGATTTCGGCGGGAGCCCGCGAGTCGATGCAGCTCAGGATTACCGCGGCGGGAAACTGTCCCGCCGCGCTGGAGCGCTTCTGCGCCAGGTAATCGTGCTGTTGAGGTTTGCCGCTGCGAAAACGTTCATTTCCCTGTTTCATCATGTCGATGACCTGATCCGGGGTCATTGCGTCCCGCTGCGCTTGCGTAAGCGATGCGGCTTCGGCCCCGCGCGGCACGAGCGTCACGGTGGCCATCATCGCGGCCGTCCCCGCGCCAACCCCCGCCTTCAGCCATGTTCGCCGTCCCGGGTCTTGCGGGTGACCTGCCAGGCAACAATCTTTGATCGCTTCCATGAAGTATCCCCTATGTGCAACCCACCAGAGATAGTTCGCACGTCGCGGCTATCCATGCGTGAGCCGGCCATATATCGCCATGATTTATGGCGAGTACATTCTGTTCCTGTTTGTCGTGAGGGACAACGACTTTGCGCGCCGCAGGGCCGCGCAGGGCGGCCGCTTCCCCCTGTTTTTTGCAGGAAGAGGCGCCAGGCGGCCCTATTTTTTCTTGTTTTCCGTCCCAATGAGTGGCATAGTTTTTTCGCACGATAAGCCTGTCGCTTGGTGCGATCTGGCCAACGGATACGAAAGGTGGAACATGAGATACCTTTACATCGTATTAATTGTGTTACTAACGGCAATCGTACTTTCGTTCAAGATCCAGAACTTCGATTCGGTGACCCTGTCGCTCTGGACTTCCACCGTCACATTACCCGCCTCCGTATTGGTTATTGGCGTGTACATCCTGGGGATGTTCACGGGCGGTTTCTTGCTGAGCTTGCTGCGATCTGCATTTCGGGGCGCCGCGAACCGGCCCGCGCCATGAGCCAGCGCTGAACAGCGCCACGCGACGCGCAATCGGAAGCCGGATGACCACTGACGCCGCGACCCGCATGCCGCCAGATATTCGAGGAAGTTGACCGCAGATTTGCCGTTTGCCTGCGGTTTGGCTGCAGGCGCGAACGCGTACCCAGGAGCGATTTCGATGAAACAGCTATTCCTTGTCCTATCCGCGTGCCTGTTGGCGGGTTGCGCCGCCGGCACCAGCCAGAACGATCTCGCCAAGTACGGCACCCCTCCCAGCGACGAAGATCTCTACCAGTACATGTCGACGCTGCGCGATTCGATGCCGCCCACGCGCTACGTCAGCTATCGCGACAAGGGCTATGTGGAATCGGTCAAGAAGACTGTCTATACCGACGAGGCTGGCAAACCGGCATCCGGCTGGCAGTATGACTTCGAGGTCGCCGCCTACGACCAGGTCGGCGCGACGCCGCCGGAGTGGACCGCGCGCAGGGTCGTGTTCTTCAATGGCCGTCCGATCGGCGGGTTCGACGAGAACGGGAATTTCAGGCGCGGCGGCGCGCAGGGCCAGGGCCAGTCTCAGCCCACGCCCGCGCCCACCCAGCTCCGATAAGCCCGGATTCATCCACGTCATTCTGCCGTACCGGAGAACGCATCATGCATAAGCATCAACAGGCAGGGCAGCGGGGCAACCTGAACGTCATCGCCGTGGCAATCGTCCTTGGCCTGACCGCGATGGTTTCGGGCTGCGCCAATCATTCAGCCTCGTCGCGCGTCTATACCTTCGATCAGGCGCAACGCGCCCAGACGGTGCTCCTGGGATACGTCGTCGGCGTGCGGCCGGTGACCATCCAGGCCAGCCAGACGTCGGGCTTCGGCGCCATCGCCGGCGGCGCGCTGGGCGCCGTGGCAGGCAACGCCGTGGGCGGGGGATCGGGCCGGCGGATCACAACCGTTGGCGGCGCGGTGGGCGGGGCGATGGCCGGCAATGCCGTCGAGAACGCCAGCGCCCGCAGGCAGGGCCTGGAAATTACCATTCGCCTGGATGGAGGCGAGACGCGCGTCATTACTCAGGAGGCGGATGTGCCGATTTTCGCAGGCCAGCGCGTGCAGGTCGTCACGCAAGGCGGCGTGAGCCGGGTTGCCGGCATCTGACGCCGCTGCGCCTTCAGGGATAGACGATCGTCACGATGGCCTCGGCTTCCACGTGTCCGCCCGTGATTTGCGAGGGCGACACGCCGGGATTCGCGACGTACTGGGCGGTGAAGGGGGCAGCAACGCTGACGCCCGCGGTGCTTCCCGCGGACAACTCCACATAGTTGGCGCCTGCCGCCGCCCCGGTCGGGGCCGGCCCAAAATTGATGGGCGTGGTTTGATTGTCGTAATAGATGCGGATGCCGACCTGGTTTCTGCTGGAACTTGACGCGTTCTGGGCCAATGTCTGGCCGGTGTTTCCCTGATTCGAGCTGTCGGTAAAGTACACGCGGAACCTGGCGTTCTTATCGCAATTTGTCGCGTTGATCGCGAAGGGCTTTTCGCTCATTGCGCCAGCTTCCCGCGCTGATTGGTTTGCTGCAACCATGCTGGCGCCGACGGGGTTGAGCCGGACGCTCTGATTCAGCGTCTCGGTGGTGAAGGCGCAAGTCGGGCTGGCGGGTGGGGGCAGGACAGGGGGAGGGCTGCCAGGCAGCGAAACCACGGGGTTCGCTATCGGCCGCAGGTTGCACGACAACCCCGACGGATCCGAACTGAAAGTAATGCCTACGCTGGTCAAGCCGTCGACCATTCCCAGGGTGCCGCCGTTGTAGGCGGCAGCGTTGATCACCACCAATTCAAACCTGAAACTCAAGGCCGCGGCATAGATGCCTGCGGTCATTGCCTGCATTGAGAGTAGCGATCCCGCCGGGCGTACGATGCCGTCCCCGGCCATGCCCAGGACGCCGCCGGGCGTGACGGAACCGATCACGTAGGTGACGCGCAGCCCAAGGCCTGGAATTGTGGGCAGGACCGTGGCGCGCTGAGCCTGGTCAAAGGAAAAATTGTTCGGGAACGAGCCTTGCGCGTAGAGCGTGTCGGTGCCGACCACGGTGAATCCGAGATTCAAGGTGGCCTGTTGCCTTGCAACGACGTCCCCGTTCTTGAGCGCGGCCGCAGGCGGTATCACCACCCATTTTTCCATCACGTTCCAGGCCCCCTGGGAGCAATTCTGAACCGTGGCTTCGGCGCTCAGCGAGAACATGGCCAACGCGGCAACGGATGCGTACGCGCAGGTTCGCGCCAGGGAACGGCAACGAAAATGGATCAGGCGGGAAATGGCTTTCATGAGCTTCATCGCTTGCGGAATTTTGCTGAGATCTAAGCGGCGTTGCATTGCAATTTGACGCGCAGGTAGTTTTCGTCCTTGGCCTTCGGGGGCAGGGCGTAGTTGGCCTGGCACTGCTGTTTTTCCCAGCGCATGGTCAATGCGCCGCGCTCTTGCTGAAGCAGCACCAGCGCGCGGCCAGTCGGGTCGGAGATGCCCAGGTTCTCGCCGGACGCACTTTCCAGTAAGGTGCCAAACGGCAGGGGCGCCCCATCCGCCGACGACAACTGGAACTGCACGCGACGGCCCGTGACTCCCTTGAAAGTCACCAGCGCCGCCGCGCCGCGGCGGGGCACCACTTGCTGCAAGGCGTTGTCGAGCTCGACGTCGCCGCCCAGTTCGCGGGTGTCAAGCCCGACCCAGTTGGTGCGATAGGGCGTGGCGTAGGGCAGGACCGCGTACCCGTTATGGCCGGTGGTGGCGCCGGCGTAATTGTCCAGCTTGACACCCGACACGCGCGGGTCGACCTTGACCAGGGCAAAGGTTTCTCCCACCTGTTGACCCAGATTGACACCCCCGGCGTGTGCGACCACGGACCCATATGCGCTGAAATTGGCGGATTGCTGGCCCGGGCCTGCACTCACGCCGCCGCCCAGATTCGCCACCGGGGTGTTGGCGTTCAATGCGGCCGAGGCGGAGTTGCCGCCGTTGCCATCGCGGCCGGCTTGCACCGAGTAGGCAAAATCGCGGTCGCCGCTGAAGTTTCCATAGACTCCGGTCTGCACGCTGGATCCGCCGTTGCCCTGATGGCTGGCGCTTACCATGGCCCTGGGCGCCGTCGGCGATTTCCCCAGTGGGAATGACATCGTCAGCGATACGATCGTGCTGTCCTGGCGTTCGCTCCTGTCGCCATTGCGGTGCACGGTTTCGAGATTGCGGGCGTAAGACACGCCCAGGTTGTAGGAAACGTTGCGCCAATTGTTGCTGTAACCTGCCGTCACGCTTTGAGAGTTGCCGCTGTTCCAATAACGCTGGTCGCTGCCGCTGAGGTACAGGCTCCCATACCTGGCGTTCTTGCCCAGTTGCTGGGTGAGCGATACGTCCAGGCGCGTACGCGCCTGGGAATACGAGACGCTATCGCTCATGTCCTGCACGTGCTCGGGCAAACCGCGGTAGCCCGGGCTGAAGTAGCGGCTGGTGCTCACACTCAGGTTGGTGGCGGTGGGCTCCAGGAATTTCCCATAGAGCAGGCGCACGCCATTGCCCGTGTTGGCGGCATCGCCGACACGGCTATTCGTATGGGTGGCATCCGCGGAGAGGGCGCCTGCGCGGGTATTCACGCCAGCCCCGACGGTGAACGCCTGGTAGCCTTGCGTCGATTGAAAGCCGCCCACGACAGTCAGGCTGTCGGTCAGGCCGTACAGCAGCGATCCGCTCGCAAACGCCGGCGTTTTCAGGCGAGCATAATTGCTGCGGAACTGGCCGATTGCCGCGCTGTGCACCAGGCGCCCTTCGCGCACCATCAGGGGAGGGCTGGAAAACGCCTGGCGGCTGACGCGGCGCCGGCCGTCGGCCTCGATGATCGTGATCTCCAGGTCGCCGTTCGAGCCTGACGGCGAGAGATCGGTAATTTCGAACGGGCCTGGGGAGACATTGGCGGTGTAGATCAGGAAGTTGTTCTGACGGATTTCCACTGTTGCGTTGGTTTCCGCGGTGCCTCTCACCACGGGCGCGTAGCCGCGCTCGCTGTCCGGGCGCATGCCCTCATCGGAGGCGAGCTGCATGCCGCGGAAGCGAAAACTGTCATAGATCGGAGAGTTGGTGAACGTGTCGCCGGCCCAGAACTGGCTCTTGATCGCCGTCACATCGTGCTGCGCATAGGTGTTGTTGCTGGCGAACGAGGTCGTGTATTGGCTGCCGGCGTTCAGGTTCGAGTCGTTGCGGAAACGCCAGCCGCCCACATTCAAGCCATTCCGAAGCCCCAGGTTCGCATAGTTCGTATTGAACTGCCGGTTGCGATCATAGCGGTTGTTCAGGCTGTAGTTGACGAAAGCCACCGGCACGCCGGCGTCCCAGGCCGACGGGTCCACATAGCCCTGTTGGCCGCGGTTCATGGACGCTTGCGGCACGCTCAAATCAAGACGCAGGCGCTGCGCGTCGTAAGTCGCGGTTGCCTGGTCGATCAGGGCCGGCAGGGCATGGCAGGCGAGCGAAGGCCCGGCTTTCGGCTTGGCGGCGGAGTGAAGCTTGGCCATGTCGACGCCAACCTGCTCAAGGAGCTCGAGCGGCAGGCAGGGCTCAACATCCCCGGAGGCGGGATTCATTACCAGCTCGATGTCGCGTCGGCCGCTCAGGGAACGATTGATGTAGATATCCGAACGATAGGTGCCGGGGAGGGCATTGTTGTTCCCCAGGAGCGATTTCACGTCCACCGTCTTGCCTGCGCCTTGCAGCAGGGCCAGGTTGTATTGCTTCGGCTTTGCAGGCGCAAGCGCCGCGACTTGCGCCGGCGCGGGGTCGGCCGTGGGGGGCGTCGGTGCGTCGTCCGCGCGCGCCGCCGCCGCCAGCGACAAGGCGCACAGGCCGAGGGCAAACCGGACATTTTTACCTGCGGAAAACGGGCGCGCGGGTTCACCGCCAGCCAGGCAGTGCTGGATACCTTGAGTAGTGATCATTAAGGCTGTCTACAGATGGATGCAGCACCGCGCGCACGAAAGAAGACGGCCCCGAGGACTCAGGGCACGAAAAACAAACGTATCGATCGGAGGAGGCCGCCTTGGCTTCCAGGGTGCTATTAAGACTTCATTTCGCGCGGGAGGGGCTGCGCGTGGGCGAGGGCATTGCCATTGAGCTGGGCAGCGTATGCGTCCTTGCCGCCGTAGTCGTTAATGCTCTCGAACTTCAATGTGGCAGCTGCGGCGGGATTGAATCTCGTGACGGGAAGGTAGGCGGTCTCGCCGGGCGCGACCATGGTCGAGTCCTTTACGAGTTCCGTCTTTCCGGCGGCGCTTAGCGTGATTGCACCCATTGATACGTGATACTTCCCATCGTTCGTCACCTGCAGCGCGGCCTTTCCGTTTTTGGCCGCCAGTTGCCATTGCAACGCTTCGGGCGCCTTCATCGGGTCGCCGGCCAGCCCAGCGGGCCTGAAGAAAATCTTGATGCGCTGGCGGATGGCAACCTGCAGCACATTGTCGGCATTCGCGGATTCCGGAACTTCCTGGACGTTGAGCCAGAACACGGACTCTCTGTCGACGGGCATCTTGTTGCCGCCCGCGTAGATAATGCGCAGAAGCTGCTGCTGATTCGCGCCCAGTTTCGCGAGCGGCGGCGTCACGACAAAGGGAACTTCGCCGCCGTTGCTGGCGTCGCGCTCATCGATCCACGATTGGACCAGGATGTCGCCGCCCGCATTGCGGACAGCAACAGAGGCTTCCTTATACTTGCCGTCGAATATCACTCGCGTGCGGCTTAGCGAAATGGCGGCATCGGCGTAGGTATGCAGCAGCATGACCGAGCCAGCCAACAAGGCGGTGATTGTCTTGCGTAGGATCATGTGCAAATGCACTCCGACAAATCAGGCGCCACCGGACGTGGCCTAGGCAGGCCAGCGTCCGGCGAGCTCATGGGAATCGCGATTTATTCGTACGACAGCACGTAGTTCACGGTGCCGTTCGCGGTGCCGGGAGTGACAGCCGCCGCAGCCACGCCCGCTTTGCGGGTGTAGTAAGCCAGCAGGCTGACCGTGACTTTGCCGTTGCTATCCAGTCCGGCCGGGATGGTGTTGGTTCCGGCAGTGAAATCGATGATGCTGCCGTCGGTTGCCTTGGTCAGCATGATCTGCGCGCCCGTCGCCAGGCCGGAGACGCCAACGCCCTTGCCGCTGGCAATGGCGGGAGTCAGCGCCAACGTCACTTGAGTGCCGGTGGCGCATTGCAGCGTCAGCTCGACCGGGATGGGCATGGAGGGAAGATTGGTGGAGGAGGTGGCGGGAGCGTCTTCCGTACCGAGCGAAAGATTCGATACCGAGCCCATGTCGTAGTTGAATACGCCGCGGCTGGCCATGCCCGAGCCGGCGACCGTGCATGCGTCAGCGTTGATGTCGCCGGTAAAGTTGATTTTGCCCTGTGCGCCTACGGTAGGGGCTGCTTGCGCGGCCGCCGACAGAACCAAGGCGGAAAGAAGCGCCGTGCTCAGAGAAAGTGTCTTCATTTTCAGAAAAAAGGATCCGCATAGAGAACTCGGTACGTGCGGGTATCCTGCACGCGCCAAGTTACGTTCAATATGTGCGTTAGTACGCACATGGCGGCATTCTGAGCGCTGCGGTGTGCCGAAGATATAAGAAATTTACTAAAATCCAGGCCCTTGAAATCGGCGTCAAGTGGTTGATAAAAAACAAAAAAAGGATGCGCAGGAGACCCATGGTGTAGTCCTGTGCCGCGCCTGAAAACGGGGCGGGTGCATTATTTGATCGCGGCGGAAATTAATCAGCTTTTTGTGAGATGCCGGAAGGTTCCGGAGCAAGGACACGGGGCCGAAAAGCATCTCTCCGTTCCATGACTGATATACGCATAATGTGTATTATGTAAAGTTATAGTTAGGCTTGACGAAGGGTACGCCCCGCCGTTTTCGGTTAGCGCGATTTTCCAACTTCAATGAATCAACAGCGCCGGGGCTCCGGAGACTTTTTTTGCCGTGCGCGAAAAAATTCCATCGTTATCAATGACATGGGGATCAATCCTAAAGTCTGACCTGAGATTCGGCTGCGTCGGCAGTCAATCCCCGATGAGCGCTTAACACCCGCTGATCGTCACGCTTGGCGAAACTCGGCGCGCTTTGCTGGTCCCCAGCGGGGTGTGTTCGCAGACTCCCCGCTTCAGCTGCCCGGCGCCCTAACCCTCGCCGGCGGGGCGCCGAGCCCCTTCCAAGTAAAAGCTCAAAGACGCGCTGTCGCTTATCGCTTATCGCTTCTGCGTCGCGACTGTGGCAGCGTTTTCTCGCCCACTCGTGCATTTGATTCAATATGTTGCCGCAATATTCTCCATGTGTTTAAATGTGTGCGAAATGTAAAATAAACACGTTTAGTAACTTTTAGGGCGGAGAAGCGATGAAGTGGGCTGTTGTTTTAGGCTTGACGGTTGCACTGGCGGGTTGTGCAAATCCTCAAGCGCGGAAAGACTTTTCACGTGACTTAGGCGCGGGCAACCTGCCCGCAGCAACTAGCAGCGCGGTCCAGGCAGCCGGTCCATTGGATGGCGAACCGAATAATTTGCCCTGGGCGCTGGAAGCTGGCGCCCTGCTACGCCAAAGCGGCCTGCCCGAGCGTTCCACCCAGATGCTGGACGGCGCCGAAAACCTGATGAAGGACGACGATACGCGCAACGTGGCCGCCAGTGCCGGTAATCACGCGCTATCAGTCGTGGTCAATGACAACGTGTTGCCCTACGCGCCTGCCGTATACGACACGGTCATGCTAAATACCTATAAGGCCCTGAATTTCTGGCAAATCGGCGACTACGCCAACGCACGGGTTGAATGGAACCGCACCGACGATCGTCAACGGCGCGCCGTTGAGCACTTTGAGGCGGAAATCACCAAGCAACGTGATGAAATCAAAGAAGGCGAAAACGCTGAGCTTGTGGGCCGCAGCCTCTCCAGTTCGGATGAAGCCCTGCGCAGCGCTGGCGTTGACGTTTCCCAATGGAAGCCCTATGCCGGCTACGTGAATCCGGCTGCCATTTACCTGCATGGCTTGTACTTCCTGTTCAACGGCGAAGGACAGGCCGATGCCGACAAGGCACGCAGCAGCCTGGAGCGGGCCTACGCACTGACGAAGAACACGCAGATCAAGATCGACATGGCCGCAGCCAAGAGCAAGCGCACCGCGCTCAAGCCGGCGGTATGGGTCGTGTTCGAGAACGGCACGGCCGCGCACAAGGAAGAGCTGCGGATCGATCTGCCGCTGTTTCTGGTAAGCGGCAACGTCAAATACACGGGTATCGCCTTGCCCGTGATGCGCGACGGGACACCGGCCTATCCGCACCTGACCGTGGGGCGTCAGCAAACGCAGATGCTGGCGGATATGGACTCAATTATCCGCGGAGAGTTCAAAACCCGTTTCAACGCCATCCTGATCAAGGAAGTGGTGCGCGCCACGGCCAAGACCGTGCTGCAGAAGCAGATAAACGACTCCAACCCCTTGCTGGGCACGCTGACTGCCGTGGCGCAAGCGGCATCGACGCAGGCCGATCTGCGTTCATGGTCGACTTTGCCGCACAACTTCCAGCTCATGGCTGTGCCCTACCCTGAATCGCGCCAACTGGCGCTCGGTTTCCCGGGCCACGAAGACATCGTGGTCGATCTGCCCAAGGAAAAGCGGCCGGTGGTCGTGTACGTGCGGGCACTAAACGCCGCGATGCAGCCCCGTGTCGACATCCTCGCTTCCAAATAACGATACTCAAGGAACAACATGCGCTTGAAGCTTTCCCTTTCCGCCGCCGTACTGGCCGTAACGCTGGCGGGCTGCGCCCCCACGACCCAATACGTCGACAAGAAGAACGACAACGTCGCGGTGATGGGCCTGGACTATAAGGATTTCGAAACGGCGGCCAACAAGATGGTCAACGACATGCTGAACTCGCCGCTGATGGTGCACCCCAAGGCTGGCCAGGGCGGGCGCTTCGTGGTTGCCATGTCCAACGTCACGAACGACACGGCGCAGCGTATCGATACCGATCAGTTGACGAAGAAGATTCGGGTGAGCCTGCTCAATTCCGGTCGCTTCGTCATCACGACGGCGGTAGGCCTGAATGGCCCCGAGGACGCCATGACTGCCAAGTCGCGCAGCTTGAAAAATTCCAAAATGATGAATCAAGCCACGGTAAAGAAGGACGGCCGCGTCGTCGCTCCCGATTTTTCGCTGTCCGGCAAGATCATGCAGCGCAATAACCGTGTCGACAGCCGGATGCAGCAGGTTGACTACTACTTCCAGTTGACACTCACCAACCTCGATAACGGCCTGGCTTACTGGGAAGGTGAAGAGGCCATCATCAAGCGTGGCGACAACCGCACCGTGACCTGGTAACGGTCATGCACAAATGGGCCGCCTGCTTGCGGCAGGCGGGCTTTTTTTTCGAAAGCGGATTCATATGAAGAAGTGGATGTTGTGCGCGGCGCTGCTTTGCGCCGCCCAGTCGGCGATCGCCGAAGATGTCACGGTGCCCGCGGTGGGGTACGGCGATACGTTCGAGCAGGCGGTCGAATCGGCGCTGGGCAATGCAATCAAACAGGTTAATGGCGCCGCGGTGGCCACGCGCTCGTCCAGTCCAAAAGCCTATGTGCAGGTCAAGAAGGAGGCCGAAGGCCAGGCTTCGGCCGAACTGGACGCCAAGCGCGGCGAACAGAACACACAGAGCGGCCTGATCAAGGACACCGTCACGGACAACCAGCAAAGCTTGAGCGCCAGCGCATCGGCACAGGCCCAGACGTCCAGCAAGACGACGGTTGAAGCCGGCGTAGGCAGCACAAATGACGTGCGTGCCCAGGGCAAGGTAAAAGGCTACTCGGTCCTCAAACAGGAATGCGGAGGCAGCAAAGGCTGCACGGTCGAACTGTCGGTGACGATCGAAAAATTTGAATATAAGGAAAAGTCGCCCAAGCTGGACCGCGATAGCATCGCCGTCGTTGCGACCGGCAAGCTGCGCGGCAGCGCCCTGGCGGCCGATTTGCGCCAATCTGTCACGGACAGGCTCGTCAAGAGCGGACGGTTTACCGTGCTGGACCGCAACAACGATTCGGCATTCGAAAAAGAAAACGACTTTCTTGCCAGCGATAATGTGTCCGACCAGCAGCGCGCCAGGCTCGGGCAGGCTGCCGGCGCGGATTTCCTGCTGATCATCGATCTCACCCAGGCCAGCGTATCGACTCGTGTCCAGGAAAACAATGTGGAACTGACCGGGGAGACTTCCCGCGAGGTCTCGCACTCCACTCGGGCTTCGGTGCGCTATACGCTGGTCGAGGCGGCAACCCGCGCGGTGAAGTGGTCGGACTCGGCGTCGTTCGCCTCGGGTGGCAACAAAATCAGCGCAGCCATGGACCAGTTCCAGGGCAAGATGGTCGGCGATATTATCGAGATTGTGAACCCGGCCAAGGTGGTCGCCGTGCAGAACGGCCGCGTGATCATCAACCGCGGCATGGGCAGCGTGGCCGAAGGTCAGGTTTACGACATCTACGCCACCGGCGAAGAACTGGTTGATCCGGACACAGGCGAAAAACTCGGTTCGGCCGAGGAAAAGGTCGCTTCGATCAAGATCGGTGAGATAAAGAGCAAAGTGGCCTATGGCGCCGTGGTGTCGGGTCAGCTGGAATCGATCGCCAAAGGCTCGATAGCGCGGATGGCTGCACCGCCGGCGGCGCCCGCCAAGAAAGCGCCGCCCAAGCGCGCCGCGCCGGCCCAATCCGACCAGAAGGTCGATCCCGCGGGTGGCGTCATCCTCTGATCTGGTTGCCCGCCGGCCGGCGCCCTCAAGGCCGTGGCATGAACCAAAACCATGCCGCGGCCCCAGCGCTCACCCACAACGCCACGATCAGCAGTGCGCCGGCCATGCTGCGGGGGTTTGAGCCGGCCGAATCCATCCAGGCCTCTGCCTGGCCCCTGCCGCTGGCAAGAACGTCCGGCGGCAAGAGTCTGATGGCCAGGTAGATCAAGCCTGGCAGCAACAGGACGTCATCAACGTACCCTAGTACAGGTATGAAGTCGGGGATCAAATCGATTGGGCTTAGCGCATAGGCAACCACGAACACACCCACCGCCTTTGCATACCAAGGCGTCCGAGGGTTCTTACCCGCAAACCAGAGGGTCAAGCCATCTCGCTTGACGCGCTGGGCCCAGGCCTTCAGCCGCTTACTGATGTTCATGACAACTGTTGTGGCTCGGGGGGAATGGAGTCAACCCAATTCTAGAATGATTCGCCAGCGGTCGCTGCTCAGCGTCCCGGCCTTGGCCAACGCCCTACAGCGATCAAAAGCTGACGGCCAGGCCCACTGAGAACCCCGACACGTTTGTCCCGAACACGTAGCGGCCCACCAGCCGCGTGCGCGTGATGATCACGTCGTAGGCGCTGGAGTCCAGTTCCAGGCCGGCCCCCACCGATGTCAGCCGGTCAAAGCCCAGAATGCCTCGCTGGTCTCCGAGGAACTCGGAATGCGTCAGTTCGAGCACGTAGCGCAATGGCCTTTGCAGCATGGTCATTCCGGTCGGCGCGCGATAGCGGGCCCACAGGTTGGCGGACTGCGCGGTGGCATTGCCCTGCACCGCAGCCGAGCTGTCGAAACTCTTGAGCCGGATATCGGAGTACCGAAGCTCCACGTCCACCTCGTAGCCCGGCCGATAGTGCTCGTAGTCCAGCATCAGCGATCCGCCCAGGCCATAGGCGTTCAGCGAACCACGATCCAGAAAGTCGATGTCCCTGCCCGTTCGCTGCCCTACGTACCAGCTGGCCGCCCGCAAGTCGCTTGTGACATTGCCCAATGCGACGTTCAGGATGGGGCGCAGTTTCAGTTCGTCCGTCAGCTTGAAGTCCCAGCCGATCCCGCCGGTTGCCGACACGCTGTTCCATTTGGTCGGAATACTGCGGGTCTCTGTGCCCTGGGTAGCGACGAACGTCGGATCGTACCGGCTGCCGGCCAACACGCCCTCCAGGTATATCGGCACGGAATCGGAAATCGTGTCTCCTCCCCCAAGCTGCGTCATGAAGAAATCGGTCGACCCCGTGGTGGAGCCGCCTCCGCCGCTTATGGACAACGAACTGGTCGTGATGTCCGGAACAATGGAAAGGGACATCAGCGCCAGGACGCCATTGGCGCGCTTCTGCAGGTCGTCCTGGTTCAGCCTGACCGTGGGCTGCGCCGCGGCTTGCGTTGCGGCGGCGCACGCCAGCGCCGCAATCAGCCGCGTCGGCAACCACCTAACGTGCCGTCCCTGCCCTGCCCGTTCATCCCGCATGCCGTTTTCTCCTTCGGTGCCCGCAAGCCTCTCCTTGAACCCGCGACCCGCGCTATTGCCGCGCGGCTGGCGGTTCCATCGATTGGCGCTGCGCCATGAGCAGCGCGTCGCTCTGGTCGATGCGTATGGCGCCGATCCGTGGAAACTCGAAATCGATGATGATGTAAAGCGCCGCCGTCATGACGACCGCATAGACGATCTGGTGAAACAGGGTGTCCCGTTTCGACTCGGCCAGATTCAAGCCGATCAGGCAAGCGCAGACCAGGGCCAGGAATCCCAGGAAAAGATACGTCGCCAGCGGTGGATGGACCTTCTGCGCGACGGTCTGGGCCGTTGCGACGTCGAACATGTCGTTGACAGCGGCGACGTATGACACGGCGAACGGCGGAGCCACATGCCGGGCGGCCTGCATGGACGACGACCAGATCTCTTGCTGGATGGCGCCTGCCTTTGCCGCGATGGCTTCGCGCTGGTCCAGGTCCGCCACATGGCGGTAATAGCTGATCCGCTCGTCCACATAACGCCGGAACTGGTCGCGCAATTGCGGTTGGCTGTCGGGGCTGAGCATGTCTATGCGCAGCCAGGCGGTCCCTATCGCGTTCACTTCCTCCACCAGCAGGCCCCGCCGGTCCGCCATTCGTTGCGCGGCGCCCGAAAAGGTAAAGGCGATCAGCAAGCCTAGCAGCGCGAATACGGACGCTTCGATGGCCGCGGATCCAGCCTTGCCCTTGTCATCCCCGCTTGCGCGGCTGCCCAGATAGCGCCCGACGCGGATCGCCGCCAGCAAAAGAAAGAAGAAGCCCGCGGCCAGTCCGGCGAGAACAAGTGAATAGTTCACAGCAGCTATCCTGAGATCGATCTTCGTTTATCGGAGACGCCGGACCGCGAGCCTGTCCTTGCCAGGAGAAGGCTACCGTCAAATATCAGGCAATATGCCTTGGCGGGGAAGCGCTTGGAGCCTGTTCGCGCGCTTCTTGTTGTCGAGCCGCAACAGCGTGTGCCGCACGGCAACCCACGGACACAAACGTCTGCGATACCCTAATCGTTCGTGCGTCCAGAGTTCCCATCCAAACCGAGTCGTTTCACCATCCACCCGATGGGATCACCGCTCTGACGCGTCCCACAATGCCCTCACAGGACGGGCTCCCAAGCTATCACTTCAGTTGCCTTGCTTTTTCTGGCGTACGCCGTTCCGGCGTCGGTCTATCTCATCATGGAGAGTAGTCGTTATGAAGCTCATTTCCAGCGTGAATACCTTCTCATCGCCTCGAAACACACGAGCCCGGTCCGCCAGAATCAGGACAGCCGAACACATGGCAACCTGCGCCATTGCGACCGCCCTGGCCCTGGCGCTGGCGGCTCCAGCATGGTCGGCGCAAGCGCCCAAGCCCGCGGAAGCCGCCACGAAGGAAGCGAATGCCGCGCTCTTGAAAGCGCTTCCGTTCTCCGACAAGACTTCGTTCGAGCTGGCCCACAAGGGTTTCATTGCGCCCTTGCCGGCAGCAATGATCAAGGGCGCCGAAGGGAACCTGGTATGGGATCCGGGCAAGTATGACTTCATCAAGGAAGGTTCGGACGCGCCAGACACCGTCAATCCCAGCCTGTGGCGCCAGTCGCAGCTTTTGAATATATCGGGGCTGTTTCAGGTAACGGACGGAATCTACCAGGTGCGCAACCTGGACCTGTCCAATATGACCATCGTCGAAGGCAAGGAAGGCCTGACGATCATGGACCCGCTGGTTTCCACCGAAACGGCCAAGGCGGCGCTGGATCTCTATTACCAGCACCGCCCCAAGAAGCCGGTGGTCGCGGTGATCTATACCCACAGCCACGTGGACCACTACGGCGGTGTACGGGGTGTGGTGGACGAGGCCGACGTGAAGGCCGGCAAGGTCAAGATTTATGCGCCGCTTGGCTTCCTGGAACACGCCGTGGCCGAAAACGTGATGGCCGGCACGGCGATGAGCCGCCGCGCCAGCTACATGTATGGCAACCTCCTGCCCCCCAGCCCCACCGGGCAGGTTGGCGCCGGGCTGGGGACCACCACGTCGGCGGGCACCGTGACCTTGATCCCGCCCACGGACATCATTGAAAAGACCGGCGAAACGCGCACCATCGACGGACTGACGTACGAATTCCTGTATGCGCCCGGCAGCGAAGCCCCCGCCGAGATGCTGTACTACATCAAGGAAAAAAAGGCGCTCAATACGGCGGAAGACTCCACCCACACCCTGCATAACACCTATTCGCTGCGGGGCGCGAAGATCCGCGACCCGCTGGCATGGTCCAAGTACCTGAACGAGGCGCTGGCGTTGTGGGGGGATGATGTCGAAGTCATGTACGCGATGCACCACTGGCCGGTCTGGGGCAAAAAGGAAGTCCAGGAGCAATTGAGCCTGCAGCGCGACATGTACCGGTACATCAACGACGAGACCTTGCGCCTCGCCAACATGGGCTACAACAAGGAAGAGATCGCGGAGCAGGTCAAGCTGCCCAAGGCGATCGCCACCAAGTTCTCGAACCGGGGCTACTACGGCTCGGTCAACCATAACGTCCGCGCCACGTATGTGCTCTACCTGGGATGGTTCAATGGCAACCCCGCCACCCTGCACACGCTGCCGATCGAGCAAGGCGCCAAGCGCTATGTGGACATGATGGGCGGCACGGAAGCCTTGCTGAAGAAGGCGCGCGAGTACTACGCCAAAGGGGATTACCGCTGGGTGGCCGAGGTGGTCAATTATGCGGTGTTCGCGGATCCGGAAAACCAGGATGCCCGCAGCTTGCAGGCCGACGCCCTGGAGCAGATGGGCTACCAGGCGGAAAGCGGCCCGTGGCGCAATTTCTATCTGACGGGCGCCAAGGAACTGCGTGAAGGTGTCAAGAAGCTGCCCGTGCCCGATACCGCCAGTCCCGACACGATCCGCGCCATGACGTTGGACATGCTGTTCGACTATTTTGCGGTCCGCCTGAACCGCGAAAAGGCCGAGGGCAAGCACGTCGTGCTGAACGTGGATTTCACTGACACCAAGCAGCAGTACACGCTGGAGATGGTGAACAGCGTGCTCAACCACACGGAAGGCAAACAGGCCAAGGAGCCCAGCGCCAGTGTCACGCTGACCCGGAACACGCTCAACGACATCATGCTGAAGCAAACCACCCTCAAGGACGCGCTGGCCAAGGGAGATGTCAAGATCACCGGCGACCAGTCCAAGCTCAACGACGTCTTCGGCTCGCTTGACGACTTCGAGTTCTGGTTCAACATCGTGACGCCGTAAAAGGCGGCTCCCACGACGAAACGCGCCGGCGCAGGTGTGCGCCGGCGCCTATCCATGCAGCGCTATAGCGCCGCCGCCCGCGCGGCCAGCTTCCGGTTGCCTGCACTGGCGGGCTTCAATGCCATGCGTTCGGCGGTCAGCACCTTGGCCAGGGCGCGAGCGTTATCGCGCAAGGCCGCCTCCACCATGGTCAGCGCCAGCACATCGCGCTGGGCGTGGCTGCCGCCGAAGCGATGGGCGATCAGGCGCAGGTCCCGCAGAAGATCCACGGCCAACGCATAATCCCCGCGCATGAAGGCCATCAGCGCGTGCGCCGCGGGCAGGCCGACGTCGCGGGTCATCATCGCATTGGTGCCGCCGCCCTCCGCCGCCGCTTCCATGGACTCGATCAATTGCTGCGTGGCCGCGCCATCGCCCGCGCCCAGGTAGGCCATCAGGGCATGCACATCATTGAACGCGTAATACCCCGCGCCACCGCGCTCCCGCCAAACATCGGCCAGTTGGCGCCAGCGCGGCCCCACGTCCACGCCGCGCAGCAGCAGGCGCCACAGCATGGCGGAGGCATCGACCAGGTCCAGGACCTGCCCGGTGGACGATTCGCGCAGCCGGTTGTCGTACAGATCCAGAACCTCGGCGATCTCGTCGCGGTCCAGGTGGAACAGCGCCAGGTGCCACCAGTTGTGGATGGACAGCATATTGTCGGCGGACCAGTCCTCATGGCGTCCCTTCAGCCATGCGATGCCCTCCTCTACCCGCCCCTGCATTTCCAGGACATGGGCCACCGCGTGCACCGCCCAGGGATCTCGGGCGTTCAGTTCCAGCGCGCGCCGGCCCTGGGCCTCGGCCTGCGCGTACAGGTTGGTTTCCTCCAGGCCGAAGGCATGCATGCCCAGCACGTAGCCATAGCCCGGCATCTGGCTGTCCCAGGCCGGAAGAATGCCAGCCACGCGGTCGCGCAGCATGGCCGAGCGGCCCAGCAGGAAGTCGCCGATATGGCCCACCTGCAGCGCCAGGGTGTCATGCGGGTACGCGATGAGAATGTCGGCATAGCGCCGCAAGGCAACCGAGAATTCGCCATCGAGCCAGGCGCGCGCTGCGGCGGCGTGGCGCCGTTCGCGCTCGTTGGCGATGTCGCGCAGGCTTTCGGCGGCCTCCACGCTTTCGCGCAGCAGCGGTTCGACGCACTTGTCGCTGGCCGTGATCATCATCCCGGCTCGCAGCACATGGCCCATGACGAACATGGGGTCGTCGGCCAGCGCCTGGTCGATGATCCCCACCGGATCGCCGTAATAACCATGGAACAGGGTTTGCGCCCGTTCGTAGGCGTCCAGGGATGCCTGCTCATCAGTGGAAACGGGATTGCCCCGCACATCGCTCAGCGCCATGGTGGTCTCCGGCGGTGCCGCCCTGCGGCGGCTTCTGACGATGTAAGCATGGATACCGCATGGCGGCAAAGTGCAATTGCGCTAGTGCGCCTGGACCGGTTGCCGTCCGCCCGGGCCGGGCTTGCCAGGCGCGGCCCCGGCGCTATGCCTGCGGCTTCCGGGCATCCGGACTGTCGAGATAGTCTTCCACGGCGCTTCCCACCGTGGGGTGGAAGCGGTCGTCGCTGAATATCTCGGCCAGCTCGAAGCGCCTGAGCTTGTCGCGGACCGGGTCCTTCATCTCGGCGAAATGGAGCGCGACACCCTCTTGCGCCAAGTTGTGGCTCAGTTCGCGCAGCATGTCCGCCGACGTGACGTCGACGCTGGTGACGGGCTCGGCCGCCACCACCACGCGCCGCACCGGCGTAGGCGAGGCCCTGACGGCCTCCATCAGCCGTTGCTGGAACAGTTCGGCATTGGCGAAGAACAGCGGCGCATCCCAGCGGAACAGCACCAAGCCGTCGATCAGCGCCGCATCCGGGTAGCGCTTCAGGTCGTGGTAGCCGCGCAGGTTTGGCACGCGGCCAAGCACCGCGAAATGCGGCCGCCAGCCGTCCCACAGGAATTCGATGACGGCAAGGACCACGGCCAGGCAGATGCCCGGAATCGCGCCGAACACGGCCACGGCGGCAAAGCACAGCATCGACAGCCAGAACTCCCACTGCTGGATGCGGTAGATGCGGCGAAGGTCCTTGAACTCGAACAGGCCGATGGCGGCGGCGATCACCACGGCGGCAAGCGCGCTGTTCGGCAGGTGGCGCAGCAGGTTTGGCGCCGCCAGCAGCAACGCGGCCACGGCGACGGCGGCCACGACTCCGGTGAGCTGCGTGCGCGAGCCCGCCGCCTCGGCCACCGGCGTGCGCGACGCGCTGCCGCTGATTGGAAACCCCTGGAAGAAGCCGGCCGCCAGGTTCGCCACGCCCAGCCCCACCATTTCCTGGTTCGGGTCCACGCGCGCGTGCGTGCGCGCGGCGTAGGTGCGCGACAGCACGCTGGTATCCGCGAACGAGATCATCGCCACGGCGCAGCCGCCAAGCACGATCTTGAGCACGTCCATGTTGCTGAGCCACGGCCACGCGAAGCTCGGCAGCCCCTGCGGGATCTCGCCCAGCACTTTTACGCCCTGGGCATCCAGCCGGAACAGGCTGACCGCCAGCGTGGCCAGGATTACCGCGATCAGGATGCCCGGCACGCGGTCAAATCGCTTGAGCAGCAGGATGACCGCCAGGCTGGCCGCACCCACGGCGAAGCTGCGCCAGTGGGTCTCGCCGTCCATCACTGCCTTGGCCAGTTGCCACAGCTCGCCCACCGGGCCGGCATCGTCGATCGGGATATCGAACATCTTGGGCAGCTGGCTTACCAGCACCGTCAGCGCGATGCCGTTCATATAGCCATAGCGGATCGGCTTGGACAGCAGCTCGGTAATGAACCCGAGCCGCATCAGGCCCAGCACAATGCAGAACAGGCCGGAGACGATGGCCATCAGGCTGGCCGCGGCCACCGCGCGCATGGGGTCGCCGCCAGAGACGCTGAGCACCACCGCCAGGATCGGCGCCGCGAGCGCGGAGTCCGGTCCCAGCACCAGGATCCGGCTCGGGCCGAACAGCGCATAGGCCAGCAGCGGGATGATCGTGGCGTAAAGACCGTAGACGCCGGGCACGCCCGACGCCTCGGCATAGGCAATGCCGACCGGCACCAGCATCGTCGTCAGCACCAGGCCGGCGGCCAGGTCCTTGGGGAGCCAGGCGGCCTCATAGGACCTCAGCACGGCCAGTCCGGGTAGCCAGCGCAACCACTGCGAAGCAGGCGTATCGGCAGAGGCAGGCGTGACGGAGGCCATGGAACGTCTTCTATGAGAGTGGTGCGCGAGGGGCCGCTCTATTAGATCCTTAAATTGGCCGATTGCGTGCGGAGCTGATGGAATTCGCCGATCTGAAGGAGATCGGCCACCCAGCGCGCTTCCGGTAGCTGGGGGCCCGCCAAAGCCTGAAGGCCTAGGATCGCCGATCCTTGACCGTCATCGGCAGTCTGGCATCGCTCCATGCCTCAAATCCCCCAGCGATGTATCTGGCGGCGACTCCCGTGGCATTTAGCGCCAACGTTATGCTTTGGCTGATTTCATGGCCATGGGCGCAGTAGACGATCACAGCCTGGGCACGGTCGAATTCATGCAGCCAGCGATTGGCCTGGGCGGGATCCCGCCATTCAGACCCTGCGATCTGCTCACGCGCGAGATCAAAACTTTCGCGTCGCCGCACGTCGAGAATCACCGCCCCGCTTTCCGCCGCCGCTTCCAGCGCCCGGATCCCCAACCCTGAACTGGCTGCGTGCATTGCGCCGGCATACGCCGAGGCGACGGCATCCCACCGGATTCCCGCCATGAATGCGTCGACGTAGGCGGCGGCCTTGGCGCCAAAATCGATGTGGTAGGCATGCTCGTACATATCGAGCGCGAGCAACGTCGACGCCCCTGCGAGCAGTTGAGTGTGATCTCCGGCCCATTGGTTGACCAATCTGGCCTCCCGTGGCGACCAGGCCAGAATTGCCCAGCCGGATCCGCCGCCCATCGCCCGCGCCAGGGACGTGAACTCGGCACGCCAGTTTTGGACGGACCCGAAATCGCGCTCCAGCGCGACGGATAATCCGCCGGCAGGGATGAGGCCGTCTCCGCCCAAGACGCCAAAATAGGCTTCGTGCAGAAACACGGAGTTTGCCGCGAGCAATTCCTCTCGCTTGGCGCCGATGAGCGCAAATCCGGGCTGAGCTTCCCAGTCCGTATTCCCCAGCCTTGTCCTGATGGCGTTAAGCCGCGAGACCGCGCCGAGATAGTTGTTGTCGTAATGGCTGCGCAACAGCGTGCTGCTCAGTCCGGCGACGCATTCTGGATTCATGGACAGCGGTTTTGGCATCAATTCCATGATGGGCTCCCTGCCGGTTCATAGCGTGAGTTTCACGATAAGGCCAATCACGGCGCAGGCCGCAATGACCTCGATAACACCGCGTTTGAACTTGAACAGCGCGATGGCGGCTCCCAGCGCAATCAGCGCCGATCCCAGGTCGAACCGCCCTGCCAGGCCGTCCGGCCACAGGACGTGATAGCCAAAGAAAACCGCCAGATTGAGAATGACGCCGACCACCGCCGCGGTGATGGCCGTGAGCGGCGCAGTGAATTTCAAGTCTTCCTTTGTCGCCTCCACCAGCGGACCGCCGGCCAGAATGAACAGGAACGACGGCAAAAAGGTGAACCAGGTCACGATCGCCGCAGCCAACGCGCCGGCCAGGAACAATGCCTCCGGGCCCAAGAGCGCTTTGGCGTACGCGCCGACGAACCCGACGAAAGCGACCACCATGATGAGCGGCCCTGGAGTCGTCTCCCCCAACGCCAGGCCGTCGATCATCTGAGTGGGCGTGAGCCATGCATAGGTGTCCACGGCCCCTTGATAGATGTACGGCAGCACGGCATAAGCGCCGCCGAAAGTCAGCAAGGCCGCTTTGGTGAAGAACCAGCCCATCTGCGTGTATGCGCCATGCCAGCCGTACATTGCCGTCAGCGCAGCCATGGGCACGGCCCACAGCAAGCCCCCTATTCCGAGAATGGCCGCCAGGCGCGGCCAGCGAAACCTGGCGTGTTCTGGCGCGGGGGTGTCGTCATCGATCAGTGCGGGGCCGAAGCCGTGCGCGCCGGAACCGTGGCGGGCGCCGGTGCGAAAGTAGTCTGGCCATTTCTTGCCGCCGGCAAAGCCGATCATTGCAGCCGCCACGACGATCAAGGGGAATGGCACGTTCATCGCGAAGATCGCCACAAAGGCGGCGGCAGCGATGCCCCAGAGCGCCGGGTTCTTCAGTGCGCGCGAGCCGATCCTGTGGGCGGCGTGCAGGACGATGGCCGTGACGGCCGGCTTGATGCCATAGAACAGGCCAGCGATTAGAGGGACGTCGCCCCAGGCGATGTATACCCAGGACAAGCCCATGAGAATGAAGAGCGAGGGAAGCACAAACAGGCCGCCTGCCGCCACTCCACCCCAGGTCCGGTGCAGCAGCCACCCGATGTACGTAGCCAGTTGCTGCGCTTCAGGCCCGGGCAGCAGCATGCAGTAGTTCAGCGCGTGCAGGAAGCGGCGCTCGCTGATCCAGCGGCGGCGTTCCACCAGTTCGGCGTGCATGATGGCGATTTGTCCCGCGGGCCCGCCAAAACTGATGAAGCCAAGCTTCAGCCAGAACCAGAGCGCTTGGCCAAAACTCACGGACTGCGGTCGGACTCCAGGCGGGGCATCCGCCTGCGCGATGGGCAGCGAGACGTGCTCGCCGCGCGCTTTCATGGGCCGCCCTCTTTTTCAAAGCTCGCCTGCAGGCCGTCGAACACGTTGCTGGCAAGCTCCAGCAACTGGTCATCGTCGGTGATCGTGGAACGCAGGCCGGCAAGCACTTGCTCCACGCCGGTGGCCTCGGGCGGTTGCACGCCGCCGACATCCAGGTAGTGAACGATTGCGCCCAGCCTGTCCAACGCTCGGCCTTGCATCCCAAAGGCGGCAAGCAAGGTCTCAAAGGTGACCTTTACGCCCGCATGGGAGAACTTCGCGCCGTCGAAGTCGAATCCCAGGGCATCTTTGGGACAGTCTTCGGGCGACGCCAGCCACAGGATGCGGGCATCCGGATCGATGTGCCGGCGGATCAACCAGGCGCTGGCCAGCCGATCCACCCAGGGACGCGCCCGCGTGGCCCACACCCGGCCCCGGTACTCGGCGGCCACGAGCCGCGCAACGGCGGCGTCCACGGCATGCGGCTCGCCGGGCGAAAGCGCGCGATTGGCCCCCTCCTCCACGTCGAGCAGCGCGGCGTCGGTCTGCCGCTGGGCCTCGCCCGGGAAAAAATCAATTTCGGCGAGCTGCGCGTAGGTTTTGCGTAGCTTGCGCAGCTGTTTGAGCGACTCCATCGCTGTGTCCGATGAAAGTGCCCGCCGGATGCGGCCAATTTCCCCCAATAGCTCGCCGTACTCCACCGACCGGTCAAACAGGCCTTGAAGGCGCGTCGGGTCTTCATTTGGGAAGTCAGCGTGCGCGAGGAGCGCCGTGCCTCCGTTTTCGAGCACATCTTGCGCGACAGCCGTCAGCGCGCCTTCGCTGCTGGGTTGCCGCGGCAGCAAATAGACGCCGTCGCGCAACACCGCCGCGCCGCAAGATTTGAGCGCCCGCCAGGCCCGCATCCGGGCGGTGGCATTTTCCGTGGGCATGGAGAGGATCAGGGTGAGCCAGTTCATGTGTAGAGCGTACAACTTATTTAGTAGATGACGCTACATATTTGTAGCGTTATCTACTAATTTAGCGATAGCTAATAATTCAATAATCGTTGTATGATCGAATCATGAATGAAGATCAAGCCGTCTCCGCCCTCAATGCCCTGGCCCATGCTCAACGACTGCGGGTGTTCCGCGCGCTGGTGGTCGCCGGGCCTTCCGGCCTTACCCCCAGCGTACTGGCCGATCAGCTCGGCGTGGCTCGAAACACCCTCTCCTTCCATTTGAAGGAGCTCTCCCACGCCAGCCTGGTCACTGTCGAGCAGCAGGGCCGCAATCTGATTTACCGCGCCGACTTTTCGCAAATGAACGGATTGCTCGGCTATCTCACCGAGCACTGTTGCGAAGGCGCCTCCTGCGAGGTTTCCGACTCCGGAACCTGCGCTTCCTGCTGACCGGGAACTATTCATGAAAAGCTCTCACGTCCAGCTGCGCGTCGATGACCTGGCCTGGAACATCGGTTTCTATTCGGAAAATTCTGCCGGCCTGAGCGGCATCGGCAAGGCACGGGAGTAAGCCGATGTCGTCCGGTACTCAGGCGGCGCCCGCTCCGCGGCAGCGCCCTGGAATGAGCGCCTTCGAGCGCTACCTCACGCTGTGGGTGTTTCTCTGCATCGTGTCGGGCGTCGCTCTCGGCCAGCTCATGCCTGCGCTGTTCCAGGCCATAGGGCGTCTCGAAGTCGCACAGGTCAACCTGCCTGTCGGGATCCTGATCTGGGTGATGATCATCCCGATGCTGCTGAAGGTGGACTTCGGGGCGCTGGGCCAGGTCAGGCAGCATTGGCGCGGCATTGGCGTGACGCTGTTCATCAATTGGGCGGTGAAGCCGTTTTCCATGGCTTTCCTGGGCTGGCTATTCATCCGGCAGGTCTTTGCCCCCTGGCTGCCCGCCGACCAGCTGGATAGCTACATCGCCGGATTGATCTTGCTGGCCGCGGCGCCCTGCACCGCCATGGTGTTCGTCTGGAGCCGGCTGACCGGCGGCGATCCCGTGTTTACGCTATCCCAAGTGGCGCTGAACGACACCATCATGGTGTTCGCCTTCGCCCCGGTGGTCGGCCTGCTGCTGGGGCTGTCGTCCATCGTCGTGCCATGGGATACGTTGCTGGTGTCCGTCGGGCTGTACATCGCGATTCCGGTCCTTCTCGCCCAGCTCTGGCGCCGCGCGCTGCTGCGTCGGGGGCAGGCAGCCTTCGAGGCGGCATTGGCGCGGATCGGGCCTTTCTCCATGGCTGCCCTTCTCCTGACGCTGGTGCTGCTGTTCGCATTCCAGGGCGAGGCGATCATCCGTCAACCTCTGGTCATCGCCATGCTGGCCGTGCCGATCCTGATCCAGGTGTTCTTCAACTCCGGTCTGGCGTACTGGCTCAATCGCCGGGTCGGCGAGCAGCACAGCATCGCGTGCCCTTCGGCACTGATCGGCGCGAGCAACTTCTTCGAACTGGCCGTGGCCGCCGCCATCAGCCTGTTCGGCTTCCAGTCCGGCGCGGCGCTGGCGACGGTGGTTGGCGTGCTGATCGAGGTCCCCGTCATGCTGCTTGTGGTGCGCATCGTCAACCAGAGCAAGGCCTGGTACGACGCCGGCGCCCGCCGGAGTTGAGCCGTGCCTGCCTCGCGAACCCGAGTGGTGGGCACTTTGGGCGCGGCCCAAACGCTGGCCTGGGCATCTTCATACTATCTGCCGGCAATGCTGGCGGCGCCCATGGCCAGCGAGCTGGAGCTGCCGGCCCCAGCTGTCTTTGCCGCCTTTTCCGCCGCGCTCGTGGCCTCGGCCTTGATCGGTCCTTGGGCGGGCCAGGCGATCGACCGCCACGGCGGCCGCGCCGTTCTGGCAGGAACCAGCCTGCTGTTCGCGCTCGGGCTGGCGATGCTGGGGCTGGCGCAAGGCCCGTGGTCGATGTTCGCCGCCTGGCTCGTCATTGGCGCCGCCATGGGTGCTGGTCTCTACGAAGCCGCGTTTTCCAGCCTGGTCCGCCTTTACGGCCATAACGCCCGAGGGGCCATTACCGGCATCACGCTGATAGCCGGTTTCGCCAGCACCATCGGATGGCCGATGTCTGCCTGGATGGAGACCCAGTTCGGCTGGCGCGGCGCATGTTTTGGCTGGGCCGCCATGCATCTGCTGATCGGCCTGCCGCTCAATGCCTGGCTTCCCAGGGCCCCCGCGGCTGCACAGCCAGAAAAACAGGTCGTCCGGGAGGCACGCCCTATCGAGTCCCCTTCGCCACCCAAGCAGCAGTCTCCTGCCCTGACGACTGCCCTGCTCGCCTTTGTGTTCGCAGCGACCTGGTTCGTCAGCACGGCGATGGCGACGCATCTGCCCCGAATGCTCGAAGCATCGGGCGCCAGCCTGGCCGCGGCGGTAGGCGTCGGCGCGCTGATCGGCCCGGCCCAGGTTGCCGGCCGCGTGCTGGAGTTCAGCTTTCTGCGCGGCGTGCATCCGCTGCTGTCGGCGCGCCTGGCTGCCCTCGCGCATCCGGCGGGCGTGGCCATATTGCTGGTTGCGGGGCCGGCGCTGGCTCCGGCTTTCGCGATCCTGCACGGCGCCGGCAACGGCATCCTGACCATTGCCAAGGGCACGTTGCCGCTTGTCCTTTTCGGCACGCAAGGCTATGGCGCGCGCCAGGGTTGGCTGATGATGCCGGCCCGCGTGGCGCAGGCGCTGGCTCCGTTCCTTTTCGGGCTTGCGCTGGACGCCTGGGGCGCAAACGCCCTGTGGCTGTCCGGAGCGCTGGGAGCCGCCGCATTCGGCGCGCTGATTCTGCTGCGCTCGCGTCCGGCGCCCGCCAAGTCCGCTTGACCATTCCTTTCAACAATCAGAGGCATTCATGAGTTCCGTCCAGATTTACCACGGCCCGGCCTGCGGCGCGTCGCGCAACGCGGAGCGCCATTATGTCTGAGCCCCTTGCCGACCTGCCCAACATCGACCCGTCGCTGTTCGACCGGCCGGATACGGCCGGGCTGTTTGCGCCCAGGCGAGCCACGCACGCCCCGCGTTTCCTGCTGCTGTACGGTTCGCTGCGGCAGCGGTCCTATAGCCGCCTGGTCGCCGAGGAGACAGCCCGGCTGCTCCAGGCGCTGGGCGGAGAGACGCGGATGTTCAACCCCTCGGGTCTGCCGCTGGTGGATGACGCAAGCGAAGACCATCCGAAGGTCCGCGAACTCCAGGAACTGGTGCAGTGGGCGGAGGGCATGGTCTGGAGCTCCCCGGAACGCCATGGCGCCATGAGCGGGCTGATGAAGACGCAGATAGACTGGATTCCGTTGTCCGTGGGGGCGGTGCGTCCCACTCAGGGAAAGACGCTTGCGGTCATGCAGGTCTCGGGAGGATCGCAGTCCTTCAACGCGGTCAACCAGATGCGTGTGCTGGGGCGCTGGATGCGCATGCTGACCATCCCCAACCAGTCCTCGGTGGCGAAGGCTTACCAGGAGTTCGACGACGCCGGGCGGATGAAGCCATCGGCCTACTACGATCGTATGGTGGATGTGGCTGAAGAGCTGATGAAATTCACGCTGCTCACGCGCGATGCGGCTCCGTATCTGGTGGATCGCTACAGCGAAAGAAAGGAAAAGGCCGAGGCGCTATCGAAGCGGATGAAACAACAGAACCTCTGAAGCGCGGCCTGGTTGCTGCCGCCGGGCGCGCGCCGGAGCCAAATGGAAGCTGGCTGTGGTGCAATGGCGGCTGCACACTCTCTTGATGCGTTCCATGGCTACAGCCCGATTCGAGCGGCAATTGCTGCTGATCCCGATATTCCTTTGCATCTGCCTCCTGGCATGGTTCAACTGGGGGATGCCGGTCCAGGTGGGCATGGCCTATCTGGCGCTAAGCGCCGCCGCCTTTGCCGCCTACGCCATCGACAAGGCCGCGGCCCGCGCGGATCGCCGGCGGATTTCCGAGAAGACGCTGCATCTGCTTTCGCTCGCCGGGGGCTGGCCTGGGGCGCTCATCGCCCAGCAGTGGCTGCGGCACAAGACCGTGAAGGTGGAGTTCCGGCTGGTGTTCTGGGCGACGGTCGCATTGAACATCGCGGCTTTCCTGCTGCTCTGTTCGCCGGCGGGAAGATCGCTGGCGCCGATGTGGCGGGCCGGCTGAGCCAAGAAAAGGAGGTCCCATGTGGGAACCCAGCGAAAGCTACCCCGATCCCGCCATTGAGGTGCTGGATCCCCGCTTCCTGAAGTACCGGATCGGCAACGCCGCCGTCGAACGCCTGGCAACCGGCATCCGGTATGGCGAGGGGCCGGTCTGGTTCGGCGACGGCAGGTGCCTGCTCTGGAGCGACATACCCAACAACCGCATCATGCGCTGGGACGAGGAAAGCGGCGCGGTGTCCGTCTATCGCAAGCCGTCGGGGTTCGCCAACGGAAATACCCGGGACCGCCAAGGCCGGTTGGTCAGCTGCGAACATGGCGGACGCCGGGTGGTCCGCACGGAGTACGACGGAACCCTGACCGTGTTGGCGGACCAATTCCACGGCAAGCGCTTGAACTCGCCCAACGACGTCGTCGTCAAGAGCGACGATTCAATCTGGTTCTCGGATCCTGTCTTCGGCATTCTCAATGACTACGAAGGGTTCAAGACGCCGCCGGAATTGCCGACCTGCGTATACCGGGTGGACCCGGGCTCCGGGCGGATCGACGCGGTTGTCGAGGACATGCAGAACCCGAATGGCCTGTGCTTTTCACCCGATGAGCGCCTGCTGTATGTTGTGGAGAACGGTTCCAGGCCGAACCGCATCCGGGTGTACGAGGTCGACGAAGACGGCGTCCCGGGCCAAGGACGCACGTTTGTCGACGCCGGCGATCAGGGCCTCCCGGACGGAATACGCTGCGATACGGACGGCAATGTCTGGGCGGGCTGGGGCTCCGGTTCCGCCTTGAACGGGGTGATGATCTTCGCGCCGGACGGCGTGCCGATAGGACGCATCGCCTTGCCGGACCGCTGCGCCAACCTGTGCTTTGGCGGCGCCCGCCGCAACCGCCTGTTCATGGTCGCGGGGCAATGTCTTTTCGCGCTGTATGTGGATGCGCAGGGCGCGGCCCGTCCCTGACCTCAGGTCGGGGCGGGACTGCTCCGCCTGACGGCGGACTGCCTGGCGGACCGCCGCCGCCACCAGAGCCAGACGCCGCTGATCCCCAGGCCGCCCAGCGCCAGCCCGCCCGCCGCGACGGCCGACTCCAGTGCCGCCCCACCCAGCTCGCCGGTATGCAGCGGAAAGATGACCGCAGTGGCCTTGGCCCCCGGGTCCAGCGCGTTCCAGCGCTGCACCGCCAGCACGTCGGCGGTGCGCGGATCCAGCCAGACCGAACTCAGGCCGTTGGGATGGGGATCGTCCGACAGGCGGAACCGGAAGCGGATGGGGGCGCTGGCGTCGGGCGGCACGACGATGTAGCCGATGAAGCCCGGCTCGCGAAACTGCGCGGCGGCCTTGGCCGCCAGTAGGTCCAGCGCTTGCGTGTCGCCGCCGGCCGCGCTGGCCGCGGGCAATTCAGGCGCCTTTACCGCCGCTTCGCCGGCCAGCCAGGTGACCGCCGCGCCCAGCGGACGCCAGGCCATGAACGCCCCGGTGGCCACCGACACGGCGATCAGCAGGCCGAACGCCGCGCCGCCGACGCGGTGCAGGTCGAACAGCGCCCGCGGCGCGCCCTTGTCCAGCACGATGTTCCAGCCCTTGGACCAATGGCGCGGCCACCACAGGATCAGGCCCGTCGCCAGCAGGAACAGATAGGCCAGCGCCACCCAGGCCAGGATGGCCTTGCCGGCGCCCTCCAGGTAAAGGGAGCTGTGCAGCTTGAACAGCACATTGGCGTATCCTTCTGTTTCGCCGCGCCTGCCCTGCTCCGCTCCTGTCGCCGGATCCAGGAACAGCGTTCCGCGCCAGTGCCCGCGCACGCGGACCTGCAGGGTTTCGCCCGGTTCGCGGACCGGCCGGAATACAAGATTGGCGCCGGGGCCGAATTCCCGCCGGACCGACCGCAGCACGGATTCCAGCGACGCGGGCGGCTCCGCGGTGGCCACGCCGGACCGGGTCTGGAACAGCTCCGGGTTCGCCCAACGGTCCAGCGGCGGCGCGACGACCAGCGCCGCGCCGGTCAGGCCGGCAAGAATCAGCACCCAGCCGGCGCTGAGCGCCAGCCAGCGGTGCACTCGCAGCCAGAGGCCGCGCAGGCGCTTCATGTGGACGCCCGGGACAGCGAATTGCGCATGGCGTTCAGAAGGCGACCGACGCCTGCAGGTAGACGGTGCGCGGCTGCCCCACGAACTTGCCGCCGTTGTTGTCGGTGGAGCGCGTGAAGTAGCGGCGGTCAAACAGGTTCTTGATGCCTACCGCCACCCTCAGGTCGTTCATCTCCCGGCCGAAGTCGTACCCCGCGCGCAACGCAACGGTGGCAAAGCCCGGGATGTCCCCCAGGCGGCCGCTGGCGTCCTCTTGCGTCACGTAGCCTGCGCCCGAGTCGGGCGAGCCGGGCGAATGCTGCTTGGACTGCGCGAATACGTCGGCGTTGAAGGTCCACCGGTTGACCGCGTAGCGCGCGCCGACGGAAGCGACCTGGCGCGAGTACAACGGCAAGTCGCGGCCTTCGAAGGCGCCGGCCTTGGCGATGGCCTGCGTGTAGGTGTAGGTCGCGTAGACGGACAGGCCGCGCAAGGCCTCGCTCAGGTCGGCCAGGTCGTAGCGCACGGCGGATTCCACGCCGCGGTGGCGGGTGGCGCCCAGGTCGGTCCACATGCCCTCGCCCACGATGGATCGGGTCAGCTGCAGTTCCTTGTCGAAGTCGATGTTGAACAGCGTGAACTCGCCGCTCCAGGCCTCGCCGGCAAAGTGCGTGCCGATTTCGTAGGTCTTGGCGGTTTCGGGATGCAGGCCTTCGGTGGTGGAAGCGAGCTGGCTGTACTGTTGCGGGCCGAACGACTTGCCGGCATTGGCGAACAGCGACCAATGATCGTTCATGCGGTACAGCACCGACAGGGTGGGCAGCGTCACGCGCGAATCGATCGAAGGAGACGTGGCGCTGGTGACCGCGCCCGTGGCCGTGCTGAAGTTGGCGACGTCGTTATAGGTGCTGATGCTCTCGAATCGCACGCCGGGCGTAATCGTCCAGTTGCCGATGTCGATGCGGTCGTCCACGTAGAAGGCGTGGGCGGTGGTGCCGCCGTTGCTAGTCTGGTAGGTGGGCATCTTCAGGTCGAACGCGTCCCCGCCGGCGGCCGGGTCGTAGTAGGCGGTGCGGCCCGCGACTTCCGAGCTGCTTTCCTTCAGGTAGCGGTAGCCGACGCTGATTTCCTGAACGACCGATCCCGAGTCGAACAGGCGGGAATAGCGCGGCTCGATGCCGAAGTAGTGATAGCTGCGCGGAGCGGACGTCAGGCGGAACTGGTTGGCCGTGGCGCCCGTGCCGGCCTGCTCGATGTAGCTGCCGCGATAGGAGTCCACGTAGTACGTCAGGACCTCGAAGTTGTTGACGCCGTCGTTGTGGGTGTACTTGAACGAGCCGTCCGTGCGCCGGCCGGTGAACTGGTCGTACTGGCGGGTGGACTGGAACGGATCTTCCTCGTATTGCGCGGTGGTCAGTCCGCCGGGCATCCGGCCCTTGCCTTCGAAATGGTGCAGCGAGACGGCGATGTCGTCATTCGGCGTCAGGCGGTAGGCGCCCTTCAGGATGATGTCGTCGATGTCCGTGGAGTCGTTGCTGCGCCGGTAGCCGTCGCCGTGGGTGCCCGAGTACAGGATCGCGCCGCCCAGGCCCTGCTCGGTCGTGCCGCCGATAAACAGGCTGGGCGTGGTCTTGACGTTGCCGCCGTGGCTGTAGATCTCGGTGCCCACGTTCAGGCTGGTCGTGAAGTCCTGGGGTATCGGCCGGGTCACGAAGTTGATGATGCCGCCGACGTTTTGCGGGCCATAGCGCACCGAGCCCGCGCCGCGCACCACGTCGACGGACTCCAGGTTGCCCAGCGACACGGGGGCCAGGGAAAGCTGCGGCTGGCCGTAAGGGGCGTAGGCCATGGGCACGCCATCCATCAGGATCGTCGACCGCGGCGACAGGCGCGCCGTCAGGCCGCGGATGCCGACATTGAGCGACACGTCGCTGCCGCCGGTGCCGTTGCTGTCCTGCACCTGGACCCCGGGGATCTGGCGCAGCACGTCGCGAACGTTGCTGGATCCGCTCTCCTCGATGCGCTGCCGCTCAATCACGGTGCGCGCGCCGGGGTGGGCAAGGACTTTTTCCTCGGTGGGCGTGCCGAGCCAGTCGCCGGTCACGGTGACCGCCGCCAATTCTCCCGCTTCCGCCGCTGGCGCCGAGGCCGTCTGGGCATGTGCCGTGCCGGCCACGCCGGCGAGCGTGGCGGCGACCGCCGCGGCAAGGCGGCTGAGCGACTGCCCGGCACGCGCATTCTGAATTCTGGCCTTGGCCATTGCTGCTGTTCTCCAAACGCCCGTCCCCGGGCATGCCACGATTGGCGGTCATGCTCAGGGGCGCCTGGATGGCGAGAGTCAATGACGCGGACGCCGGACGACCAGAGTCCGACGCCGGGCCGGAGTATAAATAGGATCTATTTGCATGTAAATAGGCGCCAAAATGGTTGTCAAGTTAACTTGGCATGGCTTGATTTGGCTTTCCGTGCAGAGCGAAATCGCTACAGGAACCCGATCCACCGCCCTGCCACCAGGCAGCCCAGCCAGAGCAGCAGCGACGCCCCGGCATGCAGGCGCATCGCGCCCGAGGGGAGGTTTCCCTGGACCACTCCGGCCCATGCCCTGCCCCGGCGCGCGAGCCAGGCGTTGAGCGCGCCCGCGCCCAAGAGGCCCATCTTTGCCAGGAACGCCGGGTTCTGCAGGTATTCCTGCGGGCGCACGGAAAACAGTATGGCGCCCGTCAGCACGGCGAGCCCAAGCCCGACCGCGGCCGTGCGCGCCAGGACAGGCGCCAGAAGCGCCAGGGGACCGGGCTTGAGGACGCCGAGCAGCCGTAGATCCAACGGAACAATGGAGCCGATCAGCAGGCCGATGGCGCCGATATGGGCGGCGTTGACCAGCAGGTACAGCGTGCCGGACTGCCGCAGCCATAGGGCCGGCGGCAGGGCTTCAAGCTGTTCGAGCGCGAGCCGCAGCAGTTCGGGCATTGGTGCGGAGCCCGCGCGGCTCAGGGCTTCTTGATGCGGCTGGGGTAGATGTCGTAGGTCTTGCCGCCCACCTTGACCTGGACGGCCTTCATGCGCTTGCTGGCCGCGTCCTGGTCTCGATTGCCGATGGCCGTGATGGCGTCGCCGGGCTTGGCCGAGCCTTCGACGAATCCGGCCTCTTTCGTCTGGCTGGGATTGCCCAGTTCGACGAGCCAGACGCCATCCTTGGCCCGCACCTTCAGGGTGGGATGCGGCGGTGCGATCTGCACCTGCTCGACCGTGCCCTCCAGGGTCATTTGCTCGGATTCGGCCCACGACCAGCCGTGATGCGCCAGGGCCGCGGGGGCGGCGCCCAGCAGTGCGGATAGCGCCAGTCCTGCCAATAACGCGCGTTTGGAAGGCTTCATGTCGATGCTCCTGGGTTGCGGTTGGCCTCTAGTCCCTGCCCGGCGCGCCTCTTGAGCGCAGCCGGTGTGCAGAGCATAGCAGTCCGGCAGGCACGCTCGCCACGTCGGATACCCGGTGGACGCAGCGCCCGGCGGCATAGGGGATACTCCTGGTATCCCATTGGGATACCAATCGGCTATCTTCTCGTCCATCGCGCAGGCTGGCGCTTCGGGAACCACGATTGGCCCCGCCCGCCTGCGCCCTCTCCTTGCCCGCAACCCAGACATGAACGCCACTCAACGCACCTATCAAACCCTGCTCGACCAGATCGTCTCGCGCCGCATTCCCGCGGGAGAAGTGCTGGAGGAACGCCGGCTGGCCGACGAACTGGCGGTCTCGCGCACGCCGCTGCGCGCCGCCATGAATCGCCTGCTTGGCGAAGGCATGCTGGAGCGCCTGTCCAATGGGTCCATCGTGGTCCGCTCCTTTGGCGTGACCGATCTGCTGGAGCTGCTGCAGATCCGCAGCCTGCTTGAAAGCGAAGCGGCGGCCATGGCGACGAACCGCATCCCCGTCGAGCCGCTGGAGGGATTGCGCGCGCGCCTGCAGGCGCTGCTGGATGCGGCGACGCCGGATGAGAAGTCCGACTGGGAGGTCGACAACGCGCTGCATGACCTGATCGCCGCCTACTGCGGCAACCGGAACCTGGCCGCGATGATCACGGCGACCCGCCGGCAGGTGCGGATGTGCGATGTGGAGCGGTTGCCGCAGCGTCAGGTCCAGGCCCGCCAGGAACACCTGGCGATTCTCCAGGGCCTGCTGTCCGGCGAGGCCGCGCGGGCGCGCGAGGCCATGTCCGCCCACTTGGAAAGCGTGCGGCGCAGCTACGTGAATTCGCTCGGATACCTGACCCATGGCGCATGACATGCCGGCTTCCCCACGCATCCTGCATCCCCAGCCGCTCACGAGCCAGGCGTTTGCGTCCTATGGCGAGGTGGTCGAGCACCAGGGCGCCGCGCGCCGCCACTACCTGACCGAGCCGATGCGGCACGGGCCGGACGCGATCCGCAACGCCTGCTGGGTCAGCCGGCTGGATGCGCCGGCAACAAGGCCCGTCTCGATCGAGCTGATGGAGCGGCATCGCTACGCGGCGCAAACATTCGTGCCCTTGAGCGGCGCGCCGTATCTGGTCGTGGTGGCGCCGACCGGGCCGGACGACTTGCCCGACATGGACAGGTTGCAGGCCTTTCTGGCGTCCGGACGCCAGGGCGTGTGCTACCGCGTGGGCACCTGGCACCACGGCCTGACCGTGCTGGCCGGGCCGGCCGAGTTCCTCGTCATGATGGGCCAGACCGGCCGCAACGACGACGACGAATTCTGGCGGGCCCCGGCGCCGCACATTGTCGTTTCCCTACCCGATTGATTCCTCCACGGATGGCAAGCCCGTTATGACTATCGATCCCCCGCACCTGCGCCGCGACTTCGTCGGCTATGGCGAGAATCCGCCAGACCCCCAATGGCCCGGCGGCGCGCGCCTGGCCTTGAACCTGTGCATCAACTACGAAGAAGGCGGCGAGCCGTCGGTGCCCGACGGCGACGCCGAGTCCGAAACCGGACTGACCGAAGGCGGCTCGGGCGGTTTCAGCGGCCGCGACCTGGCCGCGGAATCGATGTTCGAGTACGGCAGCCGCATTGGTTTCTGGCGGGTGCACCGGCTGCTGCAGTCGCGCGGGATGACGGCCACCGTGCTGGGTTGCGGACTCGCGCTGGAACGCAACCCCCAGGTTTGCGCGGCGATCCGGGCCAGCGATTATGACGTCTGCGCGCATGGCTGGCGCTGGGAACGGCATCAGAACCTGACGCTGGAGCAGGAACGCGAACGAATCCGCCGCACCGTGGAATCGATAGCCCGCTCGGTCGGCTCGCGTCCGCTGGGCTGGTACTGCCGCTACGGCCCCAGCCTGAACACGCGCGCGCTGCTCGCCGAGGAAGGCGGCTTCATCTATGACTCCGACACCTACAACGACGAACTGCCCTACTGGACCTGGGTGGAGGGCAAGCCGCATCTGCTTGTGCCCTATGGGCTGGCCAACAACGACGCCAAGTTCATCCGCGGCGGGATGGCCACCGGACAGGACCTGTTCGAGTATCTGCGCGACGCCTTCGACGTGCTGTACGAGGAAGGCGCGACGCAACCCAAGATGATGTCGGTCGGGCTGCACCTGCGCCTGGTCGGCCAGCCCGGGCGCGCCGCGGGACTGGCGCGCTTCCTGGATCACGTGGCCGCCCATCCGGACGTCTGGGTGTGCCGCCGCGTCGATATCGCCCGCCACTGGCACGCCCATCACCCGCCCGGGCAGGCCGCAACGCGCTGATTTTTTCTGCATTGCCCATGTTTTCTCTTTCAGGAGAGCAGTATGTCGAAGTACAGGAAATTCAATCGCCGAAGCATCCTGGCCACGGCCCTGGCCGGGCTGCTCGCCGCGGGCCTGGGCGCGGGAGCGCAAGCCCAGACGTATCCGGACAAGCCCATCCGCATCGTGGTGCCCTTCCCGCCCGGCGGCGCGGCCGACACCCTGGCGCGCGCGCTGTCGCAGCAGTTGAACGATGCGCTGGGCAAGCAGGTCATTGTCGAGAACCGTGCCGGCGCGGGCGGTACGATCGGCACCAACGCGGTGGCCCGCGCGGAGCCTGACGGCTACACGCTGCTGCTTGGAAACGTATCGACGCTCGCGATCGCGCCCAGCCTCTACCCGAACCTGAATTACGACCCTGTAAAGGATTTCCAGCCCATCACCCTGATCGGCAAGAGTCCCCTGGTCTTCGCCATCAATCCGGCCCTGCCGGCGAAGAACCTGCCCGATCTGATCGCGCTGGCCTCCAAAGAGCCCGGCAAGCTGACGTTCGGCTCGTCGGGCGCGGGCAGCATCACCCATCTGACCGGCGAAGTGCTCAATCTGGCCACCCGTGGAAACATGGTGCATGTGCCCTACAAGGGCAGCTCGCCCGTCTTGCTGGCGGTCGCGTCGGGCGAACTGAGCATGGGCGTGACCCAGGTGGTCGAAATGCTGCCCCAGTACAAGGCCGGGCGCGTCGGCGCGGCTGCGGTGACGGGCACCGAGAAATCGCCTGCCCTGCCCGATGTGACGACGGCCCGGTCGCAAGGAATCAAGGGGCTTGAAGCCACCACCTGGTACAGCCTGATGGCGCCCGCGGGCGTGCCCGCCCACGTCGTCGACCGCCTGCAGCCCGCCTTGCAGAAGGTGCTGGCCAACCCCGACCTGCAGAAGCGCTATGCCGACGAGGGCCTGATCCTGTCGGGGTCCACCCCTGCGGAACTGAGCGCGTTCCTGCGAACCGAGGTCCAGGATTGGGCGGCTGTCATCAAGCAGGCCGGCGTGAAGCTCGATTGACGCCGGCGCCGCGAAATACCAAGTTTCAGTGATACCCAGGCCTTAGTCCGCGCTATCTAATCTCACCTTCGTGCCAGCGGCCGTCGTGGCGCATTGCCATGGACGGCCGTTCGCGTCGCAGAAGGGCCTCGGCCCGGCATCAATAGTGGCTAAGAAGATTTCTGACGGGACATGGGTAGGCTGACGAATGGTGGCGCTTGCGCTTCGCCCCCGGCAAGGGCGCAGGCAGCGGACGGGAATGTGCAACTACGCGATCTGGTGCATCGGCATTCCGGGCGACTGGAAAGACTGCTCCAGGAGCATATGCAGGATACGGGGCCCGCTTACGCGCAAGCCTTCGGCGGCTGCGTGGCGGCCAATCGCGGCCGCGGGCAGGCAATCATTACGTCATGGCTGTACGGCGTGACCTTGCGATTGCTGCGGGACGCGTTGGCGACGGGCGGCGCGGAGCCGTTCGCCTTGCGGTTCCTGCAGGCGTTTCCCCGTGAATTTGCGCGCCCCATGCTGATCCTGGCGCTGTCCGGCAGCAGCTACGTGGCTTGCTCGCTGTACCTGTGCAAGCCCGCCAGTTCCGCCGCAAGCGATATCTCACTATCCGCCGATTCGGCCAGCTGGGTGCGCGAACACCTGCGATAGGGGCGGACGGGCCTCGCTCCAATGGATGAAGGCGGACACCAACCGATGCGATGCCAGTGCGCGAGGAAGCGCGGCCGCTGCAATTTCGTCTGCCTGATGCTGAGAATTTACTTTAAATAAATCACATTAAATTAACAAATATAATTCAATATAAACAGGTAGTTATGAAATTTATCTAAGATTATTTCGTATGTGGGGCAGAGGGATTGGGGACTGCTCCTTCCAGGGTTGATACGCAGATACCCAGGAAAACCCTGCGGAACTTTCCCGGTACCGGATTGGTCGCTTTAGGTTCAGGTAATTGTCAGCATATGCCGGCATCTGCCCCAGAACCCGAATCCGCGCGCCCAACCGGGAGATTTGCATGACACTGTTCCGCTCGCGCTCATCCGCGACTTCGACCCCTGTCCTGACCGCGCGGCCATTCCGGGAAACTCTCTCAAGCGGGGCGCCCGCCCCCGCCGCGCAACCTCTCTGGCGCCAGTGGCGATGAGCAGCGCCTCCGACACCGTCGCCGAGTCCGCGTCCACCGGCTTGTCCGTGATGGACGCGACCATGGTCCTGGTCGGCGTCGTGATCGGCATCGGCATCTTCGGTTTTCCTCCCCTGGTGGCGCAGCACGCAGCTTCGGAGGCCATGTATATCGGCCTCTGGTGCGCGGGCGGACTGGTCATGCTGGTTGGCGCGCTTTGCTATGCGGAGCTGGGTTCCGCCTACCCCGGCGCGGGCGGCGAATACCTGTATCTGACGCGGGCATGGGGGCCGCGCGTGGGGCTGATGTTCGCCTGGGCCCGCTGCTCGGTGATTCAAACCGGCGCCATAGCCGTGGTGGCCTTCATCTACGGCGACTACGCGCATCGCCTGCTGCCCTTGGGAGGCCAGGGGCCCGCGGTGCATGCGGCGATTGCGGTCGTCGCGCTGACGGGCTTGAACATGGTGGGCACGCGCTATTCCAAGCGCCTGCAGTGGGTCTTCACCCTGCTGACCGTGATTGCCCTTGCCGCCGTGCTGATAGGCTGCCTGTCCGCCTCGGGAGACAACCTCCTGAACACCGCCGCGCCCGCGCCGCTGTCGGGCAATCCGGCGGGCCTGATGGGCATGGGCATGGTGTTTGTCCTGCTGACCTACGGCGGCTGGAACGAAGCCGCCTATCTGAGCGGCGAGTTGCGCAATCCCGGGCGCAACATGAGCCGGGTGCTGCTCATCGGCACGGCGGTGGTGACCGGCGCCTATGTGCTGACCAATCTTGCATTGCTGGAGATCTTCGGCCTGCAAGGCTTGCGCGATACGCCGGCGCTGGGCGCCGAGGTCATGCAGCTGGCGGCGGGCCCCTACGCGGCGGCGGCGCTCAGCCTGACCATCTGCGCCACGGCGCTCAGCACGATCAACGGAACCATCATCACCGGCGCGCGGGTGTACTACGCGCTGGGACGGGACGTGCCGCGCTTGCGGGCGCTGTCGGGATGGAGCGCGCGCAAGGAGACGCCCGTCAGCGCCCTGCTCGCCCAGGGCCTGATCACGCTCGCGCTGGTGGCGCTGGGGGCCTTCAGCCAGAACAGCGTGCAGACCATGGTGGCCTACACCGCGCCGGTCTTCTGGATATTCATGCTGCTGGTGGCGGCATCGGTATGGCGGTTGCGGCGCCTGGATCCCGACCGGCCGCGGCCCTTCCGCGTTCCCCTCTATCCCCTTCCCCCGCTGCTGCTCGCCCTGACCTGCGCCGGGCTGGTCGTTTCCAGCGCAATGTATGCCGGGGCGGGCGCCCTGATCGGACTAGCGGTGCTGGCGGCCGGCATCCCCCTGCTGCGCCTGCTCAAACCGGTTGCGGCGCCCACATAGCGCCTGTTCTTCCACGCGTTCTCCTCCCAAGGAATCCTCACCATGCAACGCTCTACCCTATCTCCCCTATCCGCCCGCCTGCCGTTGTCCGCCCCCCGGATCCGCGCCGCGATGCTGGCTTCGGCGATGGCGTTCTCGCTGTTTCATGTGGCCGGCGCGATGGCGCAGACCGCGGCTGCCGTTCCGGCGCAAGCGGGCGCGCAGAAAGGCTATGTGCCCGACGTCGGCCAGGAGGGCAAGGACGTCATCTGGGTGCCGACGCCGCAGACACTGGTGGACAAGATGCTGGACATGGCCAAGGTCACGCCCAAGGACCGGCTGATGGACCTGGGTTCCGGCGACGGCCGCACGGTCATCACGGCCGCGCAGCGCGGCCTGACGGCGCAAGGCATTGAATACAACCCCGACCTGGTCGAGCTGTCGCGCCAGAATGCCAAGCGCGCGGGCGTGGCGGACCGGGCCACGTTCGTGGCGGCGGACCTTTTCACCACCGATCTGTCCCAGGCCGACGTGATCACGATGTTCCTGCTGTCGACAATCAACGAAAAGCTGCGGCCCAAGCTATTGGACCTGCCGGCGGGCACCCGCGTCGTGTCCAACACCTTCCGCATGGGCGACTGGGAGCCGGATGCGTCCGAAACCGTGACCAAGGACTGCAGCACCTACTGCACCGCCCTGCTGTGGATCGTGCCGGCCAAGGTCGAAGGCAAGTGGGACATGGGCGGCAAGACGCTGCAGCTGGATCAGCAGTATCAGATGCTGTCGGGCAAGCTCGGTTCGGCGCCCATCTCGGATGCGCGCCTGAACGGCACGGCCATCGCGTTCACGGCGGACGGCGTGCGCTATTCGGGGCTGGTCAACGGCCGCACCATGAGCGGCAGCGCCGCCGGCAAGGGCGAATGGTCGGCCAAGCGCAATTAGGCGGGCGCCGGATAGCCTCCAGCCGCGCGCGTTGACCATCGGCCTACTCATGCAATAGCATCTATTGCATGAGAAGAGACAGCAAGCTTTCCGGCGTACTTCACGTCCTGCTTCATATGGCCGAGCGCCCCGGCCCCATGACATCCGAAGAACTCGGCAAAGTGATGCAGACCAACCCGGTGGTCATCCGCCGCATCATGGCGGGCCTGCGCAAGCAAGGCCTGGTGCGGTCGGAAAAAGGCCACGGCGGCGGATGGACGATCTCTTGCGACTTCAGCGCCGTCACGCTGCGCGACATCTATGAGGCGCTGGGCTCGCCCGAGATCTTTGCGATGGCAAACCGCAGCGAGTCGCCGGGCTGCCTGGTGGAAGCGGCCGTGAACGCCTCGCTGAACGGCGCGTTCGATCGGGCCCAGGCGCTGCTGCTGGACAGTTTCGGCAAGGTCACGCTGGCGGAGCTGAGCCAGGATTTCCATGCGCGCATGCTCCAGCGCGGGCAGTCGTTTGACCTGGACACGGCGCATCAGTCCTGACGCTACGGGGATGCGCCCGGCTGGCGCCATGCCATCAACGACGCTTCCACATGGGCGATTTCGTCCGCAGTCATGCCCGCCGCCTCGTAGAAGCGCTGGCGCTCCGCGACCACGTCGCGCACGCGCTCAAGAATGGAGCGGGCGGCGGCTTCGGAGCGCAATCCAAAGCGCCGGTACTCGGTCAGGCAGTTGTCGAATGAGCTTTCGCGGCCCGCCGCGCCTATGTGCAGGTAGTGCCTGGCCGACCCTTCCTGCGTGACGACGTCAAACAGCGGCGACAAGCGGTAGGTTTCGGCTCCCTCGTCCTTCAGGAAGCCCACGTTCTTCAGGTGGTCGTCCGTGTTGTGGACGGCCACGTTCAGAATCATCCGCGCATACAGCTCCAGCAGGTCCTGCACCGGATTGGACGACACGCGGCGCGCGACGTCGGCCAGGCGGGCGTAGGAATACGTGGCCTTGCCACGCGGGCCGTCGAGCTCGCGCTTCCCGATCTGGACGGAGGGGCTGATGAGCGAGGCGCCGCTCAGGAAATGGCGCCGCGCGATGATCGGGTCCGCGCCGCGGTCGACGGGCAGCAGGTCGCGGTCGAAGCGGTGCGTCAGCAGGACGGCGCCCAGATGCGTTTCGGCCAGGCGGATGTCCGGCACCGTAAGGCCGATGGCCTTGGCCATTTGGAGGTTGGCGAATTCGACGCGCTGCCGGTCATAAGAGTCCCCCTTGCGCGGGAACTTGGCGATCCACATTTCCCCGATCTCGTCGCGCACGATCGTCTTGGGGCGCGCCCCGCCGATGTCCCAGGAACTGCCCAGGATGTCGCGGTACAGCCCCTTGGGCTTTACGCCCTGGTCGATGTCGGTCAGCAGGTCGGCCAGCGACCCCAGTTCGCTGACTTCCGGCAGCCTGTACGTCTTGCGCATGTTGGGCGTCAGTTGCCGCGCGCTGAAGAACAGCGCCCCCACGCCCATGCCCCTGCCCTTGAGCAGCACTTCGTCTTCGGTCACGCGCGCGCCGGCGTTGTCCACCCGCATGACATTGCGTCCCCAGGCGTCCGGCGCGGCGTCGAAAATGGCGCCCAGCGTTTCGTAGCGGCTTTCGGTGCGGAAGGTGGTCTTGGAGTCCGCCAGCGGCAGATTGAGCGGGTCCAGCGCAAACGCGCGCGGGTCGTTCACATAGGACTGCACGTAGGTGAATTCGGCGAAGAAGTGGTTCTCGTCCGAATCGTCCAGCGTCAGCACGCCGGCCAGGACGGCTTCGCCCCGGATGTCGACGTAGACAAAGAGCTCGCTTTCCACGGATTTGTGTTTCTTGGCTTGCACGATATCTGGCCCCCGGCGCTACAGGCTGGAGGGATCGACGCGATGCGAGTGCAGCGGCCGGCCGCTGCCCCGGCTGGGGCGGCGCACGGCGTCCAGGCGTTTGCCCACGCCGTCCAAGTCCGGGTCGCCCAGGGCGAAGACCTGGTCGCCAAAGCCGTATTGCAGCAGCGCTTCAAGCGCGAGCGCCAGCGAAACGCCGCCATCGCCCCGTTCAAGCCGGGTGATGGTGGCTCGCGATACGCCCATGCGGCTGGCCAGAGTGGCTTCCGTCTCTGCTCGGCGCAAGCGCGCGGTGCGGATGTTGGCTCCCAGGCGCGCCAGCGCTTCGGCGGCATCGAAGCTGGGTTCGATCTTCTTTTTCATGCCTCAATAATAGCGCTTTAATGGCTTCCATACGCTATTAATGAAATGGCCTCGGATCAAAAATGATCTATTTATGCTGCAGAGAACCAATTTATGCGCTATTAATGACGCATCTAAGGCGTGCCGCCGACTGTCAGACCGTCGTGATCGCCTGGTCCAGCCGCAGCGCGCCCCGGCCTGTGTCCAGCGTGACGCGGGCGCCCAGCGGCAGCGTCAGGTTGGGGTCTCCGTGGCCGCTGGGCCAGCCCGCCAGAACAGGAATGCCGCGTGCGCGGAACTGCTCGAACATCATGGGATACAGCAGGCCCTGAGCCTGCGCATCGTCCATTTGCGTGCCGAGTATCCGGGTGAAATTGCCGACCAGCACCCCTTTCACTCCGTCGAACTTGCCGGCGGCGGCCAGTTGGCTCAGCAGCCGATCTACCCGGGGCAGAGCCTCGTTGACGTCTTCGAAGAAGAGGATGGCGTCGCGGGTGTCTATCTCGTTGGGGGAACCGGTCAGCGCGGCGATCAGGGCAAGGTTGCCGCCGACCAGCCGTCCGCTTGCCGTGCCCGCGACCAGCTCCGTCGGCCGGGCGTCCGGCGGCGGGTCTATCCAGGCGCCCTGCCCGACCTGCCCGCTGATCATGGCCAGCAGGTGCGATTCCGTGGGTTCGCGCTTGCCGGCCACCAGGTCCTGCGCCAGCATCGGGCCGTGGAACGTCACGAAGCCCGCATGCCGCTGCATGGCCAGATGCAGCGCGGTGATGTCGCTGTAGCCGATGAAAGGCTTGGGATGCTGGCGCAGCAGCTCGAAATCCAGCTTGTCCAACAGCCGCCAGGAACCGAAGCCGCCTTGCAGGCACCACACCGCGCCGATGTCCGGCGCGGCGAACGCGGCGTGCAGGTCGTCCAGCCGCTGCGCGTCGGTGCCCGCCAGATAGTCATAGGGGGGCTCCAGGCGGTAGCGGGCAGCCGGCATGATCTGCGGCACGAAGCCACGGGCCTCCAGCCATTGCGCGGCGAGATCGCTGGCATCGGGAGCGGCGGACGCCGGGGCCACGATGGCGATCCGCGCGCCGGGCCTGAGCGCAGGCACGGGAGCGGCGGCGGCTTTGCCATACGGGACCGGGGGCGCCGCCGGCTTGGGGCGCGGCGCGGGGGCCGCGACACGGCTTGCGCAGCCGCCCAGGCCAAGGCCGGAGAGGCATAAGGCGCCCGCGCCCAGCAGCAAGCGCCGGCGGCCGGCATCCGTATTCAGCTCATCAGAACCGTTCATATTCCAGCCGATAGCGCCATTGTCCAACCGCAAGGCCCGCCATGGGCAGGCGTCCGATGCGCAGGCGCCGCAAGGCCAGGAGGCGCAGCCCCGCCGCATCGCAGACATGCTCGATAAACCCGGGCGGCGGCGTCTTCAGCGCAAACCGCAGATGGGTTTCATTCTGCCAGCTGACCTTCATTGGCGTGGCAACGCGGCCTTCGTAGGCCATGCCGCGCTGCAGGCGCGCCAGATCGCCTTCGCTCAACTGTCCGTCCACCTGGGCGATGTATTCCTGTTCGACGTGCCGCCCTTCTTCCACCAGTTTCCGGGCCACGGGGTATTCCTGCGTGTAGACGACCAGGCCGCTGGCCGCGCGTTCCAGCGGCGTCACGAGTTTCAGCCCATTGAACATGCGCTTTAAGTAGCGCTGTCCGGAGCGGTCGCCCGGCATCAGGTTTGCGGGCACGATCAAGTCCCGCGCCGAGCCCGGCTGGTCGTCGGCATAGGCGCCGGCGGGCTTGTGGATCAGGACGGTGACGGGGCGCATGTCTTCCAGGCGTGCGCCGGGCAACAGGCTGACCGTTTGCGCGGGCGCAACCCGAAAACCCGGCTCCTCCACCACCTTGCCGTCGACGGCGACCCAACCGCCCTCTATATAGCGTTCGGCGTCCCCGCGCGAACAAGACTGTTCCGTGGCCAGCCGCTTGGCCAGGCGTTCGCTGTCGCTCATTGCGCCACCGCCTGGCGGGCGGCCAAAGCCGGATGGAAAGAAAGATGGGGTGTGCTTACTGCCAGCACAAGCGGGTGCATCGTCATGGGTGTTGCCGGGGGTGTTGCAAGAAAGCGGGCCCGTGGGCCCGCGCCGTGAGGCAGATGTTACGCCCTTTTCCTGCCCGGCCCTGGCGGCGCATTCAGTCGCGGGGCGCCTCGATCGGGTCGGTCGCGACCGGGGGCGGCACCTCGTCGATCCAGGCCTTCAGCAGCGTGGAGGTCACTGCCAGGATCACCGGGCCGATGAACAGGCCGACGATGCCGAACGCGAACATCCCGCCCAGCACGCCGGACAGGATCAGCAGCATCGACAGGTTCACGCCCCGCCTGATCAGCATGGGCCGCAGCAGGTTGTCCAGCATGGCGACCACCACCGCCCAGACCAGCAGCACTACCGCCGCCAGCTTCATGTCGTTCTGGAACAGCCAGACGACGCCGCCCAGCATGGGCAGGAACGGCCCAAGCTGCGCGAGGCACAGCATCACCATGAGCGCGGTCAGGATGCCGGCCGCCGGCACGCCTGCAATCCACAGGCCGATGCCGCCGAGCGCGGACTGCACCACCGCCGTGACGACAATGCCCAACGCCACGGCGCGGATCGCCGACCCCGCCAGCCTGATCGCCGCCACGCCGCGCTCGCCGGCCAGCCGGTTTGAGAATCGCCTTATGAAGTCCGCCGCGACGTCGCCCTGGCTGTAGAGAATGCCGGCAATGATGACGGTGATGAGCATGTGCATCACGAATACGCCGACGATGGCGGCGTGGCCCAGCAGCCAGTGCGCGGCGGTGGTCAGGTAGGGTTCCAGCCGGGCCAGCAGGCCGCCCGCGCCGGCGTCGGACAGGGTCTGCCATTCCTGCGCGAGCCGGGGGCCGGCCAGCGGAATGCTCCGTATCCACGCCGGCGGCGCCAGCAATGCGTACTCCGGCAGGCTCTTGACCGCGGCCATGATCGCCCCGCCGTGCAGCGCCAGGGTCGAAATCGCCTGGTACAGCGGCAGCACGATCACGAACAGCAGGATGATCAGCATCGCCACGGTGGCCATCCAGCGGCGTCCGCCGCAATGGCGCTGAATGGCCAGCAGCACCGGCCAGGTGGCCACGACGATGGTGGTCGCCCAGATCAGGCCCGGCAAAAACGGCCGAAGTATGTAAAGACTGCCGATCATCAATGCGGAAAGCATGACGATGACAAGCAGAACACGGGCAATATCAACTGACTGGCGTGGGATCACCCGCTGCTCCTGACAAGGCTGGCGCCCTGGATTGTGTGACGCATGCCGGCCGGCGGGCGGCCGCCCGGGGCTGTGTAGCGCGTTCCCCGACGAATTTATCCGATATTCCTCTGGACCGGTGCGGGCACGTTACTTGCTTGACCAGGATCCTGCCGGTTGCCCGGTCGTCCTGGACAGCTCCCCTCCCCTGGATTAGGCCCATCCATTCATGCCGGCAATCTCGCGCCAGCATCCGGCGCGTGTCGTGTCGCCGGAAAAGGATGAGCGCGGCGCCTGACCCGACGGCGCCCGCGTTTCCGGTTGGCATCTCTATGGAGGCATGCCATGAGGATCCTGACCACCGCCGGCCTGTTGCTGGCTTTTCTGCTGGCCGGCTGCACCGCGCCCAGCTCCTACAGTTCCGACCAGCCGCGCTCGACCAGCTCGATGCGCTCGGACCCCGCCAACTACCATTCGTCGCGCTTTGGCGAACAGAACAACGAGCCGTTCCAGCGTTCCGTTCCAGCGCGCTAGTTTCGCGTGAACGCGCCTTTGGCGCTCAGGAAACGCCCAGCGCTGAGCGGATCCGGCTGCGTATCGCGCCCGCATACGCCCAGCACCAGACCGCCAGCGCCAGCATGGCGACGGTGAAGTAGGCGCGCGCGCTCTCGGGCACCGGGTTGATTCTGGAAAATGTGACGAAGGGCTCAAACGACAGAAAGTCGGCGGCGGCCAGCGCGCTGAATACCAGCGCCAGCACGGGGCCGGTAAATTGCGGCCGTTCGCCGCGCGACTGCGGGTCCGCCAGGAAGGACCAATGCAGCAAGCGCAGCAGCTGGATAGCCACGGCGAACAGCGGAATGGCGAGGGCAAGCTGCAGGACCAGCAGCGCGACGATGACTTGAGTGGGAAGCATGGCGGCGATTTTAATCGGATCCGCTCGGGGCCATCCGGCGACGGGTCGCGCCCCTTGGGGAACGGCCCTACTCTCCCAGCTGGAACGTCCGCCAGCCGGACCCCGCGCCCGTCAGCCATTCCCGGATGTATTCAAGGCTCAGCGCAATGGAGAGCACCTCGCCCTGAAACAGGACGTCAGGCTGCATCCGTAGCCAGTTGAAGTCGTCAATGTCCTTGATGTTGCCGGCCAGCACTCTGAGACCCTTGCGGGAAGCCTGCCCGAGCAGGCTGAAGAACCGTTCCTGCAGCGTGTGGGCTTGGCTGATGCCTGTAGGTATGTCGACTCGCACGCCGACGGCCCGTATCGTGCCGAGCCGAGTGGGGGCGCCATCCAGAGTGGACGGCAACAGGCGTATGCGCAGCGCCGGCTTGAATTCCCTGTAGTGGCGAAACACGTCGGCGCCATCCACCAGCCGGTCGCTCAGCGGAACGTTGTAGATCACCTTGGCGCTCGGGTAGATGGGCGTAGCGGCATCGTGCTCGGGGCTCGTCGCCGGCAGTAAATCGACGCCCACCGCGGCAATGCGCAGATCCTGGCACAGTTGCTCGGGCAGGCCGATGTCAGTGTGGACATCGAGCTGATGATCCATGGTCAGGGGCGCCAGGCAGCCGCTGGCCTGGAAAACACGTCCCGCCTCGCGCAGTGCGACGGCCGACACGCCGTGCGTGTGATCGTTTGACAGGCGCTTCAGGCTATCGCCGACAAGCGCCATTTCGCATATGGCGCCGCTTGCATCCATGACGGGCTGAATTCTGAGCGAATCGCTCAAATGCAAGGCTGACCCTTCCGATTTTGTAACGTTCATGCATGACTTCTATTATGGGCGCACATGTATCTACAGGACGGCCAGTGCCGGGTACGGCGGAGTAAATCCAACGGAATATGGGTCAGGGCAGTATTTTGCAGCGAGTATAGGAATGGCGACTCTAGGCGCACATAATAAAATTCTGATTCTGGCGTATCGCCAATGCGCACAAAATAAGAAATTTCTTAAAAAAGCCAACCCTCATAATTGTTACCATCCTGGCGAGTTGAGCCTCAAATCACTTAATTTTTTGCCGATTTGGCTATTCGGGATCACCCTCACTTTCAAAATCTTCTTATATCCAGGGCATAGGCTCCTTCTTACGATGGCCTCATGCCTGTTCAGGAAACTCAAACTCTCTCGCACGACGCAGGGGCGGCGCCTAGGGCATCGTCCCTGCTGCTGCATTTGTTCGCGGCGGCGCTCTTAACCTCCATTGCCGCAGGAGCGGTTTTTTTCCTCTATTGGTCCTTCAGCAATACGGTTTCCGTTTATCGCCGGCAGATGAACGCGGCTGCCTACAACGCGCAGCTGTTCTTTGACCAGCGAGAGATCCTGCTGCGTTCCCTCTCGTCCTCCTCCGTCCGGAACTCGGATGGCGCGCCTGCGTCCGAAACGCCGCGCTACTTTGGCAATACGCAGCAAATCGAGGTCTTTCCGCTGCGGGAGGATACGAACGCCTTCGATTGGGCATTGATCCTCACGCCGCGAGACCTGAACGACATCGCCCTCGCCCGCACCCAGCTGGTATTTAGCTCGGTGCGCAACGGCCATACCTCGCGCATCGTGCCCCCGCACGAGGGCAAAGCGGCCGACATGGATTCCGCCAAGCAGCAGTGGATCACCCGCAAGCTGGCCGCCGCCGATCCGGCGGTGCTGCCGGGCGGCCACAATCCCATCGTCTGGCTGAAGCCGCCGATGGAGCACGCAAACCAGCTCTATCTGTACACGCCCCTGGATCCCGCCACGCCCCGTTCGGGCTGGATCGGGCTGGAAGTGGGCGACATCGATGCGGCGATCGACTTGTCTTCCCTGCGCGGGGGGAGCTATGTCCTGTACGACCAGCACGACGCGCCCGTCGTGCACAGCCCCGTCGCCCCTTACCTTGCGCAGCTTGGCCAACGGGATGGACGGCAGGACTCCTTCGGATGGTGGGGCGCCGGATTGCTGCCCAAGTTCGTCGTGCTGAACAAGTCGGTGGGTGAAGCGGGCTGGCGGCTCGTGTACTACACCCCGATCGGCCGGATTCTCGCCGACACCGCGTTCGCAATCCAGGCGGCGCTGGCCGGCGCGGCGCTGCTGTTCGCGGCGGTGATCCTCGGCGTGCGCCATATCAAGAAGAAGCTGGTCGCGCCTGCGGTCCGGCAATACGAAGCGCTGGCCGACAGCGTCGCCCTGAACCGCAAGCTCGTCGAAGTCGCGCCGGTCGGGCTATGCCTGCTGCGGCGCGCCGACGGCGTGCCCCTGCTTTCGAACGAATTGGCCAGGCAATGGCTGCTCGGCGAGTCGGACCTCCTGTCCAGGCTTTTCTCCTCGAACGACTTTGATTCGGGGCGGGAATTCGTCTTGAACGACGGGCGCAGCGTGTATCTCACCTTCGCCCCCATCACGTATCGCGGCCAGGAGGTCGTGCTTTGCGGAATCAACGACATCACGGCGTTCAAGCGGGTCGAGCGCTCGATCACGCAGGCCAAGCTGGATGCCGATGCGGCGAATCACGCCAAGACGGTCTTCCTGACCACCATGAGCCACGAGATCCGGACGCCTTTGTTCGGCATATTGGGCACGCTGGAAATGCTGGGCCTCACGGCGATGGACAGCCAGCAGCAGCAATACCTGGAGACCATGCAGCAGTCCTCGGCGACGTTGCTGCGCACCATCAACGACACGCTGGACCTGTCGCGCATCGAAGCGGGCTACCTGAAGCTGGAGTCGTCGGCGTTCTGTCCGGCCGAGCTGCTTGACGCCGTGGTCAGCAGCTACGCGGCGCGCGCGGAAGCCAAGGGCCTGCATATCTACGCCCTGGCCGACGCGACCTCGCCGATGGCGGTGATCGGCGATATCACGCGCATCCGCCAGATCCTCAACAACCTGGTCAGCAACGCCATCAAGTTCACCAATTCCGGGCAAGTCGTGCTGCGCCTGCAAACGCTGCACGTCGATTCCCAGTGCGCCACCTTGAAGTTCCAGGTGGCCGATACGGGTATCGGCGTCTCGGCGGAACATCACGCCCGGCTCTTTGAACCCTACTATCGGGCCGAGACGAGCCAGCCCCAGGCCTTCCCGGGCACCGGACTCGGGCTGGCGATCTGCTGGCGCCTGGCCGAGATGATGGGCGGCGCGCTTTCCGCCGTCAGCGAACCCGGCCTGGGCACCAGCATGTCGCTCGAACTGACGCTGCCCCTGGCGAGCGAAGCGTACTCGGACCAGGCGATACGGCTGGACCCCAAGCCGGTCTTCGTGCGCGGGGCCGTGAACGACGTGGTCAACAACCTGTGCCAATGGTTGCGGCATTGGGGCGCCCTGGCGATTCCCTACCGCGCGGCGCATCACGGACGCCTGGGCGGCGGCGTGCTGGTCGAGGCCTGGCCGCGCGAGGCGACGGCGGCGGTTTGGGCGGGCGCCCGGGTCGTCGCGCATCCGCCGGGGACCCGGCCCCGGCCGGAGGGGGGGCGCAACAGCTGGATGGCCAACGCCCACAGCCTGGCAAGCATCGCCGCCGCGGTGCGTCTCGCGCAGGATGGCGTCGCCGCCAAGGTCTCCCTGGAGCTCAAGACCTCGCGGGACGCTCTGGATATGCATGTGCTGGTTGTGGAGGACAACGAAGTCAGCCAGCAGATCCTGCGGGAGCAGCTGGAGCACCTGGGCTGCACGGTCGTGGTGGCCTCGAATGGGCAGGACGCGTTGGGCCGCCCCGACATGTCGGCTTTCGATGCCGTCCTGACCGATCTGCAGATGCCGCAGATGGACGGCTACGATCTCACGCGCGCCCTGCGCGGCCAAGGCTACACCCGGCCCATTGTCGGCATCACCGCCAGCGCATTCACGGACGATCTCCGGCGCAGCACCGTCGCCGGGATGACTACCGTGCTGCTCAAGCCCTTGCCCATTTCCGCCTTGCGCCAAGCGCTAATCGCCCTTAAGGAAGTCATATGAAGCAGCTGTCCGACTACAGGATCCTGATCGTGGACGATCATCCCTTCCAATGCGTCCACCTGGCGGATCTGCTGGAGTCCGCGGGCTTCAGCTATGCGGATGTGGCGACTTCCGCCGAGGCCGCGCTGCAAATGATCGGCCTGCGGCCCTACCACCTCGTGCTGATCGACCTGAACATGGCGGGAATGGATGGCGTGCAGTTCATCGACAGGCTTGCCACGCTGCATCACAACCCCATGCTGGCGATCGTCTCGGCGTGCCCACGGCGGATCATGAACAGCGTTGCGCTGATGGCAAAGGAAAAAGGGCTTGCGGTGCTGGGCACGTTCGCAAAACCGCTGACGTCCGACCACGCTAGGCAACTGGCCGGCCAGTTGCGCCGAAGCAGCGCCGAAGCCGCCAGGCCCGCCTTGCGGGCCGAGGTCGACACCGTGTTTGACGGCGACACGCTGGAACATGCCCTGCAGCAGGGGCAGCTATGCGCCTGGTTTCAGCCCAAGAAGGCATTGGCCAGCGGAAGGATAGTCAGCGCCGAGGCGCTGGTCCGCTGGCAGCATCCTGAATTTGGCTTCATGTTGCCCGGCTCCTTCCTGTCGGCGGTGCGCCGGCACGGCCTGGACCGCGCCCTGCTGCTGCGGATGCTGGAAGATGCGCTGGATGCGCACATGCGATGGCGGCGCGAAGGATACCGGATGCCGGTTTCGGTGAATCTGCCCACTCAGTTGCTGGACGATCCGGATCTTCCCGACGAGCTTGAGCAAATGGTGCAGGCCAAGGGCGTTTCAACGCAAGAAATATCCTTCGAACTGCTGGAAGACGAGACAACCACGGTACAAGGCCAATATTATATGGGCGCAAGCCGGCTGCGCCTCAAAGGCTTCGGCCTGGCTCAGGATGACTTTGGGAGGGGGTATAGCTCGATGTACAGTCTGATCTCTACGCCATTTACCGAATTGAAAATCGACCGCGCCTTCGTCAGCGGCGCCGCCGACGATGAAGGCCGCGCCGCCGCGCTTGTCTCGTCGGTGCAGCTCGGGCGCCAATTGGGCCTCCAGGTTACCGCCGAGGGCGTTGAAACCAGCAAGGATCTTGAGTTCCTCAGGCGGATTGGCTGCGACTGCGCGCAAGGATTCCTTATTTCCGCCGCGGTCGACGCCGGCGCTTTCAGTCATCTGCTCGCCATGGAGCGGCAAGCCATGGAAGCATCTCATCTATAGAGAAGCCGGCCATGCGCAAGCAGGACACGCCATTTGCCAGGGTTACGCGCACCTCACGCTGGCTGTATCTGGCCTTGTTTGGAATTTTGCCCTTTGTGCTGGTCCTGGCCGGCGCTTTTTCGTGGGGCCTGAACCGCATCGTCGAGCAAGAGCGCGAACGGCTGAATCTGGATTTCTCGATCCTGATCGGTTATGTCCATGCGCAAGAGCAGTTCCTCGGCAAGCTCCGCTCGCAAAGCGCTTCCCTGCCCCCCGAGAACATTTCGACGCCGATTTCCCTGCGCGTGTCCGAGGTCGAGGAACGCTTTGGAATGCAGCTCTTCGAAGGGCAGAACACGGCTGCGGAGATGCCGTTCTCCCTTGCCTGCGAGGATTCGGCCGACTGCCCCACGTCAGGCCGCCGGCTGGCGAACCTGGGCGGATACCTGTCGGATTTCTATTCGACCTACTGGGCGTCGTCCTACTACCCCGCTTCCACGATCTTTCTGGTCAATCACAACGACAGCATCAGCCTGAGCGTTCCGGCGGTTGGCGCACCGTCCGGCTACGACCTGCTGACGCCCGAGACATTTCTCGCCGTCACGGACGCCATGCGGGCGGAATTGCGCCGCTTGCAGGCTGTCCGCCAGCGTCTTATCGACCAGGACCTGCCGAACGGGCCTGAACTGACCGGCTCCAGCCGCGTGCATTGGTTCAGGGCCGATGCGCTGCCAGGCAGCATGCTGGCCCTGATGTATGCGAGCATGCCGCAATCGGTGTGGAGCAGCGCGCCGGGAACGTCGTCCGCCGTCTACGCCGCCACGCAGTTCAATCATCAGCGGATCAACATCTTCGAAAAAACCATGCGCCGGCCTCTCCATGGCGGATTCTGGCTGTCGCATCGAGACCAGGGCGTGCTGCTGGGTGACGGCCCTCGCCCTGAAGTGGCCGGCGATGGACTCCGATACACGGCCAATGGCATGGTGCTGCGCGTGACGGACCCCTCGGGCGTGTGGACGGGCGTGTACCGGGTAAGCTACAACGCCTTCTTCCAGGACAATCTCTGGCTGCCCATCAGTGCGGGCCTTCTGCTCTTGCTGAGCCTGGTAGGCGGCATCGCATCCATGCGCTGGTACAGCCGCCGCGTCATCGCGCCGGCGCTGGACGCCCAGCGCGAGATCGTCGAAAAAGAGGAATTCAGCCGCACCCTGATTGAAACCGCGCCGGTGGCGCTGTGCGTGCTGGCGCGGCCGATGGGTGAAGTGGTCTTCGGAAACAACCTGGCGCTGCAATGGCTGGGAGCGGAGGCCGGCAGGGAACTGGAGAACACGCCGGCCGCCAATCTGTTCCTGCGGCAGGTGCTGGGCGCGGCGGGCCCGGGCACGATCGCGAATTTCCAGGCCACCGACGGCCGGCCGCTCTATGTTGCCTACGCGCCGACTCGGTACAACCATCAGGATGTCGTGCTCTGCGCGTTCTCCGACATCAGCGCCCGCGCGGTCATTGAACGTACGCTGGCCGAAGCCAAGCGGGCCGCGGACATGGCCAGCGAGGCAAAGTCGACGTTCCTGGCGACGATGAGCCATGAGATCCGCACGCCGCTTTATGGCGTGCTGGGCACGCTGGAACTGATGAGCCTGACCAAGCTCGACGACGAGCAGCGCCAGCATCTGGAGCGCATGCAGAGTTCATCCTCGATCCTGCTGCAGCTGATCAGCGACATCCTGGACATCACCAAGATCGAAACCGGCCAGCTCGTGCTGGAATCCACCGAGTTCAATCCGCGCGAGCTCGTGCAAAGCTGCACCAGCTCGTATGCCGCGATGGCTGCGCAGAAGGCGCTGCTGCTGTTTTGCTGCGTGGACATCGCGGTGCCCGAGTGGGTGATGGGCGATGCCGCGCGCATCCGGCAAATTCTCAGCAATCTGTTGAGCAACGCCATCAAGTTCAGCGACTCGGGCCACGTGATCGTGCGCTTGAAAGTGGCGAAGGCTCATGCGGACCGGACGAATCTCGTGCTCCAGGTCGTCGACACGGGCATCGGCATCGGAAAGCAGGAGCAGACGCAGCTCTTCGTTCCCTTCTACCAGATCAACAGCGGCTCCCACACGGTGCGGGGCACCGGCATCGGCCTGTCCATCTGCGCGCGGCTGGCCAAGCTGATGGGCAGCGAGATCCGCGTGACCAGCGAACTCGGCCTGGGCAGCAGCTTTTCTCTGGAGTTGCCGCTTCAGGCCGTGCCGGGGCAGCCGGCGAACGCGCCCGACCTGAGCGGCATCGGCGTTTTTGTCCGCAGCCCCCACCACGAACTGACCGAGAATATCTGCGCCTGGCTCAAGCACTGGGGCGCGCGGGCAACGCCGGCGCCCAATCCCCTGCCGGTGGGCACGCCAGACGACGTCTTGCTGGATGTGCTGTTTAGCGGCGGCGACTTCGATGCCCTCGATTGGGCCGGCCATCATGTGCTGGCGTCCGCCGCGGGCAAAGCGCCGTCCGCGCGCACCATCCGAGTCATTCCCAGCGTGGAGCACATTGCCGCCGGCATACTTGGCGCGCTGCGGGGCGAGCGGGCGGTGGAGCCGGCGACCGAAATCAGCGCTTTCGCGCCGCTGGGGCTGTCGGTTCTGGTGGCTGAAGACAATCCGATCAATCAGGCCACGCTGCTGCATCAGCTTGAGCAGCTCGGGTGCGAGGCCACGCTGTCGTCGGACGGCGCCGAGGCGCTCATGCTTTGGGGATTGTCCTCTTACGACGTGGTTCTGACCGACGTCAACATGCCGCGCATGAACGGCTACGAGCTGGCGCGCGAGCTGCGCGCCATGGGCGCCACCGTCCCGATCATCGGCGTCACCGCCAATGCCATGCGCGAAGAGGAGGAGCGCTGCCTGGCTGCGGGGATGACGTCGTGGCTCGTCAAGCCTATCGGGCTGAGCACGTTGCGCCGCCACCTCCAGGGCCGCGGATCCGGCTCGTCGGGAATTGCCGAGACTATGGTCCGGTCTGGGCCGGCGGCCGCGGCAGAGTCCGCGCCGGCCATTCCCGCCAAGTACCGGGCGTTGTTCGTGACCACCATGGAGGCCGATGTAGGGGAGATGGAACAGGCGCTGGAGGCACGCGACCTGCATTTGCTCGCGAAGACCCTGCACCGGATGCGCGGGGCGCTCAGCGTCATGCACATGAGGGCGCTGACCGAGCGGCTGGAAGCCCTGGAAGCTGCATTGCGCAGCGACGGGATGGGCGCCGGGACGCTGGACGAAGGCAAAGCTCTGGCAAAGTCATTGCGCGGCATGCTGGCCGATATCTGAGCGGGCGCCGGCCCGCGCGCATCGCCTCCGAAGGTCGGTTCAAGCCTCAAGAACGCGCAGCGCCAGAGCAAAAGTGCCTCACTATGAGGCACTTTTTTTTGTTGCAATGTTACTTCTCGAAATCCTTCGATTTCCGACCCTCAGAAAATGGCATAGATTTAGCTTGGGTATTGGCGCGTCTGCGGCCCGATTTCCGACGGGCCGGGCATCAACGCGCCGTCCTCTACCCTCCATCATGAGCCGAATCAGGCTCAATCAGCCAGATACCCCAAGAGTTTTCTAGTCTTTCCAGTAGAATTTGGACATAAAATGATCAACGTAGGGAGTATCGAGCGCCGTGGCCCTCCACGCTTGGTGGGGCTGGTCATGAGCTTGCTTCCCCATGCAGGTCCGATTGACGAGCATCAGGATTCACCAGGCTCGAATCATTGCATATTGGATGACCTATCCATGAGCAAGCCTCCGTCTGAACAAGATGTACGGATTATTGTTGCCGATGACCATCCCATAGTGTCTCTCGCGCTTGCAGACTCTCTCAACGAGATGCCGGGATTTAGCGTTATCGCCACGGCGCGATCGGGGCACGAGCTCATTACGGCAGTACAGAATCACTCGTGCCACCTGATCGTGACCGACTTTGCGATGCAGTCCGACACGGCTGACGAAGACGGCCTGCGCCTCATCGAGCGCCTGCAGCGCATGTTTCCGCAAATCCCGATAGTTGTGTTCACCATGCTGACGAACAGCGGGATCCTCAGCCAGTTGCGGCAACTTGGCGTTACGGGGCTGGTCAGCAAGGAAGAGACCATCGACGATCTTGTCGCGATTTGCGTCCGCGCATTGACCGAGAAGGGGCCGATCCTGTCGGCGAGCATCAGCAAGCGGCTCAGCCACAACGACGTGACGATGGGCGGGGCCAACAAGACCAAGGGTCTTTCGCCAAAAGAACTTGAAGTGGTGCGGATGTTTGCGCTGGGCCTGTCCGTGACGGAGATCGCGCGACGCCTTAACCGCTCGGTTGCGACCATCGGGACACAGAAGCAATCTGCGATGCGCAAGCTCAACATTGAAACCAATGCGGAGTTGCTCAGGTACGCGGACGAGCAAGGGTTTTCTTGAATTGCCTGAGCGTTGAGCCGGCGGGCGCTGGGCTCAACCAGCCATCCTGGCGAAGTACCTTGCTGCTTTTTGGAGAATGTCCCGCTCTTCTTCGAGCAGGCGCAATTGCGCCTGCAAACGCGACAATTCGTTCCTGGTTTCGATCAGTTCCTCGGCGATCTTGCCGGGCGCGCCGGCCGGCTTGAACACCTTGATCCACTTGTAAAGACTGTGGGCGGACACGCCCAGCCGTTCCGACACATCCGCGACCGGCTGGGACTGCTCGACAATTTGTCGGACTGCGTGCTCCTTGAATTCCTGGCTGAACCGTCGTGAGCTCATGAATGCCCTCCAATACGTGAACTGGCGACCCGCTTTCCGCAAGCGGCGCATCCGGGCCGGGCGAATCACAGGCATGGGGAGAATTCCCTTGCTCAATTTTGTCTACGACGCCTAGCCTCCTCAATAGGAAAATTCCCATTTTTCGCTGTGAGGGTGAAGCCTGCTGGCAGGCTCACGGAATGAGTCATGAGCCTGTTTGGCTCAACGGCTTTCCTGGCTATGGCGCGGTGTCTTTCGGTGCCTTGGGCGTCTCTTGCATCGCCATCAGGCGGCTCGCCAGATCGCTGAACTGCGCGTCCTTGGATTTGAGCTGCGCGAACAGGTCGTCGGCCCGCCGCTGCGCCGCCGCCAGGCGTTGGAGCTGGTCGGCTTCGCTGCGCCGGGCGGCCAGCAGCGCTTCCTGGGCGACCGCGGACTCGGCCTGCCATTGGCGCGCATCCATGAGCGATTGCGCCCGTTGAGCCAAGACAGCCTGCTCGGCCGCGCGCTGCTGTTCCTGCGCGGCAGCCAGGGCCTGGCGCAGCTGCTCGGCCTGTTGCTGGCTTGCGGCCTGCAACTCATCCAGCCTCGCCTGCAGGCGTTTGACCGCGCCGCGCTCGCCATCCAGCTCGTTCAGCCAGCGCCGTTCATGGGCGGCGTGGCGCGAGTCCAATGCGGCCAGCGCGTCAGCGTGCTTGTCGCGGGCCTGGTCCGCCTCCGCCGCCAATGTCTGGATGGCGCTTTGCGCATCCGCCAGGTTATCCCGGGCCCCGGCCAATGCCTTGTCGCGCTCGCGCAGCTGCGCTTCGGCGGCCCGCAGGCGTTCTTCCGTCGACGCAAGTTGCGCCGTGGCCACTTTCAGTCCTTCCTGCAGATCGCGTTCCCTGTCAGCCAGTTGAGCCTCGCGTTGCTGCAACTGTTCGGCCTGCGCCGCAAAGCGCTCCCCTTCCCTGGCAAGTTCTTCCCAGCGCTGCTGGTAGGCCTGGGTCTGTTCCGCGCGCGCGGCGGTCAGGGCCGCCTCCCAGAAATGCGCGGCCGCCTGGGCGATGGGATCGGGAATCTCCGGCGGCGCGGCAAAGGCGCGGGGATCCTTGATTCGCGCGCCAAGGGAGCGAAACCATGTTTCCAGGTGCGGGCTGACGGTATTGGGCGAGCCGCGGCCGATTTTCTGGCGCACACGCTCGATGGTGGGCCGCGCGCCCTCTAGCAACAGGGCATCGGCTGCGGCCCAGACGTCCGATTCGGTGATTCCTGTGGCCATGGCCGGCTTTCCTTGCGCTATGCGCTAAAGTTAGTCACGATAAGAGAACCTTATCGTGACTAATGCTGTATTAGTGTTAGATATCATACAGCATACATATATATTTATATGAATATGAACAACCCACGCCGATTGCCGCTGAAATTGCTGGAATTGCTGCCCTTGCTGGATCCGCAAACGCTGGACACGCAGGCCGACGCCGCGGTGCGAGGGCTGATGCGCGAAGGCAGCTCGGCCAACACGGCCGCGAGCTACCGGGCTGCCATCCGCTACTGGACCGCCTGGTTCGAGCTGCGCTACGGCCAGCCCTTTGCCCTGCCCCTGCCGGAAGCGGCGGTCATCCAGTTCGTGGTGGATCATGCGCAGCGGTCCACGGAGCATGGATTGAAATGGGAATTGCCGCTGGCGCTGGACCTGGAGCTGGTGCGGCTGAAGGCCAAGGGCAAGCTTGGCCCGCCCAGCCTGAGTACCCTGCTGCAGCGCCTGTCGGTGCTGTCCAAGGCGCATGAGCTGCTCGGGCATACCAACCCTTGCCGCAATGCCGCCGTTCGAGAACTGCTGGCCAAGACCCGCCGCGCCTATGCCCGGCGCGGCGTGGCGTCCGCCAAGAAAGAGGCGCTGACCCGTGAACCGCTGCAAGCGCTGCTGGAGACCTGCGACGAGTCCCTGCGCGGCAAGCGCGACCGCGCCCTCCTGCTGTTTGCCTGGGCCAGCGGCGGTCGCCGGCGCTCGGAGGTGGTGCGCGCCACCGTGGAGAATACGCCGCGCACCGCCGAGGGCTTCCTGTATACGATGACGCACTCCAAGACCAATCAGGCGGGCGCCAGCCGCGCGGACGACCAGAAGCCCATCGTGGGCTCGGCCGCCCTGGCGCTGGATGCGTGGTTGGCCGCCAGCGGGATTCGCCAAGGGCCAATTTTTCGCCGCGTGCGCCGCGGCGACGTGATAGGCGAGCCCCTGGCTGCGGCCGCGGTGCGGGACATCGTGCTGGAACGCTGCCGGCAGGCCGGGCTGGAAGGCGAGTTTTCGGCGCACAGCCTGCGTTCCGGATTCGTGACGGAGGCGGGCCGGCGCAATGTGCCGCTGGGCGACACGATGGCAATGACCGGCCATGCCAGCGTGGCGACCGTCATGGGCTACTTCCGGGCGGGCGCCGCCGCGCGGTCGCCTGCGGCCCGTCTCCTCGACGATCCGGAGCCACCCGCCCATAGGAATCTGCCGGATCTGCCGTAATGGTCGGAGCGACATTACAATCACTTCGCCCCGCCCCTTGCCCGAACCGCTCTCTTCCCGATTCCCGTCCTCCGACTGGCCGCCGCGCCAGCCCTCCCCCTGTCCGCTGTGACCCCATGCGAATCAACCTACGCGGGCTAGTGCTTGCGCTTACCGTTTTCAGCGCCCTCGCCGCCACGGCGAACGCGCTGTACGCCAGCTATCGCGTGCAGCGCGAGCAGCTGATTGCCAACACGCTGGAGTCAAACCGGGTCTATGCCGCCAAGCTGGCGGAAAGCGCGGGCAGCTTCCTGAAAGCGGCGCAGCAGCAGCTCGGCTACAGCGCCCGCCATATGCCGGACCTGATCGAGTTGCCAGAGGAACTTGCCGCCGAAGTGACGCGCGTGCAGCAGCAGACCGACAGCTTCAACTCGGTCGGTGTCGTGCGCGCCGACGGCACCATCCTGGCCGCCACGCAGAGTTTCCGCAGCTTCCTGGGCACCCGCGTGGACACGCCGGGCAGCCGCGTGGCGCTGCAAGCCAGGCAGCCCGTGATCAGCAAGCCCTATGTTTCCATCGCAGGCAACCTGCTGATCAATCTTTCGCACCCGATTTTCTCCAACGACGGCCGCTACCTGGGATACATCGCGGGCACCATCTATCTGCGCAACGAGAGCGCGTTGCAGGATCTGCTGGGCAAGCATCATTACCAGGATGGGTCGTACCTGTACGTGGTGGACGGCGATGGCCGGCTCATCTATCACACCGATGCCGGCCGGGTTGGCGAAAGAGTCCTCTCCAATCCCGTGGTGGCTGCGGTGACGGCGGGGAAAGCCGGGGCGCAGCGGGTGATCAATACCAAGGGGGTGGACATGCTGGCCGGATATGCCGCGGTGCCGGCGAGTGGCTGGGGCGTGATTGCGCAACGGCCCGCCGCGGCCACGCTGGAGCCCATACAGGACCTGATCTGGGCGTTGATCGGGTATGCCGCGCCGCTGGCCCTGGCGTTCCTGCTGGCGATCTGGTGGTGCGCCCGCATGATCTCCCTGCCCCTGTCGCAACTGGCCACCAATGTCGAGCACCAGGATGTGGCCGTCGCCATGCAGCGCGTGAAGTCGGTGAAGGCCTGGTACTTTGAAGCGCAACGCTTGAAGCGCGCGGTGATCTGGAGCTTTACGAGCATGCAGGAGAAGATCGGCAAGCTGAATCTTGCCAGCATCACGGACCCGCTGACCGGCCTGCGCAACCGGCGCGGCACGCAGGATGCGGTGGATCAGCTACAGGCGTCCGGCACTCCGTTTTCCGTCGTGGCCCTGGACATCGACCATTTCAAGCAGGTCAACGACACCTACGGGCACACCGTCGGGGATGCGGTGATCCAGGACATGGCGCAAGTGATGCGCGAATGCTCGCGTCCGTCGGACATTCTTTGCCGCAACGGCGGCGAGGAATTCCTGATCCTGCTGCCCGGCGTGGGCGCGCAAGAGGCGGCCAATGTTGCGGAGCGCCTGCGCGCGCGTGTTGCCAAGCGGCCATTGCGCGAGGCCAGCCGCATCACGGTGTCCGCCGGCGTGGCCCAGTGGCCCTCAAGCGGCCCCGGCGTGGACCAGGCGTTTCGGGCTGCCGATGCCGCGCTCTACGCGGCCAAGCAGCAAGGGCGCAATTGCGTGGTCACGCACCAGGCGTGAGCGCACGACCCGCAAATATGGCCGCCGCGATGGGCGGGCCATACCTGCAGGTAATACTTATGGGCTGCGGATTACGCCGTGGAGCGGGCGGCTTCGGCGTCTTTGGAAGCATCGGCGTCGACGGGCGCGACATTGCGCTCGGACTTTTCATCCGCCTCGGGGGCCTTCCAGTTCAAGGGGGGAATCTCGAAGCTCCACTTCTTACCAACCAATTGATGAGACATGAGCGTGCTCCTATTCAGGATGCATGGCTTCCCCCGCCCAAGCACAGCACACAGGATTCAAGCGTGCCATGAATGCCGTGGTTGCGGGGAGCATTCAGGAGGCGGCAACGCCAGGACAAAACAGCCGGAGGACGTGCCGCCGGCAGATGCAGAGCAGCAAGAGCGGGCAGCCGATTTCCACCGCCCGGATGCTTTTGCTGAGTTGTTCTTATTGGCATATTTTTATTATTATTTTGCTGCCAATTAAAAGATTTTAGCATAATTTTACTGAAAAATGCCGGCGCGTGGAACTCACTGCGCCAGATCGCGCCGGACTCGGGCATCGTGCAGGATGTAAAAACGGGCGGGCCTCTCATATAATTAATATCCATTCTCATTCAATGCTTGCCCTCGCATCCAGCCCGACGCGCCATGACCGAATCCCCACCTCCTCCCTCAGCGGATTCGATGACGGCGTTGTATGCGAGCCACCACGGCTGGCTGCTGGGCTGGCTGCGCAAGCGCCTGGGGAGCGCGGCCGACGCCGCAGATCTGGCGCATGACACCTTTGTCCGCGTGCTGGTGCAGGCGCGCCCCGATATCCGCGAGCCGCGCGCCTTTTTGTCCACGGTGGCAGGCGGCATCCTGGCCAACTTCTATCGGCGCCGCGACGTCGAGCAAGCCTTTCTGCGCACGCTGGCGAACCTGCCTGAAGCCCAGGCGCCTTCGCCGGAGACCCGGGCGATCGTGCTGGAGACGCTGGTGGAGATCGACCGGCGCCTGGGCGGCCTGCCCGCGCCCGTGCGGCGGGCCTTCCTGCTGGCGCAGGTGGACGGCATGAAGCAGTCGGAGATTGCGCGGGCGCTGGGCGTGTCCTTGCCGACGGTGCAGCGCTATGTGGCCCGTGCCTTGCTGCAGTGCTTTTTCTGATGACCAGCCAAAGAGACCCTGCCGCGAGCGCCGCCGATCCGTCGCGTTTTGTTCCCGCCACGCCGATCGCCGAGGCGGTCGCGCGGCAGGCGGTGGACTGGTTCGTGCGCCTGCGCGCCGACAAGGTCGGCCCGGACGTGCAGCTTGGATGGCGGGCCTGGGTGCAGGCCGACGCCGAGCACGCTCGCGCCTGGGACCACTTGCAGCATTGCGCCGGCGACGTCGCCGGCTTGTCGTCGCCCCTGGCGCATGCCGCGCTGGCCTGTCCGGCCGGATCCGGCCGCCGCCGCTTCATGAAGTCCGCCGCTTTGCTGGCGGCTGGCGCCGGCGCGGCCTGGTGGGGCGTGCGGACCGAACCGTGGCAGCCGCTGTTGGCGGACGTCAGCACGCGGGTGGGCGAACAACGCCGCATCACGCTGCCCGACGGCTCGCGGGTCCTGCTGAATACCGACAGCGCCATCGACATCGGGACGGGCGGCGAACGCCGGATCCGCCTTGCCCGCGGTGAAATCATGGTGGACGCCCTGCGGGCCGAAGGCGCGCCGCCTTTCATCGTGCAGACCCGGCACGGCGAGGTGGAAACGCCGGGGTCGCGCCTGGCATTGCGGCTGGAGGCCGCCCGCAGCGTGGCCCATGCCCTGACCGGACCGCTCCTGCTCACGCCGGCGGGCGCGCCGGATCTGCGCCGCGAGCTGGCGGCCGGGCAGCACGCCGCGTTCACGGCTGCGCTGGTCGAGCTGCCCACGCCGAGCTCTCCGGAAGACCTGAGCTGGAGCGATGGCGTGCTGGCGGCGCACAACATGCGGCTGGAGGAGTTCCTGGCGGAGCTGGCGCGGTATCGCCCGGGCGTCATCCGCTGCGACCCGCAAGTGGCCAGCCTGCGGGTGTCGGGCGTGTACCCGCTGGACGACACCGGCAAGGTGCTGGACACGCTGGCGTTGACACTGCCGGTGCGCGTGCGCTCGCTGACGCGCTACTGGGTGTCCTTGGGGCCGCGCGAAGGCGCCGCCTGACCGATCTTCAAGGAATTTTCAAATTCCGGGCTTTCGTGTGATGGGTTTTTCGATCTCGCGTGGCATAGGAGCTGAAGTCCTATCGTCACCTCCTACGAAAACGAGAACCCCATGAGTCATCCCGTCTCCCTGGCCCGGCGCGTCCCGCGTCCGTCCTTGCGCGCCCTGGCGCTGGCGCTGAGCATTTCCGGCGCCCTGCCCGCCGCCCTGCTTTCCCCCGCCAGCGCGCAGGCGCAAGCCGCCGCGGCCACGTACCGGATTCCGGCCGGCCCGCTGGCCGACGCGCTGCAGCGTTTCGGCCGCGAGTCGGGCCTGATGCTCTCTTACGCCGCGGCGGATGTGGAAGGCAAGCAAAGCGCGGGCGTGAGCGGCGCCTACCGCGCTGAAGAAGCCTTGGCCGCGCTCCTGGCCGGCACGGGACTGGCGGCGCAGCGCCTACCCAATGGCAGCTACGCCTTGCGGCCGGCGGGTCCGGGCCCGGTCGCCACGCTGGCGCCGATCGAGGTGGCGGGCAATGCCCTGTCCGGCCGCGCGTGGGGGCCGATGGATGGCTTCGTGGCGCGCTACAGCATGACCGGCACGAAGACCGACACTCCGCTGATCGAGACCCCGCAATCGATCTCCGTCGTGACGCGCGACCAGATGACATGGCAGGCGGTCCAGAAGACCGAACAGGCCTTGCGCTACGAAGCCGGCGTGCGGGCCGAGACCGCCGACGACCTGCGCCACCAGAACATCTCCGTGCGCGGCTTCAGCGTGGCGGCGTCGAACCAGGGCATCTACCTGGACGGACTCGCCCTGGCCACCCGCTACTACGGCTCGTACGACGTCAACCCCTACGCCCTGGAGCGCGTGGAAGTGCTGCGCGGGCCGGCTTCCCTGCTCTATGGCCAGAACCAGCCCGGCGGCATCGTCAACCAGGTCAGCAAACGGCCCACCGAAACGCCGCTGCGCGAAGTGGAGTTCACCACCGGCGATCCCGGCCGCGCCCAGGTGGGCTTTGACTTCAGCGGCCCGGCGACCGAAGACGGGCAATGGCTGTACCGCCTGACCGGCCAGGGCCGCAACGCCGATACCGAAGTGGACACCGTGCGCGACAAGCGCGCCTTCATCGCGCCGGCGTTCACGTGGCAGCCCAGCGCCGCCACCCATTTCACGGTGCTGACGAACTTCCAGCGCATCCGCGCGGGCTCCACCGACCAATGGCTTCCGTCGGTGGGCACCCTCACCCCTACGCCCTACGGCCGGATTTCGCGCAGCTTCTTCTCCGGCGAGCCCGACTTCGACCGCTACGACAAGGACCAGGCGATGCTGGGCTACCTGCTGGAGCACAAGTTCAACGACAGCTGGACGCTGCGCCAGAATGCCCGCTACAACCAGAACCGCACGCACTATCGCGCGCTGATTTCGGAGCTGGGATGGGGCACGCTGCCGGGCGGCGAGCCCGACTACCAGTCGCTGCAGCGCTACGCCTTCAGTTCCGAGGAAAAGGCGCGCACGCTGGCGCTGGACACCCAGCTGCAGTATCAAGGCCGGACGGGCGCGTTCGCGCATACCGTGCTGATGGGCCTGGACTACCAGCAGTCGACCTTCGACACCCAGCTGGGTTTCGGCATGGACGGCGTGCCGCCCATCAATCCCTTCGATCCGGTCTACGGCTACCAGATCGACGCGCCGCCCATCTACAACGACACCTATCAGCGCATGCGCCAGCTTGGACTGTACGCGCAGGACCAGGTGAAGATCATGGACAAGGTGGTCGTGACGGCGGGCGGGCGTATGGACTGGTCCGAGGCCAGCACCCGCAACAACCTCACCGGCACCCGCACGCAGCAGAACGACAACGCGTTCACCGGCCGCGTCGGCATGGTGTACCTGTCCGACACCGGGCTGGCGCCATATGTCAGCTACGCCACCTCGTTCCGCCCGCAGGCGGGCACGACGTTCGACGGCACGCCGTTCAGGCCGACCAAGGGCGAGCAGTACGAGGCGGGAGTGAAATTCCAGCCCAAGGGCTACGACAGCTTCGTGACCGCGTCGGTCTTCCAGATCGAGCAGCGCAATGTGCTGACGCGCGATCCGGAGCACGCGAATTCGCAGGTGCAGACGGGCGCGGTGCGCTCCGAAGGCTTCGAGCTGCAAGGCAAGGCGTCCCTGACCCGCAACCTGGGCATCGTGGCCGCCTACACCTACACCGACATCAAGACGGTATCCAGCAACTACCCCGAGCAGGTCGGCAAGGCGCCTTTCGCCGGCGTGCCCAAGCACATGGCGTCCTTGTGGGTGGACTACACGATCGATGCGGGACCGCTGGCCGGCCTGGGCTTTGGCGCGGGCGCCCGCTACCTGGGCACCACGTTCAGCGACCTGGACAACGCCGTGAAGGTGCCCTCCGTGACGCTGGCCGATGCCGCGATCCGCTACGACCTGGGCCGCGCCAGCCCGTCCATGAAGGGCGCCAGCCTGAGCCTGAATGCGTCGAACCTGTTCGACAAGGAGTACGTGGCCTCTTGCAACAACGTGAACCTGTGCTTCTACGGGCCTGGCCGCGTGGTGCTCGCCACGCTGCGGTACAACTGGTGACGCGAGGCGCTTGATCGCTTGACGTTGGAGAATGATCGTTCTACCATCTGCGCATTGCAGCTAGAACGATCATTCTCCATGTCCGCCACCACGCCAGATTCCCCCTCCGCCACGCAGGAAAAGCTGCTGCGCGCCACCGAAGCGCTGATCTACAGCGGCGGCATCAGCGCCACCGGCATGGATCTCATCGTCAAGACCTCGGGCGTGGCGCGCAAGAGCATCTACAAGCACTACCCCACCAAGGAAGCCCTGGTGGCCGCGGCCCTGCAGGCGCGCGACGAACGCTGGATGCAGTGGTTCGTGACGGCCACCTCGGCCGCGCCGACTCCCCACGCCCGCCTGCTGTCGATCTTCGACGCGCTGCGCGCATGGTTTGCTTCCGAGGGGTTCCGGGGCTGCGCATTCATCAATGCCGCCGGCGAGACCGGCGATCCGGCCAGCCCCATCCTTGCGGTTGCCCGGCAGCACAAGGAACGGCTGCTCGCCCATGTGCTGGCGCTGGTCCAGGATGCCGGCCTGCCGCGGCCCGAGGAGCGCGCGCGCCAGCTGCTGGTGCTGATCGACGGCGCCATCGCCGTGGCGATGGTCACGGGCGACCTGTCCATCGCCGACAGCGCGGAGCGCGCGGCGGCCACGCTGCTGGCCAGCAGCGGCTGAGCGGCGCGCAGCCAGGCTTTCCCTTCCCGCTTTTCCACCCCTGTACACGAGGCCCCGCCATGACATCGACGACTGAAACCCGCCCGCCCCTACCCCCCTTCACGCACAAGAGCGCCGTGCAGAAAGTCCGCCTGGCCGAGGACGGCTGGAACAGCCGCGATCCCGACAAGGTGGCGCTGGCCTACAGCGTGGATACGCATTGGCGCAACCGCGCGGAGTTCGTGACGAACCGCGACGAAGCGCGCGCCTTCCTGGCGCGCAAATGGGCGCGTGAGCTGGACTACCGGCTGATCAAGGAGCTGTGGGCGTTCACGGACAACCGCATCGCGGTGCGCTATGCCTATGAATGGCATGACGATTCCGGCAACTGGTTCCGGTCCTACGGCAACGAGAACTGGGAATTCGGCGAAGACGGACTGATGATCAACCGCTATGCCTGCATCAACGACCTGCCCATCAAGGAGGCGGACCGCAAGTTCCGCTGGCCGCTGGGCCGCCGCCCGGATGACCATCCGGGCCTGTCGGAACTGGGCCTGTAGAACGCCTGGCCAGGCCTACTCCTCGTAGGCCTGCAACAGCTTGCCGAGCAGGCCGCTCAGCTGTTCCTGTTCGGCGGCATTCAGGGGCGACAGCACCTCCGCCTGGTTGTGCAGGTGCGCCACCACCGCCTCGTCGATGAGCTTGATCCCCCGCTTGCTCAGCATGACCAGGGTGGCGCGGCCGTCGCTGGGATTCGCCGTGCGGGCGACCAGGCCGGCCTTCTCCAGGCGGTCGATGCGGTTGGTCATGCTGCCCGACGAGATCATGGCGTCCTCGTACAGCGCGGTGGGCGTCAACGCATAAGGCTTGCCGCTGCGGCGCAGCGTCGCCAGCACGTCGAATTCGCCGGGCTGCAGCCCGAACTGCGCGAACAGCGGATTGATCCGGTCCCGCGTGATCACCAGCGCGCATTCGGCCAGCCTTCCCAGCACCCGCATGGTCGACACGTCCAGTTCGGGGCGTTCGCGATTCCATTGCGCCACGGCGCGACTTGCTCTGTCCACGGCATTCTCCATTTATCTTGACGTCAAGATACAATCCAAATATCTTGACGTCGAGATAGTTTACCGAATCGCCCGCCATCTCGCCGGGAATTTCGGATTGGAGCAACCGTGTCCTTTTTTCGTTTGAACGCATGGCAGGTGTTCGCCATCATCCTGGTCGGCCTGAACCTGCGCCCCGTCCTGGCCTCGGTGCCGCCGCTGCTGGATCTGGTGCAGGCGGCAACCCGGATGTCCGATACCGCCGCGGGGCTTCTTACCGCCCTGCCCGTGTTCGTCATGGGACTGGGCGCGCTGGGCGCGGCGCCGCTGCGCCGGGCGATGAGCGAGCAGCAAGGCGTTGCCGCCGGCCTGGCGCTGATCATGGCGGCCACGGCCGCCCGCCTCTGGGCCGGGCAGACGAGCCTCATGCTGGCCACCGGCATCGCCGCGGGCCTGGGCATCGCCGCCACCCAGGCCTTGCTGCCCAGCTTCATCAAGGTCCGCTTTGGCGCGGCCAGCAGCGGCATCATGGGCATTTACTCCACGGCCATCATGGGCGGCGCGGCCGTCGCCAGCGTCGCCTCGCCGGTCATGGCCGGACACGCCGGCTGGCTGCGGGCGATGGCGGCGTGGGCCTGGCCCGCCGCGCTGGCCCTGGCCTGCTGGCTAGCGGCGACCCGGGTTTCGTCGTCGTCGGTGCACGCCGCCAAGCCCGCCATGGCGGGCGCCGCGCGCACGGCCCGTTCCCGCGTCTGGCTGCTGGCCGCGTTCTTCGGGCTGGGCACCGGCGCCTACACGCTGGTGCTGGCCTGGCTGCCGCCCTACTACACCGCGCTGGGCTGGACGCCGCTGGCGGCGGGCCAGTTGCTGGGCGGCGTGACCGCGGCGGAGATCCTGGCCGGCCTGCTGGTGTCCGGCTTCATAGGCCGCCTGCCCGACCGCCGGCCCGCCCTGGCCGTGGCGATCGGCGCCTTGTTCCTGGGGCTGGCCGGCTGGATCGCCGCGCCCGCAGCCTTGGCGTGGCCGGCGGCGGTGCTGGCCGGGCTGGGCATTGGCGCGCTGTTTCCCCTGTCGCTGATCGTGACGATGGATCACGCAAGCACGCCCGCCGAAGCCGGCCGCCTCGCCTCCTTCGTGCAGGGCGTGGGCTACCTGATCGCGGCGCTGTTCCCGTTCGCCGCGGGGCTGATCCGCCAGCACCTCGCCGACCTGACGCCGGCCTGGATGCTGATGGCGGGGATCTGCGTGGCCCTGTTCGCCATGGCGATGCGCTTCGGTCCTCGGCGCGCCACGCCCGTGCCATAAAACGGACTAGGGATTTCCCCCGGTTTGGCGATTAAAAAGGTCCACGGCGCAATTTCCGCTTTGCCTGAAAGGTGAACGGAAGTTTGGATTTTTAGACTCCCGCATTCATTGCAATGTCAGCTTTTGTTCAGAGCAACGTCAGGCAAAAGCACAACAACGGGAGGACAAGACCATGCAATCAAAACGCAGCGCCGTCCGGCGCGAGGCATGGGCCGCGGGCACGATGATCGTGCTGGGCCTGGGCGCCATCGCGCAGGCATCCACATACACCCTGGGCAGCCTGGCGCGCATGGGGCCGGGCATGTTTCCGGCCATTTTGGGCGTGCTGCTGGTCCTGCTGGGCCTGATCATCGCGAAGATGGCGGCCTCGCCCGCCGTGGCCGAGGAGGACGCCGAAGAGATCCCGCCGCCCGAATGGCGCGGCTGGGGCTGCATCATCGGCGGCCTGTTCGCATTCATCCTGCTCGGCAAGTTCGGCGGCCTGGTGCCGGCGACGTTCGCGCTGGTATTCATCTCGGCCATGGGCGACCGCCAGCACACCTGGCGCACGGCGGCCTTGCTGGCGGCGGGCGTCACGATCCTGGGCGTGGCCGTTTTCTCGTGGGCGCTGCAGCTGCAGTTTCCGCTGTTCCGCTGGGGCTGATCGATGGAAATCTTCAATAACCTGATGCATGGGTTCTCCGTCGCGTTCGCGCTGGACAACCTGATGTGGGCCATCTTCGGCGTGTTCATGGGCAACCTGATCGGCGTGCTGCCGGGCATGGGCGTGCTGGCCGCCATTTCCATCCTGCTGCCGCTGACCTACACCATGACGCCCACGGCGGCGCTGGTGATGCTGTCGGGCATCTACTACGGCTCGCAGTATGGCGGCGGCATCACGTCCATCATGCTGAACCTGCCCGGCACCGCGTCGCATGCGGTGGCGTGCCTGGACGGTAATCCGCTGGCGCGCAACGGCAAGGCCGGCTCCGCGCTGTTCATGCTGATGTTCTCGTCGTTCTGCGGCGCCTCGGTGGGCATCCTGGCAATGATCCTGTTTTCGCCGATGCTGGTGGACGTGGCCTTCAAGTTCGGGCCCGCCGAGTACTTCTCCATGATGATGCTGGGCCTGCTGGCCGGCGCGACGCTGGCCAAGGGTTCCGCGATCAAGGGCGTGGCGATGGTGGTGGTCGGGCTGCTGCTGGGCGTGGTGGGCACCGACGTCAACACGGGCACGATGCGCTTTCACTTCGGCATCCTGGAGCTCTCGGACGGCCTGCAGATCGTGGCGCTGGCCATGGGCCTGTTCGGCGTGGCGGACTTCCTGAAGAACATCAACCGCATCGGCGGCGACAGCAAGGTCACGGCGGCCAAGGTCAGCATGAAGTCGATGCGCCCGGAAGCCGGCGACATCAAGCAGTCGCGCGGCGCGCTGGTGCGCGGCACGGCGATCGGCGCGGCCTTCGGCATCCTGCCGGGCACGGGCCCGACCATCGCGTCGTTCATTTCGTATGCGGTGGAAAAGAAGGTTGCGCGCGAACCGCGCCGCTTCGGACGCGGCGCCATCGAGGGCATCGCGGGGCCGGAGGCGGCAACCAGCGCGTCCACGCAGACGAGCTTCATCCCGACCATGAGCCTGGGCATTCCGGGCGATCCGGTGATGGCCCTGATGCTGGGCGCGCTGATCATCCACGGCATCCAGCCGGGTCCGCAGATGATGATCGAACACGCCGACATGTTCTGGGGGCTGATCGCCAGCTTCTGGGTCGGCAACGTCTTGCTGCTGCTGTTGAACCTGCCGCTGATCGGGATGTGGGTGCGCCTGCTTACCGTGCCCTTCCGCTATCTGTTCCCGGCCGCGCTGTTCTTTGTCTGCGTGGGCGTCTACAGCACGAACAACAACCTGTTCGATGTCGGCATGGTGACCTTGTTCGGCGCCGCGGGCTACGCGCTGATCCGCTTGCGCTTCGAACCGGCGCCGCTGTTGCTGGGCTTTGTGCTGGGACCCATGGTGGAAGAGAACTTCCGGCGCGCGCTGCTGCTGTCGCGCGGCGAGCTGTCGATTTTCGTATCGCGTCCGATCAGCCTGAGCTTCATCCTGGCATGCGTGGCGCTGATCGCATTGCTGGCGGTGTCGGCGCTGCGGCAGCGCAAGGCGCGGGAGGCCTTGAAGCACGCGGAATCCGCCGCATAGCCGGCAGTTCTTATGGGGTAGTGCAGCGTTGGCCGGTCTCGATGGGGACCGGCCTTTTTTTCGCCGGGGCCGCGAGCCTCAGGTATCGGGTCCGGTCACGGGCCCGTTGGCGTGGCCGTCGATATGGCCCAGCGGCCGGCCCGGGTCGAGGCGGTCGCGCACGCGCTGCTTGAGCACCTTGGCCTCGGGGAAGCCGCCGTCGCTCTTGCGGTCCCAGATCAGGTCGCCGTTATAGGTGATCTGGAAGATGCCGCCGGTGCCGGGCTGCAGCACCACTTCGCCGAGGTCGGTCGAAAAAGTGGAAAGCAGTTCCTGGGCCATCCAGCCGGCGCGCAGCAGCCACTGGCACTGGGTGCAGTAGAGTATGACGATGCGAGGACGCAAGGCGGGCGGGTTCATAGGCAAAATATTCTACGCGAGCCCGGGCGCGGGCGATCATGGATAATGTCGGGTTTTCCCGGGTTCGCAATGAGCCCAGAGCCTGCAATGAAGTCTGCCCTAACTCCCCGAGGCCAACGCTGGCTGATCGGTCTCTTGATGGGACTGGTCACGCTCACGCCGATGGCCATCGACATCTACCTGCCTTCCCTGCCCGTCATGGCCGACGGTTTCGGCGAGCCCATGAGCGCGCTGCAAGCCAGCATCACGCTGTTCATCTTCGCGGTGGGCCTGGGCCAGATGCTGATCGGCCCGCTGGCCGACCGCTATGGTCGCCGGCCGGTGGCGCTGTGCGGGGCCTTGGCGTATCTGCTGGGTTCGGCGCTGGGCGCGGCCGCCACGTCGCTGGACATGTTCTATGCGGCGCGCGTCATCCAGGGCCTGGGCGCATGTTCGGCGTCCCTGGTGGCGTTTGCCGCGGTGCGGGACTGTTTCAGTCCGGCCGTGGGCGCCCGGGTGTACAGCTATCTGAACGGCGCGTTGTGTTCGGTGCCGGCGCTGGCGCCGATGCTGGGCGGCGTGCTGGCGGTGCATGCGGGCTGGCGCAGCACCTTCGTCTTCATGGCGGTGTTCTCGCTGGCGCTGGCCGCGCTGCTGGCGGGGCGATTCGAGGAAACTCGCGCCAAGCCCACGCAGCCGCACGGCGCGCTCTACAGCCTGCGCCGCTACGCGCCCATCGTCGCGAGCGGCCGCTTCCTCTATTTTGCGATGTTCGGCGCGGCCGGCATGGCCATGATCCTGGTGTTCGTATCCGCCGCGCCCGTGGTCCTGGTGCAGCAGCTGGGGTATTCGGAACTCGGGTTCGCCGCGTGGTTCGGCGGCAATGCCGCGATCAACATCGCCGCATTTTTCCTGGCGCCCGCGTTCATCTCGCGCTACGGACGCCACACCATGGTGCGCGTGGGCATGGCGGCCCTGCTCGCGGCCTCGGCCATGCATTTTTGCGCGTGGCAGTGGGCGCCCCTGTCGGCCTGGATCTTCATGCTGCCGGTGGCCGTGCTGACGGTGGGGTTTTCGCTGGCGCTGGGGTCGGGCCTGAGCCTGGCGCTGGAGCCTTTCGCCGAGCGCGCCGGCACCGCCGCCGCGGTGTATGGCCTGTTCCAGATGAGCGGCTCGGCCGTCATCGCCACCCTGCTGCTGGACAGCGGCATGGCGCCCCAGGCGGCCATGGCGCTGATCGGCGCGGCGATGGTGGCGCCGCTGATGTGCCTTTCGCCGGCCATCGCCCGGCGCCTGGCCGCCGGCGCCTGAGCCGGGGCCGCCCGCCGTGCGCTAGTATCCAGGGACACCCCTTCCTGGAGGCGACATGTCCATAGAACAACCGGCGGACCAGCCGCCGCTGCTGCGCAGCGCCGAGGGCGGCGTCGTGACGCTGCGCATGAACCGCCCTTCGCAATTCAACGCGCTGTCCGAGGCCCTGCTGGGCGCGCTGCAAGCAGAGATCGACGCGCTGGCGCGAGACCCCGGCGTGCGCTGCGTGGTGCTGCAATCCGAGGGCCGCGCCTTCTGCGCCGGACACGATCTGCGCGAGATGCGCAGCCAGCCCGAGCTGGACTACTACCGCGAGCTGTTCCGCAAATGCGGCAACGTCATGCAGGGCTTGCAGGCGCTGCCCGTGCCCGTCATTGCCAAGGTGCATGGCATTGCCACCGCGGCCGGCTGCCAGCTGGTCGCAAGCTGCGACCTGGCCGTGGCCGCGGACACCGCCAGATTCGCCGTATCCGGCATCAACGTCGGCCTGTTCTGCGCCACGCCCGCGGTGGCGCTGAGCCGCAATGTTTCGGCCAAGCGCGCCTTCGAGATGCTGATGACGGCGCGCTTCATCGACGCGGCCCAGGCGGCGGACTGGGGCCTGATCAACGACGCCGTGCCCGAGGCGGAGCTGGACGCGCGGGTGCGCGGCCTGGTCGATGAGATCGTCGCGAAAAGCCCCACGGCCGTGCGCTACGGCAAGCGCATGTTCTACAAGCAGCGGCAGATGGCGCTGGCCGACGCGTACGACTACGCGGGCGACGTGATGGCGCGCAACATGATGGAAGCCGATGCCTGCGAGGGCATCGACGCCTTCCTGCAAAAGCGCCCTGCCCGCTGGCGGTCCTAGGCCAGCCAGCCCAGCGTCCAGCCGCCCGCCGCGGCCAGCAGCACCACCCAGGCGGGCGACCAGCGCGCGTAGACCAGCAGGGCGAACAGCAGCACGGCCAGGCCGAAGTCGGCTTTGCCCTGGATGGCGCTGGTCCAGACCGGATCGTACAAGGCGGCAAGCAGAATGCCGACGACGCTGGCGTTCACGCCGGCGACCAGATTGCGCACGCCGGGCCGCCGGCGCAGGCTTTCCCAGAAGGGCAAGGCGGCCGTCAGCAGCAGCGCGCCCGGCAGGAAGATAACGGCCAGCAGCATCAGCCCGCCCGCCCAGCCCGACACGGGCCCGGACGACATGGCGCCCAGGAAGGCGGCGAATGTGAACAAGGGGCCGGGCATGGCTTGCGCCGCGCCGTAGCCCGCCAGGAAGTCGGCGCTGGACACCATGCCTGTCGGCACCGACGCGGTTTCCAGCAGCGGCAGCACCACATGCCCCCCGCCGAACACCAGGGCGCCCGCGCGATAGAACCCGGCTATCTGGCCGGCCAGCGCGGTATCGGCCAGGATGGCCCAGACCGGCAGGCCCGCCAGCAGCGCCACGAAGATTCCCAGCGAGACAAAGCCGGCAAGGCGCGATACGCGCTGCGCCTGATTGGCCAGAATGGGCCGGGGCGGCACCTGCAGCACGGCCGCGCCCACGACCGCGCTCAGCAGGATGGCGCCCAGCTGGGCCAGCGCGGTGGGCAGGACCACGGTGATCAAGGCGGCGGCGATTGCCAGGGCGGCACGGGCGCGATCGGGGCACAAGGAGCGCCCCATGCCCCATACCGCCTGCGCGACGATCGCCACCGCCGCGACCTTCAGCCCGTGTATGGCGGCCGACCCCGACAGCCAGCCGAACTGCGCCAATCCGAGCGCAAAGCCGATGAGGGCAAGCGCGGACGGCAGCGTGAACGCCACCCAGGCCGCGACCATGCCGGACCAGCCCGCGCGCCGCAGGCCGATGGCCATGCCGATCTGGCTGCTGGCCGGCCCGGGCAGGAACTGACACAGGGCGACCAGGTCCGAATAGGCGTAGTCGTCCAGCCAGCGGCGCCGGTCCACGAATTCGGTGCGGAAGTACGCCAGATGGGCCACCGGCCCTCCGAACGAGGTGAGGCCCAGGCGCAGAAAGATCAGAAACACTTCCAGACAGGAGCCGCGTCCGGCTTGCGTGTGCGCGTCGGTGGCGGGCTTGCTGGCGACGTGTTCGTCATGCGATGGGGGGTGCGGCATGGACTTGGGCTTCACGGCTGGCGGGGCACGGGATATCAGGCCCCTGCTCCAAGCTTATAGCCGGGCCGCGCCGGCGATTCAATCGGGTTGAATACAAAAAGAACGCACATGGCCCATATCAAAACACCATTTATGGCACTTTTTCCATGGACCAATCCGGCGCATGCTGCGAGCTCGCTTTTCATCAAAAACAGCAAGTCGTAAAGGTATGTCCATGAGCCAGCGATTGAATTATTTTCAGGTGTCGGAAGTCATGTCCAAGAAGTATCTGGACTTCAGCATGGCGGGAAAAAATGTGCCCGTGATCCAGGAATTCGGCTATCTGGTCGATATCCGCGCGTCGCAGATCAACGGCTGCGGCTTCTGCCTGGACATGCACGTCAAGGAAGCCAGGATCCATGGCGAACGCGAGCTGCGCCTGCACCACATCGCCGTCTGGCGCGAATCCACCCTGTTCTCGGCGCGCGAGCGCGCCGCGCTGGAATGGACCGAGGCATTGACCACGCTGTCGCCGCAGGGAGTGCCCGACACCGTGTATGAAGCGGTGCGCGCGCACCTGTCGGAAAGCGAGATCTCCGACCTGAGCTTTCGCATCATCGGCATCAACGGCTGGAACCGGCTGAACGTGGCGTTCCGCACGGTGCCGGGATCGGCCGACAAGGCCTATGGCCTGGACAAGGCCGGCCTGAGTTGAACGCGGCCCGGCAGGCCCGCCCTCGCCTCACATCAGTTGCAGGATGCGGCGGGCCAGTTGCTCGGCCTGCTCGGCCGACACGATGTTGGTGAAGCTCATCAACAGGCCGGACTGCGCGTCCGGCGCCTCGGACCAGCGCGACAGCGCGTGCGCGTACAGGCCGTTTTCGACCATGCGCGCCGCCAGCGCCCGATCGGCCTGGCGGCCTTCCATGCGCGCCACCAGATGCATGCCCCCCGGTTGCGGCTCGATGCGCAGGCGCGCGCCCAGCACCGCCGACAGGCCGGCCGCGGTGGCATCGCGCCTGTCGCTGTACAGCCGGCGCATGCGCTGGATGTGGCGGCCAAAATGCCCCTCGTTGATGAAGGACGCAAGAATGCCCTGCGTCAGCGCGGGCGCGCCTCCGGCCAGCAGCGCGCACAGGCGCTCGAAGCGCGCCGCCTGCTCTTGCGGCACCACCAGATAGGCCAGCCGCAAGCCGGGAAACAGCACCTTGCTGAACGTGCCGGCATACAGCACCCGTCCCTGGCGATCCAGGCTCTTCAAGGCCGGCAAGGGGCGGCCGACGTAGCGGTACTCGCCGTCGTAGTCGTCCTCGACGATCCAGGCGTTGCTGCGCTCGGCCCAGTCCAGGAGCGCCTGGCGGCGCGGCAAGGACAGAGACAGGCATAGCGGGCTCTGATGCGCGGGCGTCACCACCGCGGCGCGGGCCCGCGGCTCGGCGGCGATACCCGCCTCCACCACCATGCCCTCGCCGTCGACCGGCACGGGCACGGCCTGCATGCCGGCCTGCGCCAGCTGCGCGCGCGTGGGCGGATAGCCGGGGTCCTCCACCCACACCGAATCGCCGGGCTTGAACAATGCCTGCAGGACGAGCTGCATCGTGTTGTTGTAGCCCGAGGTGATGAACACCTGCGACGGCGCGCACTGGATGCCGCGCGCCACCTGCAGGTACGCCGCCGTGGCCGTGCGCAGCGCCAGCAAGCCCCTGGACTCGGGATAGGCCAGGTCCGGCGGCTGCAGGCTGCGCAGGTGCCGCGCGCCGAGCCGCGCCCAGATCTTGCGCGGAAACGCATCCAGCGCGGGCAGCCCCATCTGGAACGGCAAGGGCGTGGGGTGATGCGTCCACTCGCCTTGCGGCCGTGCGAGCGGCTTGGGCGCGGCAGCCGGCGCGGCCGGGGCCTGCGGCTGGAGATTCGGGGCGACGATGGTGCCGGCCTGTCCGCGCGCCTGGATGTAGCCTTCGGCGGCCAGCAGCGAATAGGCGACCTCGATGGTGCCGCGCGCCACGCCGATGTCCTTCGCCAGCGCGCGCACCGACGGAATGCGGTCGCCCGGCTTCAGCGTGCCCTCGGCGATGGCGCCGCGGAAGCGCTCGTAGACCTGGCGGTACAGCGGATCGCCGCTGGAATCGGATAAGGTCAGCAGACCTTCGGGGCGGGCGGGAATCATGGCATAGTCCGGAACTGCTTTTATGGCCCTTCAACTGATGGCATGTGCTTTTTAACATGACGGCTGACTCAAGGGCGGGACATTCGAGCCCGCCCGGTTTTCAGCGCTTATCCAATGAACACATCCATGACAGAAACGGCCCTGCGCCACCTAGAGACTCCGGAAGAACTGCGCGCCTGCCTGCCGCTGATGCGCGAGCTGCGTCCCCACCTGGAACGGGAGGAGGATTTCATCGAGCGCCTCGCCCGCATGCGGCAGGAGCGCTATCGCCTGCTTGCCGCGATGCACGAGGGCGAGGCGGTGGCGCTGGCCGGCTACCGGCTCCAGGAAAACCTGGTCTACGGCCGCTTCCTGTACGTGGACGACCTGGTGGTGGCCAGCGGCCGCCGCGGCGACCGCTGGGGCGCCAGGCTGCTGGAGCATCTGGACGGCGTCGCCCGCGGCAGCGGTTGCGTAAAGCTGGTGCTGGATACCGGCCTGTCCAATGCGCTGGCACAGCGCTTCTATTTCCGCCAAGGCCTGCTCACCAGCGCCATCCGATTCAGCAAGATTCTGGAAACCCCTACCGCATGAACATCCTGCGCATCATCTGCAGCCCCCGAGGCCGCGCCTCCGAAAGCTATCGCCTGTCGCAACGGCTGGTGGACCGCCTGTGCGCCTCCTTCGGCAGCCCGGGCCCCCGCGTCACCGACCTCGACGCGGCGGCCCTGCCCCATGTCGACCGCGACTACGCCGCCGCGCTGAGCGCGCCGATGGACCCGTCCGCCGAGATCCTCGGCCGCGGCGCGCTGCGGCAATCCGGCGAGCTGATCGACGCCCTGCAAAACGCCAGCCACATCGTCATCGCGACGCCGATGCACAACTTCACGGTGCCCTCGTCGCTGAAGGTCTGGATCGATCACGTGGTGCGCGTGCGCAGCACTTTCAAGATCACCCCCGAAGGCAAGGTCGGCACGCTGGCGGATCGCCCCGTCTATGTGGCCATCTCTTCGGGCGGCGAGTTCTCGGGCGATGCGGCGCGCCAGCCCGACTTCCTGACGCCGTATCTGAAGCACGTGCTGGGAACGATAGGACTGCACGACGTGACCTTCTTCACGGTGGAAGGAACGGCGCGCGGCGATGAAGCGCTGCGCGCGGCGCGGGCCAGGGCCGAGGCCAGGATCGCCGCGCACGCGTTCACCGCCAATGCCCGCGCGGAGTCCCTTATCGCCTGAACGGGCGACTGCATGCGGCGTAGTGTTTTCTTATCGTGCCCGTCTTACCATGCACTTTCGCCGCATGGTCAACAAGCACCCCGCAGGCATTACCTGCCTGCATGGGCAGGGCCTGACGCACCCTTTTCTATTTAATCGGGCCGCATTGACACTGGCAAATCGCGGGCTCTACGCTAGCCCGCAAACCTGTCCCGTCATACAGACTACGGAGTATTTCCCGATCCGGATTTTTGTGTTGGAGGCGTGCCATGACGTTGCATAGACCGGGCTTGTTCGCCGCCGCTGTTCTCGCCCTCCTCGTCCTGCCCATCCCGCACGCCGACGCGGCATGCAGCGACAAGAAGATCGCTGCGATGGCGAACGAGGGCCGGTCGGTCAAATCGATCGCCAAGTCCTGCAACATGCCCGCGGCCAAGGTGCGCGGCGTCGTCGACGAGGGCAACGAGCCGTCCAGGCCGCAGGCGCTTGCCCCGTCGCAAGCCCCGCCGCCCGCCAAGGCCAAACCCAAGCCCAGCCCCGAGCCCGAGGCGATCAAAGGCCTGCCGTCCGGCGCCGGGCTTGCCAGCTGCGACTGCAAGGGCTCCGTGCCCTATGGCAACAAGGCGCCCGAGCTGCGCTGCCAGAGCGGCGTGTCCATCGCCACTCCTTGCCCAGGCTACTGTTCGCCGCATGGCATTGCGCCGTGGCGGCGCATCTGCAGCTGAACGCCTATTTCCGCGCCCCTGCCATGAACCACCGGTAGTACGCGTTGTCGCCGTCGTCCCGGGCGACCCTGTTCAGTTCCCTGCCCCAGGTTTCCCGGTCGCCCACATAGGCGGCCAGCGATGCGCGATAGAAAGCGTCCAGCCGCGCGCGCTCAAGCTCCATGTCCGCGCGCAAGGCATCCGATGCGCCGCGCAAGGGCGGTTCGGTCCGCAAGGCGAGCATGCGGGGCAGCACGCGGGTGATTTCGCGGGGCCGCACCCAGGTGGCGTACTCGATGCCCGGGCGGTCGTCCGTCACCGCCGGCGTGTCGCCCGCAAAACGGGCCAGGCCCGCGCGGTCGGTGACCCAGGTGGACAGCAGCGCGGCCGCCGACGGGATGCCCACCGCCTTCAGGGCCGCGGCGGTGTCGGGCTGGCCGTAGCGCGCCTCGATTTTCGCCGCGTCCAGCACCAGGGGGTCAAGCGAGCCGACCAGCAGCATCTCATGCAGCTCGCTCGTCCAGAGCTGCGCGTGCGGGAAGACCTGGATGAAGCTGGCGACCAGGGCGCGGGTGTCCTCTTCGTTCTGGGTGGGCAGGGGCAGCCATTGAGCCACGATGCCCTGGGGAGCCAGCCTGCTCGCGGCCAGCGCGTAGAAGTCGCGCGAGTACAGGTTGACCACGCCGGCCGCGGACGGCGGCGGCGGTTCCAGCGTGATCAGGTCCCAGCGCTCTGCGCTGGCCTGCAGGGCCCGCCTGCCGTCCTGCACGCGCTTTTCCAGCCCCGGGTCGCTGATGGCCTGATACGTGCCTTGGAAACTGGATCCCGCGCGCAGCACGGCCGGCAGCAGTTCGGCCACCACGCGCTTTTCCAGCGGCCGGTACTGGGACAGCGCGCCGGCGGTGATGCCGGTGCCAAAGCCCACCACCAGCGCGGAGCGCGGCTCGCCGTTGTGGACGATCAGCGGCAGCAGCGCCTGCAAGCGCATGTAGCGCAGCGACGGCATGGCGTCGCCCGAATTGGACACGCCCTGGATATAGAGGCGGCGAAACCGGTTGCCGTTGCCCGCCGGCTCCACCACGGCCACGGTGCCGCCGTGGCTTTCTTCGTAGAACACGAGGCCTGCGCCGCTGGCCCCCGGCAACAGGCGCGCAAATTGGTCCGCCCGCGCCGTGACGGCCACGGCCAGCGTCGCCAGGCCGATCAGGCCCGTGATCCAGCCGCTCGTTGTTGCGCCTGACCCGGCCGCGCCGCCGCGCCATCCGCGCCACGCCGCCGCGGCGCCCACCAGGGCGGCTAGCGCCGCCAGGATGCCCAGGCTGCGCACCAGCCCCAGCGCGGGCACCAGCACGAAGCCCGTCAGCAAGGTGCCGGCGATGCCGCCCAGGGTATTGCAAGCGAGCACGGCGCCGACCTCGCGCCCCACCCGCTGGCCGCCCACCGCGATGCGCAGCACCGCGGGAAACGCCGCGCCCAGCAAGAGCGTGGGCGCCAGCACAAAGCTGGCCGCCGCCACGGCAAAGCGGGCGCACATGCCGGCGAATGCGCTGCCGGTCCATTGCACAATCGCGGCTTCGGCGTAGGTCTGCGCCACGATCAGCCACCTGCCCAGCACCGCGACCTCCAGCACGGCGATCAGCCCTGCCCCGGCGATCAGCGCCCCGAACACGGTCGAGGGATGGCGCACGCGGTGCGCGACACGCGAGTACAGCGCCGCGCCGATCGCCAGCCCCGTCAGGTAGGTGGCCAGCACGATGGCGAACGCGAAGGCGCGCGTGCTCATGAAGGGCACGATCATCTGCGACCAGATCACTTCGTAGCCCAGCGCGATGCCGCCCGCCACGGCGTACAGCGCCACGGCCAGGCGCGCTTCGCCCGACAGCGGGCGCGAGGCCTCGCGGGCGGCGGCCGGCACGGCGGGCTCGCCCGCTTTCTGGTCCAGCGCCCATGCGCCCAGGGCGGCCAGCAGGTTCAGGCCGGCCGCGGCCAAAGCCGCGCCCTGCACGCCGAAGCGCGGGATCAGGAAAAAAGCGGGCAGCAAGGCGCCCAGGATCGCGCCGCAGGTATTGGCGGCGTAGAGAATTCCGCCCCGGCGGCTGGCGCCGCCGTCCTGCCGGTTGACCGCCCGCAGCAGCACCGGCAAGGTGCCGCCCATCAGAAAGGAAGGAAGGGCCACGACCAGGCCGACCAGCAGCCAGGCGGCCGCGCCGCTGCGCGCCTCGACCGCGACGAAAGGGGCCGCGCTGTGCGCCAGCGCCCAGGTCACGGCCACGCAGGACACCGCGACCGCGGCTTCCAGCAAGGCATAAAACCGCAGCGGCCGCCGCAGGCGGTCCGCCCGCCGGCCCAGCACCCAGCCGCCCAGCGCCAGGCCCAGGAAGAACGCGCTGACCGCGCCGGCGATCGCGCTGACCTCCACGCCGACCACCAGCGACAACTGCTTGATCCACAACACCTGGAAGACCAGCGCCGCCGCGCCCGACAGGAACAGCAAGGCCGCCGGCCGCGACGTCGTCAAGGTTCCCGCGCCGTCCCGCGCCGCTTGCGCGTCCAGGCCTTTCATTGCCGCCACCTCACCTGCCTCCATGCCCATTACGCCGTTCCTCTAGCGTGTTGCCGGGCGGCGCGACGCGCGCCGCCCGGTTTTTCCTGGCGCCCTGCCGGCGCCGGGATCACTCGTTACTTCGCTTTCTGCTTTTCCATCTCTTCGAAGTGCTTCTCGATGGACTTATCCACCTCCCTTTGCACCTGATCCACACTGAAACTGGCAGGCCGCTGACTCGGGGGATATGCCACGAAGGTTTGCAGGAACTCCGAGGCCTTCATCGTCGCAATACCCGTCAGATACGCGTTCTTCCCCAGCCAATCGTTGTATTGATCGGAGGTGATGTCGGCGCGCTCGTAGGGATCCATGCGCAGATTGAAGATCTTCGGAAGCCGCAAGCAGACAAAAGGCTCTTGCCAGATATTGAGGTTGCCCGGCGCACGCTGCTCGCAAAACACCGCCTTCCAGTCGCCGAAGCGCATGCCGACCAGCGAGCCGTCGTCATTGAAGTAATAGAAGTCGTCGCGTGCGCTCTTGTCCGACTTGGCGGTCAGATAATCAAGCTGGTTATAGCCGTCGAGGTGGACCTTGAAGTTGGTGGGATTGTTCGGAGGCGTCCATCCCTTGAGCAGACGGTCTTTAACGGACGTATCGCCCGCGGCCGCCAGCAGGGTCGGAAACCAATCCATGCCCGAGACGATGCCGGTCTTGATCTGGCCTTCGGGTATCTTGCCTGGCCATCGGACCATCGCCGGCACGCGGAACGCGCCTTCCCAGTTCGAGTCCTTCTCGCTGCGGAACGGCGTGGTGGCGGCATCCGGCCAGCTCCACTGGTTGGGGCCGTTGTCTGTCGTGTACACCACGATGGTGTTGTCGGCGATGCCCATGTCGTCCAGCTTCTTCAGGAGCTTGCCGACATCCTCGTCGTGCTCCAGCATGCCGTCGGCGTAGTCGTTGCCGGGCATGCCGCTCTTGCCCTTGTTCTCCGGCCGGATGTGGGTGTAGACGTGCATGCGCGTGGTGTTCATCCACACGAAGAACGGCTTGTCGCCCTTGCCGTGCTTGTCGATGTAGTCGACCGCCGCGCCCACCGTCTCGTCGTCGATGGTTTCCATGCGCTTTTTCGTGAGCGCGCCGGTGTCCTCGACCTTGCCGTCCGCCGACGCCTTGACCACCCCGCGCGGCGAGAAGTTCTTCACGTAAGGGTCGTTGGGGTCCTTGGGCCAGTAAGGACGTTCCGGCTCTTCCTCGGCGTTCAGGTGATACAGATTGCCGAAGAACTCGTCAAAGCCGTGGCGGGTGGGCAGGTACTCGTCCTTGTCGCCCAGGTGGTTCTTGCCGAACTGGGCCGTGTTGTAGCCCTGGGCCTTGAGCGCCTCCGCGATCGTGATGTCGCCCTTTTGCAGGCCGACTTCGGCGCCCGGCGCGCCGACCTTGGACAGGCCGGTGCGCCGCGGCGATTGGCCGGTAATGAACGAGGACCGTCCGGCCGTGCAGCTGTTCTCGCCGTAGTAGTCCGTGAAGATGGCGCCTTCCTTGGCGATCCGGTCGATGTTGGGCGTGCGGTAGCCCACCACCCCCAGGCCATAGGCGCTGATATTGGTCTGCCCGATATCGTCGCCAAAGATCACCAGGATGTTGGGCTTCTTGCCGGAAGCCTCGGCCTGGCCCTGCTTGGGCGGCGGGGCCTGGGTCTGCGCGTGCGCGCTTCCCAGGGCCGCCAGGCCCGTCACGGCGAAAAGCGCCGCGCTCAACAGTTTTCTTGCGTTCATCGCTTCATCTCCTTGCCCTCGCGGACAAAACCCGTTCACGTAAACGAACCACTGCTTGTTCCTACTGAGTTTCAAATGCGAAAACCCGTTTCCACTCCTTTGCCATATCCACGATTACCCAACCCTTTTGCGTTGCCTCGTCCAAGGCCTTGTCCAGGCGCCCGATCTTGGACTCGCGGTCGTAGGCCCATTCGCGCTTGGCGTCCGTGTGATGGACCAGGCCGGCAAAGCGCTTGCCGCTGCCCGCCGCCGTCCACTGCAGCATCTGCAGGTCGCCGTCCGAGTTGCCGAAGGCGAAGATGGGCTGGCGGCCGATGAACTTGTTGATGGACACCGGCTTGCCCGGGCCGTCGTCGTTGTAGTCCAGCTTGGGCGTGCGCATCAGCACCGGCTTGCCGTCCTGCATTTTGAATTCCGTGACGAAGGTGGTGCCGATGACCTGCTCGGGCGGAATGCCGTAGGCGTCCTGCGCCCAGGCGCGCATGAACTCCACTTCGCCGCCCGACACGATGTAGGTTTTGAAGCCGTTGCCGCGCAGGTAGTCCAGCAGTTCGCGCATGGGCGCGTAGATCAGGCTGGTGTAGAGCTGCTTGAAGCGGGGGTGCGTGGCGGTCTTGACCCACTGCCTGACCTCGTCCGTGAAGGCCTGGGTGGTCATGTTGGTGTGCGTGACTCCCACGATCTTCAAGAGGCCTTCGGTGCCGGCCGCCGCCAGCGCCTGGCGGTCGCCCTCGATGGCGGCCTTGTAGGGCTGCTCCTCTGCCCATTCCGGGTGCTGGGGCACCATCGCCTTCACCTGGTCCAGCGCGAAGATCAGCTGGAAGTACAGCGGCTGTTCGCTCCACAGCGTGCCGTCGTTGTCGAACACGGCAATGCGGTCCGCGGGCGCGACATAGTCCGGACCGCCCTCTTTCGTGACCGCCTCGACAAACTCCAGGATGGCTTGACGCGACGGCCCCTCGTTCCAGGACGGCAGCGGCGTCTGCGCGCCCGCCACGCTGGCCAGCATCAGGAGGATCAGGAAGGCGAGCCAGCGCCGGGCACGCAATAGCTGCACATGGTGGAATGACACGTTCATTGCCGATCTCCTGTAGGCGCGGAATGGCCGCCGCCGTCCGGCGCGGGGGGATTCAAAGGAAGCAGGCGGTACGCGCGGACCGGCGCGGCGGCTTGAAGGAACGCGCGCCGCCATTGCGGAACAGCCTGCCGCAAGCCGCGGAACCCCCGCGGCGCATCGGCTTGGGGCCCGTAGCAATCGCGCAGCGCATCCGCGCCCGCCTGCCGCAAGGCGGGGCTCAAGCCAGCTGTTGCCTGCGCCAGCGACACGGCGCGGCGGCTGCGGCGCAGCCACAGGTACAGGGCGTCCAGGCGATTGTCCGGGCGGGCCAGCTCCCGGCGCAGCGCCAGCGCGGCGTGGCGCTCCGAAGCCAGCCAGCGGCTGTGGCGCGCGGCCAGGCGCGCCAGCAGCCAGGCCCGCGCCCGGCGCCACCATGGCGCGCCCAGCCAGGCGACCAGCGCCGCCACGGTCGCCACGGCGGCCAGCGTCAGCCAGCCTCCCGGAATGCGCACCTGCACCTGGCGGCCCATGTCGCGAAGGTCCTGCTCCACCGAGAACGGCGCTTGGTAGGCGGCGCCGGCCCGGGCCTCGAAGCGCTGCGCCGGAAGGACCAGATGTTCTTCCTGGTTCGTCGCGACGTTCCACCAGCGGATATCCACCGCGGGCAGTTCGTAGGCGCCCGCGCGTTCCACCACGTAGTCGATGCGGTCCACTCGCTGCCCGCCCAGGAAGCCGCCGCGGCTGTCGGACAGCTGCGTCAGCACGGGTTCGGACGGATACCGCTTCAAGCCCGGCACGGCGGGCGTTGCGGGCGGCGGGATCAGCATGGCTTGCGCGCCCTGGGCCTGCTGCGTGATGACGCGGCTGACATGGTCGCCGACGGCGGGCGGCCGGGCGGAATACTGCACTTCCTGGGTGGCCTCGACCGAGGCCGCGGCCAGCACGCGGCCGGTCGTCGCGCCCGGCGGCCCGGCGGCGCGGACCTCCAGCGGCTGCGTTTGCGCGGCGAGCGGCGATGCGGACTGCCCGACCTGGGCGCTGACCCTGATGGCGGGAATGCGCAAGGCGCCCGCCGCCGCCGGACTCACCAGATACGCAAACCGCAGGCCGTTGTACGCCACGCCGTCTATCGTCGCGCGGATGATCGTGGCCTGGCCGGAAGGACCGGAGACGAGCGCGCCGGGTATATCCAGGGCGGGCAGTTCCGGCGGCTGGGTGAACCATGTGGAGGTCAGCACGTCGACCTGCAAGGCGCCTGTGGCGCCCACCATCAGGTCGCCGGGGGACGCCATGCGCGCCTCGACCCTCAGTTGGGGGCCCGGATCGGCGCCTTGCGCAGCGGCCGGCGCGGCGGACAAGGACAGCAGCAGCAACACCCAGCGCAGCGCGATTGACAGCCTATTCATGGGCGCGCTCCCGCCGCGGGCGCGGCCGTTTTCCTCGCGTCCTCGATGGCGAATTTCTGCTTCAGGAAGCCGCCTGGCGACAGGCTCAGGTTGCGCAGCCACACGTCGTCGGACGCGGCCTGGGCGACCGGCGCCTGCATCATCTTCCCTGCACCCTTCTTGTTGTCGAAGCTGACGTCGTCGGGCTGTTGCTGGTCGTCGTCCTCTTGCTCGCTTTCGATCGCGGCCTGCAGCCTGGCCACCAGGTCCCGGTTGAACCGCGCTTCGGGAAAGTCGGCGCGCAGGCGCAGGGCCTGGTCATAGGCGGCAAGGGACGCGTCGTACCTCCGCAGCCGGGCCTGCGTGTTGCCCAGGTAGAAGTAGCCCTCGGGGGTATCCAATCTGGCGAAGGCGCCCAGCGCGGCCTGGTAATCGCCCGCGTCGTACGCGGCGCGCCCCTTCCAGTACGGATCCTGGAAGCGCGCCGCCGCATCCGCAAAGCGCTTGTGCTCATAGGCCCAGCGGCCTTGCTGGTCCGGGGTGAAGAAGGCATCGGCCAGCGGGCCGGCGTTCGCCGTGGGCGGATAGACGCCCGCGCCCCAGGCCAGCAGCAAGCCGGCCGTCCAGTTCACGTTCCAGCCGCGCCGCAGGCCCAGCAGCGCCAGTAGGGCCAGCGGCCAGCACAGCCAGTAGCCGGCGTCCTTCCAGTTCAAGGGCTGGTCCTTGTCCTGCACCTCGCGGAAATGGCGCTGCGCATGCAGGGTGATCCAATCCAGGTCGTCCTCGTTCAGGCTCAGGCTGCCGAGCGGCGCGCGCGCGGCCTGGGCCAGCTGCTTCAAGCCCTGGGCGTCGAAGGCGCCCAGCAGCGGCTTGCCCTGCGCGTCCACTCTCGGCTGGCCGCGGGCGTCGCGCAAGACCCCGCCGTCGGCGGCGCCCGCCGCCCACACCAGGATCTGGAACGCATTGCCCTTGGCCAATTGCTCGATCTCTGGGAGCTGGCGCGCATCGGCGCCGTCCGTCGCCAGCAGCAAAGTGCCGCCGGCCTGGCCGTCCCGCAGCAGCGGCGCGGCCAGCGCGATGGCGCCCGCGGCGTCCTTGCCCGGGGTGGGAATCAGATCCGTGGACAGCGCCTGGATGAACATGTCCAGCAAGGCGGGATCGTCCGTGGGCGGCAGCACCAGATGCGCCGAACCCGCGTAGGCGATCAGGCCGGTCTTGGCCCCGGCGCGCCGCGCCAGCAGGTCGTGCAGCTTGTGCTTGACGGCGCCCAGGCGGCTGGGCGGGATGTCCGTGGCGTCCATCGACGGCGACAGGTCCACGGCTACGATCAGCGGAGCCTGGTTGTCCAGGAAGGCCGGACGATCCTGCTGCCAGGTCGGCCCCGCCGCCGCGATGCCGCCCACGGCCAGCAAGGCCGCCAGGGCATGGACGGGACGCGGGCCCCGGCTGCCCTGCGCATCCACGATCAGGTACGGCAGCAGCGCCGGCGCGATGCTGCTGCGCCAGCCCAGCCGGCCGCCTTCGGCCCGGCGCAGCCATAGCAGCAGCGCGGCCAGCGGAATCGCCAGCAGCCACCACGGGCGCAGGAAATGAAAGGCGCTCAGGTCGACTTCCATGCGCCCTCCTTCGGGTCCGCCGCCATCGGGCTCTCCGGTGTGTTCCGGCCGCCGCTCCACCGCCCGCGCAGGGCCGCGGCCAAATGCCAGGCCGCCGACAGCGCCACCGCCGCGCCCAGCGGCACCCAGAAAAAATCCTGCCTGGGCTGGTGCCGCAGCTCCCGCACCTCGTGGGGGGTGATCTGGTCCAGCGTGGCGTACACCTGCCGCAGCGACGCCTGGTCCTGCGCGGAGAAAAAACGTCCGCCGGTCTTGCCGGCGATCCGGCGCAGCGCATCGAAGTCGACCTTCTCTTCGCCTTGCGCCTGGGGGTCGCCGATGCCTATGGTGTGGACGACGATGTGGCGCGCGGCGGCCATCTCCGCGGCGCGATCCGGCGGAACGGCGCTGCCGGTGTCGTTGCCGTCCGTCAGCAGGATCAGGACCTTGTCGCGCTCGGCCGCGTGCTCGAACTGCTTGATCGCCACTCCGATGGCATCGCCGATGGCCGTGTTGGGGCCGGCCATGCGGGTGCTTACCTGGCCCAGCAGCAGGTTCAGGGCCGCGTGGTCCTGCGTCAGCGGCGCCTGCGGATAGGCGGCCGTTCCGAACACGATCAGGCCCAGGCGATCGTCCTTGCGGCGGGCGATGAAGTCCGACACCACGGACTTCACACCCGTGAGCCGGTCCTCGCGCTTGCCCGCGGGGTCGACGAAGTCCTCGGTCTCCATGGATTGGGAGATGTCCAGCGCCAGCAGCAGGTCGCGCACGGGCTGGCGGTGTTCAAGCGGCGGCTCGACGCGCTCCGGCCGGGCCAGCGCCACCACCAGCAGCGCCCACGCCAGCGCGTTCAGCGCCGTCTGCCAGCGGTCGCGGCGCACGCCGGGGCGCTGCGGCGACTGCCCCGCGCTGCGCGCCACCGACTCGAAGAAGGGAATGCGCAACGCGCCGCGGCGCTGCACATAGGGCGGCAGATAGCGGTAGGCCAGCCACCCCAGCGGCAGCAGCGCGAGCAGCCACGGATATTCAAGCCGCCACATGATGCCGCTCCATCCACTGCCGGCTTGCGGCGAAGAGCTGCTGCAGGCGCGCGGGCGCGATGGCCCGGACCGCTTCCGGCGGCGCATAGGCCAGCGCCCGCAGCATGGCGTCGGCGTCGGCGGGAAAATCGCCGCCGGTGCGCGCCATCCAGGCCGCCCATTGCGGACCGGCCAGCGCGCCCACCTCCGCCCGCGCCGTTTCGTCCACGGCCGACAGGCCGACGCGCTTGAGCAGGCCGGGCAGGTCCCGCGCGGCCAGCGGGTCGGATTGCGCGGCCAGGCGCATGGCCTCCAGGCGGCGCAGTGCTTCGCGGCGGTAGCGGTTGCGCCGGTGGCGGCGCACGAGGCGCCACGCGGTCCAGCCCGCCACCGCGGCCGCCAGCGCAAGCAGAACCAGCCAGCCCCAGGTCTGGGGCCAATAGCTCACCGGCTCGGGCAGCGGCAGTTGTCGAAGCTGGTCCACGGAGGGCAAGGCGTCCGCGCTCATCGGCGGCTCCCTGCCCCAGGCATCGCCGACTGGCGCCCCAGTTCGCGGCGCAGCTGCGCCACGGTGTCGTCCGCCGTGTCGATGGACAGGAGCGGCACGCGGCTGCGGCGCAGCATCTGGGCCACGTCATGCAGGCGCCCGGCAAAAAAATCCGCCAGCGGCTGGCGCACCTGCTGCCGGTCCGCCGCCAGTTCCACCTGCAGCTCGCCCTGCGTCACGACCAGCCGGCCATGCAGCGGCAAGCGCAGCGCCAGGGGGTCGTACACCAGCGTGGCGATTACGTCGTTGTGCGCGGCCACCGTGCGCAGGAGGCGCAGGGTCTGGTCGTCCGCGCCCGCGAAATCGCTGATCAGGCAGATCAGGCAATCGTGCGGCGCGTGCGCAAGCGCGCCCTCCAGCGCTTCGTTCAGGCGCTCCGAGGCGTCCACGTCGGGCTGGTCCGCGCTCATGGACTGGCTGCGCCGCGCAATGGCGGCGAACAGCGCCTGGATGCGTTCGCGGCTGCGCAAGGGGCGCACGCTGTCGATGCCGGCGTCGCTGAACACCAGCCCGCCGACCCGGTCGCCCGCCAGGAACGCCATCCAGGCGGACATGGCGGCCACCCGCGCCGCCACCACCGACTTGAAGCTGCGCACCGAGCCGAAGTACATGCCCATGCGCTGGTCCACCACCACCAGCACCGGACGGTCGCGCTCTTCGCTGTAGGTGCGGACATAGGGCTTGCCCAGCCGCTGCGAGGCGCGCCAGTCCAGCTGCCGCAAGTCGTCGCCGGGCAGGTAGCGGCGCAGCTCCTCGAAGTCCAGCCCGCGTCCGCGCAGGCGCGAGCCGTGCTGGCCGGCCAGGATGCTGTTGACCGGCTGCCGGCTGGAGAACCGCAGGCCGCGCGCCGCCGGCTCAAGCGCCATCAGGTCAGCGATGCGGACATGGACGTCGGGAGCAAGGGTGGCGGCTGGCATGGCGGTCTCAGACGGGGACGGCGACGGCGTCCAGCAGCTTGTCGATGACCTGGTCGGGCTGGATGCCGTCGGCGACCGCGTCATAGCTCAAGTGCAGGCGGTGCCGCAGCACGGGCTTGGCGGCGATGCGCACGTCGTCGGGCGAGGCGTAGTCCTGCCCCGCCAGCCAGGCGCGGGCGCGCGCCACCTTGTCCAGCGCGATGGCGCCGCGCGGGCTCGCGCCGACCTGGATCCAGCGCGCCAGATCGGCGTCGTAGGCGGCGGGATGGCGGGTGGCGTTGACCAGGTCGACCAGATAGCGGTCCAGCGCCTCCGACACATGCACGCGATTGATCTCATCCCGGCAGGCAAACAGGGCCTCCTGCGTCAGGCGGACCTCGGCGGGCGCGGCGTCCTGCCGCGACTCGCCGCGCACCAGCGCCAGCATGCGCGCTTCGCTGTCGGCGTCCGGATAGTCCAGCACGATCTTCATCAGGAAGCGGTCCATCTGCGCCTCGGGCAAGGGATAAGTGCCTTCCTGTTCGATGGGGTTCTGGGTGGCCAGCACCATGAAGAGCCCGGGCATGCGGTGGGTGGTTCCCGCCACCGTGATCTGGCGTTCCTCCATGGCCTCCAGCAGCGCGGCCTGCACCTTGGCCGGGGCGCGGTTGATCTCGTCGGCCAGGATCAGGTTGCCGAACAGCGGCCCTTGCTGGAACTGGATGCGGCTGTTGCCCTGCGCATCCTGCTGCAGCACCTCTGCGCCGGTGATGTCCGACGGCAGCAGGTCGGGCGTGAACTGGATGCGGCTCATGTCGGCCGCCAGATGCGCGGCCAGGGCCTTGACGGTGCGCGTCTTGGCCAGGCCGGGCAGGCTTTCCAGCAGGACGTGGCCGTCTGCCAGCAAGCCCAGCAGCACCTCGCGTATCACCCCATCCTGGCCGAGCACGGTTTGCGCCATGGCGCGTTCCAACTCCAGGATGCTGTCGCGGTTGACCATCGGCATTTCCTCTCCTGTGCCGCGGACGGAGGCTTCCGTCCGCCGGTGTGCGTCAGCGGCTGGCGACGCCACTCTTGCTGGTCTGGGCAAGCTTCCATTGCTGGCTCGTCATTACCGTGCGAAAGCCCAGATGCGACATGCCGTTCATGGGGTCCGTGCCGCGCCGGGCGCTGGTGCGGTAGCTGATGCAATAGGTGTCGCTGCACAGGAACGAACCGCCGCGGGTCACGCGCTTGGGCGCGCCGACCGGCACGATGCCGTCGTCGGGATCGAAGCTGTCGGCCGGCCCCGCGGGGTCCGCCGGCGGGCGGCGGTACTGGGCCTGGATCTTGAAGGCGTCGGCGCGGTACCAGTCCGACGTCCATTGCCATACGTTGCCCGCCATGTCGTACAGCCCATAGCCGTTCGGCGGGAAGCTGCCTACCGGCAGCGTGCCGACCTGCACCTTTTCGTCCTTCACGACCGGGAAAGGCTGCTTCTGCTGGGTATCCCAGATGTTGGCCATGGCCTTGCCCTGGGGCTGCAGTTCCTCGCCCCAGGTATAGGTGGCCTGCTCCAGGCCGCCGCGCGCCGCCATCTCCCATTCGGTTTCGGTGGGCAGGCGCTTGCCGGCCCATTTGGCGTAGGCCTTCGCGTCCTCGTACGAGACCTGCACGACGGGATGGTCGTCCTTGCCCGCGATGGAGCTGCCCGGGCCTTGCGGATGGCGCCAGTTCGCGCCGGCCACGTAGCGCCACCAGCGCGAGTAGTCCCGCAGCGAGACTTCGGAGGCGGTGCCGACGAACACCATGGCGCCCGGCACCAGCAGGCCGTCGTCCGGGCGCGGCGTGCCGGGCGGCAGCTGCACCTTCAGGTCTTCCCACCTGGGCTTCTGTTCGGCGGTGGTGACGTAGCTCGTCGCCTCGACGAAGCGGCGGAACTGCGCGTTCGTCACGTCGTTCACGTCCATCCAGAAACCGCTGACCGATACCTTGTGCGCCGGCATCTCATTGGGCTGCGCCAGCTTGTGGCTGCTGCCCATGAGGAACTCGCGTCCCGGCACCCAGGCCATGCCGGGCGGCCCGCTCTTGCCGTCGCCCAGCACCACCTTCACCGGTTGCGGTCCGGCGTCCTCGCCCAGAACCAGGTAGGCCGCGCTGGCGGCCACGCCGAGCGCCACCCCGCCCAACAGCAATGCGCCGACCAGGCGCGCCTTGGATTGTGCTTGCTTCGCCATATCAGTCACCCGATATCAAGAAAATCGAACAGACCGCTGTCCGGCGCGGCGCGCGGACAGCCCGTGTGTCAATCCCGCTCAGAACACCAGCGTCGCGGTGCCCATGAACGTGCTGTTGCTGTCCAGCCTGTTGGTGCTGCTGATCGTGGGCACCCAGCGCAGGCTCAGCGAAAGCGAACGTTCGTTCGCCAGCTTCCTGTCGTAGGTCACGATCGGACCCAGCGCCCAGTCCCGCCCCTTGAAGCCGTTGAGCCGGTCGGCCGTGGGCCCCTTGTCGTCGCCCAGCTGCTGGATGGTGCCCAGGATCAGGCCCGCGGCGACACCGTTGCCGAAGGTCTTGCGCCCCATCACGTCCATGCTGAAGATGGGCGCGTTGCGGTAATCGGTGGCGTTGTTGCGCGTGTAGAACTGCACGCCTGCCACGGTGTCGAGCTGAAAGCCCGCGTCCGGGAAGATCTTGGTGTAGGCCGCCTGCGGAATGAAGGTCCAGTTGTTCAGGCTGGGGTTCGCCATGTCATTGGCGTTGTACTTGCCGGTAGGGGCCCAGATATTCAGGCTGAGCGCCATGTGCGAGGTTTCGGAAAAATGGTAGCCGGCGATGATGGGCGAGAAATAGATGTCGAACAGGTTGGACGCGGTGTCGCTTTCGCCCGCCTGCCGTCCGCCCGGCCCGGTCACCGTGGAGTTCACTTTCGTCCACACGTAGGGCAAGGTGAAGCTGGACGCGAAGTTCCAGCGCCCTGTTCCGGTGTCCCAGGTCTTGAGCACCGTGGCCAGCGTGAACGCCACTTTGCCGTCCAGCCCCAGCGAAGTCCGGCCGCCGACGGGGACCTCGCGGCTGCCGCCGATGTTGCCGTCCAGATAGATCTGCGCAAAGTTGACCGCCCAGATGGGCTCCGGCGAAACAATGCCCGCGTTGGGCTGCACATTGGTGCCGGTGATCTGGCGGCCCAGCGCTCCTTCGGTGGCCCAGGCAGCGCCGGGCGCCGCCAGCAGCGCCGCGGCCAGCCATGGAACAAATGTGTTGCGCCTGGAATCGCGGCGCGAGCCTATCGACATCATTGCTTCCCTCAAACCCTAATGGCGCCAGTGCGGTCAATGGCCGAACGTGATGTTCAATCCGGCGAACAGCGTGAATTGCGGCAGGCCTTCGCCCTTGTGCGCCACCGTCCATTGCGGCTCGGCGAACGCGTTGAAGATGTTCTTGCCTACGCGCCACGCCTTGCCCGCGCCCAGGCCGACGGGTATGTAGTAGTTGCTGCGCTGCAGGTCGAAAGTCCAGGTGCCGGTGGAGCGCAGGTACCAGCCCTACGGCAGGTTGCGGATCAGGAAAGGCTGCAGCGTGGCGGTGTGCACGGTGTCGCGCTGGCTCTGCCCCGCAAAGGAATGCTGCCACTCGACCAGCGCGCCCAGGAGGCCTTCCTTGCTGCTGTGCACCGCCACGCCGGCCAGGCCGGCGGACCATTTCCCGGCGCCCAGTTCGCTGCTGGTGGCGGTGGGCATGGTCAGCATCGGCCCCACGCCCACATCCACCGCGCCCTGCTTCAACAAAAATATGTCGAACACGTTGATGTCGCCCAGGCCGGTCTTGTAGCCGCCGTCGGCCTGCGGCCGGGTGCTGATGGGCGCGGTCACGCGGAGTATCTGCGGCACGCCCACGAGGTCGCCAGGCGCGATGGGAATCGTCGGGCGAATCAGAAAATCGTTGGTATGCGCGTTGCTGCCGAACAGCTTCGGCGTGTAGTAATTCTGGAAATTCAATGAGGCCGCCAGATTCAGCGGGTTATTGCTTTTGTTGGCGTCGTCCGCCGATTGCGCTTGAACGCCCGCCGATAAACACAGCGGCGCCCCAACTACCAGCCGCGCCGCGATCCATTTCCTGCCGTTACGCTTTCTCGCTGACTTCGTACCGCCCATGCGTTGCACTCCAACAAGGAATAACAAAATGCAAAGACCTGCCGTCGTGCCGAGTATCTATTCGTAATTATTAATGCGGTAAGCAATAAAGGAATATCTGCTGCAATCTTCGCACACAGGTGCTGTTTTGCCAAAGCATCGCGTCGCGATGAATATTCGCGCGTTGTTCCCTCTGTGGCGGGTCCGATTTTCCGGTTCTCGTGTTGCAAAAAAACAGCGGGAATACCGAATGGGTATTCCCGCTGCGAATAATGTGCCTATCCCGAATTAGCCGGACTGCACGGCCTCCTGCCGGATCGGGCGCGCATGCACCTGATCGATGCGCAGGCCGTCGCGCCGGGTCACTTCAAAACCCCAGTCGCGCAGCAGGACCGTGTCGCCCGCGTCCGGAATCCGGCCGCCGGCGCGCAGCAGGCACCCGGCCAGCGTCGCGTCCGGATAGTCGTCCGCCAGGGCCGGCGCCTCCAGCAGGCGCGCCGCCTCGTCCACGGACAGGCGCCCCTCCAGCAACCAGGAACCGTCCGACAGCTGCAAGGCCTCGGGCTGGTCTTCGCTGTGTTCGGGCAGATCGCCGGCCACCGCCGTCAGTACATCCATGGGCGTGACCAGGCCTTCGCAGACGCCATGCTCGTCCACGACGATCAGCATGTGGTCGCGCGAGGCGCGCAGCTCGTCCAGCACCTTCAGCACCGGCGTGGTCTCCATGACGTAGCGCGGCTCGCGCGCCAGTTCCACCAGGTCGATGGGGCCGGGGTTTTGCAGCAGGGGCAGCACGTCCTTGAAGTGCAGCACGCCCAGCACGTTGGCCGCGTCGCCCGCGCACAGCGGCAGGCGCGAGTGGCCGCTGGAGAACTTGCGGACGATGGCGTCGGGCGTGTCGGCCACGTCCAGCCAGATCATGCCGCCGCGCGGCACCATGATGGACCGGACGTCGCGCATGCCGATCGACAGCACGCGCTCGATCATCGAGCTTTCCTCGGGCGCGAAGGCGGGTCCGTCGCCCACGCCGTCCACCAGGGCCACCACTTCATCCACTTGCGGCCCGGCCTGGCCGGCGCGGCCACCGCGCAGCAGCCGCAACACCGCCTGCGCGGTGCGCTGGCGGCGGCCCAGCGCATGGGTGCCGCGGGCGCGGTTGCGGCGGGCAAGCTGGTTGCACAGTTCGATCAGGATCGAGAAGCCGATGGCGGCATACAGGTAGCCCTTGGGCACATGGAACCCCAGGCCTTCGGCCACCAGGCTGAAACCGATCATCAACAGCAAGCCCAGGCACAGGATCACGACCGTGGGGTGGCGGCCCACGAAGGCCATCAGCGGGCGGCTGGCCAGCATCATGACGGCCATCGCCAGGACCACGGCGATCATCATGATGCTCAGGTCCTGCACCATGCCCACGGCGGTGATGACCGAGTCCAGCGAGAACACCGCGTCCAGCACCACGATCTGCAGGATCACCTGCCAGAACACGGCATGCTGCGGCTTCTGGCCGGACTCCTGGCTGGCGCTGCCCTCCACGCGTTCGTGCAGCTCCATCGTGCCCTTGAAGAGCAGGAACATGCCGCCCAGGATCAGGATCAGGTCGCGGCCTGAAATCTCCGCGCCCAGCACGGTAAAGAGCGGCGCCGTCAGCGTCACCACCCACGCGATGCTGGCCAGCAGGCCCAGGCGCATGACCAGCGCCAGCGTCAGGCCGATGAGGCGCGCGCGGTTGCGCTGTTCGGGCGGCAGCTTGTCCGCCAGGATGGCGATGAACACCAGGTTGTCGATGCCCAGCACAATCTCAAGCACGACCAGGGTCGCCAGGCCGAGCCAGGCGGTGGGGTCGGACATCCAATCGAAAATCATCAGGTTTCCACGGAAAACGTGAGCGGGCGCGCAGGTGCGCGGCGCAGGAAAGAAGGGAATGCGTCGGGCGCGCGGGCCGGGCGTGGCGGACGGGCGCGGGTCAGCCTGGCGGCCGGCGGCGGAGCGCGGCAGCCCGGGCGCGGCGTGGCCGCGATGGCGCTGAGGGAAACGGCGGGCAGGCGGAGCGCCTTTGCCGCGGCAATACTGGAAGGGGGCATCGGGCGCCGGCGAGGTTGCGGCGCCCTGCTACTAGGGGGTGGGTCTACGGTCATAGTTGGCGGATGGGTCCGGCTGCCGGGGCAGCAATGGGTCGGAGCACCCGCCGTGCTCTCTTTCTTACGGGAAACTGAATAATACCTGAAACCGGTTCTGGCGCGATCCGGACGAACCCGCACACGGCGCGCCCTTGGCTCCCTGCGTATCGGCGCCGGCATCGTCTTGCCGCGAACCTATTACGCGAGTCCGCCGCCCAAGGCCAAGCGAATTTTTTCTTGGTGTTTACCCTAGGCCGCCGCTATACTCGCCGCACTTTCAAACTTCAAGAGATCAATGTGGACAACGACGGATGTAGTCGCAACACGACTGCAAGCGCCGCTTGACGCAGGATCCGCGGTAGTTTTCCGCGCCGGTCCTGCCTAAAGCCAGGACCCGGCTATCCGGCGCCGTTCCCGACTCCGGTCGGGACACGGGCCGCCAGCCCTCTCCCCCTACTGCTTACCGGCGCGATGCGCGGGCCTTCTTGCGCCCGTGTCCGGCCGGCATGGCGGCGCATGCATGTGGACCTTCCACCGTACTCCCCCAGGAGACGACCATGCACATCAAGCAAATCTTTCCGGCCGCGCCTAAGCCGGCCGCGCCTAAGCCGGCCGCGCCTCTCTATCACTTCACCATCGTCAGCGTCAGCGGCACGCTGAACGCCATGCGCAAGCAGCTCTACTACGAGCTGCAGGACCTGGGCCTGCGCGTGCAGGCCGTGCGCATCTCGCGCGCGGAATCCGGCGAGCTGGCGTCCACCGTCGTCACGCTGCATTGCCCGCCGGACCTGCGCGGGCGGCTCGGCGCCGTCGCGCTGCGCCTGGGCCAGAGCCCGGACGTGCGGCGGGTGTATTGGGCAAACGACAACGGCGCGGCCCTGGCCGTGCTGCCGGCCTGACGCCGGCGCTACCCGCAATGCAGTAAAGAGAGAGCAGTCATGAAGAACTTCGAGAACATCCAAACCCTTGCCCTGGCCAATACGCTGGTCAGCCTGCTGACGGCTTTCGTGCTGGGCGCCATCGTGGGCTTTGAACGCCAGTTCCGGCAGCGCACGGCCGGGCTGCGCACCAATGTGCTGGTGGCGGTGGGCGCGGCCATCTTCGTGGACATGGCGTTCCGCGTGGGCGGCGCGGACGGCGGCGCGCGCGTCATTTCCTATGTGGTGTCGGGCGTCGGGTTCCTGGGCGCCGGGGCCATCATGCGCGAAGGCGGCAGCATCCGCGGCCTGAACACGGCGGCCACGCTGTGGGGGTCCGCCGCCATCGGCGCGTGCGCGGGCGCATCGCTGATGCTGGAGGCCGTCGCCGCGACCGCCTTCGTGCTGGCGGCCAACACCTTGCTGCGCCCGGTGGTCAGCTACGTCAACCGCCAGCCGGTCGACGCCCAGACCACCGAGGTCACGACGGTGATACACGTCATCGCGAATGTGGAGCAGCGCCAGGCCGCCATGAACGTGCTGGAAGACGTGCTGGACGCCGAGCAGCTGCCCCTGTCGGAACTGAAGATCGACCAGTTCGGCGAGAACGAGGTGGAGATCGAGGCGGCCTTGAGCGAAGCGTCGGTGGACGAGCTGGACCTGGACCGCGTGACGGCGAGCATCGCCGCCTCGCCCGCCGTGCGCACCGCGTTCTGGGCCGCGCGCACGGTATAGATTTTCGCGCGGCGTCCCGGGACGCTGGCGCGGAAACGATTTAGAATGGGCGCCGATCATGCGCAGCCGCCCTTCTTCCTTGACCTGCAACGCCGCGAGCCTCTGGCTCGTGCTGGCCTTGTTCGTGTTGAAGGCGATGGTGCCGCAGGGCTTCATGCCCGCGACCCAGCAAAGCGGCACGCTGATCCAGCTTTGTTCGGCGGCCGGCCCGATCTGGGTGGCGGGCCCCGCCAAGCCGGACAGCGCGCCCGACGAGCGCCACGCGGCGCAGGCCGCAAGCTGCCCGATGGGCGCGGCGCTTGCCGCGGTGTCGCTGCCGCCTTCGCCTGTGCTGCTCGCCGCGGCGGCCTCCATCATGGCGCACCCCTTGGCCGCCCGGGCGCCGCCCCGCGTGGCCGACGGCTCCGTTTCCGGCGCGCCATTAGGCGCCCGCGCCCCGCCCTCTCTTCCGGTATTGCGCTAGACATCGCGCCGCCTGCGCGCGGCAATTCTTAGCTTACCGAGAGTACTCATGCCTTCCATTTCCGCCAGGACGCGCCGCGTCCTGAAGCGGCGCGCGGCCATCTGGACCGCGCTCGCCTTCACGCCCGCGCTGCATGCGCAACCGGCGCCCGTCGCCACCCTGCCCAGCATCTCCGTATCGGGCGACGCCCCGCCCCTCACGCTGCTGGAGACCGCCGCCACCGGCACCTTGCTGGGCCTGACCCCGTTCGAGACGCCTGCAAGCATCGAAATCATCAGCAACGAGCAACTGCGCGAGCGCGGCGCCGTGACCGTTACCGACGCCATCACGCAAGCCGCCGGCATCAGCGCCATGCGCCATCCGGGCAACGGCGGGTCGTCGCTGTCGTCGCGCGGCTTCACCGATTCCAATTCCATCGCGCAGCTCTACGATGGCGTGCGCCAGTACGGCGGCGTCGGCCAGACTTTCATCTATGACCCGTGGGCCGTGGACCGCATCGAAGTGCTGCGCGGCCCCGCTTCGGTGCTGTATGGCGAAGGCGCCATCGGCGGCGTGGTCAACGTGATCCCCAAGAAGCCCACGCGCGGGCCGATCGAAAACGAGATCCAGGCCACGGTGGGCACCCACGACACGCAGCGGCTGGGCTTCGGCAGCGGCGGCGCGCTGGATGAAAAATGGTCGTACCGGCTGGACGTCAGCGGCAACCACACCGATTCGGGCATCAGCCTGGGCGATTCTCGCGACGCCGCCATCACCGCGGCGCTGCGGCTGGATGTGTCGCCCGAGCTGAACTTCACGCTGACGCAGGCCTTGGCCTGGCAGGAGCCCACGCGCTACTTCGGCACGCCGCTAAGGGACGGGACGATGGACTACGGCCTGCGCCACCAGAACTACAACGTGGCCGACAGCAAGATCATCTACCGCGACAGCCGCAGCGAACTGAAGGCGGAGTGGTCGCCCAACGCTTCCACCCAGGTCAGGAGCCGCGTGTACTACATTGGCAGCGACCGCGACTACCGCAACGCGGAGAACTACGCCTGGACCTCCGCCTCGATGATCGAGCGCAGCGGCTATACCGACATCCGCCACGACCAGGAGCAGGCCGGCGCCATCACCGACGCCACCTTCGACGGCCATCTACTGGGCCTGGCGAACAAGGTGGCGGTGGGCTTTGAGCTGAACCGGGCCTCGCTCAAGCACACCAACAATTCGCCCTACGCCGGGACCTCGCTGGTGGACCCGTGGGACCCGGACCACGGACGCTTCATCAACGTGGCCGGCACCACTCCGCGCTACCGCAATACCGCCAGCCAGTACGCGCTCTTCGCCGAAGACCGCCTGATGCTGACGCCCCGGTGGTCGCTGCTGGCCGGGCTGCGCTACGACCACATCGACCTGAAGCGGCGCGACCTGGTGAGCGACCAGACGGCCTACCGGACCACGTTCAACAACGTGGGCTGGCGGGTCGGCACGGTCTACGACGTATTGCCCACGCTGTCCGTCTATGGCCAGTACGCGCAGGCCGCCGATCCGATCGGCAGCCTGCTGCTGCTGTCGCCGGCCAACAAGAACTTCGAGCTCTCCAAGGGCAAGCAGATCGAGGTGGGCGTGAAGCAGGTGTTCTGGGACAACAAGGGCCAGTGGACGTTCGCGGCCTATCACATCCGGAAAGACAACCTGGTGACACGCGACCCGAACGATCCCGCGCTGCGCATCCAGGTGGGCGAGCAGTCCTCGCGCGGCGTGGAGGCCACCTTGAGCGTCGAGCTGACGCCGGCGTGGCGCGTGGACCTGAACGCGGTGGCGCTGCGCGCCCGCTATGACGACTTCAGCGAATCGGTCAACGGGACCAGCGTGTCGCGCAGCGGCAATGTTCCCACCGACGTGCCCGAACGCGTGGCCAATGCCTGGGTGAGCTGGAAGTTCGCGCCCCAGTGGACCGCCAGCGCGGGCGTGCGCTATGTGGGCAAGCGCTACGCCGACGCCGCCAACCGGATCGAGATGGCGGGCTACACCACCACCAACCTGGCCCTGCAATGGGAGGCGCGCCGCGACCTGAGCCTGGCCCTGCGCGCCTTCAACGTGTTCGACCGGCAGTACGCCGAGACCGCCTACTACAACCAGACGCAATGGCTGCTGGGCGAAGGCCGGCGCGTGGAACTGAGCGCCAACTACCGGTTCTGAGGCGTCGGGGGCTGACGAAGGCCAGGATCGGAATACAAGGGGCTCAGGCCGCCAGCCGGGTGGCGACGGCGGCCGGGTCCCAGCGCCGGCCCGGAACCGCGGCCAGCAATGCCTGGGTATAGGGATGGACGGGATTGCCGAAGACCTCGGCGCAGACGCCCTCTTCCACGACCCGCCCGTCCTTCATGACGGCGATGTGGTCGCAGACCTGGGCCGCGACCCGCAGGTCGTGCGTGATGAAGACGATGGACAGGCCGAGTTGTTCGCGCAACCGCGCCAGCAGCGCCAGCACCTGCGCCTGCACCGAGACGTCCAGCGCGGACACCGGCTCGTCGGCGATCAGCACCCGCGGCTGCATGGCCAGCGCCCGCGCCAGGCCCACGCGCTGGCGCTGGCCGCCCGAGAATTCGTGCGGATAGCGGCGCACGGCGTCGGGCGACAGGCCGACCAGTTCAAACAATTCCTGCGCGCGCGCCAGCGCCTCGCGCCGCGGCGTGCCATGCACGATCGGGCCCTGGGCCACGATCTCGCCCACGCGCTGGCGCGGATTCAAGGAGCCGTACGGGTCCTGGAACACCATCTGCACGCGCTTGGCGTGGGCGCGCCGGGCGGCCGCGCCCTTGAAGGCCAGCGGTTCGCCGGCCAGCGTGATGGCGCCGCCGTCGGGGGTCAGCAGGCCCAGCAAGGTGCGCGCCAAGGTGGATTTTCCCGAGCCGCTTTCGCCCACGATGCCCAGTGTGCCGCCTTCCTGCAGGGTCAGCGTCACGCCGTCGACCGCATGGGTGACCCGGCCCGGCCGTCCGAACCAGCCGCGCTTGCGGTAGGTCTTGGACAGGGCCTGCGTGGTCAGGATGGCCGGCGCGTCCGGGTTCAGCGTGGCCCGCGCCGGCGCGGGCGCCAGCGGCGGCACCGCGGCGATCAGCACGCGCGTATACGGATGGCGCGGATGCTCCAGCACCTGGTCCGCCGTGCCGCTCTCCACAAGCTCGCCGCGCTGCATCACGGCCACGCGGTCGGCGATCTCGGCCACCACGCCGAAGTCGTGGGTGATGAACAGCACGGCCGTGCCCTTGCGTCGCTGCAGGTCGTGGATCAGGTGCAGGATCTGCGCCTGGGTCGTGACGTCCAGCGCGGTGGTGGGCTCGTCGGCGATCAGCAGCGCGGGCTCCAACGCCAGCGCCATGGCGATCATGGCCCGCTGGCGCTGTCCGCCGGACAGTTCGTGCGGATAGGCGCCCAGCGCCTGCGCGGGGTCGGGCAGGCGCACCGAGTCCAGCAGGCCCAGGGTGCGCTTCCTGATGTCGGCGCGGGACAGGCGCGTGTGCGTGCGGAATACCTCGCCGATCTGGTCGCCGATGGTGCGCAAGGGGTTCAGCGCCGTCATCGGCTCCTGGAAAATCATGCCGATGCGCTGGCCGCGCAGGCGACGCAAGGCGTCGGGCGCGAGCTTGAGCAGATCCTGCCCTTCCCACAGCACCTGTCCGGCGCTGGCGCGCACGCCCTGCGGCAGCAGGCCCAGGACCGCGCCGGCGGTCAGCGACTTGCCCGAGCCGCTTTCGCCCACCACGCACAGGATCTCGCCCGGGTTCACGGACAGCGACAGGTTCTTGAGCGCGTGCGGCCGGTCGGCGCCCGGCGGCAGGTCCACGGTGAGGTTTTCGATGCGGAGCAGTTCGGTCATGAGCGTTTCAGCCTGGGGTTGAGTGCGTCGTTCACCCCCTGCCCGACCAGCGAAATCGCCAGGACGGTCAGCAGGATGGCAATGCCGGGAATGGCGGATACGTACCATTGCACCCGGATCACCCCTCGGCCGCCGCCGATGAGATTGCCCCAGGACGGCACGTTGGGGTCCGACAGGTTCAGAAAGGCCAGCGCGCTTTCCAGCAGGATGGCCGTGGCCATGATGACGCTGGCGTAGACGATCACGGGCGGCAAGGCGTTGGGCAGGATCTCGCGAAAGATGAGGCGCAGGTCGCCCATGCCCAGGGCCCTGCCGGCCTGGACGAACTCGCGGGTCTTGAGCGTGAGGAACTCCGAACGGGTCAGCCGCGCGACGGGCGGCCAGGACACCAGGCCGATCGCCAGCACCACCGTGCGCAGGTCGGAGCCGAACACCGCCACCAGCACCAGCAGCAAGAGGAAGTTCGGCAGGATCTGGAACGCTTCGGTCACGCGCATCAGCAGGTCGTCGGCCAGGCCGCCGTAGTAGCCCGCCACCGAACCCAGCGCGACGCCGATCAGCACCGACACCAGCGTGGCCGCCAGGCCGATGGCCAGCGTGACGCGGGCGCCATGCAGGACCTGCGCGGCGATGTCGCGCCCGACCTGGTCCGTGCCCAGCAGGAAGCGGGCGTTGTCGCCCGGCCATTGCAGCGGCCTGCCGGCCAGGCTGAGCGGGTTCTTCGGATACCACAGGCCCGCGCCCAGCGCGGCCGCGCACACGGCCACGAGCAGCAGCAGGCCCAGCACGGCGACCGGGCTGCGGAAGTAGCGGCGTATCGTCTCCATGCGCTCAGCTCCGGGCGATGCGGGGGTCGAGCCGCGCATACAGCAGGTCGACCACGAAATTGATGGCGATGACCAGCAGCGCGGACACGAACACGATGCCCAGCAAGGTGTTCAGGTCGCGCTGCACCACCGATTCATAGGCCAGCCGGCCCAGCCCCGGCAAGGCGAAGACGCTTTCCACCACGACCGAGCCGCCCAGCATCGTGCCGGCCTGCAGGCCCAGCAGGGTCACCATGGGCAGCAGCGCGTTGCGCAGGATATGGCGCGCAACCACCGCCGTCTCGCGCAGGCCCTTGGCGCGCGCGGTGCGGATGAAGTCGTGCGAGGCCACCTCCAGCATCGATGCGCGCATGATGCGCAGGTAGGTGGCCAGGAAAATCAGCGCGAGCGTGGCGGTGGGCAGGATCAGGTGCCAGGCGATGTCGAGGATGCGCGCCAGGCCCGTGTAGCCGGACGCGATGGTTTCAAAGCCGCCGGCGGGCACCCAGTCCAGCCACACGGCGAAGACGAAGATCCCCATCAGGCCGAACCAGAACGAGGGCGTGGCGCAGAACACCAGGCCCAGGGTAGAGATCAGCCCGTCGGCCCAGCCGTTGACGCGGCGCGCGGCGATCACGCCCAGCGCCATGCCGCCGGCGAAGGCGAACGACAGCGCCGACCCCATCAGCAGCAAGGTGGCCGGCAGGCGTTCTGCGATCACCGCCGCCACGGGCTTGCCGTAGATGGCGGAGTAGCCCAGGTCCAGGTGCGCCAGCCGCCACAGGTAGCTGCCCAGGCGCGAACTGGTGGATTCGTCCAGCTGGTAATGGGCGCGCAGCGATGCGATGGTGGCCGCATCGGCGCCGCCGATCTGCGCAACCAGCGCGTCCACCGTGTCGCCCGGCGCCAATTGCAGCAGCAGGAACAGGCCCGCCAGGATGATCAGCAGCGCGGGCGCCGCGGCCATCAGCCGCCGCGCCGCGAGGGTCAGGAAACGCATGCCGCCGTCCTAGGCCGACAGCCAGGCGTCGTGCCAGTCGCTGGACGGCCACCGCGCATTGTTGTGGCCGTTCTGCAGCTTGCGGCTGGCGACGGAATAGAACTGCCTTTCGGTCGCCATCCAGATGGGCAGCTCCTCGTTGACGGCCGCTACCCAGTCCGCGTACAGCGCGCGGCGGCGCGCGGGATCGATCTCGGAGGCCGCGTCGTCGATCAGCTTGTCCACCTTGTCCGACTGCCAGCCGTACTGGTTGGTCCAGGGCGCGCCCGCCGGGCTGCCCGAGCGGTACCAGACGGTGGTGGACACCGCCGGGTCGCCGCGGTACTGGTGCCAGCCGGTGGCGATGTCGAAGCTGTGCTCTTTATAGACGGACGCCAGCGCGCCGGCGATGTCGTACTGCACGATCTCCACCTTGATGCCCACGGCCTCCAGCGATTGCTGGATGAAGGTGGCCAGGAGCGGCACGTCCTCGCCGTTCTGGATGGGAACGAGCTTCAGCGTGAAGCGCACGCCGCCAGCGCCCCGCTTGTAGCCGGCCTCGTCCAGCAGCGCCTCGGCGCGCTTGGCGTCAAACGGATACGGCGGCTTGCTGCCCGCCGGGAAGAAGGTCTCGGACGAGGACGGAATGGGGCCGGTCGCGGGCTTGCCCAGTCCGTAGAGGAAGTTCTCGATGAAGAATTCGATGTCGATGGCGTGCACGATGGCGCGGCGCACCCGCACGTCGGCCAGTTCCTTGCGGCGGAAGTTGAATTCCAGCGTGTTGTTGAACACGTTGGCCTCCAGCCCCTTGCTGCGCACCTCGAATTGCGGGTTTTTCTTCAGGCGGTCCAGGTCGGCCAGGGTGAGCTGCGAATAGGCGCTCAACTGCAGCTGGCCCGTTTCCAGCGCCGCGGTGGCGGCCGACTTGTCGGTGACGATGCGCCAGACCACGCGGTCCAGATAGGGCTCGCCGCGGCGCCAGTAGTCGGGATTGCGCTCGGCGATGATGAACTGGCCGCGCTGGTATTGGACGAACTTGAACGGGCCCGTGCCCACGGGCGCGGTGTTGGCCGGGTTCTCCAGCACGTCCGTGCCCTCGTACAGATGGCGCGGCACGACGTAGCCCAGGTCGGCCAGCGCGCGCAGCAGCAGGTCCAGCGGCATCGGCCGGCTGTAGCGAAATACCGCCGTGTGGGCGTCGGGCGTATCGACGGCCTGCAGGTAGAGCTGCAGGGCCGTGCCGAAATTCAGGTGCTTCTTCCACAGCTCCAGCGCGTTGTACTGCACGTCGGCCGAGGTGAATGGCTTGCCGTCGTGCCAGGAAACGCCCTCGCGCAGCTTGAACGTGATGGTCTTGCCGTCCGGATCGGCGGTCCAGGACGTGGCCAGCTGCGCGACCGGCTTGCCGGCGGCGTCCAGGTCCACCAGGGATTCAATGATCTTGCTGGTGACGATGTATACGCCGGTGGACGCGCGCAAGGCCGGATTCAGGATGCGCTGCTCGGAACCCAGGTGCACGTTCAGCACGCCGCCATGGCGGGGCGCGGCGCTCTGGGCGAACAGCGACGTGGGGAAAGCCGTCGAGGCGGCAAGCGCCCCGGAAGACAACAGGAACTGGCGGCGGCTGGTGCGCATCTTCGGACTCTGGTTCTTTCTATGGAGAAGCTGCGGATCTTAGGCTTGGCGCCTGGGGCTTGAGAAATGCCGATTTCTCATTTGCTCATGCGTCCCCCTCGCCTTGCCTCGTCCCGCGCGCCCCTGGGGCTGACATTCCGTTACGTCCCGGGAACGGCGCTTGCGTAGGCCGACAGACCATGTTTACCGGAGCTTTCATGCCCCCCTCGCACTACATCGACGCCACGACGCTGAAGGTGCTGACCGTGAATACGCACAAGGGCTTCACCAGTTTCAACCGCCGCTTCATGCTGCACGAATTGCGCGAAGCCCTGCGCACAGCGGCCCCGGACGTGGTTTTCCTGCAGGAGGTGCTGGGAGAACACCAGGTCCATGCCGAGCGCCACGAATCATGGCCCTCGCAATCGCAGTACGAATTCCTGGCGGACACGCTGTGGACGGATTTCGCCTACGGCCGCAACGCCGTCTACCCCGAGGGCCACCACGGCAACGCGATCCTGTCGCGCTATCCGATCGAACGGCACCATAACCATGACGTGAGCGTGGACGGCCACGAGGGACGCGGCCTGCTGCATTGCGTGCTGCGCCCGCCCTCCCTGCGCATGCCGGTCCACGCGATCTGCGTGCATCTGGGGCTGCTGGAGCATCACCGCGGCCAGCAGCTGCGCCGCCTGTGCGAGCTGGTCGCGCATGGGGTGCCGACCAACGAGCCCCTGCTGATCGCGGGCGACTTCAACGACTGGCGCCTGCGCGCCGACCACCTGATGCGCGACTGCGGGACGCGCGAGGTGTATACGTCCCGCCTGGGCCGTCCCGCCAAGACATTCCCCGCCCGCTGGCCGATCCTGCGGCTGGACCGCATCTACGTCCGCAGCGTGCGCGACTGGCAGCCGGTGCCCCTGGCCTCGCGCGCCTGGTCGCGCTTGTCCGACCATGTGCCGATCTGCGCGGAGATTGCGTTATGAACCTGGGCTGGCGCGAACACAACCGGTACACCCTGCTTGAAAACGGGACCGAATACTTCCCCGCCGTGATCGAGGCCATCGAGGCGGCGCGCAGCGAAGTGCTGGTGGAGACCTTCATCCTGTTTGACGACGCCGTCGGCCAGGACATCCAGCGCGTCCTGATCGCGGCGGCGCGGCGCGGCGTCAGCGTGGACCTGACGGTGGACGGCTACGGCTCCGACGAGCTCAGCGACGCCTTCGTGGGCGCCATGACCGAAAGCGGCATCCGCTTTCACGTGTTCGACCCGCGGCCGCGATTTCTCGGCGTGCGCACGAACGTGTTCCGCCGCATGCACCGCAAGATCGTGGCCGTGGACCGGCAAGTCGCCTTTGTCGGCGGCATCAATTTTTCGGCGGACCATCTGCCCGAGTTCGGCCCCGAGGCCAAGCAGGACTATGCCGTGCAACTGGACGGCCCGCTGGCCGCGGACATCGCGGACTTCGCCCGCGCCGCGCTCGCGGGGGGCCGGATGCGACGCCCGGGCCGCCGGCCCGCGCGCCTGGACACAATGCCCGCGGGCGATGGCGGCGGCCGCCTGGTGGTGCGCGACAACGTCAACCACCGGACCGATATCGAACGCTATTACCGGGCCGGCGTGCGCTCGGCCCGGCAGGACGTGCTGATCGCCAACGCCTACTTCTTTCCGGGCTATCACCTGCTGCGCGACCTGGCCAACGCCGCCCGCCGCGGCGTGCGCGTCAGGCTGCTGCTGCAAGGCGAACCCGACGTGCTGGTGGCCCGGCTGGCCGCCACGATGCTGTATGACTACCTGATCGACGCCGGGGTGGAGATCTACGAATACTGCAAGCGGCCGCTGCATGGCAAGGTGGCCTGCGTGGACGAGGACTGGTCGACGATAGGCTCCAGCAATCTGGACCCGCTGAGCCTGGCGCTGAACCTGGAGGCCAACGTGGTGGCCCGCGACGCGTCGTTGAATGCCACGCTGCGTTCGAGCCTGGACCGGTTGATCGAACAGGATTGCCGCCCGGTCGAACTTCCCAAGGATTCCAAGCGCCGCTTGCGGCGCCTGTGGATCGGGGTGGTGGTGTTTCACGTCCTGCGGCGGTTTCCGGCCTGGGCCGGCAGCCTTCCCGCCCACAAGCCCCGCCTGCGCTCCATCACGGTCGCGACCGACAGGGAGACGGCATGAGAGTCTTCCGCTCTTCCCTGATGCGCGCGGTGCGGCACCGCTGGCCCCGGATCAAGCGCGTGCTGCCCGTGCTGGTCCTGCTGGTGGTGGGCGGCCTGCTCTATTACTTCGGGCGCGCCGTGGACTGGCCGCAGGTGTGGATCGCCATGCGCAAGATCCCGAACACCACGATCGCGGTGGCGGCGGGACTGGTGCTGGCGGGCTATCTGGCGTATGGCTGCCTGGACTTGCTGGCCAGGCGATATACGCATCACAGCCTGCCGGCGCTGAAGGTGCTGGGCGTGGCGATGGTGAGCTACGCCCTGAACCTGAACCTGGGCGTGCTGCTGGGCGGCCTGGGCGCGCGCCTGCGCCTCTACACGCGCCTGGGCTGCCGCAAGTCCGTCGCGACCCGGGTGGCGCTGTTTTCCGCCGCGACCAACTGGATCGGCTATGGCTGGCTTGCGGGCGCGCTGTTCGCGTGGGGCGCCGTCCCGGTGCCAGAGGGCTGGGAGATCGGCTCCGGCATGCTGCGCCTGCTGGGCATCGCGCTGTTGGCGCTGGCGGCCGCCTATGTCGCGGTCTGCGCGAAATCCCGCCGGCGGACCTGGACCTGGATGGGCCAGCGCGTGGCCCTGCCCGGCGCGCGCATGGCCATCGCGCAAAGCGTGCTGGCCGCAATGTCGTGGGCCATCATGGGCGGCATCGTTTATGTGCTGCTGCAAGGCAAGGCCGGCTATCCCGCCGTGCTGGGCATCCTGATGTGCACCAGCTTTGCCGCCGTCATCACCCGCGTGCCGGGCGGGCTGGGCACCACCGAGGCCATCTTCGTGGCCGCCCTGGCCCCGCAAATCCCGGCCGCGGAGGTCCTGGGCGCGGCGCTGGCCTACCGCGCGCTCTACGCGCTTGCGCCCTTGTGCCTGGCGCTGGCCGCCTTTCCGCTGATCGAACTGTGGCTCGGGCTGCGCCGCCCGCGCGCCCCGACACCTCCCGCCGGCCCGGCACGACGCTTGCTATGAGCCCCCCCATGAACCGTCACCCTGCCCCACGCACTACAGGAATTGTCGCCGCCTATCCCAGGCGCGCGGGCGCCTCCGAGCACGAAATCGCGTCCCAGGAAGCGCTGGCCTTGCGGCTGGCGGCCCTGCTGGGCCGGCGCTACGTGGCCGGCTACCGGCCCAGCCGCCATCGCGGCGAGCCGCCGCCCTACTATGTGCCGGACCGCACCATCACCAGCGTCGCGCGCGCCGCCAAGCTGGGCATCACGCGCGCGGCCGACCTGTACGGCGGCGTAACGCCGCACGCCTTCGTCGCCACCAAATCCATTACCCACGGCGTGCTGGACACCCGCGCCAAGACGCCCGCGGGCTGGGTGCGGGCCTTGGCCGACGAGTTGCGCGAGGCGGTGCTCAGCGGCTATACCGCCTTCACGCTGGAGGATGCCCAGCGCGCCGGCGAACGGCTGCTGCAGGACGGGCCGCTGCGCATCAAGCCGGCGGACGCCAATGCCGGGCGCGGCCAGATCCTGGTCGCCACGCCGCAGGAATTGCGCAAGGGCCTGGCCCAACAGCATGTTGCCTCCGTGCGGCGGCTGGGGCTGGTGCTGGAGGAGCATCTGGCGCAGATCGCCACCTATAGCGTGGGCTGGGCGCGCGTGGGCAAGTTGGAGGTGTCCTATGTGGGCACGCAGCGCCTGACGCCCGACAACGACGGGGTGCTCGTCTATGGCGGGTCGGCGCTGTGCTTTGCCCGCGGCGGCTTTGACCAGCTGCGGGCGCTGGACCTCAGCGACGAGGAAAGGCGCGCGGTGGCGCTGGCCTGCCGCTACGACACGGCGGTGTCCACCGCCTACCCGGAACTGTTCGCCTCGCGCCGCAACTACGACGTCGCCATCGGCCATTCGGCGGCGGGCGAAGCGCGCGCCGGCGTGCTGGAGCAATCGTGGCGCGCGGGCGGCGCCAGCATCGCGGAACTGGCCGCCATGCAGGCTTTCGTCCTGTCGCCCTCCCTGAAGACTGTGCGCGCGGCCACGCGCGAACGCTACGGCGAGGACGAGCCCGTCCCCACCCCGCAGCGCTACATCTATCGCGGCGAGGATTCGGCGGTGGGCCTGATCACCAAGTCCGGCGGCGTCCTGGAGGCGGACAATGGCGGCATATAGCGACCCCATCGAGATCTTGGTGGCCGACCAGAATCTGGCGGGCACCTTCCTCACGCCCGAAAACAAGGTTCCGGGCGTGCTGTTCATCCACGGCTGGGGCGGCAACCAGGCCTTCGACCTGGCCCGGGCCAAGGGCATCGCCGCCCTGGGCTGCGTCTGCCTGACCTTCGACCTGCGCGGCCACGCCGCCACGCAGGCGCAGCAAATGCAGGTGTCCCGCGACGACAACCTGCACGACGTCATGGCGGCATACGACCGCCTGGCTTCGCATCCCTCGCTGGACAGCGGTTCGGTCGCGGTGGTGGGCAGCAGCTACGGCGGCTACCTGGCGGCCATCCTGAGCGGGCTGCGCCGGGTGCGCTGGCTGGCGCTGCACGTGCCGGCGCTGTACCGCGACGACGAGTGGATGCTGCCCAAGAACCAGCTCAATCGCGACACGCTGCGCGCCTACCGCAACAGCCATGTGGAGCCGGAAAGCAACCGGGCGCTGTCGGCCTGCGCGGAATTCCGCGGGGACGTGCTGATCGTCGAGGCCGAGCACGACATCTACATCCCGCACTCCACCATCATGAGCTACCGGTCCGCGTTCCGGCGCTCGCATTCGCTGACGCACCGCATCATCGACGGCGCGGACCATGCCCTGAGCGACAAGGCCTCGCAGCAGGCTTACACGTCCATCCTGGTGAACTGGGTGACGGAGATGGTCATGGGCGCGCGCATCGGCCGGCCCAGGCCCACGCCGTGATGCGCGCCTGCCGGGTCAGGGCTTGGGGCTGAGCAGGTCGGACAGCGCGTTGCCCAGTTCCTTGACAGCACCGGCGACGCCTTCGGCCGCGCCCTCGGCGCCCACGCCTATGGCCTTGCCAAAGCCCTGCGCCACCTGGGCGGAGAAGCCGCGGGTGACAGAGAACTTGGGATTGTCCAGCTTGCCGGCCAGCGCGAATTCAAAGCGCACCGCGCCGCTCTGGTCCTTCAGCGCCGCCAGCACGGCCTTGCGCGGCAGCGAGAACAGGCTCCCGTCGCCGCCGAACTTCAGACCGCGCAGCGCAACGGTGCCGGAGGCGCGCAATTCGCGGTTCGCGATGGCGGTTTTCATGTCCAGGTCCATCGCGCCGCCGGTCAGCGAACCCGCGCCGTTTTCCGAAAGATAGGGGGCCGCGTAGCGGATGTCCATGTTGCGCACGGCGACCGTCATGTCGGTGTCCGTACCGCCCACCACAATGGTCCCTTCCGCGCGGACCGTGGATTCGCCATTGCGGTTGTCTTCCACGTTGCCGCTGAACTCCATATTGCTGCGCGAGCCGTCGCCCGGGATCATCACGGGATGCAGGCGCGCCCGTACGCCGGTGAACGGGATGCGGTGCGGGGGCTTGGCGACCACTCCGTCCAGGTAGTCCAGCCTGCCATCGCGCAGGACCAGGTCCGCGACGCGGATGGGCATGCTGCGGCGCGACTTGCCGTCGCCGCCGTCGCCTGCCCGCAAGGCCGCCTGCACGGCGGGAGATATCTGCATGTCGCCGTCCGCGCCGCGGACGACCGCGAAGTCGAAGCCCTCGATCACGACGCGCTTGAAGACTGCCTCGTGCTGCAGGAACGCCGGCCATTCCGGTTCAAGCACGATGCGGCGCGCGCGGGCGCCTGCCTGGCCCGCCGAGCCCGGCACGACCACGTCCGTCAGCACCACCTGCCTGAATCCGACCCGCACGTCGCCCACCTGGCTGCGCGGCCCCAGCATGCTCGAGATGCGCTGCTCCGCGATGCGCGTCGCCGCGAACGCAAGGACCGCGGCAAGCGCCGCGATCAGAAGCAGGATGGCCAGGGCGTTGCCCCAGGGCGACCGGCCCTGCGGGGCGGCTGCGTTCAAGCTCATTGTGGTTCCTGAAATTGGCGGTGGCGCCGGCGCCCGGCACACCTATCACCATAGCGATGCGCGGCGCCCGGCGCAACCCGAGCATCGTCCGGGATAGGCCCTCATTCTTCAATGGCCAAAAAGGATGAGACCGGGCGGAGGACGGCAACGCCGGTCGCGAAGCGCGGCATAGGGGGCCGGCGCGGCGGCGCTTACCGCTGCCCGTCGCGCTGCCACCCCAGGCGCCAGTACCGTTCGGCCTGGGCGCCATCCCAGGGCTGGCTCCGCCCGCCGCACGGTCCCGCGGCCAGGCTGTCGAACGCCGCGATCGCGCGTTGCTTCACACGGGGGTCGGCGGCATCGGCGACCGCGATGGGCGTTGCCGTGATCTGCCGCCGCAGCAGGGTCGCCAGGCGCTCTTGCACGGCCCCCGGCCGGCTGCGGTCGGAAGCCTCTTCGTAGGCCAGCCAGATCACTCGCCGGAACAGGCCGCGTATGGTGATTGCGGCGTCGCACACGCGGACATGGGCGGCGTGGAACAGGCCCAGCGGCGTCAGGATGATGCGCGGGCGCAAAGTGGACAGGGCGGCGGCCAGCGCGCCGGTCAGGCGGCCGCCGTCGCCGTTGTCCAGATATTGATCGTCCAGCAGATCCATCTGCTCGCCCTGCACACCCAGCAGGGCCAGCGCCTGAACGCTCTGGGCGTGCCGCGTCAGCATGGCCTGCCGTCCATCCACGAAACCGCAGCGGCGGTCCCAGTCGCTCAGTTGGCCGACCGCCAGCGGCAGGCCGGAATACACCGTAAGGACGGTGCTGCCCGGCCGCGCCGCGAGCAGGCCGCCGCAACTGACGACGGCGTCGTTGTAGTAGGGAGAGATGGCAACCAGTATGCCGTCGGCGAGCATGTTGTTCTCTCTGCCTCGCCCTACCAGTACGGCGGTTGGTTGTAGTACTGATGGATGCCGCGCGCCCACGTCTCGTCCGCCATGCTTGGCCAGTTGTCCTTGTCAAAGCCCTCGGCGTTCTTCAGCGTCTCCTTGTCCACGTTCAGCACGAAGCACTTGCGGTCAGTATCCAGGGTGAGCGCGCTCCACGGAATGGCGTACAGCTTGTCGCCGATGCCCAGGATGCCTCCGCGCGACAGCACCGCGTAGGCGATGCGGCCGTGCGGCACATCCAGCATGATGTCCTGGATAGACCCGAGCGATTCGCCCGCGGGGTTGTACACGTCATTGCCCTCCAGGGTGCCGGCCGCCATGACTTGCGGACCCGGCCCGCCCGGATCGCTCTTGGGGCCGCCCACGATGTTGGCTTGGCCCTGCGCCTGCCCGGCGCCTGTCAACGGTTGGTTCATAGTCTGTCTCCATGGATAAAACATATCGCGGGACGAATGGCTCGCCGCGTTTCCCACCCTACGCAAGCGATGTGCCAGGCGTTTCGCGGGCGCTGCCCCGCCGCGCGCCGGCGGCGATCGGCATTTTTTACAGGAACGGTCAATAAGGACGGGGCCGGCCCCGCGCAACGCCCGGGCCGGCCCCGTCCGCGGCCGTCGATCCGGCCGCCTCGGGTCATCGGCGCCAATGGTCCGACATCAGGCACATCCCGGCCAGCAAGCCGATCAGCGCGGCGCCCGCCACGCTCTTCCAGGCGTTTTCGTGCACGTATTCGTCGGTGGCGTGGGAGACCTCGCGGGCGCGGTCCCAGGCGGCCCGCTCCCAGCCCTTGGCCTGCTCGCGCGCGGCGTCGAGCTGGAGCTTGAGCTTGTCGCGCGCCGCTTCGATTTCCGAACCGCTGTAGCTGGCGGTGCTGCGCAGCAAGGCCTCGGTGCCGGAGATCAGGTCGCGCATGGTGCGCGTCGAGCTGTCCGACGGTTGGAACATATCGCGCAGTCTTTCTTGCTTGTTCATGTAGCCTCCTAGAAAAAAACGTTCCATGCCCCGCGGCATGGAGGGTGCGCGGGCTCAGCCGCAAGCCGCATGCCGCCCGCTCAGCCGGTCGATGCCGGGTGTCTGCTGCGGGTCCAGGCCGGGCAAGGGATTGGGCAAGCTGTCGGGTGGCCACCGCCCTTTCTCGTCCTTGTCGTGGCCGGAGGGATCCGGCTTGGGTTGCTCGGCCGGGGCCTGGTCGGGCGCGGGGCGGCCGCCCTGCCCGGGCTGAGGGGGATTCGGTGCGGAAGGCTTGGGCATGATGGACTCCTGACAATGGAAAAACGGGCGGCGGACAAACGGGCCGGCTGCGGCTCAGCTTGCCCACCACTGCTTGATCGTGGCGCGCAAGGCAGCGCCGCCGGCCGACGCCTCTTCCTTGCGCAGCGCCTTGAAGTACGCGCCGATCTGCTTGGCGGGGATGTGCGGCGGCAACGGCGGCATCTCCGGGTCGGTCACCATTTCCAGCACCACGGGCTTCGTTGCCGACAAGGCCCGCTCCCAGGCGGGTCCGACCTCGTCCGCGCTGTTGACCCGGATGCCTTCCAGGCCCAGCAGGCGGCCGTAGTCGGCGTATGAGAACTCGGGCAGCCACTGCGAATCCGCAAAGCGCGGATCCCCGCCCATCACGCGCTGCTCCCAGGTCACCAGGTTCAGGTCGCCGTTGTTGAGCACCATGACGATCAGCGTGGGATTGGCCCAGTCCTTCCAGCGGTGGGCGATGGTGATCAGTTCATTGATGCCCAGCATCTGCATGGCGCCGTCGCCCACCAGCGCGATGACCGGGCGTTCCGGATAGGCGAGCTTGGCGGCCAGGGCATAAGGCACGCCGCAGCCCATGGTGGCCAGCCCGCCCGAAACCGAACCCATCATTCCTTCCTGCATCTGGATGTCGCGGGCGTACCAGTTCGCCGCCGACCCGGAATCGCAGGTAATGATGGCCTGGGGCGGCAGGCGCCTAGACAGCTCCAGGAAGGGGCGCTGGGGATTGAGGGGCTTGGCGTCCACCATGGCGCGCGCATGCACCGTGTCCCGCCAGCTTGCCACCTGCTTTTCGATCCGCTCGCGCCAGCGGCGCGCCGTCTTGCGCTCCAGCAGCGGGATCAGCGCCTGCAGCGTCAGCCGGCTGTCGCCGACCAGGCCTATCTCGACGGGATAACGCAGGCTCAGCTTGCGGCCGTCGCGGTCGATCTGCACCGCGCGCGCCTGCCCTTCCCTGGGCAGGAATTCCGCATAGGGAAATGAGGTGCCCACCATCAGCAGCGTGTCGCATTCGTTCATCATCTCCCAGCTGGGCTGGGTGCCCAGGAGACCGATGGCGCCCGTGACGTAAGGCAGGCTGTCGGGCAGGACGGCCTTGCCCAGCAGCGCCTTGGCAACGCCCGCGCCCAGCAGGTCGGCTACCTGGCTCACTTGCGCGCCCGCCTCCAGCGCGCCCGCGCCGACCAGCATGGCCACGCGCTCGCCCCGGTTCAGGATGTCCGCGGCGTTGCGCAGGGCATCCTCGCCCGGCACGCCCGCGTGCGACGTCACGCCGATGCCGGTAAGGACGGTGCCGTGCTCTCGCGGCGGGGACTCGACGGCGGGCAGATCCTGCACGTCGTTGGGAAATATGACGCAGGTGACGCTGCGCCTTTCCATGGCGATGCGCATGGCGCGGTCCACCATGTGGCGGGCCTGGCTGGCGGTTGTCGCCATATGCACGAAATCGTGCGCCACGTCCTTGAACAGGCTGACCAGGTCCACTTCCTGCTGATAGTCGCCGCCCATCGCGCTGCGCGCTTGCTGGCCGACCAAGGCCACCACCGGCTGGTGGTCCAGCTTGGCGTCGTACAGGCCATTGAGCAGATGGATGGCGCCCGGGCCGGACGTGGCCAGGCACACGCCCACCTGGCCGGTGAACTTGGCATGGGCGCAGGCCATGAAGGCGGCGCTTTCCTCGTGGCGGACCTGGATGAACTCAAGCGGCTCCTGCGTGCGGCCGAAAGCGCCGATCAGGCCGTTGATCCCGTCGCCGGGATAGCCGAACACCCTTCTGACGCCCCATTGCGAAAGCCGCTTCAACACGAAGTCCGACACTGTTTCCATACGTTTCTCCCTGCGCGAGTCGCCGAAACCGGCTCAGGGCAGCAACCGCCGTTCCCGGCCAGAAGGGAAATCGGGCGCACGCGGGGGATAGAAATTACAAATCCGCGCATCAGCCTTCCGAATCAGCCGTCTTTCGGGGGAGCAAAGCGCGGCGTTTTTCTGCTGCACTGCCGCATTTACCCTGACGCGGGCAGGTTTGGGCACACGGCTTGCGTATTCGGAGGCCTCGGCGGATGCACACTCTTTTTCCTGCGGGCCGCCACAAACTGGAGCAAGCATGGCGAAGACGAGAACCCTGATAGTGGCGGGGGAAGCGTTCCCCCTGGCCAAAACGGGCGGCCTGGGCGATGCCATCACGGGCATGGCCCGCGCGTTGGCGGAGGCGCGGATGCCGCTTAACGTGCTGCTCCCGGCGTACCGCGGCGTCCTGGATCAGCTGCACCGCGTCCGCGTCGTAGCGAGGCTGCAGGACCTGCCCGGCGGACAGGCCGTGCTGCTGGCAGGAAAGTGCCCGCAATCGGGACTGGATTTCCTGCTGCTGGACAACGACGCGCTGTACGACCGCGCCGGCATCTATGCCGACGAGAACGGATGCGAGCATCCCGACAACGGCTTGCGCTACGCCGCGCTGTCGCACGCCGCAGTGCGGGTGGCGGCCGGCCTGCCCGGCCTGCCCCGTCCCACGCTGGTGCACGCGCATGACTGGCATGCGGGGCTCGTCCCGCTGCTGCTGCGCGCAGCCGCCCTGCACGACGTCAAGAGCGTGATCACCATCCACAACCTTGCGTTCCAGGGCCGGTTTCCCATGGAGAACGCCGAGGCCTTCGGCGTGCCGGACTGGGCCCGCGGGGACGACGGCGCGCAGGCCTGGGGCCAGCTCAATTTCCTGAAGGCCGGCATCCGCTACGCGGACCGCGTGACCACGGTCAGCCATAACTACGCCCGCGAGATCATGACGCCCGCGTTCGGCTGTGGCCTGGACGAGCTGCTGCGCCGCCGCGCCGACGATCTGCTGCCGATTCCCAACGGCATCGACGACGTGCTGTGGAATCCCGTCCGCGATCCCCATCTGCGCGGCCTGCGGTTCTCGGCCCGCGACCTGTCGAACAAGGCCTTGTGCAAGGAAGCCCTGCAGCGCGAGTTCGGGCTGCAGCCGCACGCGGGCGCCACGCTGATGGCCATGGGCAACCGGCTGACCGAACAGAAGATGGCGGACGTGGCCGTGCACGCGCTGCCCGAGGCGCTGGACCGGCATCCCGCCTTGCAGGTCGCGATACTCGGCCAGGGCGACCGCCGCCTGGAAGAGGCCCTGCAGGACGTGGCAAGACGGTATCCGGGGCGCTGCGCGACCCACATCGGCTATGACGAGGCCATCGCCCACCGCCTGCACGCGGGATCGGACATCCTGCTGCACGCCAGCCGGTTCGAACCGTTTGGCCTGACGCCGCTCTATGCCATGCGCTACGGCGCGCTGCCGATCGGTTCGCGCGTGGGCGGCATGGCCGACACCATCCAGGACCCCGGCGTGCGCGCCCCGCTATCCGCCATGGCCTCGGCCAACGGCACGCTGTTCGACGGCGACAGCCCGCATGCGATGAGCGCGGCCATTACGCGGGCCGTGCATCTGCGCGGGCACGGCATGCTGTGGCGGATCATGCAGCGCAATGCGATGACGGCCGACTTCGGCTGGCGGGCCGCGATGGCGCTGTATGCCAGCCTGTACCGCTCGCTGGTCGAGCCCGACTACCGCGGAGACTCGCCGGAAGCCGCGCAGCCGGTCAGCGCGGCCGCCATTCCCGCGCGTTCACGTTCGGGCGGCGCCATGCCGGCGCCCGTCTAAGGAGGAATGCCGGTGCCGACAGCAAGCTCCACCTTGGAGACTCGCGCTCCCTTGCTTCTCTACCATGCCCGCGCCGGCGTGGAGGACGACGGCACGGGCGGCGGCGGCGCCGCGCCGGCCCCTGGCCTGTATGCCCGGCTGGCCCAGCGCGGATTCAATGCGGTGCTGCTTCCCGCCCCATGGCTGCTGGCTCCAGGCCAGGGTTCCCGCGCTCCGCTGGACGCCGACACGGCGCTGATGGAGGACATGCAGGTCCCCATCACCCACTGGTACGCCCAGGCCGCCGGGCAGCTGTCCACGCACCGGCTGGGCCTGTATGTGGATGTGATCCTGGACCGCTGCGCCCGGGACGCGGTCGCCGGCACCGCCGCGCCGGGCTGGTATCAGTCGCGCCACGACGATCCGGCGCGCGATCCCCGCCTGTCCGCCGAGGAGCGCAGCGTGCTGCACCTGCATGACGGCCCCCTGCCGCCGGGTTTCCTGGCGGCGTGGACGGAACGGCTGCTGCGCTGGGCGAGCCACGGCGTGGACGGCTTCGCATTTCATGCGCCGCACCGCCTGCCCGCCGCCGCCTGGCGCGAACTGGCGTCCGCCCTGCGGCGCCAGCGCGCCGACCTGCGACTGCTCGCGTGGACGCCCGGCCTGTCGCCCGCCAGCCTGGCGGCCCTGCGCGGCGCGGGTTTCGACGCGGTGTTCTCGTCCCTGCCCTGGTGGGACTTCAAGTCGGCCTGGCTGGCCGACGAAGACGCCAGGCTGCGCACGCTGGGCGCGGTGATCGCCTCGCCGCCGCAGTCTGGCGCCGCCCGGCCCGGCGTCGACGGCAAGCGCGCCCTCTGGAGCGCGGTCATGTCCGGCGACGGCCTCATGCTCAACGACGAAGAAGAGCGCCGCCTGCCCGATGTGGAGGCGGTGAATTCCTGGTTCGCCGAATCGCGCCTGCAAGGCCCGCTGCGCCTCCTGGGCGGACGCGACGGCAGTTGCACGGCGCTGTTGCGCGACACCGCCGGGGGAGCGACGGCGGCGTTGGCCATCAACCCCTCGGACACGCGCGAGGCCGCGCTGGATTGGGATGCGCTTGCGCCGCTCTTGCCCCCGGCCGAGATCGTCCCGCATACGCCGCCCCAAGGCCTGCAATCGCAGGGCAATGCCCTGGCGCCCGGCGACTGCGCCCTGCTGATGCTGGAACCCACGCAGCCCGTGCGGGAGGTCTCGCGCCACCACCGGACCCGCGCGGACGACGTCGCGAACCAGCGCATCGCCGTGGAGAACGTCAGCCCCGCCGTGGACGGCGGCGCCTATCCCGTCAAGAGCATTCCGCACGCGCGCATCGTCGTGCAGGCGGACATATTCATGGACGGCCACGACCAGCTTGCCGCCGAGCTGCGCTGGCGCGCAAAGGACGAATCCCGATGGCGCACGGTGCCGATGACGCGCGGGTTGAACGACCGCTGGGAGGCGGCATTCCGCCCGCGCCGCATCGGCGCGCACGAGTTCATCATCAGCGCGTGGTTCGACGCCTGGCACACCTTCCGGCACGACATGGAGCTCAAGCACCAGGCCGGCCGCGACCTGCGCCTGGAAGTCCATGAAGGCCTGGCGCTGCTGCGCGAGGCCCTGGCGCGCGCACAGGCCGGGGCGCCGGCAGGCGCCGACGCGGGGCCGGTGCAGCGCGCGCTGGACGCCTTTGCCGACGCCGACCTCGCCCACCCTGCCCCGCCCACGCTGGAGCAGGTGGTCGCGCTGATGGACCCGGCGCTGTCGGACGCGATGCGGGCGTTGGACGACCACCCGTTTGAAGCCGTCAGCGCCTCGGCGTATCCCGTCTGGGTCGACCGCAGCCAGGCCTGCCATTCGAGCTGGTACGAACTTTTTCCCAGGTCCCAGGCCGAGGAGCCCGGCCGCCACGGCACGTTCGACGATGTGATCTTGCGATTGCCCGATGTGCGCGACATGGGATTCGATGTGCTCTACCTGCCGCCGATCCATCCCATCGGCCAGCGCAACCGCAAGGGCCGCAACAACAGCCTGCGCGCGGAACCCGACGACGTCGGCAGCCCTTATGCCATCGGGTCGGTCAGCGGCGGCCACGACGCCATCGAGCCGCGGCTGGGCACGCTGCCGGATTTCCTGAGGCTGGTGGACGCGGCGGCCAGCCACGGCATGGAGATCGCGCTGGATTTCGCCATTCAATGTTCGCCGGACCACCCGTGGCTGGCGCAGCACCCCGAGTGGTTCTCCTGGCGCCCGGACGGCTCGCTGCGCTATGCCGAGAACCCGCCCAAGAAATACGAAGACATCGTCAACGTGGCGTTTTACGGCCCGCCCACGCGCCGCTCCCGCAGGCTTGCCTTGTGGCGGGGGCTGCGCGACATCGTGCTGTTCTGGGCGAAGAACGGCGTGCGCATCTTCCGGGTGGACAACCCGCACACCAAGCCCCTGCCGTTCTGGCAATGGATGATCGGCGAGGTCCACGCGCAGCATCCGGACGTGATCTTCCTGTCCGAGGCTTTCACCCGGCCCAAGATGATGTACCGGCTGGCGAAGATCGGCTTCACGCAGTCGTACACCTACTTCACCTGGCGCAACGAAAAGGCGGAGCTGGAAGCCTATCTGGAAGAGGTCTCGACGCCGCCCGCGGCGGATTTCTTCCGCCCGCACTTCTTCGTGAACACGCCGGACATCAACCCCTTCTTCCTGCAGACCTCGGGGCGCCCCGGCTTCCTGATCCGCGCCGCGCTGGCGGCCACGGGGTCGGGCTTGTGGGGCGTGTACAGCGGATTCGAGCTCTGCGAGGGCGCCGCCCTGCCCGGCAAGGAAGAGTACCTGGACTCCGAGAAATACGAGCTGCGCCAGCGCGACTGGCACGGCCCCGGCAACATCCGCGCCGAGATCACCCGGCTGAACCAGATCCGGCGCGCCAACCCCGCGCTGCAGACGCACCGCGGGCTGACCCTCACGGCCAGCGGCAACGACCGCGTGCTGGCGTTCTACAAGTCCACGCCCGGCCACGGCAACGTGGTGCTGGTGGCCATCAGCCTGGATCCGTTCCTGCCGCAGGCCGCGCGCATCGAAGCGCCCTTCTGGCTGTTCGGCGAGGCCGACGCCGGCCAGCTGGCCGCCGAAGACCTGCTGACCGAAAGCCGCGAGACCTGGCATGAGAAAACCCGCGCGCTGACGCTGTCTCCCGACCAACCGTATCGCGTGTGGCGTCTGTCGCTGCATGGATGATGCCCCCACACGCCCCTTGCCATGATCAGTGAAACCCAAACCATTCAAGACGATGCGCTCTGGTACAAGGACGCCGTCATCTATCAACTGCACGTCAAGTCCTTCTTCGACTCCAACGGCGACGGCGTCGGCGACCTGCCCGGGCTGATCTCCAAGCTGGACTACATCGCCAGCCTGGGGGTCAACACCATCTGGCTGCTGCCGTTCTATCCCTCGCCGCGCCGCGACGACGGCTACGACATCGCGGACTATCGCGGCGTGCATCCGGACTACGGCACGATTGCCGACGTGCGCAAGATGATCCGCGCGGCGCATGCGCGGGGCTTGCGCGTGATTACGGAACTGGTGGTGAACCATACGTCGGACCAGCATCCCTGGTTCCAGCGCGCGCGCGCCGCCAGGCACGGGTCGGCGGCGCGCAACTTCTACGTCTGGTCGGACAACGACAAGGCCTATGCCGGCACGCGCGTCATCTTCTGCGATACGGAAAAGTCCAACTGGACCTGGGACCCCGTCGCCAACGCCTATTTCTGGCACCGCTTCTATTCGCACCAGCCCGACCTGAACTACGACAATCCGCAGGTCCTGAAGGAAGTGCTGTCCGTGATGCGCTACTGGCTGGACATGGGCGTGGACGGCCTACGGCTAGACGCCGTGCCCTATCTGGTGGAACGGGAGGGCACCAACAACGAGAACCTGCCCGAGACCCACCTGGTGCTCAAGCAGATCCGGGCGGTGATCGAGGCCGAGTACCCCGACCGCCTGCTGCTGGCCGAGGCCAACCAATGGCCGGAAGACGCCCAGGAGTACTTCGGCGTGGGCGACGAATGCCACATGTCGTTCCACTTCCCGCTGATGCCGCGCATGTACATGGCGATCGCCCAGGAAGACCGCTTTCCCATCACCGACATCATCCGGCAGACGCCCGACATCCCTGCCACCTGCCAGTGGGCGATCTTCCTGCGCAACCACGACGAACTCACGCTGGAGATGGTGACCAGCCGCGAACGCGACTACCTCTGGAACGTCTATGCGTCCGAACCGCGCGCCCGCATCAACCTGGGCATCCGCCGGCGGCTGGCCCCGCTGCTGGAACGCGACCGGCGCCGGGTCGAACTGATGAACAGCCTGCTGCTGTCCATGCCCGGCACGCCCGTCCTCTACTACGGCGACGAGCTGGGCATGGGCGACAACGTCCACCTGGGCGACCGGGACGGCGTGCGCACGCCGATGCAGTGGTCGCCAGACCGCAACGGCGGATTCTCGCGGGCCGACCCCGAGCGGCTGCCCCTGCCCGTGCTGATGGGGCCGCTCTACGGCTACGAGGCCGTCAACGTCGAGGCGCAGCAGCGCGACCCGCATTCGCTCCTGAACTGGACCCGCCGCCTGCTCGCCCAGCGCCGCCAAAGCCACGCCTTCGGCCGCGGCGCGCTGCGCTTCATCTTTGCCGGCAACCGCAAGATCCTGGCCTACCTGCGCCAGTGGCAGGACACCACGATCCTGTGCGTGGCCAACCTGTCGAACGCCGCGCAGCCGGTCGAGCTGCACATGCAGGAGTTCGCCGGCCGCGTGCCGGTGGAAATGCTGGGCGGCACGCCGTTTCCGGCCATCGGCGAACTGCCCTACCTGCTGACGCTGCCGCCGTACGCCTTTTACTGGATGGACCTGAGCCTGGACGCCGCGCCGCCCGGCTGGCACGCCACCGCGCCGGCGCAGATGCCCGAGCTGGTCACGCTGGTGCTGCGCTCGCGCGGCGGCGCGGCCCTGACGGATGCCTCGCGCGCCACGCTGGAAAACGAAATCCTGCCCCAGTACCTGGCGCGCCAGCGCTGGTATCCGGGCAAGGAGCCGCCCTCGCGCGCCCGGCTGGCCTACGCCACGCCTTTCTCGTCCGCCGACGGCGAGTACTACTGGGCCGAGATCGAGCCCGAAGACAGCGTGAGCGGCATGCGCGCGCAGGCTCCCTTCGTGCTGGTCTGGGACGAGGCGGCCGCCGTCCAGTACGCCATCGCCCGGGTGCGCCGGGGAGCCGAGGTCGGCATCCTGGCCGACGCCTTCCTGCAGCCGGGCTTCGTCAGGAGCACCCTGAAGGCCATGCAGGCCGGCGCGGAGCTCGATGGCCGCAGCGGCGGCAAGCCCGGCGACAAGCCGGGCGTCATCCGATTCCTTCCCGAAGCGGGCCTGCAGGACGTGGAGATCGCCGACGATGCCGAGATGCACTGGCTGACGGCCGAGCAGTCGAACAGCTCGGTCATCGTGGGCAGCCAGCTGATCCTGAAGCTCATCCGCAGCGTGCAGGCCGGGGCCTCGCCAGAAGCCGAGATGACGCGCTACCTGACGCGCGCCGGCTACGCCAACATTCCCGCCCTGCTGGGCGAAGTGCAGCGCGTGGACGCGGACGGCCTGGTCCATACGCTGGCGATCGCCCATCGCTACGTGGCCAACGAGGGCGACGCCTGGGCCTGGACGCTGGACTATCTGAAGCGCACGCTGGCCAATGCGCTGCTGGTGGGCAGCACCGCGGAAGAGTTCGAGGACAGCCTGCAAGGCTACGCCGTCATGGCCGCCACCATCGGCGAACGCCTGGCGCAGATGCACGCGCTGCTGGCAGCGCCCACCGAGGACCCGGACTTCGCGCCGCGGCCGGCGAGCCAGGCGGATGCCGAGGCCCGCGCCGCGCACATCCAGGGCCTGCTGGACCGCGCCGAGCAAGACCTGCGCGCGCAATTCGACAAGCTTGAGGCGCCCTCCCGGGCAAGCGCGGAATGGTTCTTCGACCACCATGCGCGACTGTCCGCCCGGGTGGCCGACATGGCGCAGGCGGAAGCCGGCACGCTGTGCCTGCGAGTGCATGGCGATTTCCACCTGGGCCAGGTGCTGGTGGCGCAGACCGACGCCTACCTGATCGATTTCGAGGGCGAGCCGATCAGCAGCCTGGAGTCGCGGCGCGCCCTGGCCTCGCCCTACAAGGACGTAGCCGGCATGCTGCGGTCGTTCGACTACGCGGCCGCCTCCATCGCGCGCTCCGACCTGATCGGCGGCGCCCACATGGACGCCAACGCCGGGGCCGACGAAACCCCGGCCGCGCCCGTCGCGCCCGCCGAACAGCGCGACGCGCTGCTGGCCCGCTTCCGGCACCAGGCGTCGGACGCCTTCCTGCAAGGCTATCGGGATGCCCGGGGCACGGAGCTGACGCCCACCGCGGGTGAGGAGGCGACGCTGCTGCTCCTGGCCCAGCTTGAAAAGGCGGCCTACGAGGTCAGCTACGAAGCCGCCCACCGCCCCGACTGGATCTCCATTCCCCTGTGCGCGTTGACCGAATTGGCGCGGAACATCCTGCTTTCAGCGGCCATCGATGCCGAAGGAAAAACGCCATGACCGAAGCGCTCTCCATCCCGACCCTCGCCGCCGCGGGCGACGGCCATGTCGATGCGACGGAGCTCACCGCCCTGGCCTGCGGCCTGCATGACGATCCCTTCGCCGTGCTGGGTCCGCACCACGGCTGGCTGCGCGTGTATGTGCCGGGCGCGCAGGCAGTCGACGTGCTGGACCCCGACGGCGGACGCACGCCGCTGCGCGAACAGGCGCAGGGACTCTATATCGGCCAGGCGCCCAGCGCGCGGCCGGGCGACGGCGCCTCGTACCGGCTGGCGATCCAATGGCCCGGCGCAGACCAGGTCACGGCGGACCCCTACGCCTTCGGCGCCATGCTGGAAGACGCCACGCTGCGCCAATTGGCCGGGGGTTCGTGGCAAGCCGCCGGCGACGCCCTGGGCGCGTGCCTGACCGAGGTGGACGGCGTGGCCGGACTGCGTTGCGCGGTCTGGGCGCCCAACGCGCGCCGCGTCGCCGTGGTGGGCGACTTCAATGGCTGGGACGCCCGCCGCCACGGCATGCGGCTGCGGCACGTCGCGGGCGTCTGGGAGATCTTCATACCCGGCGTGCAGGCCGGCGAACGCTACAAGTTCGCCATCACCGACGGCGCAGGCCGCCAGTTCTTCAAGGCCGATCCGATGGCGCGCCGCTGCGAAGCGGCCCCCGCCACGGCCTCGGTGGTGGACGACCCCGCGCCCTATGCGTGGAAGGACCAGGCCTGGATGCGGGAACGCGGCGAACGCCACTCTCCCGCCGCCCCGCTGTCGATCTACGAAGTGCATGCCGGATCCTGGGTCGCGCGCGACGCGGGGAGCTGCCCCTGGGACCAGCTGGCCGACAAGCTGCCCGCCTACGCGCGCGCCATGGGCTTTACCCACCTGGAGCTCATGCCCATCATGGAGCACCCCTTCGGCGGCTCCTGGGGGTATCAGCCGCTGGGCATGTTTGCGCCGACCGCCGGCCTCGGCCCTCCCGCCGCCTTCGCGCGGTTTGTCGACCGCTGCCACCAGGCCGGCATCGGCGTCATCCTGGACTGGGTGCCCGCGCATTTTCCGGACGACCCACACGGCCTCGCCCGCTTCGACGGCTCGGCGCTGTACGAATACGACGATCCGCGCGAGGGCTATCACCCCGACTGGCACACCATGGTCTACAACCTGGGCCGCACGGAGGTGAAGGCCTTCATGATCGCCAGCGCCATCCACTGGCTGCGGCGCTTTCATATCGACGGACTGCGCGTGGACGCGGTGGCGTCGATGCTGTACCGCGACTACAGCCGCCAGCCGGGCGAATGGATACCGAACCGCTACGGCGGACGGGAGAACCTGGAGGCGGTGCAATTCCTGCAGGAGCTCAACAGCACCGTGCGCGCGGAGTTCCCCGACGCCATCATGGTGGCCGAGGAGTCCACGGCCTGGCCGGGCGTGACGGCCCCCGTGCCGGAAGGCGGCCTGGGGTTCCACTACAAATGGAACATGGGCTGGATGCACGACACGCTGCGCTACCTGCAGCAGGACCCCATCCACCGCCGGCACCATCATCACGACATCACCTTCGGCATGGTGTATGCGTACAGCGAGCGCTTCATCCTGCCGCTCTCGCACGACGAGGTTGTCCATGGCAAGGGGTCGCTGCTGGGCAAGATGCCGGGCGACGCGGCGGCCAGGCTGGCCAACCTGCGCGCCTACCTGGGGTTCATGTGGGCCCATCCGGGCAAGAAGCTGCTGTTCATGGGCGCTGAGCTCGCCCAGCCCGCGGAATGGAACCACGACGCCACGCTGGACTGGAACCTGCTGGACCACCCCGGCCACCAGGGCATGCAGCGCCTGGTGGCCGACCTGAACGCGCTGTACTGCCGCCTGCCCGCCCTGCACGCGCGGGACGCGGACCCCGCGGGCTTTGCCTGGACGATCCTGGACGACCGCGACAACAGCGTCGTCGCGTTCGTCCGCAGCGACGGCCCGACGCAACTGCTGGCGGTGTGCAACTTCACGCCGGTGACCCGCCACGACTACCGCATCGGCGTCCCGCGCGAGGGCCGGTGGGTCGAAACGCTGAACACCGATGCCGCGCATTACGGCGGGTCCGGCCAGGGCAACCAGGGCGGCGCCAGCACCGGCGACATGGCCGCCCATGGCCAGCCGCAAGCCCTTTCCCTCACGCTCCCGCCTCTGGCGACCCTCTACCTGCTACACGAAGGCTGACTCCATGGACCCCTCCCAATTGACGCGCATCAATGGCGGCCAGCCTCATCCGCTAGGCGCGACCAGCGACGGCCTGGGCGTGAACTTCGCGGTCTTTTCCGCGAACGCCACGCGCATCGAACTGTGCCTGTTCGACCCGAAGGGCCGCAAGGAGCTGCGTCGTTTCGACCTGCCCGAGTGCACGGACGAGGTCTGGCACGGCTACCTGCCGGACGCGCAGCCCGGCCTGCTCTACGGCTACCGCGCGCATGGGCCCTACGACCCGCACAACGGCCATCGCTTCAACCCGCACAAGCTGCTGCTGGACCCCTATGCCCGCCAGTTGAGCGGGCCCGTGCACTGGAGCAATGCGCTCTTCGGCTACCGCATGAACCACTCCCGCGGGGATCTCAGCTTTGACCGCCGCGACAGCGCGCCGGCCATGCCCAAGGCGATCGTCGCCGACGACAGCCCCTTCAACTGGGGCAACAGCAAGGCGCCGGGCACGCCCTGGAACGACACCACCATCTACGAGGTCCACCTGCGCGGCGTCTCGATGCAGCGCGAAGACCTGCGCCAGCCCTTGCGCGGCACCTGCGCGGCGCTGGCCGATCCGCGCTTCATCGAACACCTGCAGCGGCTGGGCGTGACCACCGTGGAGCTGCTTCCGGTGTACGCGTACCTGCAGGACCATTTCCTGACCGAGCGCGGGCTGCGCAACTACTGGGGCTACAGCACGCTGTCCTATTTCGCGCCGGAGCCCTCCTATCTGCAGCAGCACCCCAACGAACTGCGCCAGGCGATCCGCCGCCTGCACGCGGGCGGCATCGAGGTCATCCTGGACGTGGTCTACAACCACACCTGCGAAGGCAACGAGATGGGCCCCACGCTGTCCTGGCGCGGGCTGGACAACGCCAGCTACTACCGCCTGATGCCCGGCGAAGAGCGCCACTACATCAACGACACCGGCTGCGGCAACACGGTCAACATGTCGCACCCCCGGGTGCTGCAGATGGTCACGGACTCCTTGCGCTACTGGGCCGGCTCCTATGGCGTGGACGGCTTTCGCTTCGACCTGGGCGTGACCCTGGGACGCGAGGGCAACGGCTACGACCCGGGCGCGGGATTCTTCGACGTGATCCTGCAGGACCCGGTGCTGGCCAGGCTGAAGCTGATTTCCGAACCCTGGGACATCGGCCCGGACGGCTACCAGCTCGGCAACCATCCGCCCGGGTTCGCCGAATGGAACGACAAGTTCCGCGACACCACCCGCCGGTACTGGCGCGGCGACGAAGGCATGCGCGGCGACATGGCGGCCCGCCTTTGCGGTTCGCGCGACCTGTTCGACCGCCGCCATCGCCGTCCCTGGGCCAGCATCAACTATGTGGCCTCGCACGACGGCTTGACCCTGGCGGACATCGTCAGCTACGACGGCAGCCACAACGAGGCGAACGGCGAAGACGGCAATGACGGGCATTCCGAGAACTACAGCCACAACTGGGGCGCCGAAGGCCCGACCGAGGACGCGGAGATCCTGGAAACCCGCGGGCGGGTGCAGCGCGCGCAGCTCGCCAGCCTGCTGCTGTCGGACGGAACGCCGATGATCCTGGCCGGCGACGAATTCGCCAACAGCCAGGAAGGCAACAACAACGCCTACTGCCAGGACAATCCGGTGTCGTGGCTGGACTGGACCCAGGCGCAGAGCGACGCGGGCCGCGCGCTGAGCCGCTACGTGGCGCGCCTGATCGCGCTGCGCCGGGCCCATCCCAGCGTGCGCGGGGCGCGCTATGGCGACGCCAGCCAGGAGCTCAGCCCGGGGGTGGCCGCCATTTCGTGGTTCGACGCAAGCGGCGCGCAACTCGACGCGCCCGCCTGGGAGTCGGAACAGGAGCGCGTCATGGGCCTGCGGCGCGCGGCGCTGCGCGAGGACGGCAGCGTGGACGTGACCCTGCTGCTGATGAACCCCACCCATGAGGCGGTGCCTTTCGCGCTGCCCGAACCTGCCATCGCCTGGATCCGCGAACTGGACTCCGCCACGCAGGCCCCGTCCGCGCCGCTCGCCGAAACGGAGGTGATGGTCGAGGCCCACAGCCTGGTCCTCCTGGCCGCCGCGCAAGTGCCGGGAGACGCGCCATGACCCGGCGCTACTCCTTCGGCGCCGTGCCGCTTGAAAGCGGCGTCACGCGGTTCCGGCTATGGGCCCCCAGCGCGCCGGAGGGCCTGGCGCTGGAGGTCGAGGGGCATTCGCCCATCCCCCTGCGGCCGGACGCCGACGGGTTTGTGGAAGCCGACGTGGATTGTCCGCCGGGCGCCCGCTACCGCTACCGGCTGGACGCCGCCACCACCATCCCCGATCCGGCATCGCGTCTGCAGGACGGCGACGTGCACGGCGACAGCATCGTGGTCGCGCCCGGCGCGTATGACTGGCGCCACCCCGGCTGGACCGGCCGGCCGTGGGAGGAGACGGTGCTGTACGAGGTCCACGCGGGCCTGGCGGGCGGCTATGCGGGGCTGCTTGCCCGGCTGCCGGACCTGGCGTCCATGGGCATCACCATGCTGGAGCTCATGCCCATCGCCGACTTTCCCGGCGAGCGCAACTGGGGCTACGACGGCGTGCTGCCCTACGCGCCGGACACCGCCTACGGCACGCCGGATGAGCTCAAGCGCCTGATCGACAGCGCCCACGGGCTGGGCATGAGCGTGATGCTGGACGTGGTCTACAACCACTTCGGGCCGGACGGCAACTACCTGCCGCGCTACGCCGCGCCCTTCTTCAGGGCGGACGTCGACACCCCCTGGGGCGACGCGATCGACTTCCGCCAGCCCGCCGTCAGCCGCTTCTTCAAGGAGAACGCGCTGTACTGGCTGACCGAGTACCGCTTCGACGGCCTGCGACTGGACGCCGTGCATGCGATCACGGGACACGAATGGCTGCACGAACTGGCCGGGTTTGTGCGCGAAGGCGTCTCGGCCGAGCGCAACGTGCATCTGGTGCTGGAGAACGACGACAACCGCGCCAGCCTGCTGCAAGGCGATTTCGATGCGCAATGGAACGACGACGCCCACCATGTGCTGCACCACCTGCTCACCGGCGAAACGCGGGGCTACTACGCGGATTACTGCGAGGCGCCCGCCCAGGCGCTGGCCCGGTGCCTCGCCGAAGGCTGGCTGTACCAGGGCCAGCCCTCGCCCTACCGCGGCGGCCTGGCGCGAGGCGAACCCTGCGCGACCCTACCGCCCACCGCCTTCGTGCTGTTCCTGCAGAACCACGACCAGACCGGCAACCGCGCGCGCGGCGAGCGCCTGGCCAGCCTGGTGGACAGCCGCCAGCGGCTGCGCGCGGCGGTGGCGCTGCAGCTGCTGGCGCCGCAGATTCCGCTGATCTTCATGGGCGAGGAATCCGGCGCGCGCGCGCCCTTCCTGTACTTCACGAGCCACGCGGACCCGGCGCTGGCGCGAGCCGTGCGCGAAGGCCGGCAACGGGAGTTCTCGGCCTTTCCCGAATTCGCGGGCGATGCGCCGGCGGCGCAACTGCCCGACCCCAACGATCCGGCCACCTATGACGCCAGCAATCCCTGGGCGGGCGCCGAGGACGCCGACGAATGGATGCGCGACTACGCCGCCTTGCTGCAGTTGCGCGCGCGCCTGATCTCGCCCCGGCTTGCGGGCGCGACCAGCCTGGGCGCGGCCGCCATTGGCGAACGCAGCGTCTTTGCCCGCTGGGAACTGGCCGATGGCGCCCGGCTGACCGTCTATGCCAACCTGGGCCCCGAACGCCAGGCCGTGCCCCCGGCGCTGCAGTCCGGCCCGGACCTGTATGCCACCTTGCTGTTCGAGTCGCTGGCCGGCGGCCGCGACGCGCTGGCGCACGGCGAGCTCTGCCCGGACTGCACGGTCTGGCTGTTGGAGGAAGCGGCATGAGCGCCGCCGCCGTCCCCGACAGCGACTTGTCCGCCCTGGCCGCCGAGGCCGGCATCGCGGAACACTGGATCGACGCGCGCCAGCGGCCCCGGCGCCTGTCCGCCGACACGCTGCGGGCGCTGTTGGCGGCGCTGGCCTTGCCATCCGAAAGCGAGCAAGACATCCGCGACAGCCGCCAGCGACTCGCGTCCGAAGCCGGCGACGCGCTGCCGCCCCTGCTGGTGACGCGCAGCCGCGCGCGCACGCCCTTGCCGGGGGCCGCGCATGGCCCGTACCGCATCGTCTGCGAGTCCGGCCGCGTCATCGACGGCAACACCGTGGACGAAGCCGGCGCCGCGCCGTTCCTGGACGCGCCGGACGAGCCCGGCTACCACCGGCTGTCGCTGGCGTCGGGCGACACCGTCCTGGCGGTCGCGCCGCGCCAGGCGCCCGGACTGGCCGAACTGACCGGCGCCAGCGACCCGCGCTGCTGGGGCGTCTGCGCGCAGGTCTACAGCCTGCGCCAGGACGCAAGCGCCGCGCTGCCGCGCACGCACGGCTTCGGGGACTTCGGCGCCCTGCGCGAGCTTGCCGTCGCCGCGGCGGAACAAGGCGCGGATGTGCTGGCCATCAGCCCTGTCCACGCCATGTTCGCCGCGCAGTCCGAGCGTTGCAGCCCGTACGCGCCCTCCAGCCGCCTGTTCCTCAATGTCCTGTACGCCGCTCCCGCCGCGGTGCTGGGCCAGGACGCGCTGGCCCGCGCCCTGGCCGGCATCGAGCCCGCCGAGCTGAGCGCGCTGGACGGACTGGACCTGATCGACTGGCCGGGTGCCGCCGCGCATCGGCTGCATGTGCTGCGCGGCCTGCATCAGCAGTTCGCGGCGGGGGGAGCCGCCGGACTGCGCCAGCGGTATGCGCGATTCTGCGCGGCGCGCGGCCAGGCGCTGCGCGACCACGCCGTGTTCGAGTCGCTTCAGGCGGCGCAGCGCGCGCAAGCCGGCGCGGCGCTGCCGTGGCAGCAATGGCCGGCCGGGCTGCGCGATCCGGCATCGGCCGAGGCCAGGCGCTTTGCGCAAGACCACGCCCTGGAGGTCGACTTCCATCAGTTCGCGCAATGGCTGGCGGCGGAAAGCCTGGCCGCGGCGCACACGGCGGCGCGCGACGCCGGCATGCGGCTGGGGCTGCTTGCCGACCTGGCCGTGGGCGACAGCCCCGACGGCAGCCACGCCTGGAGCCGGCAGGCGGACCTGATGCCGCGCATGGCCATCGGCGCGCCGCCGGACATCTACAACCCCCTGGGGCAGAACTGGGGCTTGACAGCGTTTTCGCCGCGCGCGCTGCGCGTCAACGGCTATGCGGCCTTCATCGACATGCTGCGCGCCAGCCTGGCGCACACCGGCGGATTGCGCATCGACCACATCCTGGGCATGGCGCGGCTGTGGCTGGTGCCGGACGGCGCCGCGCCGGGCGAAGGAGGCTACCTGCGCTATCCGCTGGAAGCCTTGCTGGCGCTGACCGCGCTCGAAGCCTGGCGGCACCGCGCCTTCGCCATTGGCGAGAACCTGGGCACGGTGCCCGAGGGTTTCAACGAGCGCCTGGAGGACAACGGGCTGCTGGGCATGAACGTGCTGTGGTTCATGCGGCAGGAACCGGATGCGTCGGCGGAGCCGGACGCGCCGGCCGAGTTCACCGACCCGGCGGACTGGCCGCGCGAGGCCGCCGCCATGACCACCACGCACGACCTGCCCACCTTGCGCGGCTGGTGGTCGGGACGCGACATCGACTGGCGCGTGAAGCTGGACCTGCTGGGCGCGGACGACGACGAGGCCGCGCTGCGGCGCGGCCGCGAGCTGGACCGGCGCCTGCTCTCGCAAGCGCTCGGCGCCGGCGGCGAGGCGCCGCCCGGCCGGGCGCCGCTCGCCGAGATGCTGCGCTTCGTGGCTTCGGCCCCCTGCCCGCTGCTGCTCGTGCCGATGGAGGACGTCGCCGGCGTGCTGGACCAGCCGAACCTGCCCGGCACCATCGATACGCATCCGAACTGGCGCCAGCGCCTGCCCCTGAGCATACGCGCCACCTTCGCCGACCCGGCCGCGCAAGCGCGCCTGGACGCCGTGCGCGCCACCGGAAGAAAACGCCCATGAGCACACCCCGCGCCACCGCCCGGCTGCAGCTGCACGCGGGCTACACGCTGGACGACGCCTGCGCCCAGGTGGACTATTACGCCGACCTGGGCGTCAGCCACCTGTACCTGTCGCCCATCACGTGCGCGCGCGCCGGCTCCACGCATGGCTACGACGTCACCGACCATGGCGCCGTCAACCCCGAACTGGGCGGCGAGCCTGCCCTGCTGCGCCTGGCGCATGCGGCGCGCGAACGCGGGCTGGGACTGATCGCCGACATCGTGCCCAACCACATGGCGGCGCATCCCTCCAATCCCTGGTGGCGGGACGTGCTCGCCCATGGCGCGGCCAGCGCCTGGTCGCGCCATTTCGACATCGACTGGGAGGCGCCGGACCTCGCGCTGCGGGGCAAGGTGCTCGTGCCGGTGCTGCCCGAAGCCTACGGCGTCTCGCTGGCGCGCGGCGACATCGCGCTGCGGTGCGACGCCGGCCGCGCGCATGTCGAACTGGACGTATCGGGCCAGCGCTATCCGGTCGCCGCCTCGTCGGTCTCGCGCGGCGCCGATCCAGAGGACCTGCTGCGCGAGCATGATGCCGCCCATCCGGCCGGCCGCCAGCGCCTGCACCAGTTGCTGGAACGCCAGCACTACCGGCTGGCATGGTGGCGCGCGGCGCCCGACCAGATCAACTGGCGGCGCTTTTTCGAGATCAGCGAGCTGGTCGGGGTGCGCGTCGAGGAAGACGCCGTGTTCGACGACGTCCACGCGCTGGTCTTGCGCCTTTATGCGCAAGGCGTGCTCGACGGCCTGCGGGTGGACCATATCGACGGGCTGGCGTCGCCGGGCGCCTACCTGCGCCGCCTGTCGCGCTGCCTGGCCGTCGCCGGCGCCAGCCGCCCGCAGGCGCTGCGGCAGGCGCAGCCGTATCTGGTGGTCGAGAAGATCCTGGCCCAGGACGAGCTGCTAGACCCGCGCTGGCTGACGGACGGCACGACGGGCTACGACTTCATGGACCAAGCCGGGGCCCTGCTGCACGCGCCCCAGGGCGTGGCGGCGTTGCGCGCGTTCTGGGACACGCTGGCGGGCGACGCGCGCACGCCGCTGGAACAGTTGCGCGCCGCGCGCGAACGGATGCTGGCCCGGCACTTTCCCGCCGAGCGGCAGGCGCTGGTGCGCAGCCTGGAACGCATCGCCAGGCAGGACGAACGGACGCGCGACTGGAGCGCAAACGCCATCGACCGGGTGCTGACTGCCTGGCTGGCCGCGTTTCCCGTCTATCGCACCTATGCCGAGGACGGCGGACGCAGCCAGGCCGACCAGCGTTGGTGCGCCATCGCCGCCCGGCGCGCCGCCCAGGCCCTGGCCGCGCGCGAGGGTTCCGCGGACGCGATGCTGCTTGCCCAGGTCGACCAATGGCTGGACGGCTCGTCCCCCGCCGCGGACCGCCAGGCGGCCCTGCGCCGCTTCCAGCAATTGACGCCGCCCCTGGCCGCCAAGGCGCTCGAAGACACACTGTTCTACCGTTGGGGCCCGCTGCTGTCGCGCAACGAAGTGGGCGCGTCGCCCGACGGCCCCACGCTGTCGCCCGACGCGTTCCAGGCCTTGTGCGCGGACCGGGCCCGGACGCACCCGCGCGCCATGCTGGCCACGGCCACGCACGATCACAAGCGGGGCGAGGATGCGCGGGCGCGCCTGGCCGTGCTGACGGAGATCCCCGACACGTGGACCCAGGCCGCCGGCCGCTGGCTGGCGGCGCTGCCCGCCGGCGCCGCCCCGACCCGGGCGGACCGCTACCTGCTGCTGCAGACGCTGGTCGGCGCGTGGCCGCCCGAGTGGGGCGCGGAGCAGATCGCGCTGCAGCCGGCCCGGCTCAACGACTGGATCGAGCGCATCGGGCAATGGCAACAGAAGGCCCTGCGCGAAGCCAAGCTGCACACGAGCTGGACCGATCCGGACGCAGGCTATGAAGCGGCCGCGCAGGCCATGCTGGCCTATTTGCGCGACGAGGCCGCGGGCCGCGAACTGCTGGCCGACATCGCCGCCTTTGCCTTGCGCCTGGCGCCGGCAGGCATGATCAACAGCTTCACGCAGACGCTGCTGCGCAACGCCTTGCCCGGCGTGCCCGATCTCTACCAGGGCACGGACCTGTGGGATTTCAGCCTGGTCGATCCCGACAACCGCCGTCCGGTGGACTACCCGTTGCGCGCAACCCTTCTGGCGCAGGCGTCGCGGGGCGTGGGCATGGATCTGTCGGCGGCGGCATGGCGCTCGGGCTCGGTGAAGCAGTCGTTGATCCACCGGCTGCTGACGGCGCGCCAGCGCCTGCCGGGGCCGTCCACCGATGGCGATTGTGTGCGCGTGCCGGCCGAAGGCGCGCAGGCCTCTCACGCGCTGGCCTTCTTGCGCCGGCACGACGGACAGCACGCGCTGATCGTCGCCTCCCGCCTCTGCGCCCGGCAACTGGCCGGCTATGCCGAGGACGACGCCGCGGGCGCGCGCGCATTCTGGGCGGACACGGTGCTTCGCCTGCCCGAGGACAACACCCGGCCCACCCTGCACGACGCCTTGACGGGCCGCCGCTTGCGCACGCGGGCCGACGGTTGCCTGCTGCTGTCCGAAGCGCTGCGGGACGGTCCGGCTGCCCTGTGCCTGGCCGTCGCGCCCTGAGCGGCATGCGGGAATGCAAACGGCCACGTCCGCGCCACGGCAGGGGCGCGAACATGGCCGTCAACGCCTGCGCTGCCGGTCTACCGGCTTAGCGCGCAGGCAGCGCGTCAGCGCTGGGTCTTGTTTTCTTGGCCAGGACTCTGGCCCGGCTGATTGCGGTCCTTCTCCATTTGCTGGCCAGATTGACCGGGTTGCTGTTGACCCGGGGACTGGCGGTCCTTCGGGTTTTCCTGGGTCTGCTGCTTTTGGGGTTGCTTTTGTTGGTCGGGTTGGTTCGGATTGGCCATTGCAAGTCTCCTAGTAGGCGGAAGGATTCCGCTGAACCATACAGAGCAACTGGCGTGCCCAAGGCCGCGCGCCGCGCGCGGACCCCGGCAGATTCCCGGGGACGGACCCCGCCTCGGCAAATCCCGCAACGTCGGTAAAAACTGCGCTTGAGCCCAAGGGGCTAGAGGATCGCGCCATGGCGGGCGGGATACGCGGACTCCGCGTCCTTCGCGCCGCTCCCGAAGGCCTCCAGCCAGGAGGAGGCGTAGCTGGCGGGCGCGGCCAGCGGCTCGCCGCCATCGCGCTGCGTGCGCAGGCGGACCATCAATGCGTCCAGCGGCATGGGGCGGCCCAGGGCAAAACCCTGTCCATAGCGGCAGCCCGCGGCGCGCAGGGCGGGAATATCGGCCACGTTCTCCACCCCTTCCGCCACCACGCGCCAGCCCAGGCGCGTCGCCAGTTCGGCCGCGGTGCGCAGGACTTCGAACGCCACGGCGCTGCGGCGCATGCGCGTCACGAAATACTGGTCGATCTTCACTTCGGACAATGGGATGGCGGACAGCAGCTTCAGGGACGCATAGCCGGTGCCGAAATCGTCCAGGCTGACCTCGCAGCCGGCCTCCTCCAGCCGCAAGAGCGACGCGCGCAGCACCTCCAGTTCGCGGATAGGCTGGTCCTCGGTCAACTCCACCCGCACCAGCGACGCGGGCAGCTCCGCGGCGTAGATGCGGTCCAGCAGGAATTCCACCGAGCGCTGGTCCGACAGCGTGGTGGCCGGCGCGTTGATCGCCACTGGCACCGCGATGCCGGCGCGCCGCAGCGTCAGCAGCGCGTCGATGACCCGGACACAGACACGCTCAAAAAAGGCCCTGTCCAGTCCAAGGCGGTTGACCGCCGGGATGAACTCGGCCGGCATGACGAGACCCAGCCGGGGATGCTGCCACCGCGCCAAGGCTTCCGCGGACACGATCCTGCCCGTGAGCAGGTCCACCTGCGGCTGAAACAGCACGCGCAAGCCATCCTTTCCCATGACCATGGCGGCGATGTCTTCATCGCTCGCCGCCGGGTTCGGGCAAGCCTGTGTATTCGGCATCATGTCTATGCTCCTCGCGTGCCTCGGGTTACGGCCTGCGCTGTCCGGGCGCAGAAAAAGGCAGATGGGACATGAATATTCCGGGCCACCGTGTGCGGCTTTTCGGGTGTGGTCGGGCAATTCTGCGCGCTTGTCGGCATAAAGTCACACATATGTAACCACCCGTATTAAGGTGCGCGGAATCATGTGCCGCGCGCACCGTGGACGCCGCCCTCTCCGCCCGCGAAAAACGCCTTGTCGACATGGTAGGGTTTGCGTCTTTCGCCCAATCCAGGGCGCAACCCGCCGACTCTCTACTCGCGTGACGAACCTGCTTACCCGTTGGCGCGCATCCCTGCGCAATGTGCTGTGGCTCGACGCCCTGCAAGCCGCCGCCATCAGCGCCGCGCCCGTCATCCTGGCCGTGCTGGCGCACGAGCCCCGGCTGGGGTGGACCGCCATCGCCGCGTTCTGGGCCTGCTTCGGCGACCCGGGCGGCCCCTTGCGCCAGCGCGCGGGCTCCATGCTGGCCCTGGGCCTGATCGGCGCCCTGTTCTGCTTCCTGGCCAGCGCCAGCGCCGCGCACCTGTGGCTGCTGCTGCCGCTGACCTTCGCCTGCTGCACCTTCGGCGGCCTGCTGCGCGTGCTGGGTCCGGCCGCGGCCATCGTCGGCACCCTGCTGTCGGCCGGCTTCGTCGTGGCCGCCGAACTGCCGGCCCCCACCCTGGCGGAAAGCCTGTCCTACACGCTGTTCTTCCTGGCGGGCGCGGTGTGGGCCATCCTCATGACGGCGCTGGTGTGGCGGCGCCGCCCCTGGAAGGACGCGACCCATGCCGTCGCGCATTGCTACCGCGGCCTGGCGGATTTTGCCGACGCGCTGGCCCGCATGTATTCCGGCCTGACGCCCGCCGGCGGCCCACAGGCCTGGAGCGCCGTCACCCGGCCCCAGCGCAGCGCCCAGCGCGCCGCGCTGGAACTGGCGCGCGGACGGATCCGCGAAGTGCAGGACGCGCGTCCGTCGCGGCGGGCCCGCGCCCATCAGCTGCTCTATCTGCTGGACAGCGCCGAAGACAGCTTCATTGCGCTGGTGGCCGCCGCCGACCTGCTGGAATCGAACGCGCCGCGCTGGCTCGGCCGCAGCGCCGGCGCGCACCTTTCGCACGCGATGCACCACTACGCCAGCGTCTGCAACGCCATCGCCAGCACCTCCGACATCAACGACGCCAAGCAGGCGGAATGCCTGCGCGAACGGCTGGCGCACTACGGCGCCGGCCTGCACGACCTGCGCGGCGGCGCGATGGCGTATGCGCCGGACCTTGCCGCCATGGTGCCGGTGCTGGACCGCCTGCTGCATAACGCCCAGGCCGTCATGCAGTCCCTGTTCGACCAGGGCGCCGCGCCCGCGGCGCCCGCGCAAAGCCGGCTCGGCCCGAGCCGCGCGCGCCAGGCCTGGCGCACCCTGAGCCAGAACCTGGGCTTCGAGTCCGACGCTTTCCGCCACGCCCTGCGCGTGGGCATCGGCGCCACCATCGCCGTCGCCCTATCCAAGACCTTCGCCGTCAATCACGGGTATTGGATGTCGCTGACGCTGGTCTTCGTCCTGCAGCCCTATTTCGCGACCACCTGGCAGCGCACGCTGGAGCGCGTGACGGGCAGCGTGGCCGGCGCCGTCGGCGCTTCGCTGCTGGGGCTGGTGCTGAGCACGCCCCTGTCCGTGGCTTTGGCGGTGCTACCGATCGCGCTGGGCACCTTTGCCGCCCGCACCATCCACTACGCGCTCTTCACCTTCTTCCTGACCTCGCAGTTCGTCCTGGTCAGCCATATCCAGCAACCCGAGATCTACGAACCCATGCTGGCCGCGCTGCGCGCCTTCAACAGCGTGCTGGGCGGCATCCTGGCGCTGCTGGTGGGCGTACTGGTCTGGCCTGAAAAAGAACCCCGGCAACTGGCCGGCGCCCTGGCGCGGGCGCTGGAGCGCCACGCCGACTACACGCTCGCGCTGATCCAGGAAAAAAGCGGCGGCGGCGAGGCGCCACAGGACATCGTGGGCCTGCGCCGGCTGGCCTGCCTGTCGGCGGACAATGCCGAGGCCTCGCTGCAGCGGCTGCAGCAGAACCCGGTGCATCGCGACCGCAACGTCGACACCGCCATGAACCTGCTCAGCGCCATGCGGCGCATCACCGCCGCGGGCACCGTGCTGGAGATCCAGCCGGCCCTGCCCGCGGATTCGCCGGCCGCGCCCGCACTGCGCGACTACGGAACGGCGCTCGCGCAGGCGCTGCATGAGCAGGAGTCCGCGCCCGGCCACGGCGCGCGCCCGCTCGCTGTTCCCGCCGCCATCGGCGCGGCCGATCCGGCGCTCGCCGCGCCGCTGGACCGCATCGCGCAGCAGGCGCGCCAGATCAGGCAGCTGCGCGAGCGGGTGCAAAGAGAGCAGCCGCCGCAATAGCCGCCGCGCTTGCGCCAGCCCCGGAAAACCGTGGCCTGCTTGATGCGCGTCAATGGCCGGGCCTGCGTAAAGCGCAACCATATGCACATGGAACGCTTTTGCCTGAGGAGGCCGCCATGTATCGCCGCATTTCCGTACACCTGGACCACGGGTTCGACTGCAAGCGCCGCACCGAGCTGGCGCTGGCGCTGGCCAAGCGCCACAAGGCCGAACTGGTCGGCATCTATGCCAGTTCCGCCCCGCCGCAGTATTACTACGGCGAATCGGTGTTGATGTCCCGCACGCTCAGCGTCATGAAGGATTTGCAGGCGCAGAGCCGCGGCGCGGTGCAGAACGCGTTCCTGGAAGCGGCGGCCGCCGCCGACGTGCCGGCCATCGTGCGCGCCAGCGAATCCTCGCCCAGCGCCACCGTCGCGCTGCATGGCCGCGCCAGCGACCTGATCATCGTCAGCCAGCAGAACCGGGAGGACGTCGAGGCCGCCCACGAAAACGAGTTCGTCGAGCAGGCCCTGCTGTCGGCCGGCCGCCCCGTCATGGTGCTGCCGTCCAGCGGACAGTTCCCCGTCGTCGGCGACCGCGTCATGCTGTGCTGGGACGGCAGCCGCGAAGCCGCCCGCGCGCTGGCCGATGCCGCGCCGCTTCTGCGCGCCGCCTCGCACCTGGTCGTGCTGACCATGGACGAAGGCGCCGCAACCCGCAACGCCGAGGCGATCCCCTTCGAAGACCTGGTCACGTACTTCGTCGCCCACGGCATGCCGGCGCCGGACCACGTGCGCCGCGACATCAAGGGCGTGGGAGTCGGCAGCACCATCCTCAATGCGGCCGCCGACCACAGCGCCGACCTCATCGTCATGGGCGCCTACGGCCACAGCAAGTTCCGCGAATGGGCCATGGGCGGCGCCACCGCATCCATCCTCAAGAGCATGACGGTGCCCATCATGTTCTCGCACTGACGCGGCGCGGGCGGCTAGAACCCCATCCACACGCCGTCGTGGTTGGGGTCCGCGCCGCCGTCCAGCCCGTTTCCGGTCACGCGGATGCCATGCACGGAGGCAAAGCCGTACTTGCGCACTTCGCGGATGACCTGATAGCCCAGGCCCTCCAGTTCCGCCGAGGTCCGAAAGCCGATGCGGTTGGCGATGTCGATCGGATTGCCGGTAGCCGAGAAGCGCGGAGCGCTGACGGCCTCGGTCATCGTCATGCCGAACTCCACCACGTTCAGGATCGCCTGCATCACGCCCATGACGATCTGCGTGGCGCCCGGCGCGCCGATCACCAGGGCCGGCCTGCCGTCCTTGAACAGGATGGACGGACACATCGAGCTGAAGCGCGACTTGCCCGGCGCGATCGAGCCCGCGCGGCCCGGCCGGGGGTCGAACTGCGCCATGCAGCCGTTGTACATGAAGCCCAGCCCCGGCGTGATGACGCCCGACGGCAGCCCCAGCGAATGCGTCATCGACACGCATCCGCCCCACTGGTCCACCACGCTGACCTGGGTGGTGTCCTTGGACGGCTTGCCGCTGTTGAGCCTGGGCACATCGCGCTTGACGCCGCGGCGGATCTCGTCGGCCGCCGCCCGCGCATATTCCCCCGAGAGCAGCATCTCGACCGGCACGTCGAAGAAGTCCGGATCGCCGATATGGCTGTCCTTGTCCGCCGACGCGCGCTTCATGGCCTCGGCGACCACGCGGATGTACTCGACCGAGTTATGCCCCAGCGCCCGCAGGTCGAAATGCTCCAGCACGTTCAGCATCTGCAGCAGCATCAGGCCGCCGCCGGGCGGATGATTGGTCGTCACCTCGTAGCCGCGGAAGGCGCCGCGCAGGGGCTCGTGGCGGCGCACTTCATACGCCGCCAGGTCTTCCCGCGACAGCAGCCCGCCATGCGCGCGCACATCGTCCGCCATGCGTTCGGCGAGTTCGCCGTGGTAGAAGGTGTCCGCCCCGTGCCGCGCAATATGCCGCAGCACCTCGGCATAGTCGGCATTGACCACCAGGTCGTTCACGTGCTTGGGCGCGCCGTCCTCGCGGCAGTACAGCTTGCGCCCGTCCTCTGAAAAAAGCAGGCGGGCGGAATGCGGCGTGTGCCCCAGTTCGGCCGGCATCGACCAGAACTCCTCGACGTGCGGGCGCACCCGCCAGCCGCGCGCCGCCCAGTCGATGGCGGGGGCCACCACGTCGGCCCAGGGCAGCTTGCCGAAGTCGCGCTGCGCTTCGTGGAAGGCCTTGAGCGAGCCCGGCGTGGCGATGGACTGGTAGCCCAGTTCGTTGATGTGGTCTTTCAGGATGAAGCCGAATCCGTCGCGGGCCTCGCCCTCCAGGGCGTGCAGCCACATGTCGGCCCGCGCCGCGCGCGGGGCGCGGGCGTGGAAATCCAGATAGGCATGCGTCTGGCCGGGCAGGTACACGGCCATGCTGCCGAAGCCCGCGATGCCATTCATCAGCGGGTCCACCACGGTCTGCACCAGGGCCGTGGCCACGGCGGCGTCCACCGCGTTGCCGCCGGCGCGCAGGATCTCGATGCCGGCGTCGGCCGCTTCCGGCTGCGGCGCGCACACCATCGACGTGAGTTTGTTCATGCTGTTCTCCATTCGGGAAAGGCCCGCCGGCCGGCCCTCGGGGCCGGCCGCGGCGCTTATTTGCTGCTCAGGTTGATGTCCTTGAGCACCGCGCTCCATTGCAGGGTGTCGGCGGCGATCTTGCGGTCCAGCGCGTCGGCGGGCCCCGGCATCAATTCCACCTGCATGGCTTTCAGGCGCGACACCGTGTCCGGGTCCTTCAGGAATTCCTCGGTCACCGCGTGCAGGCGCGTGACGACATCGGGCGGCGTCCCGCTGCGCACGGCCAGGCCCAGCCAGCCCACGCCGCCAAAGCCCGTGAGCCCCCTGTCGGCCGCAGACGGCACGTCGGGCAGCTCGGCATAGCGGTTGTCGCCCAGCACCAGCAGCGGCACGACCTTGCCGGCAAGCGCGGCGGGCACGCCCGTGCTCAGGACCGGCGCCATGACCTGCACCTGGCCGCCCAGCAAGGCCGTCAGCCCGGCGGCTTCGCCGCCGAAGGGCACGTTGGTCATTTCGATGCCCAGTTGCTGCTGCAGCATTTCCACCACCACATGGGTCGAATTGCCCAGGCCCGCCGTGGCGAAGTTGAGCGCGCGGGGATCCGCCTTCGCCAGGCGGATCAGGTCGTCCAGGTTCCGGATGCCCGATTCCTTGCTGGCCACCAGCAGGAACGGATTGGTCGTCAGCAGCCCCACGCCCTTGAGGTCCTTGTCAGGATCGTAGGCCAGCGGCTTGTAGGTGAATTTGTTCAGCACCATCTGCGAAATGCCGGCCGACAGCACCGTGTAGCCGTCGGCCGGCTGGCGCAGGGCGTACTGCACGGCGATGATGCCGCCCGCGCCGGGCCGGTTCTCCACCACCACCGGCTGGCCCAGCTTCTTGGCGGCGTACTGCGCCCACAAGCGCGAAATGGCGTCGGTGCTGCCGCCGGCCGCCTGCGGCACCACCAGCGACAGGCCCCGGGCCGGGTACGTGTCCGCCCAGGCGGGCGCATGAGCCGCCGCGGCCAGGCAGGCGCCGGCCAGCAAACGCGCCGCCAGCGTAGAAATTCCCTTTGTCTTCATCATTGTTCTCGGTACGTCCAGGTAAGCAGGAATGCGTGCGCAACCAGCGCGGATCGCCGCATTGCCGGCAAATTTTGCCGATCAGACACATGAATTGCTAATGAATAATCCAGAACATTCCATTAGCATTCGCTCATGAACTGGAAGATCGACGACATCCCGTGGGCGCGCAAGCTCAAGTACCGGCACCTGGAGGTGTTCCTGACCATCGCCGAGGCGCGCGGCATCACGGCGGCGGCGGACGCGCTGCACATGACGCAGTCGGCGGTGTCGCACTGGCTGGCCGACATCGAAGCGCTATTGGGCCTGCCGCTGTGCGAACGCGGGCGCGCGCACTTCTCGCTGACGCCGGCGGGCGAGCTGCTGGCCGCGCACGCGCGGCGCATGGTCGGCGAAATCCGCCGCACCCACCAGGACCTCGACACGCTGAAGACCGGCCTGTCGGGCCGGATCCATATCGGCTCCATCCTGTCCGCCGCGCCCGCGCTGCTGCCCAAGACGATCGCGCGCTTCCAGGCGCGGCACCCGGACGTGTTCCTGCACGTGCTCGAAGCCACGCTGGAAGTGCTGCTGGAAAAGCTGGAGCTGCGCGAGCTGGACCTGATCATCGGTCCGCTGGATATCCGCGTCCACAAGCTGGGGCTGGCCTCGTCGCTGTTGATCGACGACGCGCTGCGCGTGGTGGCGCGCAAGGGCCATCCGCTGGCCCAGTCGCCCGCGCCGGGATGGCCGGACGTGGCCCGCTATGGCTGGATCATGCCGCCGCAGGGCACGCTGATGCGGCGCTGCCTGGAGCAGGCCTTCATGGACCAGGGCATGCCCGTGCCCTCGCCCCGCGTCGAGACCGCGTCCATCATCACGGTGCAAACGCTGCTGCGCGAAACCGACTACCTGACCGTGCTGTCCCGCTCGGTGGCCGAGCACTATCAGGAGGTTGGCTTCCTGGACGCCGTCGCGCTGGCTCCCGAGATCGCCTTCGCCAAGCTGGGCGCCGTCTGGACCCGCGACAACGACACGGCGCTGCTGCGCCGCTTCCGCGACGACCTGCACGCGGAGGCCGAGCGCCTGGTGGCGGACTAGGGCCTGTTCACACCCGGGGCTTGCTCAGGCCGCCTGGGCCTGCGCGTCGCGCACCGGCGTGAGCACCGGCCGGCCGGCGAAATGCGCCGTCGCGTTGTCCAGGAACAGCGCCACCGTGGCCGCCACGGCTTCGGGCGAACGGCCCGCGCTGTGCGGCGTCAGCACCACATTGTCCAACTGCTTGAGCGCGTCGGGGATGCGCGGTTCGCCATCCACCACGTCCAGGCCCGCGCCGGCGATGCGGCGCTGCGCCAGCGCGTCGATCAAGGCTTGCGTGTCCACCACGCTGCCGCGCGCGATGTTCACCAGATAGCCGTCCGGACCCAGGGCCTCAAGCACGCCGGCGTCCACCAGGTGGCGCGTGCCGGCGCCGCCGGGTGTGGCCACGACCAGGAAATCCGATGCGGCGGCCAGCGCCCTGGGGGAATCGAAATAGGTATAGCCGGATTCGGGACGGGCGCGCCGGCTGTAATAGCCGACGCTCATGTCAAAGCCGTTCGCGCCGCGCCTGGCGATCTCCAGGCCTATGGTGCCCAGGCCCAGGATGCCCAGGCGCTTGCCGGTGATCTGCGGCCCCATGAAGCCGCTCCAATGCCCCTGGCGCACCCACGCGTCGGCCTGGGGCAGATGGCGCGCCGCGCCCAGCAGCAATGCCATGGCATGGTCCGCGACCGAGACGGCGTTGGCGCCCGGCCCGTTGGTCACCGCGATGCCGCGCGCGGCGGCAGCGGCCAGGTCGATGTTCTCATGTCCCACGCCCAGCGAGCAGACCAGCTCCAGCTTGGGCAGCGCGGCCATTTCGTCGGCGCGAAACCCGGTGGCGCCGCGCGTGAGCACGACGCGGATCTCGCTGGCATGGTCTCGGATGGCTTGGGCCCGCGCTTCGGCGGTGGGGGCAAAGATGGCGCGGAAGCCGCGTTCTTCAATGGAGGGCAGATAGTCCTGAACGCTGTCGATCAGAATCAGTAAGGGAATGCTCATGGCGGGGCTGCGGGGTAGGAAAAAACCCGCAGATCTTACGCCTGGCCGGCCGTGCACACCACCGCGCAGGCCATGGGCCGGCCATTCCGGGAACAGCGGGCGCCTGGAGCCCGCGCCAAGCGCGCGCGGCTTCCAGGCGCCCGTCGGGCCGCTATATGCGTCCCATCAGCAACAGCACGATCAGAACGATCACGACGATGCCCAGCAGGCCGCTGGGGTAATAGCCCCAGCCTTTGCTGTGCGGCCACGCCGGCACGGCGCCGATAAGCAGCAGGATGAGAATGATCAGCAGGATGGTCGACATGATGATTCCTCGTCTTTATTGGTTCGAGTTATTCGGCGGCAACGAGCATCAGGGTTGGGGCGGCGTGATTTCCTTCACCGGCGGCGACAGCGGCGGCAGGTCCACGTCCGGTTCGTCCGTGTCCGGATCCACCGGCAGGTCTCCGGGCGGCGACCCGGGCGGAATGGGATCCGGCTTGGGCGGCACGTGTAGTTGCAGGATGGTTTGCATTGCACTCTCCTCTGAAGATCCTCGCCGCGGCGGGAAATGCGCCCGGCCCTGATCGGTTCGACGACGTTATTGCTGGCTTCATGGTCAGCAAGCGGCGTGCCCGACCCGTGCGTCCGGCGGTTCGCGGCCGCTTCGGGCACGCCGCATGCTGCAAGCGCCGGCGCCGTCCGCGCAGCCGGAGAGGGAATGGACGCCAGAACGCAACTAGAGCCGGCCCGGCCTCCCGCCGGGGACGCCGAGCTGGTCTACATGGACGACGCGCAGGCGGGATACACCCGCGTGCGCGTCAACGGCCATGCGTTTCATTACCTGGATGCGCAAGGCGAGCGCATCGCCGACGAAACGGAAATCCAGCGCATCAATGCGCTGGCGATTCCGCCCGCGTATGAAAGCGTGTGGATCTGCCCTTCCCCGCATGGGCACCTGCAGGCCACCGGCCGCGACGCGCGCGGCCGCAAGCAGTACCGCTACCATGCCGCGTGGACGGCGGTGCGAGACGCCGACAAGTACCAGAACCTGCTGTCCTTCGGCCTGGCGCTGCCCCGCATCCGGCGCCAGGTCGCGCGCCACATGGGAACGGCCGGCCTCACGCAGGACAAGGTGATCGCCGTACTGGTGCGCCTGCTTGAGATCACGCTGATCCGCATCGGCGCGCGCGAATACGCCCGCGCCAACAATTCCTACGGCCTGACCACCCTCAAGCGCCGCCACACCACGGTGGCGGGCAGCCGTTTCCGTTTCCGCTTCCAGGGCAAGAGCGGCGTGCCCCACGACGTGACCGTGACGGACCGGCGCGTGGCGCGCGTGATCCGCCGGTGCCTGGACATTCCAGGCCAGCAGCTGTTCCAGTACCTGGATGAGGACGGCGCACGGCGTCCGGTGGATTCGGGCGCCGTGAACGCCTACCTGCGCGACGCGGGCGGCGGGGATTTCACCGCCAAGCACTACCGGACCTGGGCCGGCTCGGTGATGGCTTACGCCGCGCTGCAATCGCGTCCCACCGCGGACGAGCGCCAGGCCAGGCAGGAAGCGGTGGACGTGATCAGGCAGGTGGCCAGGCGATTGGCGAACACGCCCGCCGTTTGCCGGGCCTGCTATGTGCATCCCGCCATTCTCGGCGCCTACCTGGCGGGCAAGCTGCCGCCGCGCTCGGCCGCGCCCGCCGGGCCCCGGGGCCTGAATGCGGACGAACGGCGGCTGCTGGCCTTCCTGCGCAGCCAGGCCGCGCCGGCGGTGAAATCAAAGAATGGATGAGCGCGCGTTCTTGGCCCGGGGCTGCGGCGCGCCGCCATCCGCCCAGTTCGATTCGGTCTTGTTGTCGACCACCGCGCGCTTGTCGCGGGCCGCGACATCGGGCGTGCCGGCATCGGGTTTATCCGGTTGCCTGGGCACGTCGACGGGGCCGCGCGGCGGCAGTATCTTAGCGTTGTCCTGCGATTTGTCGGCGGCGCGCGCGGCGGTCGCGGGCTTGGGTGCAATTTGCAAGCGGATGTGCCCGCGCGCGCCGGGCGCGCCAGTTGCTGAGCGGCATGGCTACAAGGAGATGCAATGCGAGACCCAAACTTCGAGCAATGTGTGCAAGCCTGCTACGAATGCGCTGTCGCATGCGACCAGTGCGCCGCCCAATGCCTGGAGGAGAACGCCTCCGGCATGACGCGCTGCATCAGCCTGTGCACCGACTGCGCGGCCGTCTGCCGCCTGTGCGCCGCCATGCTGGCGCGCAACGGCGAGTTTTCTACCGCCTTATGTACTTTGTGCGCTCTGGTATGCGACGCATGCGCGCGCCAATGCGCATCGCACGAATCCGAACATTGCCAGATCTGCGCGGGCGCTTGCCTGGGCTGCACGCTGGCATGCCGGGACATGGTCGAGGCCTGACGCCCCGGCCCGCCTCGCGGCCGACCGGGCCGGTCCGCGCTGGCGCATTTTCCGCCCGACCGTCAGGAGCTTTCGATGGCCACTACGAACACCCCCCTGCCTTCCGACTTCCCCGAGAACGGCCCGGACAATCGCGGCGCGCGCAGGCGCTCGCGGCATCCGGAAAGCTGGATCGACGAACTGGAAGCCACGCTGAGCGACACCGCGGCAACCGATCTGGACGACTTGAAGGCGCGCCTGTCGGACCAGCTCCACGCCACGCGGCGGAGCCTGCGCGACGCATCCGACAATGCCGGCGATCTGATGCGCGAAACGATCGACTGCACCGAGGAGTACATCCACGCCCGGCCTTGGCAGGCGATCGGCCTGGTCGCGGGCGCGGCCTTTCTGTTCGGCGTCATCGTGGGACGCCAGTAGCCGCGCCGCGCCAGGGAGCGCCGGGCATCAGCCCGGCTTTTTCGCCTTTTCCTTGGCGTCGCCGTAAGCCGCCTGGGTCTTGCCGGCCACCTTTTGCGCAGTCCCCTTCATTTCGGTGGAAGCGCTGCCGGTCGCCTTGCCGGCCACTTCCTTCACTTTGCCGGCAGCTTCATTGACCTTGCCCTTCACTTGGTCCTTGTTCATGGCTTTCTCTCTTCGCTTGCGTTGATGGATCGCGCGCGCCCCAACGGCGTCGGCCTGATATACGGAGCAAGCAGCGTGCCTGCCTTGCGCCGGGAACGCCATTTGCTTGATCCAGGCATGAGGCGCGCCCCGCGCCCTTCCACAAGGAGAGTCGCATGAGCCAACCCAAGAGCGCCGGAACCGGCGCCCGTCCGCACCCCACGCCGCCCATGCCTGGGCAGCATCTGGACAAGCCGGGCAACGAAGCCGACATGGTGCTCAAACCCCAGTACCAGGCCCCCGGATACCAGGGCAGCGGCAAGCTGCGGGACATGGTCGCCATCGTCACGGGCGGAGATTCCGGCATCGGCCGGGCAGTCAGCGTGCTATTCGCCCGCGAAGGCGCCGACGTGGCCGTCGTCTATCTCGACGAGCATGAAGACGCCAAGGAGACCAGCCGGGCTGTTCAGGCCGAAGGCCGCCAGTGCCTGCTGATCCCGGGCGACGTGCAGGACGCGGCGTTCTGCAAGGAAGCCGTGGCGCAGTCCGTCAAGCACTTCGGCAGGCTGGACATCCTGGTCAACAACGCCGCCTACCAGCAGCACACCGATACGCTGGCCGAGATCAGCGACGACAAATGGGACAAGACCCTGCGCACCAACATCACGGCCTACTTCTACATGGCGCGGGCGGCCCTGGCGCACCTGAAGGCCGGCGCCTCCATCATCAACACCGGCTCGGTGACGGGACTGCGCGGCAGCGCCAGGCTGCTGGACTATTCCTCCACCAAGGGCGCGATCCATGCGTTCACGCGTTCGCTGGCGGCGAACCTGGCGGACAAAGGCATCCGGGTGAACGCGGTTGCGCCCGGCCCGGTCTGGACGCCGCTGAATCCGGCGGACCAGAGCCCCGAAGCCATCAAGGCCTTCGGCAAGCACACCGACCTGGGCAGGCCCGCGCAGCCCGAGGAAATTTCGCCCGCCTACGTGTTCCTGGCCTCGCCGGCCTGCGCCAGCTACATCACCGGCATCGTGCTGCCCATCACCGGCAGCGCGGGCGACTGAGCGCCCGGCCCGCCCTACTTGGGCGGCACGACCAGGGCCGGGGCCTCGCGCGACGCGGGCGACACGGCTGGCGCCTCGCCCTTGACGGCGGGCAGTATTTTCTCCGCCTTGGAGGGCGGCTCGCTCTTCAGGGAGCGGCTCATCGAAACGTGATCGGCCAGCATCGGCAGGGTCCGCGCCGCGAAATCGCGGATCTGCGGGTCCTCCGACTCCTTGGCGGCGGTCTCGAACAAGCGGTTGGCCATCGCATGCGCATCGACCGCCGCCTTGTCGACGTACAGCCGGTCGAACGCCGCGCCCGTCTTGCCCTGCAACTGCTCCAGCGTGCTGCGGTCGGGCTCGTCCGGCCGTGCAGGCAGCGTCACCTTCTTGCTTGCCGCCAGCGTCTTTAGCTCCGCATTCACCGCGCGGTGCTGCTCCAGCATCTTCGCGGCAAACGCCTTGACCTCGGCCCGCTCGGCGCGCTTCTGGGCGAGCTCCGCGGCCTCCACCTCGAACATGCCCGCTCCTGCCGCGGCTTGCAGGAAGCGGACGTCCGACTCGGCCAGGTCCGCGGCGCGCGCCATGGCCACGCCGCCCAGCATCGCCAGCGCGGCGCATGCCGCCAGCGCATTTCTCCACGTCTTGTTCATTGTTGTCTCCTTGCGCGGCCCGCCCGCAGGCCTTAGTTGGTCGTCGTGGGCGCCTCGACGTGCCTGGGCGGGGTCAGCGGATCGAAATCCTCCCACTTTCCGTCCAGCCAGCGTCCATGCGCGCGTTCGATGTCATGGCCGCCGGCGTCGCGCAACACCTGCCGCGCCGTCGCCTCGCGCTGTGGCGGCACGTGCAGCGCCAGCATGACGCCGGCCTGGCGCACGGTCGGGTGCGTTTGCGGGGCGCTGGGCGCGGCCTGCGCCCGGCGCTTGCCCCGCCCGATCACCCACAGCGCGCCGGCCAGCGCGCCCAGGTAGGCGCCGACGCCCGCCGCGGCGATGACGATGAAAACGGACGCGCCCAGGCGCGCCGCGATCAGACCGCCCAGGCAGGCAAACAGCAGGCCCAGCAAGGACGCGCCCACCACCGCGCCCACGTGCCCGCCCTTGGCGTCCGGGTCCGCCAGCCGGTCTCCGCCCAAGGGATAGCGGCCGTGCTCGCCCGCCGTATTGATGTAGAACGTATGGATGTCGTCTTCGGTAAAGCCCTCGGCAAACAGCTTCTGCGCCGCCAAAGTGGCTTCGTCGAACGTCTGGAACCGTGCAGCGACAATCAAGGACATGGCAGTCTCCCGGTCGTGAATGGCCGTAGCGGCAGCAACTCCCATACCCGGCCATCTCCGGCACGGCGCTTGCTGCGAAGACGGCGTCTGGCCCGTTCCTTGCGCCCGAGCGTCCCTTTCCCGGAGACCGTCATGACCCGCATTCCCAACCCCGATTTCCCCGATATCGACGAAAGCGGGCGGCCCGACCTGGGTCCGAGCGATTCGTCGGATTCGGCCAGCGACCTGCCTCCCGGCATGGCGCACACCGACAGCGATTCCCAGGCGACCGGCGAGCGCGAGAGCGTGGACCCGGCGCAACGCGACGACGATGGCGCCGACATCGCGCCCGACCGCGTCACGGATGCGGAAGAAGCCGGCGTTTCCCGCGACGCGCCCAACCCGGTGCGCAATGGCGGCTGAGCCGGGCAACCGCCCATCCCGCTTCTGCGGGTCCGCCCCAAGAGCTGCGCGCGAGGAATGAACCATGGAAATTTCCGGCAATGACGAAGACCTGTCCGAGCCCGAAGCAGCGCCAACCGCGGCCGCGGATTTGCGCCGGCGCGGCCTTTCCGTGCTGGACTGGACCGCGCTGATCGGCGTCGTGGCGGGCGGATTGAACTACGGCCTGATCGCCGCCGTGAACCTTGACGTGTTCGCAAGAATCCTGCCCTACGCGGCAGCGACCCGGATCGTCCATGGCCTGGTCGGGCTCGCCGCGCTGTACTGCGTGGTGCTGCTCTTTCGCTTGGGGCAAGAGCAGGACTGACGCGCCGCCTTCCTATTTCCCGCCGGGCCGCTTGCCCGGATACTGGCCGCCCTCCTCGTACTCCGGCCCCTTCTCGTTGGGCTTCTTGTCGGACTCGCGCTTGGGCGCCGGCGGCTTCTTGCCAAAACCCGGCTTGTCCGCGCCGAACTGCCCGCTCTCATGGGCGGCTTCCGTCTCGTCGTGGGGGGTATTGGCCTTGGGCTTGGCCGGATCCTGCGGGGTTTGCGTGCTCATGCTGTTCTCCTTGTCGCTCGTCCTGCCCGGCCTGCGCTCAGCCCGGCTCCCAGATCCTGCGCAAGCGCTGTTCCCGCGCGCGCCGGGAACGCCGCTTGCTTCAGATCGCCCAGGTCCGTCACAGATCGGATCACTACCCAAAGGAGTCAGTCATGAAACTGTCCAGAACCGTTTGCCCCGCTGTTGCCCTGTGCCTGTCGGCCCTGGCCTTCCAGGTTTCAGCCCAAAGCGGCGCCTCCGCCGTGCGCAGCGAAGAACAGATCGACAATCAATACAAGATGGACAAGAAGCAGTGCGACGGCATGAAGGGCAATGCCAAGGATGTTTGCCAGCAGCAGGCCGAAGCCAACCGCGACAAGGCAAAGGCGGACGCCAAGGCCGGGAAGGAAAAGGCGGAAAGCACGCATGACGCCGCCAAGGCGCGCAATGAGGCCGACTACAAGGTCGGCAAGGAAAAATGCGACGCCCTATCCGGCAACGCCAAGGACGCTTGCATGGCGGACCTGAAGACGCGCCACGGGAAGTAAGGCCCCGGGGGGCTCGACAGCCCCCTGTTCCTAGGCGGACCCGCGCGAGGAGTCTGCGCCCTGCGGGTCCTCCCCGGGCAGCACATAGCCCGCCGCGGCGTATTCCTCAAGCCGGTTGTAGAGCGTCTTGGGGCTGATGCCCAGCATCGCCGCCGTCTGCTTCTTCACGCCGTTGCAGCGCTCCAGCGTGGCGAGGATCAGCCGGCGGTCCGCTTCGGCCAGCGTCTCGCCGACCGGCACGCTGACCTGCCCGGTTCCCGGCTCGCCGCCGGGCGTGACGTGCGGCGCCAGCATGTCCACGTCCAGCACATCGCCGTCGGCCATGATGAAGGCGCGGCGCACGAAATTCTTGAGCTCGCGGACATTGCCCGGCCATTCGTACTGCTTGAGGGCCGTGGCCGCATGCGGCGAAAAGTCCTTGTTCCTGCCCGACTCCTGGTTCAACGCCTGCAGGAAGCGCTGCGCGAGGAACAGAATGTCGTCGCCCCGCTCGCGCAGCGGCGGCAGCTCCACGGGAAAAACGCTCAGGCGGTAATACAGGTCTTCCCGCAGCTTGCCTTCCTGCACCGCCTGTTCGGGGTTGCGGTTGGTCGCCCCGATGATGCGGATGTCGCAGGCGATTTCGCGGTTGGTGCCGACGCGCATGAATTGCCCGGTCTCCAGCACCCTCAGCAGCTTGACTTGCAGGTCCAGCGGCATCTCCGTCACTTCGTCCAGGAACAGCGTGCCGCCGTCCGCGCGTTCGAAGTAGCCCTTGTGCTGGCGGTCGGCGCCGGTGAAGCTGCCGCGTTCGTGGCCGAACATCTCGCTTTCGATAAGATTGGGCGAAATCGCGCCGCAATTGACGGCGATGAACGGACGCTGGCGGCGCGAGCTGAGTTCATGGATCGCGTGCGCGGCCAGTTCCTTGCCGGTGCCGCTCTCGCCGATCAGCAGCGTCGTGACATTGGTGGGCGCCACGCGCCCGATCTGGCGATACAGCTCAAGCATGCGCTCGGATTTTCCATACAGCTTGCCGAAGCGCCCGGGCTCTTCAAACGGGGTGCCGGGGATGTCGCCGCCCGCGTTCGTGATGATGCGGGTGAGGATCTCGTTCAGGCGCTCCATGCAGATGGGCTTGACCAGGTAGTCGGTCGCGCCCAGCCGCAAGGCCTGGACCGCGTTGTCGACCGAGCCGTGGCCCGTCATCACGACGACCTCGGCGCTGCTCACCGCCACATTCTTGAAGATGTCCATGCCGCTGCCGCCCGGCAGGCGCACGTCCGTCAGCACCAGGTCCGGCGCCTGGCGTTCAAGCTGTATCAGCGCGTCCTTGACGCTTGCGGCCAGGGCCACCGAAAACCCGCTTTCCCGGCCGATTTCGGCCAGCGTTTCCCGTATCGCGTCGTCGTCGTCGACGATGAGCAGATGAGGCATGCTTGCTATCTCCGTGTCTCGTCTCTATGGTGAGAATAGTCACTCTGAAGGCGAGAGACGTAAATATTCGATACTTTCCACTAATGTTTTCGAATGCTTGCAACTGGTCGCAATACCGGCGCAGGCGGCCCTCTACGATGGAATGATCGTGCAGGCCCGCTCCCGGGCCAAGGAATCAGCATGGCAAATCGCAGCTCTCCCGTGCGCGAGGATGCGCTTGCGTCCTCCGCTTGTTCCATGGATGTGTCCGGCCTGTCCCCCGTCATGCAGAAGCTGGGCGCGCAACTGAATCTGGCGGCCGCCACCGACGCCAGCGTCTTCATCGTCGGAGAAAGCGGATCGGGCAAGGAAATCGTCGCCCGCGCCATCCACGATGCCAGCGACCGCAGGGCCCAGCCGTTCGTGGCGGTGAACTGCGGCGCCATCAGCGGCACGCTGGCGCACGCCGAACTCTTCGGCCACGAAAAAGGCAGCTTCACCGGCGCCGTATCGCAGAACGCGGGGTATTTCGAATACGCCAGCGGCGGCACGCTGTTCCTGGACGAAGTGACGGAGATGCCGCCCGACATGCAGGTGCACTTCCTGCGCGTGCTGGAAGCCGGCACCTACCAGCGCGTGGGCGGGTCGGACCTGCTGCGCGCCAATGTCCGCATCATATGCGCCAGCAACCGCGATCCGGCCGCCTCGGTCGCCGACGGACGCCTGCGGCAGGACTTCCTGCATCGCCTGCTGGTCATTCCCTTGCGTGTGCCGCCCTTGCGCGAACGCGGGGACGACGCCCTGGTGCTGGCGCACCGGTTCCTGGACGCCCTCAATGCGCAGCACGGCACGCAGAAAACCTTTTCGCGGCACATGCTGGAAGCAATGGCGCGGCATGAATGGCCCGGCAATGTGCGTGAATTGCGCAATGTGGTGCAGCGCGCGTTCATCCTGTCGGACGCCCAGCTTGACGCGGACCTGCTGGTGCGCGCGCGCAGCGCGCAACGGGCCGAGGTCCGCGACGGCGCGCTGAGGTTCCCGGTGGGCATGCCGCTGGGCCGCGCGCAACGCGAGTTCATCCTGGCCACCCTGGCGCATCACGCCGGGGACAAGCGCCTGGCCGCCGACACGCTCGGGGTCAGCCTCAAGACGCTATACAACCGCCTGGACGTCTACGAAAAGGACGAGCCGGGCCCGGCCGCGGCCTGAGCAATTCTTACCGTCGCCTTGTAATACCGAGTCAGCACGCCGCGTGCCCAGGCCCGCGTCCCGCCAGCAATCGGACCTGGCACGATCCTTGCATCAATCCTAATAGAATGCGTCGCCCTCCGGCGGCCGCCCGTCAGGAGATTCCCTTGGGCCATCCGATGCAAGAACTACGCCTGCGCCAGCAAATGACGCTGGCGCCCCGCCTGCAGCAGTCGGTCAAGCTGCTGCAAATGTCGGCGCTGGAATTCACGACGGCGGTGGAGCATGCGCTTGCCACCAATCCGTTCCTGGAAGACGCCGACGAACAGGAATCGGACGCAGCCGCCGCCGCGCTTGGCGCGGGCGGAGAGGTTCACGCGGCCGAAAGCGACGCCGCGCCCGAACCGCAGCAGCCCGTCCCCGCCGCGTCCGAAGCGGAAGACGCCCCGCCGGACGCTCCGGCCTATTCGGGCGACTACCCCACCCATTCGTCCACGGGCGGCGACAGCGATCTGGGCCAATGGGCCTGCGCCTCCTTGTCGATGCGCGAACGCCTGTCGCAAGACCTGGGCAACTATCATCTGGAGCCGCGCGACCGGCTGCTGGCCGAATTCATCATCGATGCGCTCGACGACGACGGCTATCTGCGCACACCGCTCTCCAGCCTGTGCAGCGTCGTCCAGGCCGACTTCACCCCGGTCCCGGACGAAGGCGAATGGATGGCCGCGCTGCGCCTGGTGCAGCAGCTGGACGCCCCGGGCCTGGCGGCCCGCGACCTGGCGGAATGCCTGACCCTGCAGCTTGCCGCCGCCCGCGACGTGGACGAGGACATCCGCACGCTGGCCCTGCACATCGTGCAGGAGCACATCGACCGCCTGGCCAAGAACGACTGCGCGGGCTTGCGCCGGCTGCTGAATTGTTCGGACGAGGCGCTGCGCGAAGCCTGCGCGCTGATCCGCAGCCTGGACCCCAAGCCCGGCAGCCGCTACAGCGGCGAAGCGCCGGTCTATGTCGTGCCCGACGTGTTCGTCGACAAGTGGCATGGCCGCTGGCGCGTGCTGCCCAACCGCAATGCCATGCCCCGGGCCCGCCTGCACAGCACCTACGCGGACCTGTTCCGCCGCGCCCGCCTGGACGACCGCAGCCCCATGGCCCAGGAACTGCAGGAAGCGCGATGGCTGGTGCGCAATGTGGAGCAGCGCTACACGACCATCCAGCGCGTTGCCGAGGCCATCGTCAAGCGCCAGCAGACTTTCTTCGAGTACGGCGAAGTGGCTTTGCGTCCGCTGATGCTGCGCGAGGTGGCCGACGACCTGAACATGCATGAGTCCACCGTGTCGCGCGCAACCGTCAGCAAATACATGGTCACGCCTCGCGGCGTGTTCGAGTTTCGCCACTTCTTTTCGCGCGAACTCGCCACCGAATCCGGCGGTTCCTGCTCGGCCGCCGCGGTGCGCGCCCTGATCAAGGAAATGGTCGAGGCCGAAGACCCGGCCATGCCCCTGTCGGACGTGGCGCTGACGCAGCAACTCGCCTCCAGCGGCATTCTGCTGGCCCGGCGCACCGTGTCGAAGTACCGCGGACAATTACGGGTCCCGCCCGCGGAATTGCGCCGGCAGCACTAGCACTGGCGCCCATAAAAAAGGCTTCCCGCAGGAAGCCTTTTTCACTTACTTCGAACCGCCGGTGTTGGGATACCCCGGAGGCGGCGCGGCGCCGCCGGCCGGCGTGCGCGGCACATTGTCATTGGCCTCGCGCGGACGGTTGGGCATCTCCGACGGATGCTTGCCCGACTTCATATGGCCGGTGTTGTCGACATTAGGCGGGGTGGTAGGCGTGTTCGGCGCGGCGTTGGGCGCGGGCGCCATCTGTCCCGGCGGCACGGGCCGGTTCGGTTGCACCGCCGTTCCGTCGTTCGGCGTAGTGGACGGCGCGGTTGGGGCGGCCGATTGGGCCATTGCCGCGCCAGCCGAAGTGAGTCCGGCCAGCAATACAAACGCACAAGTCAGGGCACGGTTTTTCATAGCAAACCTCCTAGGTTGGAATGCTCCAATCCCGTCGCAAGCCCCGTGCCCGCCGCCACCCGCCCGCGCCCTGCGCGCCGGCGCGGCGGGCGGGGTATTTTTTACCTGCCTTTGCAACACTTGGCCCTGGCCCGCGCATGGGCCGTTCGGAACTGGACTGGCCCTAGCCGGGGCGTTGCGGCCCCGCGGCCTCTCTCGCGGCCGCCTCCAGCATGCGCTTGACGCGCTCGCCCAGCGCATCGAGCGAAAATGGCTTCACAATCAGCTCAATGCCGTGCTCCAGGAATCCCCGATCGCTTGCCGCGCTTTCCGCATAGCCCGTCATCAGCAGCACACGCAATCCGGGATGCGCCGAGCGCGCGGCATCCGCCAGCTGGCGTCCGTTCAAGCCCGGCAGGCCCACGTCCGTCACCAGCAGGCTGATGCTCCGCGTGGACCGGACCAGTTCCAGCCCCGCTTCGCCGTCGGCCGCGGTCAGGACCTGCAAGCCCAGTTCCATCAGGCATTCGCGCACCATTTCGCGCACGTTGGCGTCGTCCTCCACCACCACCACAACCGCCTGGCCCTCCACGCCCGCCTGCGACCGGGCGGCAGGCGCAAGCGCCTGCGCCGCGTCGGGCGCGCCCTCGTAGCGGGGCAGGTACAGCCTGACCGACGTTCCAACCCCGACCGTGCTCTCCAAGGCCGCCACGCCGCCGGCCTGCTTGGCAAAGCCGTAGATCATCGACAGGCCCAGCCCCGTCCCTTCGCCCAGCGGCTTGGTCGTGAAGAACGGGTCGAAGGCATGCGCCAGCACGTCGGGCGTCATGCCGCAGCCCACATCCGATACCGACACTTCGACGAATTCCCCGGCGCGCACGCCCGGATTCTGGCGCAGCAGGGAGTCATCCGGCTGCGCATTCACGGCGGCCACGGTCAGCACGCCGCCGTTGGGCATCGCGTCGCAGGCGTTGATCACCAGATTGAGCATGGCGTTCTCAAACTGGTTCCTGTCGCACCGTACTGTCCAGAGCTCCGGTTCCAGGTCGAACACCAGGTTCACGCGCTCGCCCGTGTAGCGACGAAACAGGTCGGCCATGGATTGCAGCGCGCCTTGGACGCTGAACGGCTTCGGATCGATGGGCTGGCGCCGGGAAAAAGTCAGCAGGCGCTGCGTCAGGTGCGCCGCCCGGTTCGCGGAATCCATGGCCACGTTGATGAAGCGCTGCGCCTGCTCAGGGTTGCCCGCCGCGAGCTTGCGCTGGATCAGGTAGAGCGCGCCCGTGATGCCCTGGAGCATGTTGTTGAAGTCGTGCGCGATGCCGCCGGTCAGCCGCCCCACCGCCTCCATCTTCTGCGATTGCCGCAAGGCGTTCTCGGCCTCGCGCAGCATCTCGGCTTGCGCCTTCAGGTCCGTGTCGTCGCGCCCGGTCATGTACAGGTTGTCCTGCGCCCAGGACATGCTCCACGTGATCCAGCTATAGCCGCCATCGCGCCTGAGCACCCGGTTCTCCAGATGCCGCACCGCCTGCGCTGCCCCTGCCTGCGATCCCTGCGTCCAGGCCGCGCGGGTTTCCTCCTGGTCGTCCGGATGGATCAGCTCCGTCAGTCCCATCGACAGGAACTGGTCCTGGCTCCAGCCCAGGATGGGCCGCACGGCGGGATTGACGCTGGCAAAACGCCCCTGCGCGCCGATCACCGCCAGCAGTTCGGGCGACAGGCGCCAGATGCGGTCCCGTTCGGCGATCGCGTGCTCGACGCGATGCTCAAGCATCCGCGAGTACTGCGAACGCTCGACGGCGTCGCACATTCGCTCCGCGACCTCTTCGATGAAGGCCAGGTCGCCGGCCTTGAGCCGGCTGCACGACAAAGGCCGCACGATCAGCGCGCCGCCCTGACGGGCCCACCGGCGCATCGGCACCACGATGGCCGACGGGCGGATCTCGCCGCCCGCCTCCGCCACCAAGGGTTGCAGGTATGCGGTGCGGCCTTTGCGCAGCGCGGAGTAGAACTCTTCGCCGAACTGGTCCAGGGCCAGGGCCTCCTGGCCCGCGCGGTCCGCCTCGGATCTCCAGCAACTGGACAGCGCGGGCGCCGCGCCTTCGCCCGGCCAATCCAGCACCGCCACGAGCCCCAGCGCCAGATGCTGGCCCAGCCCTTCGCAGGCGGTCTGCTCGATGGCCGACTGATGATGCAGCTCGCGCATCCGGTCGCCCAGCGCCAACAGAAAGTTCTTGCGGTGCTGGCCTTCCCACAGCTCGGTCTCGGCCGCCTTGCGCGCCGTGACGTCAAGAAACAGCGCCATGATCCGCTCGGCGCCGTCCTTGCGCGCGCGCGCTTCGAACCAGGCGTTCTTGGGCGCGGGCACGGCGAACTCGAACTGCGTCGGCTCGCCGGTTTCCACGACTTGGGAAAACGCATCCATGATCTGGCCCGGAACGCCCGGAATCATTTCGCGCAGCGTGTGGCCCAGCGTGTCGCCTTCCTTCATGCCGCTTTGCCGTTCGAAGGCCGGATTGACCTCCACAAAGCGGAAGTCCACGATCCGTCCGTCATCATCGCGCAGCGCTTCGGCAAGAAAGAAGGCTTCCTGCATGCCATCGAACATCGCGCGCCACCGTTCGCCGCTGTGCCGCAGCGCGACGTCGGTCAGATGCCGTTCGATGGCCAGCGCGGCGCTGCGCGTCACCAGCGCGATGGCATCGATGTCATGCGCGGAAGGCAGGCGGCTCTTGCCGTAATAGTTGGAGAAAACGCCCAGCAGCCGGCCATCCGGCGCCTTGATCGGCGTGGACCAGCAGGCGCGCAATCCATGCGCCAGCGCCAGGTCGCGCCAGGGCGTCCACGCGGGATGCACGGCGATATCCTCCACGTAGACCGGATTGCCCGTGTACGCGGCCGCCCCCCACGACGCCGCGAGCGGGCCGATGGGCGCGCGGTCCACCGCGGCGTTGAAGCTGTCCGGCAGGCTGGGCGCGGCGCCGTGCAGCAGGCACACGCCCGCTTCGTCCACCAGCGCGATGGCCGTGCGCAGCTCCACGCTGGACTGCGCCTCGATGGCGTGCAGCACATGTTCCAGCACCTGCGGCAGCGGCATGCCGGCGGCGATCCGCTGCAGCATGATGCGCTCGTCTTCCAGACGGGCAAGCGTATCCGTCCAAGGCAGGGACACGCGGTCTTGCTTGGTGAGCATGGTTTCCCCTTATGCAATACAGACTGTATTGCGGGCGGCCGCCGCCAACCGAAACCCTCGGTAACGCGACGCTACACCTCACCCTGGGCACGCTTGCGCGGGTGGAGTCAGCCGGCGTTGTCCTCGGTTTCGCGCGCCAGCCGCAGCGCCGTCAATGCCTCGGGCTTGTCGACCAGCACGCACTGCTTGCCCGTGCGCGTGCAGTGGTCCTTGACGCGCCAATAGGCGCCGTGGCTCACGCACCCCGTCTGGCAGATCACCAGGTCCGCGGCCACCAGGCTGGCCTCCAGCGTGTCGCCGTCGACGTCGTCCCCGCCGCTATGGCCCAGGTATCGCCCGCCCGCCATCTCCACCACCTTGCGCGTCAGCATCAGCGCCATGGCGTCCTCGCCCACGCAAAGCACCGACTTTTCGCGCAGCGCGATCGCCGCCGCCGCCGGCCGCGCGGCGGGCGGCTCGGCCAGGGGTTCGACCGGGCGCTGCCGCGCCTGGCCCGCGCGGTCCTGCCAGGCCAGGCGCTCGCGCATCAGCGCCTGCACGCGCTCCATCAATTGCGCCACGCGGCGCGCCAGCGCCACCCGCCGCGGCAGCCCGGGAATCGCCCCTTCAAGGGCGCTGCGGTCTTCGCGCGCCCAGGCCAGCGCCGTATCCCGCTGGATCACCGCGGCGCGCAGCCGCATGGCCTCGCCTTCCAGGTGCAGGATGCGCGCCGCCTGCGCGCTGAGCAGCCGGCTGCAATGCGCCTGGGCCTGCCCATAGGCGGCCAGCAGCGCCGCATGCTCGCGCTGCAGGGTCTGGCGATCGGGAGACGGAGGATTCATCGCGGGCCTCGGAATGGAAGAAGAAACAGCGCGGCGGACACCGGCGCCGCATCGGATTCCACCGAGTATAAATGAGAATAGTTTTCTTTTAGAGCATGACCTTATGCCCATCGCGAGCACAGGGAAATCCATTACTGGCGCCGGGCGGCCCGCTTAAATATGATCGACAATCCACACCGGCACGCCAGCTCCTTCCCGGGAACCCGACGTACCCGCGAGGACGCCGCGCGACCGCCCGCCCCGGGCACGGCCTGCGACAGTCCTAGGAAGTCAGGATGCCCCATGCCGAAATCCCCCGAACTGCTGCGTGATATCCACGAAACCAACCTGATGTATCTGCTGCTGCTGCAGCGGCTGGCGCGCGCGGGCGACACCTCCGCCCTGGCCGGCCGGCAGCTCTCGCCGCAGGCGGGCGAATGGCTCGCCGCCCTGCCGGCCGCGGATCTCGTCAAGCTGGCGCGATGCAGCGTACTGCTCGCGCAGTTGAGCCTGCCTCCCGATCTGCTGCTGTCCGCACTGAGCCAGGGCATGGACGCCACGCTGGCCGCGCAGGCGCGCAGCCCGGCGCCGACGCCGCCCTAGGGCCGCGCAGCCTGGCCGCCGCGCACCGCGGTGTCGCCTTGCGGGCGGCCTGCCGCCGGGTCGGCGCGTTGCGCCCGCCCGGTGCGCCAGGCCAGGCCGCCGCTGATCGCCAGCGCCAACGCCAGCAATCCGCCCGCCATCGCGGCCACGCCCTGCCACTGGCCCACCGTCCAGAAGTGGCCGCCCAGGGAACCCAGCACGCTGGACCCCACGTAGTACACCAGCAGGTAAAGCGAAGCGGCCAGCGCCTTGTAGCCGCGCGCCATTTGTCCGACCCAGCCGCTGGCCACGGCGTGCGCGGCAAAGAACCCGAACGTGAACACGACGATGCCCGCGATCAGGATGGGCAGGGAATCCGACAGGGTCAGCAGCAGGCCCGCCAGCGCCAGGCCGGTAGCGGCCGACAGCATCGCGCCGCGCCCGTGGCGGTCGGCCAGGCGGCCGAAGTACGTGGAAGCGAAGATTCCAACCAGGTAGACGACGAAGATGAAGCCGATGAAGGTCTGGCTCAGCGAGAACGGCGGCAGCAGCAGGCGGAAGCCCACGTAGTTGTAGACCGTGACGAAAGCGCCCATGAGCAGGCCGCCCATCGCGAACAGGCCGCACAGCGGGCCGTTCTTCAGGTGCGCGCCCGCGCCGGCGCGGACGTCGCCCCACACGCCCGCCCAGCCCCGGCCGCGCTGCGCCGCAAAGCGGCGCGAGGGCGGCAGCAGCCAGACGAACAGCACGGCGGCCGCGATACCCATCAGGCCGACGGCGCCCAGGGCCGCGCGCCAGCCGAAATGGTCGGACACCAGGCCGGTGATGACGCGGCCCGACAGTCCGCCGAAGGCGCTGCCGCCGATGTACAGGCCCATCGCGAAACCCAGCGTGCCCGGCTCGACCTCTTCGGCCAGGTAAGCCATGGCGACGGCGGGCACGCCGCCCATCGCCACGCCCTGCAGCGCGCGCAGCGCCAGCAGGCTGTGCCAGTCCGGCGCCACGGCGGCGATCGTGCCCAGCACCGCGGAGGCGAACAGCGACAGGGCCATGATGCGCTTGCGCGGCAGGGCCTGCGAAAACAGTCCCACGAAGAAGATGGCGATGGCCAGAAGGCCCGTGCACAGCGACAGGACCAGGCTGCTTTGCGCCGGAGACACATTGAACGCGCGCGTGAACAGCGGCATTAGCGGCTGCACGCAATACAGCAGGGAAAAGGTGGAAAAGCCGGCGGCGAACAAGGCCCATTGCGCGCGGCGCAGCGCGGGCGTCCCGCGCGCCAGGTAGCCGGACGGCGTCGCAGCGGCGGCGTCGCGTTCAGGGGCGGGACTTGCAGAGGGGGTAGACATCAGGATTCTCGAATGACAACGGGCCGCGAGCCCGTGCAGACAAGGTAGACTTTTCCCCTTCATATGTCCAATATATGAAACCATCATCACTCATATCTAGTAAAGATGGAACTGCGACACCTGCGCTATTTCACCGCCGTCGCCGAAGAGCTGCACTTCACGCGGGCGGCGGCCCGCCTGGGCATCGGCCAGCCCCCCTTGAGCCAGCAGATCCAGCAGCTTGAGCGCGAGATCGGCACGCCGCTCTTTCTGCGCCTGCCGCGGGGCGTCGCGCTGACCGAGGCCGGCGCCCAGTTCCTGGAGGACGCGCGCGCCATCCTGGCCAGCGCCGAACGCGCCGTCGACCTGGCCCGGCGCCTGGGACGCGGCGAGCGCGGCGCGGTCAGCGTGGGCTTCACGGCGTCCGCCGTGTTCCACCCCTACCTGCCGCGCGCCATCCGCGCCTACCGCGACCAGTATCCGGGCGTGCGCGTCACGCTGACCGAGAGCAACACCATCTCGCTGCTGCGCGGGCTGCGGGCGGGCGACGTGGACGTGGCCTTCGTGCGCCCGCCGTATGTGCTGGATCCGGAGCACGAATCCGAACGCGTGCTGGACGAGCCCATGCTGGTCGCCCTGCCCCCCGACCATCCGCTCAGCCGCAAGCGCAGCATTCCCATCGCCGCGCTGGCCGACGAGGACTTCGTGCTGTATCCCCGCCCCATCGGCGCCGGCCTCTACGACGCCATCCAGTCCGCCTGCCAGCGCGCCGGCTTTGCGCCGCGCGTCATCCAGGAAGCGCCGCAGATGGCCTCCATCGTGAGCCTGGTGGCGGCGGGCGTCGGCATCTCCGTCGTACCCGCCGCCATGCGGCACATGGGCGCGGAGGGCATCGAGTACCGGCCCATCAAAGGCGACGCGCCGCACGCCCTGCTGGACATGGCCTACCGGCGGCACGACCGCTCGATCGCGGCGGAAAACGCCGTCGACATGCTGCGCCGGCTGGCGCACCCCGAGCGCGCATAGGCGGCGAAAAACACGGCGCGGTATTGCCCTGTCGCTTTTGTCACCTTCTGTAAACCGCCACCCGTGGGTCGCGGGGTAAATTGTCGCGCTGTCGCCGATCCGTCCCCAAACTCGGGACGGATTCCGGCCGCAATCAACCCTTAGAGGTGTCCCAGTGCGACGTACCCTCCTGGCCTTGGCCATTGCAACGATTCCCGGCATCGGCGCCGCCGCCGGACTGGCTTCATCCATCGGCGCCGTGACGGTCTACCAGGACCGCGCCGTCGTGACCCGCGCCGCCAGCAGCGAACTCGCGGCGGGCGAACATGAGCTGGTGCTGGAAAAACTGCCCGCCTCGCTGCAGGAGAACTCGCTGCAGGTCTCGGCCAAGAGCACCGGCCAGGCCACCTTGCTGGACGTGAAGGTGCGCGACGCCTATCAGGCCGACGCCGCCAACGAACGCGTCAAGCAGCTGGAAGCGCAAATCAGCAAGCTCGAAGCGCGGCAGGCCGCGCTGGACGACGAGGCGGCGGTGCTGGACAACCAGCGCGAGTTGGTGCTGATGATGCAGCGCGGCGCCACGGAGCCAGCCAAGGACGGCGCCCGCCTGACGCTGGACGAGCTCAAGGCCATCCAGTCGCTCAGCGCCGACACGTTGGGCAAGACGCTGGCGGGCCTGCGCGGCGTCGCCGAGCAAAAAAGCGCGCTGGAGCGCGAACTGGCTGCGCTGCATAGCCAGCTGGGCCAGGTGCAGGGCGAGCTTGGCCGCCGCAGCAAGACCGTCACCCTGCGCGTGAATCTTGCGCGCGCGGGCAAGCTGGACCTGGCCGTTTCCTACGCGGTGGCGGGGGCCCGCTGGACCCCGTCCTACGACGCGCGCCTGCGTCCGGCGGACCGCAACGTGGACCTGGGCTACTTCGGCGTCATCCGCCAGAACACCGGCGAGGACTGGAACAACGTCAAGCTCACGCTGTCCACCGCCAGGCCTTCTCTGGGCGGCGGCGCGCCGTCGCTGCAGCCGTGGATCATCGACGTAGCCGCCCCGCCGCCGCCTCCGCGCCCCGTCGCGGCGCCGGCTCCGGCGATCGCGCAAGCCGAAATGCAGGCCAAGCGCGCGCCGCGCGGCAGGGCCATGGAAGACGCGGCCGTGAGTCCCGAACCCGTGCCGCAGGCCATTGAGGTCTCCACCGCCCAGCTGCAGAACGCCGCGACCAGCGCATCGTTCCAGATCAAGAATCCGGCCACCCTGCTGTCCGACAACACCACGCAGCGCGTGGCCATCGCCACCGCCAAGCTGCCCGCCACGCTGCAATACCAGTCCACGCCCGCGCTGCGCGAGGCGGCGTTCCTGACCGCGCAGGCCAGCAACAACACGGACTTCCCGTTCCTCGCGGGTCCCTTGAACACCTTCCTGGACGACGCGTTCGTCGCCGCAAGCGCCATGAAACCGGTCATGCCGGGCGAGAAGCTGGAACTGGCGCTGGGCGCCGACGACGGCATCTCGATCAAGCGCCAGCTCGTGAACCGCTATACGGAAGGCACGGGCTTTTCGGGCAGCGGCAAGCGCGTGACCTACGAGTACAAGATCACCGTGAAGAACAACAAGGCCACCAAGGAGCAGGTGTCGTTCAAGGACCGCCTGCCCATCTCGCGCAACGAGAAGATCGTGGTCAAGCTGATCTCGCCCGCCGATCGCGAGATCAAGCGCGAAGAGGACGGCAAGCTGGTCTGGGACTGGGAGATGGAGCCCGGCAAGTCGCGCGAAACGGTGCTGAAGTTCTCGGTCGACTATCCGGGCGACATCGACGTATCCGGCATCTGAGGCGGCCGGCGCGACGCGAACGCCGGCGCTCAATGCCGGCGGCAGAACTCGACGAAGGCCTCGGGCTCCAGCGGCATCGAAATGCCGTAGCCCTGGGCCACGTCGCAGCCCAGCTCGCTCAGCAGCTGCACATCGCGCTCCTGCTCGACGCCTTCGGCCACCACGCGGCGGCCCAGCACCCGGCCCATCTCGATCGCAGCAGCCACGACCGCGCGCGAGGCGGGCTCGCGGTGCATGTGCACGATGAAATCGCGGTCTATCTTCAATTCGGTGAACGGCATCGCCGAGAACAGCCGCATGGACGCGATGCCCGCGCCAAAGTCGTCCATCGCCAGCTCGAAGCCGCGCACCCGCAGCAGGTTCAGGGCCGAGGACAGCGTCAGCCAATCGGTCACGGGCTCGTCCTCGGTCAGCTCCACCTTCACCAGCCGGGCCGGCAGGCCCGCCTGCCCCACGCGCTGCTCCAGCAGGCCCGGCAGGTCCCGCGAGCACAGCGTGGAGGCCGACGCGTTGATGGCGATGGGCACGGCGATATCCTCGTCATGCATCCGGCGCAGCACCTCCAGGACCCGGTCCATGACCCGCGTGAACAGCACCTGGTCCAGGCCCAGGCGATGCGCGGCGGGCACGAAGTCCGCGGCGGAAATCACGCCCAGTTCCGGATGGACCCAGCGCGACAGCGCCTCGGCCGCCACCACGCGCCCCGTCGACAGGCTCATCTGCGGCTGCAGCACGACGCTCATGCCGTCGCCGGAGACCAGCGCCTGTCCAAGCGCCGCCTCCATCACATCGCGCCGCACCGACTTCTGCTGGTGCGGCGAGACCGAATCGTCGTCGAGGCTGTGCAGCGCCGTCTTGATCGCCTGCTGCATGGCGCTGCGCGACACCGGCTTGGACAGCGCCTGGGCCGACGGGCAGCCCGCCTGCAAGGCCAGGCGCACATGCGACTGCAGCAGTTCGTCGCTCAGGCTGCTGATCCAGATGATAGGGGGCATGCTGCTCAAGCGGCCGGCGTCCACCAGGCGCCGCAGGTCGTTGGGCAGGCGGGTGCCGTCGCCCTCGCCCATCACGATGTCGCTGATGAGCACGTCATAGTATTGGCGCTTCAGCGCGCTGATCGCCTCGGTGCTGCTTCCCAAGCCCGCCACGCGGCGGTAGCCCAACGCCAGCAGCATGTTCTGCAAGTAGGCGCGCTCGACGGGGTGATCTTCCACGAGAAGGATCCGTCGGATCGCGCCGGCATCGGGTTTAGGCATTCCTGACCGTCCTGATCTGCATAGGGCGGGCCCTTGCAGGCGGCCGCAGGGATAACGTGAGTCAATGCTACGGCATCTGCGCGAAGCCTGTCTTTATTGATAACGGGTTAATGCAATTTCATCGCCGATAGGCGTAGGATCCGCGCTCTCGGCCGGACGAACGCAACCCTTGAGGCATGCCCTTCCCCCGCCAGTGCGATAATGATGGACTTTCCCGCATCTATGGCACGGAGCTTCCCTTGACCCGCATTGACGACCCCCTGCACGACCGCGAGGTCGGCGCAGCCGACGCCACCCAGGACAACACGCGCACCGACGACACCCGCATCAGCGCGGTGCGTCCGCTGATTTCGCCCGCCCTCCTGCAAGACGAACTTCCCGTTTCGGCCGCCGTCCAGTCGCTGGTCGAGCAAAGCCGCGCCGAGATCGCCGACGTGCTGCATGGCCGCGACGACCGCCTGGTGCTGGTGGTCGGCCCCTGCTCCATCCACGACCACGGCCAGGCCATGGAGTATGCCCGCCAGTTGCGCACCGCCGCCGAACAGCACAAGAAAGAGCTGCTGATCGTCATGCGCGTGTACTTCGAAAAGCCCCGCACCACCGTCGGCTGGAAGGGCTATATCAACGACCCGCGCCTGGACGGCAGCTTCCGCATCAATGAAGGCCTGCGCCGCGCCCGCGAACTGCTTCTGGACATCAGCGGCCTGGGCCTGCCGATTGCCACCGAGTTCCTGGACCTGCTCAGCCCGCAGTACATCGCGGACCTGATCGCCTGGGGCGCCATCGGCGCGCGCACCACCGAAAGCCCCAGCCACCGCCAGCTCAGCTCCGGCCTGAGCTGCCCGCTGGGCTTCAAGAACGGCACCGACGGCGGCGTGCAGATCGCGGCCGACGCCATGGTGGCCGCCAGCGCCAAGCACGCCTTCATGGGCATGACCAAGATGGGCATGGCCGCCATCTTCGAGACCCGCGGCAACCAGGACACCCACGTCATCCTGCGCGGCGGCAAGCAAGGCCCGAACTACGACGCCGCCAGCGTGGACGCCTGTTGCGCCGCGCTGCGCGCCGCCGGCCAGCGCGAACAGGTCATGATCGACTGCTCGCACGCCAACTCCAACAAGTCGCACCTGCGCCAGATCGACGTGGCCCGCGACATCGCCGCCCAGCTCGCCCAGGGCGATGCGCGCATCACCGGCGTGATGATCGAAAGCCATCTTGAAGAGGGCCGCCAGGACCTCAAGCCCGGCCAGCCCCTGCGCCATGGCGTGTCGATCACCGACGCCTGCCTGGGCTGGGCCCAGACCGAGCCGGTGCTCGCCGAACTGGCGCATGCCGTGCGCCAGCGCCGCGAGAAGAACGCGGGCCGGAGCTGATCCGGTTCAGCGATTCAGGCCGTAGGGCGCCGGATCGAACTCCGGCGCCTGGCCCGTGACCAGGGCGGCCAGCAGCTTGCCGGTCACCGGCCCCAGCGTGAAGCCATGATGCGCATGCCCGAACGCCATCCACAGGCCCGGATGGCGCGGCGCGGCGCCGATCACCGGCCGCATGTCCGGCATGCAGGGCCGGCATCCCATCCACGGCTCGCGCTCGACCGCCGCGCCCAGCGGCAGCAATTGTCCCGCCAAGGCGCGCGTCCGCCCGATCTGTACGGGCGACGGCGGCGCGTCGCGCCACGCGAATTCCGCGCCGGTCGTCAGGCGCACGCCCAGGGTCATGGGCGTCACCACAAAGCCGCTTTCGATGTCCGCCACGGGATGCGACAGGCTCGCTCCCTCTTCAAGCGCATAGTGCTGGTGATAGCCGCGCTTGACGGCCATCGGGATGCGGTAGCCCAACGGACGCAAGACGTCCGGCGACCACGGCCCCAGCGCCACCACCACATCGCGGGCTTCGATCGGGCCGTCCTCGCCCTGCACCCGCCACCCCTTGCCGGCCTGCCGCAGGCTGCGCGCGTCGCCGCGCGCCAGCTGGCCGCCGCGCCGCTCGAACAAGCCGGCATAGCCCCGCGTCACCGCGCCGGGATCGGACACGCTGACCGGGTCCAGCCAATGCACGGCGCCCACCATGCGCGGCGAGAGCGAAGGCTCCATGGCCGCCAGCGCATCGCGGTCCAGGAGCCGGTAGCGCAACCCATAGGGCGCGAGCGCCTCGGCCTTGGCCGCGGCCCGCGCCAGGCCGGCCTCGGTGCGCGCGCCGTCCAGCCAGCCATCCCGGCGAAACAGATGGGAGATCCCCGCGTCGTCCTTTAACGCATCGTGCTCGGCCACGCTGCGCTCGATCAGCGGCAGCATCGCTTCGGCCGCCCGCGCCAGGCGCGACGGCGACGAATGCCACCAGTAACGCAGCAGCCACGGCGCAATGCGCGGCAGAAAGCGCGGGTGGTAGCTCACGTCCGGGGTATTGTTCCGCGCATAGCGCCAGAGGCTGCGCCAGTCGCGCGGAAACGCGTAGGGAATGATGCTTGCGCGCTCGATCAGCCCGGCGTTGCCGTAGCTGGTTTCCTCGCCCGGGCCGCGCCGGTCCAGCAGCGCCACCGAACGGCCCCGGGCAAGAAGGTGCAGGGCTGCGCTCACGCCCACGATGCCCGCGCCAAGAACCACGACGTCCGTTTTCATGCGCCGAATTCTGCGCCCGGCACGGATGTTCGGCAAGGGCTCGCGGGCGTAGAATCTTCCCCTCCGGCCAATCCAGGATCCCGCCATGGCCTTGCCCCGTCTGCAACCCGTCACGCTCAGCGGCGACATCGTGCGCCTGGAGCCGCTGGCCGCCGGGCACGCCATCGCGCTGGCGCAAATCGGACTGCACCCCGAGCTCTGGCGCCTGCAGCCGGAGCCCGTCTCCACGCAGGAAGACATGCAGCGCTACGTGGACCGCGCGCTCGGCGGCCAGCGCGACGGCGCCTGCCTGCCCTTTGTCATCGTGCAGCAAAGCACCGGGCAGATCATAGGCGCGACGCGCTACATGGACATCGCGCTTGCGCACAAGCGGCTCGAAATCGGCGGCACCTGGCTCACGCCCGCCAGCCAGCGGTCTGGCGCCAATACCGAAGCCAAATTCCTGCTGTTACAGCACGCTTTTGAAACAATTGGTATCATGCGGGTCGTGTTCAAGACGGAACTGAGCAATACGCAGTCGCGGCAAGCCATCCTGCGGATCGGCGGCGTCGAGGAAGGTGTCTTTCGCAAGCACCTGATCGCCCAATCGGGACGCGCCCGCGACATGGTCTATTTCGCCATCCTCGACGAGGACTGGCCGTCGGTGAAAGCGCGCCTGCTGGCGCGCATGCACCGTCCCCGGTAGACCGGCGCGCTGTTCTTTTCGCCGTCCTCCGGGCGTTCGCGCCCTTTCCGCCCTTTTTCAGTCAGGTATGGATCGTTCTCGCCTCGCCCCGGCCGCAGCGCCCCTCGCTTCCAGCGCGCGCCCCAGTATTTTTATCTACACCGAAGAGCAGCGGGGCAACCAGCTGGTCGAATCCCGGGTGATCGGCATGATGTCCGATATCTCCGGCTCCGAGAAGCTCATCGTCGCGCAGGATCCCCACAGCGGCTTGAAGTTCATCTACCGCATCGATCACGAAAGCAGCAATCTCGACGCGGCCGCCATCACCGAGCAGGACGAGTCAGTCTTCAACGGCAAGCACTCGGTGGAGATCAACGCCATGTCCTATCGCCTGGGCACGGCCGAGAACGCCATGAAGCTGCTGCGCGGCAAGACCCACTGGATTCAGGACAAAGGCGCGGTGCTGTCGGTGCTGCTGCAGAATGCTGCTGCGCGCAAGACTCGCTTCTCGCCGCCGCGGATCGAACGCGACCGCATGCGCAAGGTGCCCCACGGCGTGCCGGTCGAGCTGCTGCCTACATAAAAAGTACAGTATCCACAGCCCTGGTCTTATCCACAGAAATTGTGGATAAGACAAACGCAGACGCACGGCTGATGGCCTTTCGGGCGATGCCGCACGGCCTGCTCATTTTTTGACCACCCCCGGATTCTTCGAGCCGCGGATGACATCCTTGATTCATGCCGCGCTGCCGCAACGGCGATGATGATATTCTGCGCAAGCGCCGACGATACGAAACGTATCGCGCCTGGTCTGCTCGCGCGCCCGCGCGGGCGGAGTCTCCCCGTAATAGAAGCCGTAGCATGATAAGAGCGGAAAGCATGTTTGCCCCTGGAGCGCCCCCCGCGGAACCGCCGGCGCGTACGGCGCCGTGACGATCATCGTCGTCGATGACCACGGGGACTGGCGCGACACCATCGCCGAATACATCCACGATCTCGGCCTGGATAAAGCCATACTGACCGCGGGCTCGCTGGCCGAACTGGACCAGTTGCTGCTGACTGTGACGCCGGGCATCCTGGTCCTGGACGCCATGCTGCCGGACGGCGACGGACTGGCCCGCGTTTCTCATCTGCGCACGACCTACCCGTCGATGGGCATCATCATGCTCACCGGACGCCTGCTGAGCGAAGACAAGGTGTCCGGCCTGAGCCTGGGCGCCGACCACTACCTGACCAAGCCCGTCAACCTTGCGGAATTGGGCGCCACCCTGGTGTCGCTGTCGCGCCGCCTGCGCGTGGTGCCGCCCGCCGATGCCGACGACGCCGAGTCCGACGCATGGCGCTTCGATCCGGCGCGCCGCACCCTGGTGTCGCCCAAGCAGGTCTGCGTGGACATTACCGACACCGAAAGCCGCCTGATCGGCGCGCTGATCCAGGCCGCGCCCCTGCCGCTCACGCGAGGCCGCCTGGTCGAGGCGCTGGGCGCCAGCGCCGAGGCGTACGACACGCACCGCCTGGACGCGCACATGCACCGGCTGCGCCGCAAATTGCGCGCGCAGGCCGGCGGCGACATGGGCATACGCACCGTGTATGGCGTAGGCTATGTCTGCACCACGCCCGTGACCATCGTGGGCAACCTCCAAACCCTGAAACAGCACGCATGAACGCCCCCATCCGCCCCCGCCGCTCCGTCCTCTATATGCCCGGCGCCAACGCCCGCGCGCTCGACAAGGCGCGCAGCCTGGACGCGGACGCCCTGATCCTGGACCTGGAGGACGCGGTGGCGCCCGACGCCAAGCGCCAGGCCCGCGAGCAGGTCGCCGCCGCCTTGCGCGAAGGCGGCTACGGACGCCGCGAGTGCATCGTGCGCATCAACGCGCTGGACACCGCCTGGGGCCTGGACGACGTAAGCGCCATTGCCCTTGCGGGCGCCCACGCCGTGCTGCTGCCCAAGGTGCAATCGGCCGAGCAACTGGCCGCGCTGGCGCAGGCGCTGGATGCGGCAGGCGCCCCCGCGGACCTGCCGTTGTGGGCCATGGCCGAAACGCCATTGGGCTTTCTGCGCCTGGACGCCATTGCCGGCGGCCATCCCCGCCTGGCCGCCATCGTCGTCGGCACCTCGGACCTGGTCAAGGACCTGCACGCCCGCCACACGCCCTCGCGCGAGGAAACGCTGCTGGCCCGTTCGCTTGCCGTGATGGCGGCGCGGGCCCACGGACTGGCGGTGCTCGACGGCGTCCACCTGGACCTGCACGATGACGACGGCCTGGCTGCCGCCTGCCGGCAAGGCCGCGACCAGGGCTTTGACGGCAAGACGCTGATCCACCCCAGGCAGATCGCCGCGGCCAACGCCGCCTTCGCGCCCACCGAAGACGAACTGGCCGGCGCCCGCAAGCGCCTGGACGCCTGGCGGGCCGCGCAAGCCGCGGGCATGGGAGTGGCCGTGGTGGATGGCGCGCTGGTCGAGAACCTGCATGCGCAAGAGGCCGAACGCGTGCTGGCGCTGGCCGCCGCGATTGCCGGCCAATAGCGCGTTTTTGCCGGCGGTTCGCCCTCTTTTATCCGGGGCCTTCTGCGCAGGCCCGCGCGGCCCGGTACAATACTGCCCACGATAGGACGGCTTGCCCGTCTATTTAGTCTTTCGCGCCTGGCGTCTTTTCACTCGCGCGCGATCCCGCCCCGGTTCCCTTTTTTGCGCCGCGCCTTGTGGCGGGAGCCTTGCCGCGCGCCTGCCGCGCCACCCCCAGCCCTGCCCCAAGATTCATGATCCGCTTCCAACAAGTTTCACTCATGCGCGGCGTCAAGCCCTTGCTCGACAAGGTCGACCTGCTGCTGAACCCCGGCGACAAGATCGGCCTGATCGGCGCCAACGGCGCCGGCAAGTCCAGCCTGTTCGGCCTGCTGCGCGGCACGCTGCACGCCGACCAGGGCGACCTCGACTACCCCGCAAGCTGGCGCATGGCCTACGTCGCGCAGGAGACCCCCGCGCTGGACCGCCCGGCCATCGAATACGCCATCGACGGCGACGTCACGCTGCGCCGCCTGGAAGCGGAACTGGCCGCGCTGGAAGCCGAACCCGAAAGCGCCGAGAACGGCCTGCGCATGGGCGACATCTACGCCGCGCTGGCCGATGCCGACGCCTACACCGTCCACTCGCGCGCCGAACAGCTGCTGACCGGCCTGGGCTTCACGCAGGCGCAGATGCACCTGCCGCTGACCAGCTTTTCCGGCGGCTGGCGCATGCGCCTGAACCTGGCCCAGGCGCTGATGTGCCCGTCCGACCTGCTGCTGCTGGACGAGCCCACCAACCACCTGGACCTGGACGCGATCATCTGGCTGGAGGATTGGCTCAAGCGCTATCCGGGCACGCTGATCGTCATCTCGCATGACCGCGACTTCCTGGACGGCGTGGTCAATGTCATCGTCCATATCGACGAGCGCAAGCTCAAGCGCTACTCGGGCAACTACTCGTCGTTTGAACGCCAGCGCGCCGCCCAGCTTGAGCTGGCGCAGGGCATGATGGAAAAGCAGATGCGCCAGCGCACGCACCTGCAATCCTTCATCGACCGCTTCAAGGCGCAGGCCAGCAAGGCCCGCCAGGCCCAGAGCCGGATCAAGGCGCTGGCCCGCATGGAAGAAATGGCGCCGCTGCGCGCCGCCGCGGAATTCTCGTTCGAATTCCGCGAGCCCCTGCGCGCCCCGAATCCCCTGCTGACCATGGACACCGTCAGCGCCGGCTACCGCATCGAGGACGACGAGACCCAGGCCGTTTCCGACAAGATCATCGTGTCGGACATCAACTTCTCGCTGCAGGCCGGCCAGCGCATCGGCCTGCTGGGCATCAACGGCGCGGGCAAGTCCACGTTCATCAAGACCATTGCCGGCGAACTGGACACGCTGGCCGGCGACACCCAGTTCAACAAGGGCCTGTCGATCGGCTACTTCGCGCAGCACCAGGTCGAGATGCTGCGCCACGACGAGTCGCCGCTCTGGCACATGGCCAAGCTGGCGCCCACGGTGCGCGAACAAGAGCTGCGCAATTTCCTGGGCAGCTTCAACTTCAACGGCAACATGGCCACCAGTTCCATCGCCCCGTTCTCCGGCGGCGAGAAGGCCCGGCTGGCGCTGGCGCTCATCGTCTGGCAACGCCCCAACCTGTTGCTGCTGGACGAGCCCACCAACCACCTGGACCTGGAAACGCGCGAGGCGCTGACGACGGCGCTGGCCCAGTTCGAGGGCACGCTGGTGCTGGTCTCGCACGACCGCCACCTGCTGCGCGCCACCACCGACCAGTTCATCATCGTGGCCGACGGCAGCGTCAGCCCCTTCGACGGCGACCTGGACGACTACAAGGACTGGCTCTACAAGACCAAGCTGGCCGCCAAGGCCGCCTGAGCGCATTGACGCTCCAGCGCGGCGCTGGACGCGTTACAATCCCGCGAATTGCGCGCAGTCCTCTTTTCATCGGGCCTGCGCGGCAGCCTCCAACCACGTCCCGCTGTATGCGGGACGCGTTTTTTAGCGCTCTTAGATGCCGATCAAAGACCAACTATTTCTCGCCAGCCAGTATCTTGCGCCTCACCATCTGGTGTCGCGGTTCTTCGGATACGCTTCCGACTGCCGCGAACCCGCGGTCAAGAACTGGATGATCTCGCGCTTTGTCCGCAAGTACGGCGTGGACATGAGCGAGGCCTTGCAAGAAGACGCGTTGGCCTATGACTGCTTCAATGACTTCTTCACCCGCGCGCTGAAGCCGGACGCGCGTCCGCTGGACGACGAGCCGGGCTCGGTGCTCTGCCCGGCGGACGGCGCCATCAGCCAGATGGGCGCGATCGAACAGGGCCGCATCTTCCAGGCCAAGGGCCACAGCTACGGCCTGGTCGACCTGCTGGGCGGCGACACCGAGCGCGCCGCGCCGTTCCAGGGCGGGCAGTTCGCCACCGTCTACCTGTCGCCCAAGGACTATCACCGCGTGCACATGCCCGCGGCCGGCACCCTGCGCGAAATGGTGCATGTGCCCGGCCGCCTGTTCTCGGTGAACCCGCTGACCGCCCGCAACGTGCCGCGCCTGTTCGCGCGCAACGAACGGGTCGTCTGCATCTTCGACACGGAACACGGCCCCATGGCTGTCGTGCTGGTCGGCGCGATGATCGTCGCGTCCATCGAGACCGTGTGGGCGGGCCTGGTCACGCCGCACAAGCGCCGCGTAAAGACCACGCGCTACGACAACAACGCCCGCGCCCCCATCCACATCGAGAAAGGCGCCGAGATGGGACGCTTCAAGCTCGGTTCGACCGCCATTGTGCTGTTCGGCCCGGACCAGATCCGCTGGGCCGACACGCCCTCGGTGCTGGGCCCCGTGCGCATGGGCGAACTGCTGGCGCTGCCCGCGCGCGCCTGAGTTCTTGCACGGTGCGGCGCGGGCCCGCCGCTTTTTCGCGAAAAGCGAAAAAGCCTTTCCATATTTATTCGCTTTCAGCGATAAGGCGGCGTTGCTAGATTACGGGCTTTTGCCGGCCCGCCATGACCTCCACCGCCCTGCCCGCCACCGCTCCCGCCGCCGTTGCCCGCGCCCTGCCGCGAGCGCTTGCCCGCATGCTGTCGCTCGACGACTTCGAGGCCGAGGCCCGCCGCCGCCTGCCGCGTCCGATCTTCGGCTACATCGCGGGCGCGGCGGAAGACAACCAATCCCTGCAAGGCAACCGCCAGGCGTTCGCGCAATATGCGTTCACGCCCCGCGTGCTGGTGGACGTGTCCCGGCGCACGCAGCGGATCGAACTCTTCGGCCGCAGCTACGCGTCGCCCTTCGGCGTCGCGCCCATGGGCATCAGCGCGCTGTCGGCCTATCGCGGCGACATCCTGCTGGCCCGCGCGGCGCGCGAACAGAACATTCCCGCCATCCTCAGCGGCACGTCGCTGATCCCGCTTGAAGACGTCATACGCGAGGCGCCCGGCACCTGGTTCCAGGCCTACCTGCCCGGCGATCCGGCAAAGATAGACGCCCTGGTCGAACGCGCCCGGCGCGCCGGCTACGAGACCCTGGTGCTGACGGTGGACATTCCCGTATCCGCCAACCGCGAGAACAACGTGCGCACCGGCTTTTCCACCCCGCTCAAGCCCAGCCTGCGCCTGGCCTGGGACGGTCTGGCCCGGCCGCGCTGGCTGGCCGGGACATTCCTGCGCACCTTGCTGGCCCACGGGATGCCGCATTTCGAGAACTCGTTCGCCACCCGCGGCGCGCCCATTGTGTCGGCATCGGTGCTGCGCGACTTCAGCGCGCGCGACCACCTGAGCTGGGAACACGTGGCGCGCATCCGCCGCCAGTGGCCCGGCACGCTGATCATCAAGGGCATCCTGCACTCCCAGGACGCGGCGCTTGCGCGCCGGCATGGCGTGGACGGCGTCATCGTGTCCAACCACGGCGGACGCCAGCTCGACGGCGCCATCTCGCCGCTGCGCGCCTTGCCCGGCGTGGTCGCCGAGGCGGGCGCGATGACCGTGATGATGGACAGCGGCGTGCGGCGCGGCAGCGACGTGCTGAAGGCGCTGGCGTTGGGCGCGCGCTGCGTGTTCGTGGGCCGGCCCTTCAACTATGCCGCGGCCGTGGGCGGCCAGGCCGGCGTGGCCCATGCCATCGGCCTGCTGAGCGCCGAAGTCGACCGCAACATGGCGATGCTGGGCATCAACCATGTCCGCGAGATGGACGCCGGCCTCCTCTGCCGCGAAGGCGCAATGCCGGCCTGAGGCGGGCGGCGCGGCGCTGCCGCGGCGTGGCCGGACATAGAATGGCGGTTCCCTTGCCATGCGCGCCGGCCCCAACCGCCAGGCGCGCCCCCCGAGCCGCCTGTGTCCCTACGCCAATCCTCGTTCTTCCTGCGCTTTCTGACCCTGGGCGCATTGGCCCATGTCTACGTGGGCGCCCGCCTGATTCCCGATGCCCTGCTGGGCGGCGAAGGCTCCGCCGCCGCCATTCTTGCCCTGGTGCTGTCCTGCGTCCTGATCCCCCTGGGCATGCTGGGACGTTCGTCCGTACACCCGCCCTGGGGCGACCGCATCGCCTGGGTCGGCCTGCTGGCGATGGGCTTGTTCTCTTCGCTGTTCGTGTTGACCGCGCTGCGCGACGCGCTGCTGCTGCTGGCCTGGCTCGCGAACCTGGCGGTCGGCGCCGGCCTGCCCTGGATCGCCCTGCGCCGCGCCAGCGCGTGGACCGTGGCCGGACTGGCCCTGGCGGGCACGCTGGCGGGGCTGTACAACGCCCGCCGCCGCGCGCGCGTGGTGGACGTGGACGTGCCCATCGCGGGCCTGCCGCAAGACCTGGACGGCTTCACCATCGTGCAGATCAGCGACATCCACGTCGGCCCGACGATCAAGAAGCGCTATGTGCAAGCCATCGTCGACGCCGTCAACGAACAGCTCCCCGACATGGTCGCCATCACCGGCGACGTGGTGGACGGCAGCGTCGAACAGCTATCGGCCCAGGCCAGCCCGCTGGGCGAGCTGCGCGCGCCCCATGGCGTGTATCTCGTCACCGGCAACCATGAATATTATTCAGGCGTCGCGCCCTGGGTGGCGGAGTTCCGCCGCATGGGGCTGCGCGTGCTGATGAACGAGCACGCCGTCATCCATCCCGCGGGCCTGCCCGTGGTGGTGGCCGGCGTCACCGACTACAGCGCCGGATCGTTCGATCCGCAGCAGCGCAGCAATCCCCGGGCCGCGCTGGCGGGCGCGCCCGCCGACGCGCTGCCCAAGATCCTGCTGGCGCACCAGCCGCGCAGCGCGGCCGCCGCCGAGCCGCTGGGCTACACCCTGCAGCTCTCCGGCCATACGCATGGCGGGCAGTTCTTTCCGTGGGGGTTCTTCGTGCGCTTCCAGCAGCCGTTCACGGCGGGCCTGCACCGGATGGGCAAGATGTGGGTCTACACCAGCCGCGGCACCGGCTATTGGGGCCCGCCCAAGCGCTTGGGCGCCCCATCCGAGATCACGCGCCTGCGCCTGCGCGCCGCGCCGGCGCGCTGATTCAGGCGTCCTCGGGCAGCGGTCCGCGCTCCAGGTAGCTGGTCAGCGCGATGTCGCTGGTGGTGTTGGTGATGCCCTCGATCTGGTGGATGCGCGCCAGCAGCAGCTCCAGCGCCTGCGTGTCGCGCACGCGCACCTTGAGCAGCATGGCGCTCTTGCCCGTGATGGTGTGGATCTCTTCCACCTCGGTCAGTTCGGCCAGGCCCAGCACCTGCTGGGTGATGGTCCAGTTGTTCGTGTCCACATGCACGAAGGCGAGCAGCGGACGGCCGATCTTCGCGCCGTCCAGCTTGGCGGCGATGCCCTTGATCAGCCCGTCGCGCTTCAGGCGCTTGACTCGCTCGTGCACCGCGGGCGCGGAAAGGTTCAGCACCTTGCCCAGTTCGGCGTAGCTGGGCGAGGCGTCGTCGGCCAGCAGCGTTAATAGTTTTCGGTCGCGGTCATCTAGGTCTGGCATCGGAATCACATTCTGCCTAACGGCATTCAAACTTTTATGGAATAAGGAATTATCAGCGTAAACCCTTATTTTATTCCAATAAAATTCGGGGATGTCGCAACGCAGCACCCAAAAGTCCTCGCCCGTGCCCGCCCTGATGTTCGCCGTCAGCGTCGTCGGCTCCAACGGCCTGGCGCTCAGTCCCATTCTTGCCGACGTCGCAGGCTCGTTCTCGACCTCGGCGCTGACCATCAGCACCGCCATCTCCGCCTACGGCGCGGCCACCGCCGCCAGCGCCTTCTTCCTGGCGGCGCGGATCGACCGCAACGGCATCCGCCGTTCCCTGCTGGGCGCCATGATCGCCTTGATCGCCGCGCTGGTGCTATCCGCCAGCGCGCCGCACTGGATCGTGCTGACGCTGGCCCAGGCCCTGGCCGGCGCGGCGGCCGGCGTCATCCTGCCGGCCGCTTATGGTTCGGCCTCGCTCATCGCGCCCGCCGGCCAGGAAGCCCGCACGCTGGGGCGGGTCATTGCCGGCTGGTCGGTGTCGCTGGTGGCCGGGGTGCCGCTGTCGGCGCTGATTTCGGACTGGGTGGGCTGGCGCGCCACCTATGGCGTGCTGGCGCTGTGCGCCGCCATCGCCCTGCTGGGCCTGCGCAAGCTGCCCGAGCGCCGCGCCGCCAACCCCGCCCCGCTGCGCCTGTCGCGCCTCTTGGCGCCGCTGTCCTATCGCGACGTGCCGGCGCTGCTGCTGGGCTGCCTGGCCTTTTCCTCCGCCTTCTATGGCGTCTACGCCTTCCTGGCCGACCACGTCCGCACCCTGCTTGCGCTGTCGGCCGGACAGGTGGGCTTCATCGCATTCGCGTATGGCGCGGGCTTTCTGCTGGCCGGCTTCGCCGGCGCGCCGCTGGTGGACCGCCTGGGTCCGCGCCGGGCGCTGCCGCTGGCGCTGGGCGTGATTGCGCTGGTGTATGTGGGCTTGCTGCCGGCCGCGCATTCGCTGGCCGCGGTGCTGGCCATCGCCACGCTCTGGGGCGCCGCCTCGCAGCTCAGCCTGAACCTGCTGGTCCTGCTGCTGTCTCGCGCCCGCCCCGAGGAACGCGGCGCCGTGCTGGGCTTGAACACCTGCACGACGTACCTGGGCGCCAGCGTGGGCACCGCGGTCGCGGGCACGCTGTACACGCACGCGGGCTTTGAAACCCTGGGCCTGTGCGCCGCGGCCGCGCTTGCGGCGGCGGCGCTGGGATTGCATTGGCGCCTGAATGGCCGCCGGGCCGCCGCCGCGCGGGCGACGGCCTGATCCGCCGGCTTACCAGGGGAACGCGATCAGGTCCCCGTACAGCCGCTTCAGGGTGCTCTTTACTTCCGGCGAGTTCTGGTAGATGGCAATGAACTTCAAAAGGCGCGGGTCCTGCGCCTTTTCCGGCGTCGTCACCCAACGGATGGCGTAGCGCCGGATGCTCGCCGGATCGGTATTGTCGAACGCCAGCCCGTCCTTCTCGTTGAGCCCTGCCTGCTTGGCGAAGGTCGTGTAGGTCACCGACGCCGTCACGTCGTCGAACGTGCGCGCCGACTGCGAACCCTCGATCTGGACGAACTTCAGGTTCTTCGGATTCGAGGTCACGTCCTGCAGGGTGGCCTGGTGCGCCACGCCGGGCTTGAGCTGGATGAGCCCCATGGCTTCCAGCAGCAGCAAGGCGCGGCCGGTGTTGACCGGGTCGTTCGGCACCGCGATCGTGGCGCCCTCGGGCACGGGCTCGCCCTTCTTCAACTTCTTCGAAAACAGCCCGATCGTGGTGGAGTAGCCATAGGCGATCGGCATCAGGTTCGCGCCCCGCCGCTGGTTGAACAGTTGCAGGAAAGGCTCGTGCTGGAAGAAGTTCGCGTCCACCGAGCCGTCGGCCACGGCGATATTGGGCAGCACCCAATCGTTGAACTCCACCAGCTTGACCTCCAGCCCTTCTTTCTTCGCCTGGGCAATCGCCAGTTCGGTGGCTTCGTTGGCCACGCTGGGAATCACGCCGATACGCAGGGGTTTTTCCTGCGCCATGGCAGTCGCGCACGCGGCCAGCCCCAGCGCGGCCACGGCCGCGCCGCGCGTCAGTTTCAAAAGCAGTGGGTGCAAAAGCATGAAGACCATCCAGGGGTAGCGGAAATCCGGGCATGGCCCGGCACAGGCGCTATTGTGCAGCAGCCAGACGCCCGCGGGCGGAAAGGCCTTTGTCACGCAATGGCAATGCCGCGGCCGCGCCGGCGGCGCTAAGATGGCTGCAATACGCCCTTGGGAGAAACTCATGAGCGCGGTTCCGACCACCCTGCCCGGCACGCCGTCCGCTGCCCGCCACCGCGACCAGGTTGAAGACCAGCTTGGCGCGCACAACTACCATCCGCTGGACGTGGTGATCGCCCGCGGCAGCGGCGTCTGGCTGTATGACGTGGAGGGCCGCAAGTACCTGGATTGCCTGTCGGCCTATTCCGCGGTCAACCAGGGCCACTGCCACCCCCGCATCCTGGCCGCCATGAACGAGCAGGCGCAACAGCTCACGCTGACCTCGCGCGCCTTCCGCCACGACCAGATGGCGCCGTTCTACGAAGACCTTGCCCGCCTGACCGGCGCGCACAAGATCCTGCCCATGAACAGCGGCGCGGAAGCCGTGGAAACCGCCATCAAGGCGGTGCGCAAATGGGGCTACGAGGTGCGCGGCGTGCCCGAGGGCCAGGCCGAGATCATTGTCTGCGCCAACAACTTCCATGGGCGCACGCTGGGCATCGTGGGCTTTTCCACCGACCCCGACGCCTATGGCCACTACGGTCCGTTCGCGCCCGGATTCAAGATCGTGCCCTTTGGCGACTACGAGGCCTTCAACGCCGCCATCACGCCCCGCACCGTCGCCTTCCTGGTCGAGCCCATCCAGGGCGAAGCCGGCGTGGTGCTGCCGCCTGCCGGGTACTTCACGAAGGTCCGGCAGCGCTGCACGGAACTGGGCATCACCCTGATCCTGGACGAGATCCAGACCGGGCTGGGGCGCACCGGCAAGCTGCTGGCCGAAGAGCACGAAGGCATCGAGGCCGACGTCACGCTCATCGGCAAGGCGCTCTCGGGCGGCTTCTATCCCGTGTCCGCCGTGCTCTCCAACGCGGACGTGCTGGGGGTGTTCCAGCCCGGCCAGCACGGCAGCACCTTCGGCGGCAATCCGCTGGCCTGCGCCATCGCCCGGGCCGCGCTGCGGGTGCTGACCGAGGAAGGCATGATCGAGAACGCGGCCACGGTCGGCGCCTACTTCCTGGAACGCCTGCGCGCGCTGCCCGGGCCCGTGCGCGAGGTGCGCGGGCGCGGGCTGATGCTGGCGGTCGAACTGGAACCCGACGCCGGCGGCGCCCGCCTGTGGTGCGAGCGCCTGCTGGCACGCGGCATGCTGGTCAAGGACACGCACGGCCACACCCTGCGGCTGTCCCCGCCGCTGATCGTGACGCGCGAGCAGGTCGACTGGGCCTGCGACCAATTGGCCGCGGTACTATCCGCGCCTTGACGAAACCCAACTCCGGAGTCCGCGCCTTGCAGAACGACGCCACCCTGCCCACCCACATCACCCTCATCGGCGCGCCCACGGATATCGGCGCCGGCGCGCGCGGCGCCTCGATGGGACCGGAAGCCTTGCGCGTGGCCGGCCTCGCGCCCGTCATCGAAGCCCAGGGTTTCCAGGTCACGGACCGCGGCAACGTGTATGGTCCCGCCAACCCCTGGCTGCCGCCCGTGGACGGCTACCGCCACCTTGAAGAAGTGGCCGCGTGGAACCAGGCCGTGCACGACGCCGTCCACGAGGAACTGGCGCTGGGCCACCTGCCCGTGCTGCTGGGCGGCGACCACTGCCTGGGCATCGGCTCGATCAGCGCGGTGGCGCGCCACTGCCGCGCCGCGGGCAAGAAGCTGCGGGTGCTGTGGCTGGACGCCCACGCCGACTTCAACACCAACACGCTCACCCCCACGGGCAATGTCCACGGCATGCCGGTGGCCTGCCTGTGCGGCTACGGTCCCGCGGCCATCACGGGCATGTCGGGCCAGAGGCCGGATATCGACCCCGGCTGCATCCGCCAGATCGGCATCCGCAGCGTGGACCAGGGCGAAAAGCGCCTGGTGCATGAAGCCGGGCTGGAGGTCTTCGACATGCGCTACCTGGACGAAATGGGCATGCGCGCCACCATGGAGGCCGCGCTGGCGGGGCTGGACGCCGACACCCATCTGCACGTGAGCTTCGACGTGGACTTCCTGGACCCCGAGATCGCGCCGGGCGTGGGCACCACGGTGCCCGGCGGCCCCACCTACCGCGAGGCCCAGCTCTGCATGGAAATGATCGCCGACACCGGCCTCATGCGCTCGCTGGACGTGGTGGAGCTGAACCCCGCCTTCGACGTGCGCAACAAGACCGCCGAACTGGCGGTGGACCTGATCGAAAGCCTGTTCGGCAAATCGACGCTGGTGCGCCGGGGCGCGTAGTTTTTCCTGTCCCCCTCGGTGTCTGACACCCTGCCCCTCCCTCGGTGTCTGACACCCTGGGGAGATCGGCCTGAATTCGCGACGGCGCTTCAAGGGTGTCAGACACCCAGCACTTGCCCTCCCCTCCCTCGGTGTCTGACACCCTGGGGAGATCGGCCTGAATTCGCGGCGGCGCTTCAAGGGTGTCAGACACCCAGCATTTGCCCTCCCTCGGTGTCTGACACCCTGGGGAGAGCGGCCTGAATTCGCGGCAGTGCTTCAAGGGTGTCAGACACCTAGCACTTGCCGCCCCTCGGTGTCTGACACCCTGGGAAGATCGGCCTGAATTCGCAGCAGTGCTTCAAGGGTGTCAGACACCTAGCACTTGCCGCCCCTCGGTGTCTGACACCCTGGGGGTGTCTGACACCCTGGGGAGATCGGCCTGAATTCGCGGCAGTGCTTCAAGGGTGTCAGACACCTAGCACTTGCCCCCCTCGGTGTCTGACACCCTGGGGAGATCGGCCTTAATTCGCGGCAGTGTTTCAAGGGTGTCAGACACCCAGCACTAGACACCGAGCACTTGGCTCTAGCCCTCGCGGTCGCGGCGGATCGCCTCCGCCGCCTCCCGCAAATGGGCTAGGTTCCGGTCGCGCTGCTCCCATACGCGCGGCGTCGGGCCGGCTATGCACAGCGCGTACCATTCGCCGCCCAGGTCCAGCGCCACGGCCAGCCCCGTCAGGTCGGCCACGCTCTCTCCCACATTCGCCGCCCAGCCTTGCGCGGCGGCCCGTTCCACGTCGGCCAGCAGCGCCTCGCGCGTGGCCAGCGTGCGGTCCGTGTGGCGGGTGTACTGCGCGGCGGCCAGCGCCTGTTCGCGCTCGGCGGGCGCCATGCGCGCCAAGATCGCCTTGGCCACCGAACTGGTGTGCAGGGGCCGGCGCGCGCCGGGCCGGGCCGCGTAGTGAACCGGCTGGGTGGACTCGGCCACATCCAGGAACAGCACGCCGCCGTCCTGAATCTTGCCCAGCATCACCGTTTCATTGGCGGCGTCGCGCAGGGCCAGAAGCCGCGGCCGCACCTGCTCCAGCCAGGGATCTCCCGCGAGGATCTGCACGCTCAGGCCATGCAGCTTTGCCGTCGGGTAGTAGCCCGCGCGGCGGCGGACCTCGTACAGGTAACCGCGCGCCACCAGCGTGCGCACCAGCGCCAGGCAGCTGGACATGGGCGCGCCCAGTCCGTGGGCCAGTTCGGTCAGCGGCATGGGTCGCCGCGTCTGCGCAAACAGCTCGATCAGCTCCAGCGTCCGAGCGACCAGTTTCACTTCCATGCGACGCCCCTCCTGACGAATCCAGCTCTGTTTTTCGCGCCTGGCTTAGGTAATCCGCCCTGTTGACTTTTCATATGCGCGAACCTAAATTCTTGCACAGGAATTTACATTCACCTATAAGAAATAAATTTCAGCCGGCAGGAGAACCGGCGCCCCGGCCTGCGGTATCGCGTCATCGACAACATTCAATAATTCGGCCCCCGAACGGGCTGGGAGACAGAAAGATGCGTATCAAACCCGTATTGGCGGCCCTGGCCGCCGCCTTGGCCGCGTGCGCGGCGCAGGCTCAATCCGATGTCGTGCGCCTGGGCGTATCCAACGACCGCTCCGGCATTTACTCGGACCTGGGCGGACTGGGCTCGGAAATGGCCGTGCGCATGGCCGTCGAGGACTTCGGCGGCAAGGCGGCCGGCAAGTCCGTGGAGGTCATCGGCGCGGACAACCAGAACAAGGCCGATGTCGCCTCGGCGCTGGTGCGACGCTGGTTCGACACGCAGGGGCTGGTGGCGGTGGTCGACGGCGGCGCCAGCTCCGCCGGCCTGGCCGCGCAAGGCGTGGCGCGCGCGAAAGGCGGGACGGCCCTGATCAGCGGCGGTTTTGCCGGCGACTTCAGCGGCAAGCAGTGCAGCAACCTCAGCACCCAATGGGCGCCCGACACCTATGCGCTGGCCAACGCGGTCGTCAAGAGCGTGGTGGAAGGCGGCGGCAAGTCCTGGTACTTCATCACCACCGACTACGTGTTCGGCAAATCGCTGGAAAGCAATGCCTCGCGCTTCGTGCAGAGCGCCGGCGGCAATGTCGTGGGCAGCACGCGCCATCCGCTGGGCGCCATGGACTTCGCCTCGTTCCTGGTGCAGGCGCAATCCTCCAAGGCCGACGTCGTGGGCCTGGCCAGCGCCGGCGGCGACCTGGTCAACCTGATCAAGCAGGCGCAGGAGTTCGGCCTGACCGGCGGCAAGCAGCGCATGCTGACCTTCCTGACCTTCATCAACGATGTGCAGGCCATGGGCCTGCCTGTCGCGCAGGGGCTGACCTTTCCCACCGGCTTTTACTGGGACGCCGACGAGGACACGCGCGCCTGGACGCAGCGCTGGCAGAAGAAGATGGGCGTGACGCGCGCGCCCTCGATCGTGCAGGCGTTGAGCTATGTCTCCACGACCCACTACCTGCAGGCGGCGCAGGCGGCCGGCACCTTCGATGGCGCGGCGGTCAACCAGAAGATGCGCGAGTTGCCCATCACCACCAAATTGATCAAGAATGCCCGGGTGCGTCCCGAAGACGGCCGCGTCATCATGGACCTGTATCTGGTCGAAGTGAAAAAGCCCGCCGAATCCAAGTACCCCGGCGACTTCTACCGCATCCTGTCCACGGTGCCCGGCGAGAAGGTCTTCGTATCGCTGGCCGACAGCGAATGCCCGTTGGTCAAGAAGTAGGCGCGCCGGGCCGCGCCCGCGCCGCGGGCATGCCGCCAGGCCGGAAAAACAATCAAAAGGAGACATCCCATGAAGTGCTATTGCGTCGTCAATTTCCGCGAGCCCCTGCAGGAAATGGACCAGCCCACGCCCACGCCGCAAGGGTCGCAGGTGCTGCTGAAGGTCCGCGCGGCCGGCGTATGCCACAGCGATATCCACTTGTGGGAAGGCGGCTATGACCTCGGCCAGGGCCGCACGCTCGCGCTGAAGGACCGCGGCGTGTCGCTGCCCCTGACCATGGGCCACGAAACCGTGGGCGCCGTGGTGTCGGCCGGGCCCGATGCGCAGGGGCTCTCGTCCGACCGCAATTACCTCGTCTATCCCTGGATCGGCTGCGGCAAGTGCCCGTCCTGCGCGGCGGGCATGGAGAACCATTGCGCCGCCCCCGCCTGCCTGGGCGTGCACCGCGCCGGCGGCTATGCCGACCATATCGTGGTGCCGCACCCGCGCTACCTGATCGACATCGGCGACCTGGACCCGGCGCAGATCGCGCCCTACGCCTGCTCGGGCCTCACCACCTATTCCGCGCTGAAGAAAATCGGCGCCGACATCTACCGCGAGCATCCCGTCGTCATCTTCGGAGCCGGCGGCCTGGGCCTGATGAGCCTGACCCTGATCAAGGCGCTGGGCGGCGCGGGCGCCATCGTCGTCGACATCGATCCCGCCAAGCGCCAGGCGGCCCTGGATGCCGGCGCGCTGGCAGCCATCGACGGCGCGGCTCCCGACGCCGCGCAGCAGATCATCAAGGCCGCGGGCGGCAAGCCCGTGCAGGCCGCGATCGACCTGGTCGGCGCGCCTGCCACCACCTCGCTGGCCTTCGACTTCCTGACCAAGGGCGGCAAGCTGATCATCGTAGGCCTGTTCGGCGGCGCCTCGTCGTGGCCGATCGCGCTGATACCGATGAAGGCCATGTCCATCATCGGCAGCTACGTGGGCAACCTGACCGAATTGAAGGAACTGATGGAACTGGTGCGGGCGGGCAAGGTGCCGCCGATGCCGGTGCATCGCCACGCCCTGGCCGAGGCCGACAGCGTGCTGGCCTCGCTTCGGGCCGGCACGGTCGTGGGCCGGGCGGTGCTGACGACGGACTGATCGTCCGCGCATAAAAAAGGGGAGCCTCGGCTCCCCTTTTTCATGTGTGCGGGATGCAAGCCTCAAGCGGGCCGCAACCGCGGGTCGTAGATAAAGCGCTCGCGCCGCACGACGACGATGTGCTCCGCGTCGGGATGCGCGGGATTGACCAGGAAGTTGCAGTCGGGCACGCCGCGGTACGGCACGATGGCGCTGGGCAGCTCCAGCAGCGCCGACACCCCGGACTCAACCCAGTTGTCGCCCACGGCCTGCGAGGCCTCGGCGAACGGCACCGCCTCCCAGAAGGGATAGTCTTCCTGCAGCTGGGTCAGGGTCAGCACCTGCCTGGCCTCATACACCGCGCTCGGCATGGCCAGCTCGATCAGGTAGCGGTTGGCCTGTTCGGAGGCGCGGGCGGCAAAATGCACCACGGTTTCCAGCACCGCCAGCGCCACGCTGGACGAGGCGTAGACCACGGGCGTGCCGGGGCTGTTGTAGCGCCCGCCCACGGCCGCGGCGCCCGCGCCGCTCAGATCGTCCGCCCGGTACTTGCCCGCCGTCGTGCCGATGCGCCACAACGAGACAAAGTCCGTCATGCGTAGACGCCGGCGGCCGCCCGCGCCAGGGTGTCTTCCACGATGCGGCTGCTGGCGTCGGAGGTCAGCAGCGACAGCGGCTTGACGTTGCCCAGCGCGGGCACCGGCGTGTTCAGCCACAGCACCGCTTCTTCGTCGCTGCCCAGGACCTGGCGGGCCACCCGCGCCACCCGCGCCACGCGGGCCAGGCGGTCGGATTCGCCCAGCGGCAGCATCTGGCCCTCGCGGGTCCAGCGCGACAAGGACGCGGCCTTGACCTCGGTGATGGCCATGATTTCCGACTTGGGCACCTGCAGGAAGTCGGCGGCGTCGTCCACCATTTTGGCGGGCAGGCCGCGGCGCACGTCGCGCGCGATATCGGTGAGGGGGCTGTCCACCAGCCCCAGGAACAATTGCTTGGCCCGGACCGCGGCGTGGCGCGGCGGCCGCTTGGCTGTCGCGCCGCGCTTGGGCGCGGATTTGTCGGCAAGCTCGATCGTCATGGCGGTCTCCAGGAGCCGCCTCCGCAACCGCCGGACGCGGCAGATATTTCCAAATTGAATTTATGATATCCCATTTGGAAGCATGCCTGCAAGGCGGACCGCCTGCCGGACAGCGCGCCGCCGGGGCCCGGCATGCACCGGATTTGGGCATATCATAGGCGGCGGTAACACAATCCATCGGCACACTTACAAGGACTGGCAATGACGGACCGGCAGCTCACGATACTCGCGGCGTTGAATCTCATGGCGGCGGTCGGCGCCGGCGCCTTCGGCGCGCATGGACTCAAGCGCATGCTGACGCCCGAGCTGCTGGCCGTCTGGCAGACCGGCGTGCTGTATCACCTGGTCCACGCGCTGGGCCTATTCGCGATCGCGCTGCTGGGCGCCCGCTTCGGCTCCCCGCTGCTGTCCGCGGCCGGCGTGGTCATGTTCGTGGGCATCGTGCTGTTTTCCGGCAGCCTGTACGTGCTGTCGCTCACCGGCACGCACTGGCTGGGCGCCGTCACCCCGTTCGGCGGCGTCGCCTTCCTGGCCGCCTGGGCCATGGTGGCGCTGGCCGCCTACCGCGCCCAGGGTTGAACCGCCTACCCTTTCTTCCCCCGGCGGCAGGAACCGCCGCCATTGCAGGTTTCAGAGTTTCAGATGTCCACCTCGACCGCATTACCCGCCGCCCGTGACCGCTCAGCCGCCGCAGGCATCGCCTGCGTGGTGGGCGGCATATTCTTCCTGACCCTGAGCGACGCCAACGCCAAATGGCTCGGCGACCGCTACAACCCGCTGCAGATCCTGTTCCTGCGCGCGCTGATCGCGCTGCCCTTCGTCACCGCGCTGGCGCTGTCGCTGGGCGGACGCCGGGTGCTGCGCACCACCCACCTCGGCCTGCACCTGACGCGCGGCGCCATCAACGTCGTGTCGGCCTGTTGCTTCTACCTGGGCCTGCGCGCGCTGCCGCTGGCCGAGGCCACGGCGATCGCCTTTGCCGCGCCGCTGTTCGTCACGGCGCTGTCGGTGCTGATCCTGAAGGAACGCGTGGACGGCAAGCGGTGGGTGGCGGTGCTGGCAGGCTTTGCCGGCGTGCTGATCGTGGTGCGGCCCGGCACGGAAGCCTTCCAGGCCGCCACCTTGCTGCCGCTGACCACCGCCCTGCTCTATGCGGTCATGATGATCACCGCGCGCGGCATCAGCCGCGCCGAAGGCATGCTGACGACCACGTTCTACATCGTGCTGGGCCAGTTGGTGTGCAGCGCGGTCGGATTGCCCTGGGTCTGGCAGACGCCCGCCATGGAAGACCTGCCGCATTTCGGCGCGGTCGCGCTGTTCAGCACGCTGGGGCTTGCGCTCATCACGCAGGGGTTCCGCATCGGCCCCGCCTCGGTCGTGGCGCCCTTCGACTACACGGGCCTCATCTGGGCCACGATCCTGGGCTGGATCTTCTGGCGCGAGGCGCCCGACGCCTATGCCTACCTGGGCGCCTTGTTCATCGCGGGCAGCGGCGTCTACATCGCCGTGCGCGAAGCGCGGGCCAAGACCCGCCGCGCCAAGCGCTGAGCGCTACTCGGTGGGCGGCGGGAAATTCCGCGCCAGCACGCGCGCCACGTTCGGCTCCAGCGCCGCTTCGCGCGCCACCGCCGTCAAGGCCGGGCATACCGCGTCGAACCAGGACGGCCCCGGGCGCCAATGGATCATGACCGTCACATACAGGTCCAGCGCGGAAAAGCGCCGGCCCAGCATGTGCGGCGCGCCCGCCTGGCGCTCCAGTTCCTGCCACAGGTCCGCCCTGCGCATGTGCACGCGCTCCCGCAGCACCTCGGCCGCGGGCCCTTCGCCCGTCCATTGGGGCGGATCGTCGCCGTAGGTGAAGGTCGGGTAGATCGCCGCCACCAGGCGCAGCAGCAGGTTAAGGAAGCGCGCGCGCTCCGGCTTGTCGGCCGCGGGCGCCAGGCCGGCCTGCGGCGCCACATCGTTCAGATGCAGGATCATGGCCGCGCTTTCGGTCATGACCTCGCCGTCGGGGGTGATCAGCGTGGGGACCTGGCCCAGTGGATTCAGGTGCAAGAGGCGGTCGCGCTCGGGACCGGGCTTCAGATACGGCACGTCGGTCAGCGTGTGCGGCACATTGGCCAGCACCAGCGCCATCTCGACGATGGCGGACCCGCAGCCCGCGGACCCGATCAACTCATAGGATTTCATGTCAGTCACCCTCCCGATTCCGCCGGGGCCAGCCGCAGCAGTTCGCCCGGCGAAGCATCCGTCAGCACATACACATAGCCGTCCGGCCCCTGCCGCACGTCGCGTATCCGGCTCTTGCGGTCAACCAGCAGCTGTTCCTGCGCCACCACGCGGTTGCCGTCCAGTGTCAGGCGGATCAGGTTCTGGTTGAGCAGCGCGCCGATGAACACCGACTTCTGCCAGGCCGGGAACCTGTCCGCATCATAGAAGGCCATGCCGCTGATGGCCGGAGACTTCGGCCACCAGTAGAGCGGCTGCTCCGTGCCGGGCACGGTTTCGCCCTTGGCCTCGGGGATGGCCAGGCCCGAGTAGTTGATGCCATAGGTGGCCAGCGGCCAGCCGTAGTTCTTGCCGGGCTGCACCAGGTTGATCTCATCGCCGCCGCGGGGGCCGTGCTCGTTTTCCCAGAGCTCGCCCGACCAGGGATTCAAGGCCATGCCCTGCGGATTGCGATGGCCGTAGGACCAGATCTCCGGACGGGCGCCCGCCCTGCCCACGAACGGGTTGTCGGGCGGCACCGTGCCGTCGGCTTTGAGCCGCACCACCTTGCCCTGCAGCTTGCCCAGGTCCTGGGCGGTGGGACGCTGGTTGTTCTCGCCCAGCGAAATGAACAGATAGCCCTTGCCGTCGAACACCAGGCGCGATCCGAAATGCAGGCCCGACGACAGCTTGGGCTCCTGGCGGAACAGCACTCGGAAGTCCTGCAGGCCGCTCGCGTCGTCGGCCAGCCGGCCCCTGCCCACCACCGTGCCGCTCTTTGATCCATCCGACTCGGCATAGGACAGGTATACATAGCGGTCCGTCGCGAAATCGGGCGACAGCGCCACGTCGAGCAGGCCGCCCTGCCCTTGCGCGGCCACCTTGGGCACGCCTGTGAGCGGTTGGGACAGGCCCCCCGGCGTGCGCAGCAGGCGCAGGTTGCCGGGCCGCTCGGTGATCAGCACACCGCCCTCGGGCAGGAATGCCATCGACCACGGATGATCCAGCCCGCCCACGACCGGCGTGACCCGCGCGGCGACCGAAGGCGGCTCCTGCGCGGCGCGCGCGGACACGGGCGCCGCGCAGAATGCGGCCGCGACGGACAAGGATAAAAGCAAGGGGATCGCGCGCATGCTCGCGGCGGTGCGTGACTGCATGGACATCTCCGGCGGCAACAGGTTGGAATGCGGGCGCGGAAGGCATGGCAGGGAGACAGGATGCGCCCCACGGTTGGCGTACCATAGCGCCAAGGGACGGGTGGTCTCCCGTCCTTCCTCAGAGGAGACTCCATCACATGAAACTGTACTACATGCCCGGCGCGTGCTCGCTCGCTTCCCACATCGTCCTGGAGTGGCTAGGCAAGCCGTACGAAACGCACAAGCTCAGCCGCGACGAGCTCAAGGGCCCCGAGTACCTGAAGGTCAATCCGCTGGGCGCCGTGCCTGCGCTGACCCATGGCGACTGGACCATCACCCAGAACGCCTCCATCCTGGAATACCTGGCCGAACAGGCCCCGGAAAGCCAGCTGCTCGGCGACGGCACCGCGCGCTCGCGCGCCGAAGTGCGCCGCTGGCTCGGCTTCATCAACTCTGACGTCCACAAGACCTTCTCGATGATCTTCGGCGCGCAGCGCTTCGTGACGGAAGAAGGCGCGCAGAAGGAACTGGCCGGTTCCGCCTCCAGGTTGCTGACCAAGCTGTTCGCGCAACTGGACACCCAACTGGCGGGCAAGCCGTACCTGGCGGGCAAGGCCCCCTCGGTCGCCGACGCCTATCTGTACGTGGTGCTGCGCTGGGCGCACGCCAAGGAAGTGGACCTGTCGGGCCTGGACAACCTGGCCGCGTTCTTCAAGCGCATGGAAGAAGACGCGGGCGTGAAGGCCGCGCTGAAGGCCGAAGGGCTGTAAGCATCAGCGGGATCGCCGCGCCTCGCGCGGAAATCCCGCCAGGGCCGCGCTACCCGCCAGCATCCGGCGACCCGGCCATGCCGGGCAGCGCCTGCCCTTCCAGCGTCTTCTTGACCGCCGCCAGGAAGCGCCGCGCCAGCAAGGGCGGCGCGCTCAGGTTGGAGTGCGTGGCCCAGATCTCCACGCTGGCCTCGGGCGATATCGGACGCAGCGCCATGTGCCCGGCCTGCTCGGGCGTGACGCACCATGCATCCACCAGCGCCGGCCCCAGTCCCTGCTGCACGAACGAACAGGCGGTCACGGGGGAATGCACCTCCACCGCCGCCGCGCACAGCGGCCCCTCGCCAAAGAACGGCTGGAGCGCCCGGCCCAGCGGCGTGTCGCGGGGGTAGCCGATCCACGCCGCCGACGAGAAATCCTCGGGCAGCACGACCTCGCGGCTGGCCAGCGGATGTTCTCGCGGCAGCACGCAGACCACGGGCACGCGCGCCAGCCGGACCGAAGTCAGGTTGGGATGGTCGGGCGGCTGCATGGAAATGCCGATATCGGCCTGCCCGGACAGGAAGTACGCGGCCAGCTCGTCGAACGTCACGCTGCGGTAGTCCACGCGCGCGTCCGCGTTGCGGCCCCGGAAGCGCTCCAGCGCCATGGGAATCAGGCGCTGGCCGAAACTGGCGCTGGCCACGATCTTGAGCATGCCCGCGCCGGACTGCCCCAGGCTGGCCGCCAGGTCGTTCACGCGCTGGATGCCGCCATACACCTGCTCGACCTCCGCGTACAGGCGCCGCGCCTCGGCGGTGGGCGACAGGCGGCTCTTCACGCGCTCGAACAGGCGATAGCCCAGCCGGCTTTCCGTCAGCGCCAGCACCCGGCTCACCGCCGGCTGCGACACATGCAGCATCCGTCCCGCACCGCTGATCGAGCCGGCCATCATGATGGCGCGGAACACCTCGATCTGGCGCAGGTTCAGCGGACGGCCGGCGCTGGGGCCGACCTCGTCGGCATAGGCATCCATTTTCTTCCCCTTGATCAATAACGGCGGATTATAGGTTTTAGACATTTTTCGATGACGCGGCGCAGCATGACCGGGTGTAACCTGCCTGCCTCTACACAACAAAACCAGGGGAAATCCACCATGCGCAGCAAATTCTTCCGCACCCTTTCCGTGGTGGCGCTCAGCGCCGCCGTGTCCGGCACGGCCATGGCCGCCGGCTATCCGGACAAGCCCGTCACCTTCGTGGTGCCCTCGGCCGCCGGCGGCTCGCCCGACGTGCTGTCGCGCCTGATCACGACGCAGATCGCCCGCGATACGGGCGCCACGATGGTCATCGAAAACCGCCCGGGCGCCGCCGGCAACATCGGCATCGCGCTGATCAAGCGCGCCGCGCCCGACGGCTACACCGTGGGCTACGGCAACATCAACACGCTGGCCGTGAACCGCTCGCTGTTCAAGCGCCTGCCCTACGACGTGGACAAGGACCTGACCCCCGTCGCCCACATGTTCGACCTGTACAACGCGCTGATCGTGCCGGCGGACTCGCCCGTCAAGAGCGTGCAGGACCTGATCGACCGCGCCCGCAAGGAGCCCGGCCGCCTGTCCTATGGCGCGTCCGGCGTGGGCACCACGGGCCACATGGGCGGCGAACTCTTCAAGAGCATGGCCAAGCTGGACGTGATGTTCATTCCCTACAACGGCGGCCCCGCCGCCATCCAGGACCTGCTGGGCGGCCGCCTGGACTACCTGTTCGTGAACACCTCGGAAGCCGCCCCGCTGGTCCAGAGCGGCAAGGTCCGCGCCATTGGCGTGAGCAGCCTGAAGCGCCTGCCGATGATGCCCGAGGTCCCCACCCTGGACGAAGCGGGCCTGAAGGGCTATGAGACCGTGGCCTGGGGCGGCGTCGTCGCGCCCAAGGGCACGCCGCCCGAAGTCGTAGCCACGCTGAACGCCGCCATCCAGAAGGCGCTGCAGGCCCCCGAAGTCCGCAAGGGCCTGGCCACCCTGGGCGCCGAACCCGCCACCGGATCGCCCGCCGAGTTCAAGCAGCTGATCGATCGTGAAACCGCCAAGTGGCAGCAGATCATCGACAACGCCGGCATCGAAAAACTCGACTGAGCCCCTCCATGACGGCAGACACCTTGCAGGCAGACTTCATCGTGGCGGGCGCCACGCTCATCGACGGCTCGGGCGGGCCCGCCCGCCAGGGCGACCTGGCCGTGCTGGACGAGCGCATCGTGGCGGTGGGCAGCTTTGCCCATCCCGCGGGCGTGCCGGTCATCGACGGCCGGGGCCAGGTCCTGGCGCCGGGCTTCATCGACTCGCATACCCACGATGACGGCTACCTGCTGGCGCATCCCGACATGCTGCCCAAGGTGTCGCAAGGCATCACGACGGTCGTCACCGGCAACTGCGGGATCAGCCTGGCGCCCCTGTCGCGCACGGAGATCCCGCAGCCGCTGGACCTGCTGGGCCCTCCCGGCCTCTTCCGGTTCGGCACCTTCCAGGCCTGGATGGACGCGCTACGCGCCACGCCTGCCGCGGTCAACGTGATTCCCCTGGTGGGCCACACCACCTTGCGCGTGGCGGTCATGGCCGACACCTCGCGCGCCGCCAACGACCCCGAACGCGCCGCCATGCGCGAACTCATGCAAGAGGCGCTGGACGCGGGCGCGTTCGGCGTGTCCACCGGCACCTTCTACCCGCCGGCCAGCGCCGCGCCCACCGATGAAATCATCGACGTGTGCCAGCCGCTGCTGGGCCGTTCGGGCATCTACGCCACCCACCTGCGCGACGAAGCCGACCACATCGTGCCGGCCATGGAAGAGGCGCTGCTGATCGGCCGCGAGCTCGATTGCCGCGTGGTGTTCTCGCACCACAAGCTGGCCGGCGAACGCAACCACGGCCGCACCCGCGAAACGCTGGATATCATCAGCCGGGCCGCCGCCGCGCAGCCCGTCTGCCTGGACTGCCATCCCTACCCCGCCACCTCCACCATGCTGCGGCTGGACCGCGCGCGCCTGGCCAGCCGCACGATGATCACCTGGTCCAAGGGCTACCCCGAGGCCACGGGCCGCGACTTCAGCGACGTCATGGCCGAACTGGGCCTGGACGACGAGGCCACGGTCGCCCGCCTGGCGCCCGCCGGCGCCATCTACTTCCTGATGGACCCCGCGGACGTCAACCGGATCTTCGCGCATCCGCTCACCATGGTCGGCTCCGACGGCCTGCCTTTCGACCCGCATCCGCACCCCCGCCAATGGGGCACGTTCACCAATGTGCTGCGCACGATGGTGCGCGAACAGAACCTCTTGTCGCTGGAGGCCGCCATCCACAAGATGACCGGGCTGGCAGCGGACCAATACGGCGTGGCCGGGCGCGGACTGCTGCGCGAGGGGTATCATGCTGACCTGGTGCTGTTCGATCCCGCCACGGTGACAGACGTGGCCACTTTTTCAGCTCCCGTTCAGGCAAGCCAGGGCATCCACGCCGTGTGGGTCAATGGCAGGCAGGTCTGGGACGGGGAACGAACCGGCGCCGAACGCCCGGGCCAGGTTCTGACGCCCGGTGATGCATCAGTTCGGAGTTCATAAAGTGAAGACGTTTTCCCAGGGCTGCTACCTGGGTGTATTGGGCGGCATGGGGCCCATGGCCGGCGCGGCCTTTGCCCTCCGCCTGGCGGCGCTGACGCCCGCCGCGATCGACCAGCAGCACATTCCCACGCTGCTGCGCAACGACCCCCGCATTCCCGACCGCTCCAGCGCCTATATGGCCGGCGGCGAGACTCCCCTGCCCCATATGGTCGAAGGCGTGCGGTTCCTGGAACAGGCGGGCGCGCAGCTCATCGCCATCCCGTGCAACACCGCCCACCTCTGGTTCGACGAGATCGCGGCATCCACCCGGCTGCCGGTGCTGCACATCATCCAGGCCGTCATCGAAGACCTGCGCCGCCTGGGCCTGCCCCGCGGCCGCATCGGCCTGATGGGCACCGCCGCCACGCTGAAGCTGGGCCTGTACCAGCGGCGCCTGGAGGCGCAGGGCTATGAATGCATCGTGCCGGACGACGACGAGGTCGAACGCTATTGCATGGGCTCGATCCGCGCCGTCAAGGGCAACCGCCTCGAAGACGCCTTCGCCCCCGCCGCCGAATGCATCGCCCGCCTGAAGGCGCGCGGCGCGGACGCCGTGGTGCTGGGTTGCACGGAATTGCCCCTGGCCGTGCCGCACGCCCTGCGTCCCGGCCTGGGCGTGACGCTGACGGACTCCATCGACGCGCTGGCCCGCGCGGCAATCGCGCACTACCACGCCGACCAGGCGAAACAGGCCATTGCGGCTTGAATGTTAGCCCCCACGCCGCGCACGCTGCGCGTGCTTGCTGCCCCCCGAGGGGGCTCCGCCCCGCCTTGGGGCGGCCCGGCGCCGGGGCGGCCCACGTTAGCCCCCACGCTGCGCGTGCTTGCTTCCTCCCAAGGGGGCTGCGCTAAAAAAAAGGCGCATCTCGCGATGCGCCCACTCCCTTCGCGGGGAAGATATCAGCCGCCCAGGTAAGCCTTGCGGACCTGATCGTTGACCAGCAGGTTCGCGCCAGTGTCCTGCAGCACCACGCGGCCGTTTTCCAGCACGTAGCCGCGGTCGGCCACGCCCAGCGCCTTGTTCGCGTTCTGCTCCACCAGGAACACGGTCACGCCCTGCTCGCGGATCTCGCGGATGATGTCGAAGATCTGGGCGATCACCAGCGGCGCCAGGCCCAGCGTGGGCTCGTCCAGCAGCAGCAGGCGCGGACGCGTCATCAGCGCGCGGCCGATGGCCAGCATCTGCTGCTCGCCGCCCGACATCAGGCCGGCGCGCTGGCTGGCGCGCTCCTTCAGGCGCGGGAACAGTCCATAGACGTGGTCGATGCCCGCCTGGATCTCCTCGCGCTTGGAGAAGAAGCCGCCCATCATCAGGTTCTCGGCCACCGTCAGGTCCTTGAAGACCCGGCGCCCCTCGGGCGAAATGGCGATGCCGCTGCGCATGATGTGGTGGGTGTCCTTGTGCGTGATGTCCTCGCCCTCGAACGTGATCGTGCCTTCGCGGGCTCTCGGATTGCCGCAGACCGTCATCAGCAGCGTCGTCTTGCCCGCGCCGTTGGCGCCGATCAGCGTGACGATCTCGCCCTCGTTGACATCCACCGACACGCCGTTCAGCGCCTGGATCGCGCCGTAGTACGTGTGTATGTTTTCCAGCTTAAGCATCATTCCTCCCCCAGGTACGCCTTGATGACGCGCTCGTCGTTGCGCACCTGCTCGGGGGTGCCGGTAGTGATGGGCTTGCCGTGCTCCATGACGAGGATACGGTCCGAAATGCCCATGATCAGGCTCATGTCGTGCTCGATCAGCAGCACCGCCACGCCGAACTCGCGCCGCAGCTGGTCGATCAGCGATTGCAGGTCCCGCTTTTCATGCGGGTTCAGGCCCGCAGCCGGTTCGTCCAGCATCAGCAGCCGCGGCTTGGTGATCATGCAGCGCGCGATCTCCAGGCGCCGCTGGTGGCCGTAGGCCAGGTTGCCGGCTTCGCGGTTGGCGAATTCGCGCAGGCCCATGAAGTCCAGCCATTGCGCGGCGCGCGACAGCGCGTCGGTTTCGGCCTGGCGGTAGCTCTTGAGCTTCAGGAGGCCCGGCAGCAGCCGCGATTCCACCTGGGTGTGCTGCGCGACCAGCAGGTTTTCCAGGACGGTCAGCTGCTTGAACAGGCGCACGTTCTGGAACGTGCGCACCAGGCCGTGGCGCGCCACCTTGTGGCTGGGCAGTCCCGTAATGGACTTGCCGTCCATGATGATGTCGCCCGCGGTCGGCGCATAGAAGCCGCCCACGCAGTTGAACACGGTGGTCTTGCCGGCCCCGTTGGGGCCGATGATGGCGAACACCTCGTCGGACTTGACTTCGAACCCCACGCTGTCGACGGCCAGCAGGCCGCCGAACCGCATGGTGAGTCCGGATACTTTCAGCAATGCCTCGCTCATTTAGACAGCTCCACGTGGGGACGCTTCATGGGCAACAACCCCTGCGGACGCCACATCATCATCAACACCATCACCAGACCGAACATCAGCATCCGGTACTCGGCGAATTCGCGCGCCAGTTCGGGCAGGACCGTCAGCAGGATGGCCGCGAGAATCACGCCCACCTGCGAGCCCATGCCTCCCAGCACCACGATGGCCAGAATCAGCGCGGATTCGATGAAAGTGAAGGACTCCGGGTTCACCATGCCCTGGCGCGCCGCGAAGAACGCGCCGCCGAAACCGGCGAAGGTGGCGCCCAGCGTGAAGGCGGACAGCTTGATGCGCGTGGGGTTGAGCCCCAGCGAGCGGCACGCGATCTCGTCTTCCCGCAGCGCTTCCCAGGCGCGGCCGACCGGCATGCGGATCAGGCGCGTCGACACGAACAGCGTGACCAGCGCCAGCAGCAGCGCCATCATGTACAGATAGATCACCATGTCCTGGTTCTGGAACGTCAGCCCGAAGAACTCATGGAACGTCGTGCCCCCTTCCGTGCTGGGACGGCGGGTCATTTCCAGGCCGAAGACCGTGGGCTTGGGGATGCCGGAAATGCCGTCCGGGCCGCCCGTCAGGGTGTTCAGGTTGATCAGCAGCAGGCGGATCATTTCGCCGAAGCCCAGCGTCACGATGGCGAGGTAGTCGCCGCGCAGCCGCAGCACCGGAAAGCCCAGCACGAAGCCAAACAGCGCCGCCATCGCGCCCGAGAACGGCAGGGCCTCCCAGAAGCTCCAGCCGCCCCAGTGGTACAGCAAGGCATAGGTGTAGGCGCCCACGGCGTAGAAGCCCACGAATCCCAGGTCCAGCAGCCCGGCAAAGCCCACCACGATGTTCAGGCCCAGGCCCAGCATCACGTAGATCAGCACCAGCGTGGCGATGTCCACCGAGCTGCGCCCGGCGAAGAATGGCCAGATCACCGCGATGGCCAGGAGCAGCAGCATCAGCGGCTTGTTGCGCCTGGCCGGCGCCGAAGGCAGGGTCGGCAGGCTGGTCTTGAGTTTCCTGAACGGGATCGCGATCCAGGGACGCAGCATCTGGAAGACGAACACCACCGCGGCGGCAAGCGCCACCAGCGACCAGTGCGACTCCATCGACGTGCGCGCGCCCTGACGGATCAGTTGCAGGCCGAAGACCGGGGTAACGATGACCGCCGTCAGCACGGCCGCCATCGTGGCGTTTTTCAGATTGTTTTTCGACATCAGACTTTTTCCACCTCAGGTTTGCCCAGCAGCCCGGTGGGACGGAACAGCAGAATCAGGACCAGCAGCGAAAACGCCACGATGTCCTTGTACTGTGACGATATATAGGCGGCCGCGAAGGTCTCGGCCAGGCCCAGCAGCACGCCGCCCAGCATGGCGCCGGGGATGCTGCCGATACCGCCCAGCACCGCCGCCGTGAAGGCCTTGATGCCGGCCAGGAAGCCGATGAAGGGGTTCAGTTTGCCGATGGTGATGGCGATCAGCACGCCGCCCACCGCCGCCAGGATCGCGCCCATCACGAACGTGAACGAGATCACGCGGTTGGTGTCGATGCCCAGCAGGTTGGCCATGTGCATGTCCTGCGAGCAGGCGCGCGATGCGCGGCCCATGCGGGAATACTTGATGAACAGCGTCAACGCCACCATCAGCACCACCGTCACCACGATGATCATGATGCGCGAGTACGGGATGGTCACGTCGAAGTCGGTTCCCATGTGGAACTGCACGGCGCCGGACACCAGCGAGGGCACGGCCATGTCGCGCGCGCCCTGGCCCAGGGCCACCCAGTTCTGCAGGAAGATCGACATCCCGATGGCCGAGATCAGCGCCACCAGGCGGGGGCTGCCCCGCACGGGCCGGTAGGCCACGCGTTCGACGGAAAAGCCGTAGATGCCGGTGACGGTAATGGCCACGAGCAGCATGGCCGCAATGATGAACGGCACAGGCAGGCCGCTGTTGGTGCCGATGGACGTCAAGGTGACCAGGCCGACATAGGCGCCGATCATATAGATTTCGCCGTGGGCGAAGTTGATCATACCGATGATGCCGTAGACCATTGTGTAGCCGATGGCGATCAGCGCATAGATCGCGCCCAGAGACAATCCGTTGAAGAATTGCTGGGTAAGTTGGGGTATGAGGTCGGACATTATTTCTCTTGCTCCAAATAGTTCCGGCTCCGGTAGAGAGACCCGGAGCCGGAAACCTGGGCGTATTTTATAAGGGCCTGCGGTCTGTGCGTGCCGGCCGCACAGCGCTTTTGGCGCATCGCTACGCGGATTACGACACAACCAAGACGACAGGCCCTACACGCCGGCGGCATGCCGGCGGGATCGCGAGTTTACAGCTGGGTCTTCTTCCCGTCCTTGTCCCACTTGTAGACGGCGAATTCGAAGTCCTTCAGATCGCCCTTGGCGTCGTATTCGACCTTGCCGATGCCGGTATTGAACGTGGTCTTGTGCATGTAGTCGGCCACCTTGGCGGGGTCTTCGCCCACCGCGTTGATGCTGTCGGCCAGGATCTGCACCGCGGCATAGGCCGGCATCTGGAACGCGCCGTCCGGATCGCGCTTGGCGTCCTTGAAGGCCTTGACGATGCCTTCGTTGCCCGGCAGCTTGGTGAAGTCGGCCGGCAGCGTGACGAGCAGGCCGTCGATGGCCGGACCGGCGATGGCCACCAGATCCTGGTTGGCGGTGCCTTCCGGACCCATGAACTGGACCTTCAGGCCCTGTTCACGCGACTGGCGCAGCAAGAGGCCCAGTTCCGGGTGGTAGCCGCCGAAATAGACCAGGTCCACGCCCGCGGACTTCAGCTTGGTGATGATGGCCGAGTAGTCGCTGTCGCCGACGTTGATGCCTTCGAACAGCGCGACGTTGACCTTTTCCTTGGCCAGGGCATCTTTCACCTGGGTGGCCACGCCCGAACCGTAGGTCTGCTTGTCGTGCAGGACGGCGACCTTCTTGGGCTTCAGGGTCTTGGCGATGTAGTTGGCGGCGTACGGGCCTTGCTGGTCGTCGCGGCCGATCGTGCGGAAGAAGAAATGCGGCTTGATGGTGTCGGTGACCAGCGGGGACGTGGCGCCCGGGGTGATCCCGACAATGCCCTCTTCCTCGTAGACCTTCACGGCGGCGACGGTGACGCCCGAGCACGCATGGGCCACGGCGAACTTGGCGCCGGAGTTGACCACGCGGTTGGCGGCCGGCACGGCCTGCTTCGGCTCGCAGCCGTCGTCGATGAGGATGGGCTCGAGCTTCTTGCCCTTGACGCCGCCCTTGGCGTTGATCGTCTCGATGGCGGTCAGGGCGCCGGCCTGGATCTGGTCGCCGTATTGCGTGTTGGGACCGGTCATGGGCTGGGGAATGCCGATCTTGATCGTGTCGGCGGCGTGCGCGGCGCCAGCCAAGGCAAGTGCCCCAAGCGCCATGGCTACCGGGGTAAGGCGATTCAGAAACTTCATGCGGAGTTCTCCAGCGAGGTTTTGAGCGGCTCTGTTCAATACGGTTTATCGGGAGGGTGCCCCGCAATCCGCATTGCCCGTCGCCGGCTTCTTGGGCAAAAACACGGTGTGGGCGGTATTCTGGAAGCAAGCCGCCATACTGTCACTGCGTGTAATCCCCAATATTTTCCGGCGAACCTTTAATCGTGACGGATAGGCGCGCCAAGCCCGTGAAATCGCTGGAGAAATCGCAAAGACGCCTTGATTAACAACTGGCGCAATACCAGAAGTTGTGCTTGGCGCTTTATATGAAAAATTATTAATACACCGTTTGAGCACGCATTTAAATACAGTACTTACGCTGGCCTTACGGATAATGTTTTCGGATGGCTCGATGCGCTATGCGCTGGCCGGCTTGGCCAGGTTCCACATCAGCGCGCGGAACGGCGCCAGCATGCAGATATTGACCGCCAGCTTGATCGCCAGGTCGCCCATCAGCCACGTCATCCATGGCGCGCCGGTGGCTGCGAACGCCACGCTGAAGAACACTGCCGTGTCCAGCGTCGCTCCCAGCACGCCGGACGCGAGCGGCGCGCGCCACCAGCGCTGGTCGCGCAGGCGGTCGAACACGTGGATGTCCACGAGCTGCGCGCAGATGTAGGCCAGGCCCGAGGCCAGCGCGATGCGCGGCGACGCCACCCACACCGACACCGCCAGGGCGGCGGCAAAGCCGAACCAGACCACGCGGCGAGCCGCGGCCGGGCCGAAGCGGCGGTTCAGGACGTCGGTGACCAGGAAGGCCACCGGGTAAGACAGCCCGCCCCAGGTCAGCCAGTCGTTCAGCGGCACCTGGACCAGGATATTCGAGCCCACCACCACGACCAGCATGCACAGCACGGCGACGCCGAACTGCAGGCGGGTCATGGACGGAAAGCGCGCAAGCACCGCAGTCATTTCCCGAACTCCCCGGCCAGCTCGCGCGAGCGCCGCGCGGCGGCGGCCATGGCGTCTTCCACGATGCCCGCAAAGCCCGCTGCCTCGAAGGCGGCCAGCGCCGCGGCCGTGGTGCCGCCCTTGGACGTGACGCGTTCGCGCAGCACGGACAGGGGCTCGGACGATTCCGCGGCCAGCTTCGTGGCCCCGGCCACCGTGCCCAGCGCCAGTTGCCTGGCCTGGCCGGCCGTCAGGCCGACCTTCAGTCCGCCGGCCACCAGCGCTTCAAGAAACAGGAAGACATAGGCCGGCCCGCTGCCCGACAAGGCCGTGACGCCATCCAGCGCGGCGTCGTCGGCCACCCAGACCACCTCCCCCACGCAGGACAGCAGGCGCGCCGCCAGTGCGCGGTCGGCCTCGTCCACGCCGTCCAGGGCGGCCAGGCCGGTCATGCCCGCGCCCACCAGGGCGGGCGTGTTGGGCATGCAGCGCACCAGGCGGCTGAAAGGCGCCTCGGGCGTGCCCAGCCATTGGGCCAGCGTATCGGCGCGTATGCCGGCGGCCACGCTTACCACCAAGGTGTCGTCTTGCAGCCACTGACGCGTGGAAGCCACAACCTCTTTCATGTTCTGTGGCTTGACCGCGAACACCCAAACGCGGCAGCGCGCCAAGGCCTCGCCGGGGGCCGCCGCGGTAGTCATGCCGCGGGCCTGCCAGGACGCGCGCGCGTCCTGGTTTATGTCAATGACATGGATGTCCCCGGCAGCGCATACTTTGCCGGCCAGTCCGCAGGCCAGGGCGGCCGCCATGTTGCCGCCGCCAATGAACGCAATCGAAAGTTCGTTTTTCATAGGCCGCGATTGTAAACGGTCCCCTTCGTCGGGCAAAAAAAACAAAATGTTCGTTCGCGCCTGAAACGCGCAATTTGACAGGCGTTTAGACTGATGTGAAAGTCACGGTTTTGTCACAAACAATTCATAAGGTGTCGTGTTTCATGCGTCCGGACAACCCGGGCCGCAACACGCCCAACTGGAGGAACCCCCCTATGCGATCCCATCGTATTGCCTTGACCTTTGCCGCCATCATGACGGCTTTCGCAGGCGCTTCCGCGCATGCCGCCACCGAAATCCAGTTCTGGCACTCGATGGAAGGCGCGCTGGGCGACCGCGTGAACGGACTGGTCGAAGAATTCAACAAGAAGAACCCCGACTACCAGGTCAAGGCTGTCTACAAAGGCAACTACGGTGAATCGATGAACGCCGGCATCGCCGCGTTCCGCGCCGGCAATGCGCCGGACATCCTCCAGGTCTTCGAAGTCGGCACCGCCACCATGATGTACGCCAAGGGCGCCATCAAGCCGGTGCAGGAGATGTCTGAAGAAGTCGGCAACCCGATCGATCCGAAGGAATTCATCGGCGCCGTGGCCGGCTACTACTCGTCGGCCGACGGCAAGCTGGTGTCGATGCCCTTCAACAGCTCGACCGTGGTGTTCTACTACAACAAGGACGCCTTCAAGAAGGCCGGCCTGGACGCCGACAATCCTCCCAAGACCTGGGAAGAGCTGGCCGCCGCCGGCCAGAAGCTGAAAGCCGCGGGCCAGGAATGCGGCTACACCACCTCGTGGCCGTCGTGGACCCAGCTCGAGACCTTCTCGGCCTGGCACAACGTGCCGTACGCCACCAAGGACAACGGCTTCGGCGGCGTGGACGCCCGCATCGCGATCAACACCCCGCTGCACGTGCGCCACCTGGAAAACCTGGCCAAGCTGGGCAAGGAAGGCATCTTCATGTACGGCGGGCGCGGCGACGAGCCGAACTCGCTCTTCATCAGCGGCAAGTGCGCCATGATCACCGGCTCGTCCGGCCTGCGCGCCAACATCGCCAAGAACGCCAAGTTCGAATTCGGCACCTCGACCTTGCCCTACTACGCCGACGTGCAGGGCGCGCCGCAGAACACCATCATCGGCGGCGCTTCGCTGTGGGTCTTCGCCAACAAGAAGCCGGAAACCTACAAGGGCGTGACCGAGTTCTTCAAGTTCCTGGCCAGCCCGGAAATCGCCGCCCGCTGGCACCAGCAGACCGGCTACGTGCCGGTCACCAAGGCTGCGTACGAGCTCACCAAGAAAGACGGCTTCTACGACAAGAACCCGGGCACCGAAGTCGGCGTCAAGCAGCTGAACGTCGAGACCACCGCGCAATCGCGCGGCCTGCGCCTGGGCTTCCTGCCGCAGATCCGCGAGATCGAGGACGCTGAAATCGAACGCATCGTGTCCGGCAAGGTTGCGGCCAAGGACGGCGCCGAGAACATCGTCAAGCGCGGCAACGAACTGCTGGAAAAGTTTGAGAAAAGTGTAAAGTAGCGCCCTTTCGCGCGACTTGACCGCCCCCTGCCGACCGGCATTTTCCGTGTCGCGGCAGGGACTTATGAGGCTTAAAACCCTGGTTTTTTTAGGGCTTTAAGCCTATCGTATTTTTATGAGTGCCGGCGCCTTTGGGCGCCGGGCGCCTCGCGCAATGCCGGCGAAGGCGGTTTCAGGCGGCGGTTATTTCAACCGCCGCTTTTCTGTACCTTGGGTTCCCCCTATGGAAAAACGCGTTGTATTCGGGCACAAGACCTTGCCCTATCTGCTGCTTCTGCCGCAGCTGATCATTACCGTGGTGTTCTTCTTCCTGCCCGCCGGACAAGCCATGTGGCAGTCCATGCGCCTGGAAGATCCCTTCGGCCTGTCCTCCCAGTTCGTCGGCCTGGACAACTTCATGGACCTGTTCTCGCAACAGGCCTATCTGGATTCCTTCCGCGTCACCGCCGTCTTCTCGATCCTGGTGGCCGGCATCGGGCTTGGCGTGTCGCTGGTGCTGGCCGTCATGGCCGACCGCGTCATCCGCGGCTCGGGTCTCTACAAGACGCTGCTCATCTGGCCCTACGCCGTGGCGCCCGCCGTCGTCGGCGTGCTGTGGCTGTTCCTGTTCTCGCCTTCCGTCGGCATCCTGGCCGTGGCCCTGCGCAAATCGGGCGTGGACTGGAACCCGCGCCTGGACGGCAACCAGGCCATGGTCCTGGTGATCGTCGCCGCCGTCTGGAAGCAGGTGTCGTACAACTTCCTGTTCTTCCTGGCCGGCCTGCAATCGATTCCGCGCTCGCTGATCGAAGCCGCCGCGATCGACGGCGCAAGCCCGGCGCGCCGCTTCTGGACCATCGTGTTCCCGCTGCTGTCGCCCACCACCTTCTTCCTGCTGGTGGTCAACATCATCTATGCCTTCTTCGACACCTTCGCCGTGATCGACACGACGACGCAGGGCGGTCCCGGCACCGCGACCTCGATCCTGGTCTACAAGGTGTACAGCGACGGCTTCCGCGGCCTGGACCTCGGCTCGTCCGCCGCCCAGTCCGTCGTGCTGATGTTCATTGTGGTTGCCTTGACGGTCGTGCAATTTCGCTACGTCGACCGCAAAGTGCAGTATTGATTTTGTTCGAGGCTGATAACAATGGTTGAACGCCGTCCCTGGCTGGACATTCTGGCCCACGTCATTCTGCTCTGCGGCGTGGCGATGGTGGCATTTCCGCTTTACGTCACTTTCGTCGCGTCCACCCAGACCGCGCAGGAAGTCGCGCAGGCGCCGATGTCGCTGATTCCCGGTCCGCACTTCGTGGACAACTACATGCAAGCCCTGTTCGGCGGCTCGTCGGGCGGTTCCTCGGGCGCGCCCGTGGGCCGCATGATGTACGTCAGCCTGATCATGGCGCTGGCTATCTCCATCGGCAAGATCGCGATCTCGCTGCTGTCGGCTTTCGCGGTCGTGTACTTCCGCTTCCCCGGCCGCATGTTCTTTTTCTGGATGATCTTCGTCACGCTCATGCTGCCCGTCGAAGTCCGCATCGCGCCCACCTACAAGGTGGTTGCCGACCTGGGGCTGCTCAACAGCTACGCCGGCCTGACCTTGCCGCTGATCGCCTCGGCCACGGCCACCTTCCTGTTCCGCCAGTTCTTCCTGACGGTGCCGGACGAGCTGATCGAAGCCGCGCGCATCGACGGCGCGGGCCCGCTGCGCTTCTTCCGCGACGTGCTGCTGCCCCTGTCCAAGACCAGCATCGCCGCCCTGTTCGTGATCCAGTTCATCTACGGCTGGAACCAATACCTGTGGCCGCTGCTGGTCACCACGCAGGAAGACATGTACCCCGTCGTCATCGGCATCAAGCGGATGATCAGCGGCGGCGACAGCGTGACCGAATGGAATATCACCATGGCCACCGCCATGCTCGCGATGATCCCGCCGGCGCTGGTTGTCATCCTGATGCAGAAATGGTTCGTCAAGGGTCTGGTCGACACTGAAAAATGACCCCCACGCCGCGCCTTCGACTTGCTGCCCCCCTGGGGGGCGTTTTCATCTTGAGACGGCTCGGCGATGAAAAGTGACGCTTGCCCGCCCTCGCCCACCCGAACACGACTCCGAATACGAATAACTCATGGCTACCCTCAGCTTCCGTAAAGTCAAGAAAACCTATACCGGCGACGTGCCGGTCATCCATGGCATCGACATGGATGTCAAGGACGGCGAATTCATCGTCATCGTCGGCCCCTCGGGCTGCGGCAAATCCACGCTGATGCGCATGGTCGCCGGCCTGGAAACCGTCACCAGCGGCGAAATCGTCATCGACGACAAGGTCGTCAATGGCCTGGAACCCGCCGAGCGCGACATCGCGATGGTGTTCCAGAACTACGCGCTCTACCCGCACATGACCGTGTTCGAGAACATGGCCTACGGCTTGAAGATCCGCAAGTTCACCAAGGACGAGATCAAGAAGCGCGTGGACATCGCCGCGCAGATCCTGGAACTGGGCCATCTGCTCGACCGCCGCCCGCGCGCCCTGTCCGGCGGCCAGCGCCAGCGCGTCGCCATGGGCCGCGCCATCGTGCGCGAGCCCAAGGTGTTCCTGTTCGACGAACCCCTGTCGAACCTGGACGCCAAGCTGCGCGTGGCGATGCGCCTGGAAATCATGAAGCTGCACCGCCGGCTGGGCACCACCAGCCTGTACGTGACGCACGATCAGGTCGAGGCCATGACGCTGGCCAACCGCATGATCGTCATGTACCAGGGCGTGGCCGAGCAGATCGGCACTCCGATGGAAGTGTTCGAAAAGCCCGCTTCGACGTTTGTCGCCGGCTTCATCGGCTCGCCGCCGATGAACCTGATCGAAGTGGACGTAGCCGGCGACGGCACGGTCCAGACCACCGACCGCAACGCGCTCGAGATCTCGCCGCTGCAGGTGCCTTCGCAGGTGCGCGGCCGCAAGGTCATCATGGGCATGCGCCCGGAGCACATGCTGCTGAACACGCAAGGCGTGCCGGCCGAAGTTGAAATGGTGGAAACGCTGGGTTCCGAGCAACTGGTCCATTGCCGCTGCGGCAAGAGCACGCTGGTCGTGCGCTGCACGACGCGCCAGTTGTCCGAGTCGTCGGCCAAGGTCGGCGACCGCGTCAACGTCGGCCCGGACGGCCGCCATGCGCTGCACTGGTTCGAGGCCGACACCGGCCGCCGCGTGCACGGCCTGTAAGCGGCGGAGGCCGGCGGCGTCCTCGGTGCAGGTGGGTGCAGGTGTCTGACACCCCCGGAGGTGTCTGACACCCCCGGAACGCCGGCTCAATCTGTAGCACCCCTCATGCGGGTGTCAGACACCGGATACTGGAGGTGTCTGACACCCCTGGAACGCCGGCTCAAGCTGTCGCGTCCCTCATGCGGGTGTCAGACACCGGATAGATAGCTGGTGTCTGACACCGGATAGCTGCACCGGCGCCCGACACCAGCGGGCCGCAGGCCCGCCCTCGCTTTACTTGTAGACGGTCTTCGAACCGTCTTTGTGCCAGGTGAACACGTCGAACTGGAAGTTCGTCAGGTCGCCCTGCTTGTTCCACGACACCTTGCCGATGGGGGTCTCGAAGGAGTTGGCATGTAGGTACTTGGCGACCTTGGTCGGGTCGTCGCTGCCCGCGCCCTTGATGCCGTCCGCGATGACCTGGGTGGCCGTGTAGGCCGTCATCTGGAACGCGCCGCCGGGGTTGCGCTTCTTGGCTTCGAACGCCTTCACGATGTCGGCGTTGGCGGCGTTCTGGGTGAAGTCGGCCGGCAGCGTCACGAGCATGCCTTCGACCGCGTTGCCCGCGATGGCGTTGATGTCCGGGTTGCCGGTGCCTTCCGGACCCATCCAGCGCGCCTTCACGCCCTGCTCGGCGGACTGGCGCAGCAGCAGGCCCATTTCCGGGTGATAGCCGCCGTAGTAGACGAAGTCCACGCCCTGGCTCTTGAGCTTGGTGATGACGGCCGAGTAGTCGCTGTCGCCGGCATTGATGCCTTCGAAGAACGCGACGGTCACGCCGCCCTTTTCCAGGTCGTTCTTGACCGCCGTGGCGATGCCCTGGCCGTAGGACTGCTTGTCATGCAGCACCGCGACCTTCTTCGGCTTGATCTTTTCCAGGATGAACTTGGCGGCGGCCGGGCCTTGCTGGTCGTCGCGGCCGATCGTGCGGAAGATGAACTCGTAGTTCTTGCCGTCGGTCAGCGCCGGCGACGTGGCCGACGGCGTGACCATGACCACGCCTTCGTTGTTGTAGATGTCCGCGGCGGCGATGGTGGCGCCCGAGCACACGTGGCCCACGACGAAACCGATCTTGCTGTTGACGACGCGGTTGGCGGCGACCGGGCCTTGCTTGGGTTCGCAACCGTCGTCGATCACGACGGTTTCCAGCTTCTTGCCGTTGATGCCGCCGGCGGCGTTGATGCGCTCGACCGCGGTATCGACCCCTTCACGGACCATATCGCCATACTGGGTGACCGCGCCCGTGGTGGGGCCGACGACGCCGATCTTGATGGTTTGGGCTTGGGCGGCCGCGCCAAACGTCAAACCAGCGGCGACTCCCAGCGCTGCGATGACCGGGGTCAGACGAAATACTGGCTTCATGAGTGGACTCCTCTAATGACTTGTAATCGTTAGTTCGTTAACCGGGCGGACGCCGGATATTTTGTAAAGTCACGCCCCGTTACGGTGCATTTGCACGGCAAGCATACACTGAAATATCGTCGTAATTCGCGGCTGCGGGGCCCGCTTTTCGGCGGGTTTTTTATTGCACTGCGGCATGCGCGAGGCCGGCACGGCTTATTCCAAACACCGTATATGCAAAAGACGATTTATTCGTTTGAGTTACTAAAGCGGCGCGGCATCATGCGCCCATGAGACTCCAACCGATAATCGTCCCGGGCTGGAAAAACTCCGGACCCGAACACTGGCAATCCCGCTGGCTCGAATTGCTGCCCCATGCGCAGCGCGTCGAGCAGCGCGATTGGGAGAATCCCCGGTCGTCGGATTGGATATCCCGGCTGGCCGCCGACGTCGACAGCGCCCGCAGCCCGGTCCTGCTCGTCGCCCACAGCCTGGGATGCCTGATCAGCGCCGCGCTGCCCGTGCCCTTGCGCGCCAAGGTCGCCGGCGCGCTGCTGGTCGCGCCCGCCGACGTGGAACGTTCGGACGCGCCTGCGTGCCTGCGCGAATTCGCGCCCATCCCGCGCCAGCCCCTGCCTTTCCAGAGCGTGGTCGTCGCGAGCGACAACGATCCCTATTGCGCGCTGGAGCGCGCCCGCGCCTTCGCCGCGGACTGGGGCAGCCGCGTGGTCGTGATCCCCGGGGCTGGCCACATCAATGCCGACAGCGGCCTGGGCGACTGGCCCCAAGGCTTGAAGCTCCTGGGCGCGCTGCGCCGCCGCGCCTCCTGGCGCGTGTCTCCGCCGCCCGAGCGCATCTCGCCGATTCCGATCCGGCCCTTGTCGCACCAGACTTGAGCTGCGCGGGCCCGGCGCGCGTCCGCGCGCCGTTCATGACGTGTAAACACGCTGACACCCATGTAAGAAGCCGTTCCAGGCCGACACACCCGAGGGCGGCGTTCGTCCCTGCCCACGAGTGGCGGGACGAAAAAGGCCGCGCAACGTTGGCATTAAGAATGTCGGGACTTGAAATATTTGGGGGCAGCATGCCCTCTAGAATCCCCCGGTCTCTTGCGCTGCCGCCTGCCCGACGCGCGCCTGCGGGCCACGCGGCCCCGCCCGGTCCGGCCGTGCAGCCGGACCTCCTCTTGCAGCAGAGGCCCCAACAACAACGCTGTCAACCAGCTCTTGCTAGAAGGATTTTGAATGGCAAAGCGTGTTGCCCTCATTGGACTTTCGTTCCGATTTCCCAGCACTGATTCCCTGCGCTATTGGCCCGACCTTTTACAGGGCCGCGACCTCGTCACCGAGATCGACCCGGACCGCTGGGCCACCGCCACCTACCACCACCCCTTGCGCGAGCATCCCGGCACCGCCTATTCGCGCGCTGCGGGATCCCTGGGCGACGTGTCCGGATTCGACGCGGCGTTCTTCGGCATCTCGCCGCGCGAAGCCGGCCTGATGGACCCGCAGCAGCGGATCCTGCTGGAGCTCGCGTGGGAAGCGATGGAGAACGCGGCCATCAAGCCGTCCTCGCTGCGCGGCAGTGACTGCGGCGTCTATATCGGCATCGCCAGCGCGGACTACTCCTACCGCATGGCCGAGGACCTGGGCGTGATCGACGCCTCGTTCGCCACGGGCAACACCAACAGCATCGCCGCGAACCGGCTCTCCTACACCTACGACCTGCGAGGCCCCAGCATGGCGGTGGATACCGCGTGCTCCTCGTCGCTGGTCGCGTTCCACCAGGCCTGCCGCGCCATCGAGTCGGGCGACATCTCCCAGGCGCTGGCGGGCGGCATCAGCCTGCATCTGCACCCCTACGGCTTCCTGATTTTCTCCAAGGCCTCGATGCTCTCGCGCCAAGGGCGCTGCAACGTGTTCGACGCCGCCGGCGACGGCTACGTGCGCTCCGAGGGCGGCGGGCTGTTCATGCTGAAGGACTATGACCTGGCGGTCGCGGACGGCGACCGCATCCTGGCCGTCGTCGCCGGCACCGGCGTCAACACCGACGGCCGCAAGTCCGGCCTGACCGTGCCCAGCGCCGACGCGCAGGCAACGCTGCTGCGCCAGGCCTATGACCGCGCGGGCATCCTGCCGGAAGACGTGGACTACCTGGAGGCGCACGGCACCGGCACGCCGGTCGGCGACCCGATCGAGACCCGCGCCATCGGCATGGCGCTGGGCCAGCGCCGCCCCGCCGGCAAGCCTCTGCCCATCGGCTCCATCAAGAGCAACATGGGCCACCTCGAAGCGGCCTCCGGCGTGGCCGGCCTGGTCAAGGCGGTCTACAGCCTGCAGCACCGGACCGTGCCCGCCACGATCGGCGTGCGCGAACTGAACCCCGCCATCCTTGCCGACGAGTGGAACATCGACATCGTGACGCGCACGCATGCGCTGCCCGCGACGGGGCGCCTGGTCATCGGCGTGAACTCGTTCGGCTTCGGCGGCGCCAATGCGCACGTGATCCTGCACACGCCCGACGCGCAGGCGCCCGCGCGCCCCGCCGCCGCGGCGGCGGCCGCCTCGTCCGCCCTGCCGCTGATCGTTTCGGCGCGCACCCCGCAGGCGCTCAAGGCCGCCGCCCGCGATCTGGCCGAGCACCTGCAGACCGTTTCCGGCGCGGCGCTCTATGACGTCGCCCATCAGGCCGCCCTGAAGCGGGATCTCCATGAGCACCGGGCGCTGGCCTGGTGCGCGGACCGCGACGAGGCGGCGGACCTCCTGCGCCGCTATGCCGAGGGCGAAGACTCGCCCGCCGTGCAGGCGGCCGAAGGCCTGCCCGACCCGCAAGGCCCGGTGTTCGTGTATTCGGGCAACGGATCGCAATGGGCCGGCATGGGCCGGCGGTTGCTGGACGACCCGGCGTTCCGCCAGGCCATCGACGAGGTGGACGCGCTGTTCGCGCCGCTTGCGGGCTATCGCCTGGCCGACGAACTGGCCGGGCAGCTCGACGGCTCGCGCTATGCGCGCACCGAGTTCGCGCAGCCTGCCCTCTTTGCCCTGCAAGTGGGCGTGACCCGCATGCTGGCCGGACAAGGCGTCAGGCCGCGCGCCGTCGTGGGCCACAGCGTGGGCGAAGTCGCCGCGGCCTGGGCCTGCGGCGCGCTGTCCCTGGCCGACGCGGTGCAGGTGATCCATCACCGCAGCCGGCTGCAAGGCGAGACCCGCGGCAGCGGCCAGATGACCGCCATCGGCGTGGACGGCGCCAGCGCCCAGGCGCTGCTGGCCGAGCTGGGCCTGGCGCCCGCGCTGGTCGTCGCCGGCTACAACAGTTCAAGGGGCGCAACGATCGCCGGCAGTCCCGCGGCGCTCGCCCAGCTGGAAGCCGCCCTGCAGCAGCGGGGCGCGGCCAGCAAGCGGCTGGACCTGGACTACGCTTTCCACAGCCCCGCGATGGACGGCCTGGCGCCGGCGCTGGCCGACGCGCTCGGCGCCCTGCGTCCGCTTGCGCCGTCCTGCGATTTCTATTCCGCCGTCACCGGCGCAAGGCTGGCCGACGACGCGCTGGACGCGGACTACTGGTGGCGCAACATCCGCCAGCCGGTGCGCTTCGAGCAGGCCCTGACGCTGTGCGTGGCCGACGGCTACAACCTCTTCGTCGAGGTCGGTCCGCACGCCGTCCTGCGCGGCTACGTCAGCGATGCCTTGAAGCGCGCCGACCGTCCCGGCCGCGTGCTGGCGACGATCACGCGCGGCGAGGACGAGCCGCGCAAGGTGGCCTCAGCCGCCGCGCAGGCCATCCTGAGCGGCGTAAGCGTGGACTGGCGCGGCCTGTTCCCCACCGAGGGGCGCCCTCACGCCTTGCCCGCCTATCCGTGGCAGCGCGAGCGCCACTGGTATCCCGACACCCCGCAATCGCTGGGGCTGCTGCATCGCCATCGCGTGCATCCCCTGCTGGGCTACCGGCTGGCCCAGCATGAACTGACCTGGGAAAACCAGCTCGACACGCACTCGCATCCGGAACTGGCGGACCACGTCGTGGGAGAGGCGACCGTCTTTCCCGGCGCGGGTTTCGTGGAGATCGCCCTGGCCGCCGCGCTGGAGCGTCGCCCGGACGCCTGCGTCGAACTCGAAAACCTGGAAATCCACACGCCCCTCCTGCTCGCGGCCGCGCCGTCCAAGCTGCTGCGCTGCGCGATCGAGCCCGAGGACGGACGCCTGCGCATCCTGGCCCGCGAACTGGGCAGCGACGACGCCTGGACCCGGCACGTGACCGCAAGGGTCCGCCCCGAACCCGGCGCCGCGCTGCTGACGACGCCCATGCCCGCGCTGCCCGACCGGCAAGCCGATTTCGGCGCGGACGACCACGCCGCGCTGACCGCGGCGTTCGGCCTGCATTACGGCCCTTCGTACCGCCTGGTCGAACAAGGCTGGCGCCTGGATCCGTCCACCTTGCTGGCGCGCCTGCACCCTTGCGCGCAGGAAACGCCCGGCCACCTGGAGCCGGCCCGCCTGGACAGCGCCTTCCAGATGGCGGTGCACCTGCTCGAAGGCCTCGCGTCGATGGGCCTGGGCATGGCCTTCGTGCCCGCCCGCATCGGCCGGCTCGCCTTGCGCACCGATGCGGGCCAGCCGCGCTACGCACAGTTGCGCGTCACGCGCCGCTCCCCGCATGCGCTGACCGTGGATATCGCCCTGTACGCCGAAGACGGCGCGCAAGTCGCCGCGCTCTCCGAAGTGAGCCTGCGCGGCATCCGCCTCATCAAGAAGGCCGAGGACCGCCTGAGCTTCATCGACGAGGCGCTCACGCCCCGCCCCAGGCCCGACGGCGCCGCCGCCGCGCCCTTGCCCAGGCTGCGCCAGGCCCTGTCGGAGGCGCTGGAAAAGGCCGCGCAGGACCCCGGCTACGCCTGCTACGCCGACGAAGCCGAACCGCTGCTGGATGCGCTGTGCGACCGCTATGGCGTCGAGGCCTTGCGCGCGCTGGCGGACCTGCAAGGCGACATCGCCGACTCGGCCCTGCTCAAGCTGCGGACCCGGACACCCGGGCTCGCGTCCCTGCTGGACATCCTGCTCGCGCGCGCCGAGACGGCCGGCGCCGCCGAGCGCACCCCCGCCGGCTGGTGGATTGCCGCCGGGCAGGCCGACGAAACCACCGCCGGCGACATCTGGAATGCGCTGGTGCGCGACTACCCGGCCCACTTCGCGCCGGCGCTGGCCGCCGGCCGCATCGGCCTGCACCTGCCGGCCCTGCTGCAAGGCATTTCCAGCGCGGACGACGTCGCCTCGCCGCTCTTCTCCCCGCGCGACCTGGGCAGCCATCTGCTCGCCGCGCCCGCCCGCCAGCAGCTTGCGCAGTCGCTGGGCTCTGTCCTGTCCGACGCCCAGGCGGGCCTGCCCGCCGGCCGCCGGTTCCGCATGCTGGAAATCGGTGCGCAGGCGCCCCTGCTGGGCGCGGACTGCTGCGCCTTGCTGGATTTCACGCGCGCGGACTATTGCTTCGCCACCGCCACCGAAACGGGCTTGGAGGCCGCGGCCGGACGGCTCGCCGCGCATCCGGACGCCACGCTGCGCCTTATCGGCGCAGCGTCGGACGCCGGACCCGCGGCCCCCGAGCCCGTGGACCTGGCCATCGTGCAATGCAATTTCGACACGCTGGCGCAGACCCGCGCCGCCCTGCACGATGCGCGCTCCCGGCTCGCGCCGGGCGGCTCCCTGATCGTCGTGGGGCACCACCCCGCGCACTGGGCCGACTTCGTGTTCGGCGTCCATGACGCCTGGTGGTCGGACGCGAGCGACGGCGGCCGGACGTCCATGCAGCAGGCACCCGCCTTCTGGCGCCATGAACTGCAGGCGCTGGGCTGCGCCTGCGAGGCCCCGCTGGAACTGAGCCCGGGCGCCATCGCCGGCGCCTATCTGCTGCTGGCGCGGGCGGGCGAACTGACGGACGCGGCCAACGCCGACCCGGACGCGCCTGCCGCCGGCCGCTGGCTGGTGCTTGCCGACGACCAGGGGCCGGGCGCCGCGCTCGCCGCCACGCTGACCCGCGAACTGCGGGACAAGGGCCTGAGCGCCACGCACCTGGGACTGGACCCGGCGGCGTCGCCCGATACGCTCCCGGCCATCGCGCAGGCGGAGCATTACGACCACATCCTGCACGCGGCCGGCCTGTATGGCGCGGGCGGCGATGCGCAGGCGGCCTGCGGGTCGCAGGCGCGGCGCTGCGCGCTGGCCGCCGCCGCGCTGCGCGCAAGCGAGAAGCATGGCCGGCCCGCCACCTTGTGGCTCCTGACCGCCGGCGCGCGCACGCCCGGCGACCAGCCCGCCGCCGCCTTGCGAGACCTTGCCGACGCGGCCTTGTGCGGCTATGGCCGCAGCATCATGAACGAATCGGCCGGCACCGCTGTGCGCCTGGTGGACCTGCCCGTGGCGCCGGAAGCGGCGCCCGTGGCGGCCCTGCTGCGGGAACTGACGGACCCGGACGCCGAGCGGGAACTCGTGCTGAACGCCCAGGGTGCGCGCTATGCGCCGCGCCTGCGCGTCGTGGCGCGGCCGCTTGCCCGCGTGTCCGCGCCCGTGGGCGCGACGGTCCGCAGGCTCGGCTTCGAACTGCCTGGCCAGTTGCGCAACCTGCGCTGGGAAAGCCACCCAGCGCGGGCGCCGGGCGACGACGAACTTGAGATCCAGGTCCACGCCACGGGCCTGAATTTCCGCGATGTCATGTACACGCTGGGGCTGCTGGCCGACGAGGCGCTGGAGAACGGCTATGCCGGCGCCAGCCTGGGCCTGGAATTCGCGGGCACGGTCCTGCGCGCCGGCGCGGGCGTCACGGATTTTGCGCCCGGCGACGCCGTCCTGGGCTTCGGCCCGGCCAGCTTCTCCGACCGCGTGCTGACCACGACGACCGCCGTCGCCGCCATTCCGCAAGGCATGAGCTTCGAGGCGGCCGCCACCATCCCCAGCACCTTCTTCACCGTGTACTACGCCCTGCATCATCTGGCGCGCCTGGCTCCCGGCGAGAAGGTCCTGATCCATGGCGCCGCGGGCGGCGTGGGAATCGCGGCGATCCAGTACGCCCAATGGCTGGGCGCCGAAATCTATGCCACGGCGGGCTCTGGCGAGAAGCGCGACTTCCTCCGGATGATGGGGGTGGCGCACGTCTTCGATTCGCGCTCCTTGTCGTACGCGGATGAAATCCGCGCGCTGACCGAGGGCCGCGGCGTGGACGTGGTGCTGAACTCGCTGTCGGGCGAGGCCATCCGCCGCAACCTGGACGTGCTTGCGCCCTTTGGCCGCTTCCTGGAACTGGGCAAGCGGGATTTCTACGAAGACACCCGCATCGGCCTGCGTCCCTTCCGCAACAACATCAGCTACTTCGGCATCGATGCCGACCAGCTCCTGTCGGCCCGCCCCGAACTGGCGCGTTCCCTGTATGCGCAGATGATGGAGCTGTTCCGCGACGGCGCGCTGCACCCGCTGCCGCAGCGCTGCTTCGAGGCGCGCGACGTAGTCGACGCCTTCCGCTACATGCAGCAGTCCCGCCAGATCGGCAAGATCGTCGTGACCTACCGCAACGGCCTGCCCGAAGACGCCGCGCCTCCCGCGCGGCAGACGCTGGCGCTGGCGGCAGACGGCAGCTACCTGGTCAGCGGCGGCCTGTCCGGCTTCGGCCTGCGCACCGCGCAATGGCTGGCCGGCAAGGGCGCGCGCCACCTGGTGCTTGCCGGACGCAGCGGGCTGGCGTCGGACGAGGCCAGCGCCGCCGTCGAGGCCCTGCGGGCGCGCGGCGTGCAGGTCATGGCCGAAGCCTGCGACGTGGCCGATGCACAGGCCGTGGAGGCCCTGCTGGCTCGCGCAAGAGCCGCCTTTCCGCCCCTGCGCGGCGTGGTGCATGCCGCCGCCGTCATCGAGGACGGGCTCGCGGCCGGCGCAAGCGCGGACCGCATCGCGCGCGTGCTGGCGCCGAAGATGCAGGGCGCCGCGGTGCTGCACGAATTGACGCGAGACGATCCGCTGGACCTCTTCGTCCTGTTCTCGTCGGCCACCACGCTTTTCGGCAACCCCGGGCAAAGCGCCTACGTGGCCGCCAACGCCTGGATGGAATCGCTGGCGCGCCAGCGGCAGTCGCTGGGCCTGCCGGTCGCCTGCGCGCGCTGGGGCGCCATCGGCGACACGGGCTATCTGGCCCGCAACGAGGCGATCAAGCAGGCGCTTTCCCACCGCATGGGCGGCGCCGCGCTGAGCGCCGCCAGCGCGCTGGACGCGCTGGAAGACATGCTGGTGTCCGGCGCCAGCGGCCTGGGCGTCCTGGAGCTGGACTGGCATGCGCTGGCCCGGCACCTGCCGGGCGCCGCCGCGCCGCGCTATGCCGACATCGCCCGCCAGGCGGGCGAATCGGCGGACGACGCCGGCGATCCGGACGACCTCTTGGCCCAGCTCGACGAGCTGGACGATGCCGAGCTGGGCGCGCGCGTGATCGAGATGCTGAAGCAGGAAGTCAGCGAGATCCTGCGTGTGCCGCGGGACAAGATCGACCCATCCCGGTCGCTCTACGACATCGGCCTGGACTCCCTGATGGGCGTTGAGCTGGTGGTGGCGCTGGAGGGCCGCTTCGGCATCCGCCTGCCCGTCATGGCGCTGAGCGAGAGCCCGACGCTGGACAAGCTGAGCGCGCGCCTGATCACCGCCCTGCGCGGCGACAGCCGCCCGCCGGCCGGCGACGACATTGCCGCCCATATCGAGCTGGTGGCTTCTCAACATGCGACGCAGGTCGCGCCCGAGCACGTGGACGCCATCGCCAGGCGCGTCCGCTCGGGCCAGGCGGAGGCAGGACAAGGAATGACCCAATGACGCAGGACAGAACCGCCCCGGGCGCCCGGCCCGGGCTGGCGGCCAGCATCAAGCAAAAGCTCATCCAGGAATCGCTGCAGCGCAAGCTGCGCGGCGCCGAACGCCAGGCGCCGGCGGCGGACGCCGCCGGCAGCCATGCCCAGGTGCCCGAGCAGCACTACCGCTTTGCGCTGCATCCCGGATACCAGCAGCTTCGCATCCTCAGCGAAGGCGCCGCCACCCTGGGCGTAAGCAGCCCGTTCTTCAAGCTGCACGAGGGCAACGCCGGCGCGTCCACGCACATCTCGGGCCAGCCTTACCTGAATTTCGCCAGCTACAACTACCTGGGCCTGTCGGGCGACCCGGAGGTGGCGGCCGCGGCCAAGGCCGCGATCGACCGCTACGGCACCTCGGTATCGGCCAGCCGCCTGGTCTCGGGCGAGCGGCCGGTGCACCGCGAGCTGGAACAGGAGCTCGCGCGCCTCTACGGCGTTGATGACTCGGTCACCTTCGTCAGCGGCCATGCCACCAACGTCTCGACCCTGGGCTTTCTGTTCGGGCCCAATGACCTGATCGTGCATGACGAGCTGATCCACAACAGCGTGCTGCAGGGAATCCAGCTGTCGGGCGCGCGGCGGCTGTCGTTTCCCCATAACGACGCCGATGCGCTGGACGCCCTCCTGGCCGGCAACCGCCGCCAGTTCGAGCGCGTGCTGGTGGTGCTGGAAGGGATCTACAGCATGGACGGCGACTACCCCGACCTGCCCCGCTTCGTCGAGGTGAAGAACCGCCATCGGGTGTTCCTGATGGTGGACGAGGCGCATTCGCTGGGTGTCATGGGAAAGCGCGGCCATGGCATCCGCGAGCATTTCGGGCTGCGTGGCGGCGACGTCGACATCTGGATGGGCACCTTGAGCAAGACGCTGGCGGGCTGCGGCGGCTACATCGCCGGAGAACGCGCGCTGATCGATCATCTGAAATTCCTGGCCCCCGGCTTCCTCTACAGCGTGGGCATGCCCCCGCCCGTCGCCGCCGCCAGCCTGGCGGCGCTGGGCCGCCTGCACGCGCTGCCCGAGCGCGTCGCGGCCCTGCAGGCGCGGGGCGCGAGCTTTCTTGCCCAGGCGCGCCAAGCCGGCGTCGACACCGGCACCAGCACCGGACTGGCCATCGTGCCGGCCATCGTCGGCAACTCGCTCAGGGCCGCCAAGCTGTCGGCCGCGCTGTTCGCCCGCGGCATCAACGCGCAGCCCATCCTGTATCCCGCGGTGGCCGAGAAATCGGCGCGGCTGCGCTTTTTCCTGTGCAGCCAGCACACCGAGGCCGACATCGCGACGGCAGTCAGCGCGCTGGCGCAGGAACAGGCGCGCCTGTAGGCGGCCTCGGCCCGGCTCACGCGCCGGGCATCAATCCCATGTGAAACAGGAACAGCCGCGCAAGATCCGTCGCGGCGATCTCGCGGGCGACAGGCCGGCCCGCATGGCCGGCGCGCCACACCAGATAGTCCGTCGCGCCGTCCGGCGCGCCCAGCTCGCGGTACACCCCCGGCATGATGGGCACGTGGTCTCCGTAGATGCACAGGCCGGCGGGCCGCGGCAGATCCGCCAGCGCGTCCGCCAGCGACGTGAACATCGTATCCGCGTTGCGCAGGTGGCGGCAGTACGCGACCAGATCGGCGCAGCCGGGCGGCAGCGCCTGCGCGCACACGGCTGCCTCGTCCCGAGCCTGCACGCGCTCCCAGTGCAGCGGGCCGTGGTTCTCCATGGTGATGACGTGCACATACAGCGGCTGCGAGCGCTCGCGGCGCAGCAGCGCCGCCACGCGCTCCGCCACGGCGCGGTCGCCCACGTAGGGCTCGCCCTCCTGGGGCGCGTCAAACGCCGAGATATCGATGAACTCATCGAATCCCAGCATCGGCAGCACGCGGTCCCTGCCGTAGAAGCTGGCGTGATACGGATGCACGCAGATCGTGCGGTAGCCCATCCCGCGCAAATAGGTCGCCATCGTGTCCAGCCCGCTGCGCGCCAGGCGCCGGTAAGGCTGATAGCGATGCACGCCCTGCTCGCGCAGCGCCAGGCCCGACAGGAACGCGAATTCCGTGCGGACGGTGTTGGCGCCCCAGGACGCCACGCGCAGCCGGCCATGCGCGCAAGCCCGCGCGCGCAATGCGTCGAATCCGCTCAGCAGGTCCGCCCGCAATTGCGGATACAGCGGGCGCGGGTCGAAGAACGATTCGCTCTGCACGGCGACCAGGTCCGGCAATGGGGCGGCCGGCGCCGGCGCCGCCCGCGAGAACGGCGTGTCCGGCGGCCCGGCGATCCGGCGTTCGGCGCGCGCATAGCGCCATAGCGACATGACCAGGCCCAGCCGGCGCAGGTCCTTGCGCGCCGAGAACGAGACCTTCACGGCCCTTGAGGCCGCCCATGCCGCCAGGCCGGCGCCGCCCGCGCCCAGCGCCAGCGCGACGGGCCAGGCGCGCGCGGCGTTCTCAAGCAGCAGTCCCGCGGCCACGGCCAGCGCCACGCCGGCTGCCACCGCGAGCGCCCTGCCGATTCCCAGGAATGGCAGGTACAGCCTGGGATGCCGGATCGCGTCGGTGAAGTACTCGAAGTCGGCCCATACGAAGGGTTCCCGCAGCGCCTGGTATTTCGCATTGTTCACGGCGACGATGAGGCCGAACACCGCCAGCAGGATGCCCGCCGCGAAGTACGGCCGCCCCACGATGGCCCACACGCAGGCAAACGCCAGGAGCCACACTCCCGCGTGCAGCGCCACGGCGCTGAGCGGGCGGCGCCAGGGCGCGCGCGGGCGCGGGGCCAGGCCCGCTTCCAGCAGCCACGTCGCCAGCAAGCCGCCGGCCAGCGGCGCGGCAACGGCGCACCAGACCGGATCAGGCACCGTAACCCAACCCGCGCAGCATCCAGCCGGCGCAGGCGGGCGCCGTGACCAGCATCGATCCGGGCGCGCGCGTCATGCGCATTCCTCCAGCACGGAGCGGTCCCGCTCCATCCGGTCCGCGGCGTGGCGCAAGGCCAGGCCGATGCCGTCCGCGCAGTAAAAGCCGCCGTTGATCTGGGTGGCATGCACCACCGCCGCCTTGAACTGCCGGAAGAACACCGGGTCCGGCGGCTCCGCGCCTTGCCAGAATTCGTCCAGTGTCCCCTGGAACGTCAGCCCCGCAAGGTGGTAGACGGCGGCGCTGAGCGCGATCGTCGGGCGGCCCAGCTCAAGCGCGGCCGCGCCCACCGTGCTGTTCACGGTGACCACGCCCGCCGCCCGCGCCAGCAGGCTCGGCAGGTGTCCCTTTTCCAGGTAGACCACCCTGTCCTCCACGCCGAACATGCGCGCCAGGTCCCGCACGCCGCTTTCATGGCGCGCCACGCCCGGGTCCAGGGGGTGGTTCTTCACGATCAATAAACTGCCGGCCGGCGCGAACGCCGCGAATGAGGCCAGCACCAGCGCGGCCACCTGCCGCATGCTGCGAAAAGGCGAGTGATGCTGGATCTGCGCATCGCCATCCAGCTGCAAGGGGAACAGATAGTAGGGCGCGGCCCCCGCCGCCACCCGCGCAACCGCCACGGCGTCGGTGCGGCCGCGCAGGCGCAGCTTGACCGCCCGGCGCACGTAGGCGCCGTATTCCCGCGCCGCGCCATAAGGCGCATGGGTGCGGTAGCGCGGATAGCAGGCGGGGTTGAGCGCTCCGCACAGATGATAGGCAACGTCGTGGGCGGCCCGGTTCCAGAACGGCGACCGGAACGGCTGCGGGTCCGGCGCAGGCGCCAGCCGCTGGCCCACATCGCGATACCAGTCCGGCTCCCGGGGCAGCGCCGAATGGGCGTTCACGCCGCCGCGCTCCAGGGTCACCCAGTGCGGACGGAAATAGCCTTCTTCGAAGACATGGGTTCTCAGCCCGCGGCTGCGCGCCAGCGCGACCGCCGGGCGATGCACCGGCCGGCAATCGCCGAACAGCACGATATCCGTCGCCCCGCAGGCCTCCAGCACGCGCTCGTAGTACCGGTCCAGCGCATCGGCGCGTCCCCGGAAGGACCATGCCCCGCCGCGCCGCCAGTACGCCGCGTCGCCGACGGTGAAGTTCACCTTGCCCACGGCATGGCCGCGCGCCGCGAGCTCGCCGCCCAGGCGTTCAAAGAACGGCGAGCAGACGCCCTGCAGGAACAGGAAGGAACGGCTCATGGGGCAAACCGCGCCCGCAGCAGGGTGTCCAGCTTGCGCCACTGGCGGCGCGCATAGCCCACCCGCAGGCGGGCAAGCTTGCCCTCGCGCGCCAGTTCGTCGCGCGTTTCCACGATACGGTTCAGCACCGCCTCGCAGGTGGTGTAGCCCTTGAGCTCCCAGTCCCAATACAGCGGATACCGGAGCAGGACGCCGGCCACCAGCTCGTCCAGCGTCAGCGGGCGGTCGCGCCGGGCCACGGCCAGGCGGTCCTCGGTGAGGCCCCAGCCCGCGTAGAACGGCCGTCCGTGCGTCACCACCCGCTTGCCGCGCAGCAAGGCGTCAAAGCCCGACAGCGAGGTCATGGTGTGCACGACATCGCAGGCGTCGATGCAGGACACGACCGACGCCTCGGTTTCCACATGGTCCGCCAGCGCCAGCAGGGCCGCCGGAGCCACCGCGCCGCGCCGGTTGCCGGAGGCAACATCGGGATGCGGCTTGTACACGATGTAGGCGTCGGGATGGCTGCGGCGCGCCTGCCGCAGGAGTTCTAGGTTGGTGGCCACGCCGTCGCAGCCCAGGCGCACCGACACGTCGTCCTCCACCTGCCCGGGCACCAGCACGACTTCCTTGCCCCGGGCCGGCCACTGCACGGCGCGGGTCGGCTCCAGGTTGTACTTGGTGATGCCGTGCGCCACCATGAAGGCGCGCACTCGCCTGGCCGTGGCCAGTTCGCCGGCGGAAAAGCGGGCGCGGTTCAGCTCCTGTTCCAGGTCGCTGGGCCGGGTCGGATCAAAATACATGCCCTGCCCGTCCAGGGCCAGGCTCAGCGGTCGGATCAGGTCCGATCCCAATCCCACCGACCGCACAAAACCGTCCTCGACCCGCAGCACGGGGCATCCCGCAAGCCGCGCCAGTTCGGCCAGCCCATCGGGCGGCTGCGCGCTCCAGTGGACCAGCGCGTCGCCGGGCCCCAGGCCCAGCGCCTGCGCGCGCCGCGCATCCGGCACGAACACCACGCGTTCCGCCTGCAACGCCAGCATCGGACGGATGTTGGCCGCCTTCCAGCGCCGGAATCCCACGCCGATCAGCCTGCGGGGCAGGCGCTCGGCCATGGTCCGCTGCCGCAGCAGCCAGCCGATGGCGTCGAAAATGCTGCCCTGCCGGTGGCTCACCGGATCAAGGTAGCGCGTGTAATGGAAGTACGCCGCGGCAAACAGGGTTTCCAGGCTGTGCCTGCGCGTGCGGCGCGGGCAGGCCTGGCGGTCCTGCGTAAGCCCCCAGCCGGCGTACCACGGCATGCCGAAGCACGTGACGGGCCGGCCCAGCATCAGGGCCTCGAATCCCATCTGCGAACTGACCACATAAACGTGGTCCACCTGCTCCAGCAGGGCCAGCGGATTCACCTCGTCGCGCAGCATCAGCGTGTCGGCGTCGCCGGACATGCCGGTGAGATAGCCCTGCTTCTGGCCCGCGCTGACCTCGGGGTGCGTCTTCACGATGCACAGGGCGCCCGGATGCTCGCGCCGCGCGGCCTCGACCATCTGGACAAACGTGTCCGCCGAGGCGCCGCCCAGCGCGACGCTCATATCGCCCGCCGTCTGGTCCACGATGAGGACGCGCTTTCTTCCCTTGGCGCCGGGCAGCGCCGGACTGGTGTTGCCGACGTGGTTGTACTTGGACAGGCGATGCCGCCGGATCAGGTCCATCGACTCGGCCACGTCTTCCTCGATGCCGGCCAGCAGGTCCTCGTCCGAGGCCAGCATGCGTTCAAGCGCGGACTCGCGGGTCGAATCGTAGTAGATGCCCACGGGGTCGACCACCATCGAAATCGTGGGAACGCCGCCGCCCGTGCCGAACGACCGCAGGAATCCGTCCTCCAGCGCAAGATAGGGCACGCTCAGTTCGGCGGCCCGCCGGCGGGCGGTCTCGGCCGAGGGCCGCAGCCCCCAGCCGGCCACTGCGTCAGGGCGTCGCCCCGCCCTGCCCCGCAAGCCGTTGCCGCGCGCGACCGGCGCGCCCAGCAAGGCTTCCAGGAAGGGAATTCGGGCGATCCCGGCGGAATGGATTTCTATCATGCTCGACCGGCGCGGCTCACAGGCGCAGGTCCGAATCGGCGGGCGACAGCACGTACTTCAGGTCGTACAGCACGTGTTGCGCCTTGCCGAGCTTGCGGATGCCCTCCGCGCCCATCGCCTTGAACTGGTTGTGCGCCACCGCGAGGATCACGGCGTCGTACTTGCCTTCCTCGGGCTTGTCCACCGGGGTCAGGCCGTATTCGTGCACGGCTTCCTCGGCGTCGACCCACGGGTCGTAGACGTCCACGTCGACGTTGTAGTCGCCCAGTTCACGGACGATGTCCACGATGCGCGTGTTGCGCAGGTCGGGGCAGTTTTCCTTGAAGGCCAGGCCCATCACCAGCACGCGCGCGCCCTGCACATGGATGCGGTTCTTGGTCATGGTCTTGACCAGCTGCGACACCACGTAGCCGCCCATCGAGTCGTTCAGGCGGCGGCCCGCGAGGATGATCTCCGGGTGGTAGCCGATGGATTGCGCCTTGTGCGTCAGGTAGTACGGGTCCACGCCGATGCAGTGGCCGCCCACCAGGCCCGGGCGGAACGGCAGGAAGTTCCACTTGGTGCCCGCGGCGGCGAGCACGGCTTCGGTGTCGATGCCCATCTTGTTGAAGATCAGGGCCAGTTCGTTGATCAGCGCGATGTTCACGTCGCGCTGCGTGTTCTCGATCACCTTGGCCGCTTCGGCCACGCGGATGCTGGAGGCCTTGTGGGTGCCGGCGGTGATGATCTGCTTGTAGAGCTGGTCGACCAGTTCGGCCACTTCGGGCGTGGAGCCGGAGGTGACCTTCTTGATCGTGCTGACGCGGTGTTCCTTGTCGCCCGGGTTGATGCGCTCGGGGCTGTAGCCGGCGTAGAAGTCCACGTTGAACTTCAGGCCCGACACGCGTTCGAGCACCGGCACGCAGTCTTCCTCGGTCGCGCCCGGATAGACGGTGGACTCATAGATGACGATGTCGCCGCGCTTGAGCACGGCGCCGATGGTCTCGCTGGCCTTGACCAGCGGCGTCAGGTCCGGCTGCTTGTATTCGTCGATCGGGGTGGGCACGGTCACGATGTACACGTTGGCCTGGCCCAGCTGGGCGCGGTCGGCGGTGTACGACAGATGCTTCGCCTCGCCCAGCTCGGCCTCGCTGACTTCCAGCGTCTGGTCAAAGCCCGATTGCAGGCTGTCGATCCGGCGGCTGTTGATGTCAAAGCCGATCACGGCGCGCTTCTTGCCGAACTCCACCGCCAGCGGCAGGCCGACATAGCCCAGGCCGACAACGGCCAGCTTCACATTCGACAGGTTCACAGGTTGTTGGGACATTTCATACCTCTAAGAGAATCAATAGGTACCGACGCGCTGGCCGACAATCAACACCTGCACGATGGGAGTAATGATCTTTTCCCATTCGTACATAGGCGCGTTGCTGACGTAGACGACGTCTTCGGGGAGCAATTCGAACTGCTTGGCCAGGAACATGGATTCGGGATTGCGCATGTTCAGGCGGAACACAATGGGCTTGGGCGCGCCATCTACGGTCTTGCCGTCCAGGCGGAAGACAAAGACCCCGGTGGCGTCCGCGGCCCGGTCATTCAGCCCGCCGGCCACGCCCAGCGCGTCCAGCAGGTTGGTCTGTTTGGAGGGCAGCTCATGCAGGCCGGGCTTGGTCAGCGCGCCCATCGCGACAAAGCGCTTCAGGTTGGGCTCGACGACCAGTTCGGAACGCGGCTCGACCGACACGTTCCTGCCGTTGAGCAGCTCGTGATACGGGATGCGGGTCACGTTGCGGCCGTGGCGAATGACCACGTCCGCCTGATAGGCGGGCAGCGTCGATCCGCCCGCCAGCGTGATGGCGTCCAGCGCGGTCAACGGCGCCTTGATGCCGCCAAACCGGCCGGGACGCGGCACCGCGCCCGCCACCAGCACCGAATTGCTGCGGTCGTCGGCCAGGTCCACCATCACCTGGGGCTTGACCGCGGCGGAGTTCTGCAACCGGCCCTTGATCATTTCCTCGATGGCGGGCAAGGACTTGCCCTGCACCTTCAGCCTGCCGGCATACGGCAAGGAGATGGCGCCGTTCGCGTCCACGCGCACCGCGTCGAACACCGTGCCGCCCGCCGCCAGCGGCGCGAACAGCCCGCCTTCGACGCTGTCGGCCACCAGCACGCGCATGACGTCGCCCGGCATGACGCGGATATTGCCCGCATAGCCTTCGGACGTGATGCCGTCGTCCTTGCGGGTCCGGTCCAGCAGGTACGGCGCGATCGTGCCCGCCTGCAGATCGACCAGCTCGTAATTGGCGGGGGCCGACGAATCCGTGGGGCCGCTCATGATGGCCGAGCGCGTGGGGCCCGAACCCGAAAGCAGGCTGCACCCCGACAGCAAGGCCAGGGCAAAGACTGCGGTAAAGCGTAAAACTCGTGTATTCATGACTCCGTTCCGATGTTCCGGCCGAGGGCGAAAAAGCCGCAAGGCTTCGCGGTTTCCGCCTTGTCCGGCACTAGTAGGAATTGACATAGCAATTGACGGTGGACGCGATCATCCGCTCCAGCGAGAAACGGGCCGTGGCCCAGCCGCGCGCCTTCTCGCCGATCTCCGGATCGTTCCGGCACATTTCCCGCATCCGTTCCATGGCGCGCACCACGGCGGCCGCCTCCACCTCGCCGCTGGGCAGGGTCAGGCCCGTCACGCCTTCCTGCACGGCCTCGCCCGCGCCGCCGGCCAGCGTGGTCACGACGGGTACGCCCGAGAACTGCGCCTCGATCAGCACGTTGGGCAGGCCCTCAAACCGGGACAGCAGCATGAAGGCGTCAAAGTGCGTCAGCCAGAAGCCCACGCGGCGGGAAATGCCCGTGAAGAGGATGCGGCCGTCCATGCCCAGGCGCTGCGCAAATTCCTTGACCGGCTCCAGCAGCGGCCCGCCGCCGACCATGACAAAGCGCGCATCCGGGTTGGACTGCGCATACAGGTGCGCGGCCTCGACCCACAGGAAGGGGCGCTTGTTGTCGTCCACGCGCATGACGGTGCCAAAGACAAAGCCGTCGTCCGGCGCCGTCGCCTTGAAGTCCCGCCACATCCGCATGCAGGCCTCGTCCTGGGTGGGCGGCAGCGGCGCGAGTCCGTTGTAGACCACCGGGATGCGCCGCTCGTCCAGGCCCAGCCAGTCCGCATAGCGCTTGGCCGCGAAGCTCGAATTCGAGCTCAGGGCCACGCCCCGCATACCCAGCACCGCGCGGTAGATCGTGTCGTACTCGACGCGGTAGCGGTCCGGGCGATCCACCGGCGGCATGGTCCGCACCGACAGCACAATGCGCGGCACCCCCGCCAGCAGGGCCGCCAGCGCGGTGGCGAAGATGGAGCCGTCCTGCCAGATATGCACCACCGACGGCACCGACGCGCGCATGACATCCGTCAGCTTGGAGGTGCCCTCGACGATCTGCTTGGGCAGAAAGCGCAGGTAGTCGCGGTAGATGGCCAGCAGCGACGACACCTCGCATCCGCCCCAGGCCTCCATGTCGGAATAGACCGCGACGGGGATATCGGCTTCCTTCAGGGCGGCCGCGAAGAAGTCCGCGCCTTCGCGGCTGCGCAAGGACCGGCACACCACCTGCACGGGGCCCAGCACGGGATATCCGGCAATCGAGCGCCCTTCCTGGATGGCGGACTGCAGCGCCACGGCGGTGTTGACGAACTGCCGCTCGGCGCCGCCGGCGCCCAGCGAACCGTTGATCATCAGGACAGGCCCGACAAACGACTCGTCGAAGGCCTCGTACTCGGCGTTGCGCCGGCGGCCGATCTCTTCGAACAGCCTTTCAAGCACAAGAATGCTGACCGGAATATCCCCGGACTCCCCTTCCACCCCGAGCCGCCGCAAGGCGATCAGGTCCACATTCAGGTCGCCCAGGCGGCGCGAGAGCTTGCGCCCGGACTCGCCCAGCACGCTCATTCCCGATTCCAGCGCCTGCCGCGCACGCCACGGGAAGCCCCGGCGCACCAGCGACTGCGCCCAGGCCGCATAGCCGTTCTCAAAGCGCGGATGCGCCTCGGTGAGCCGCGCGAAGCAGGCGTCGGCTTGCGCCGCATCGCCCAGTTCGTCCCAGCTCTTGGCCTCCAGCAGGATGTCCTTGGCCGCCACGCTGCCGCCCGAGAAATACAGCTCCATTTCCTTGCGGCCCGCGTCCGCGCCCAGCTGGCGCTTGACGCCGCGCAGCATCAGGATGAAGGCGTCGGGCGAGTCGGGAAACCTCTGGTGGATGCCGCGCCACACGAGCAGGCTGTCGTCGGGCCGGTGCGCGGCTTCCAGGCTGCGCGCCACCAGCACCTGGAACAGCTCCGTCTGCGGATGCTGCTGCACATAGCCCAGCAGCTCCGGGACCGCGCCCAGCGGATCGCCCGCCTTGATGCGGGATTCCAGCGCGTGGCGCGCCCGTTGCAGCAGGTCGCGCTCCGGCTCGGCGTGGTCGTCGCTGGCGTCAGCCAGGGCCGCCGCCAGCCGGTCGGACACCGCCACGGCGGGCGGCGCGTTGCCGCCGGCCGCCTTCTCGCCGGTGTCCGCGCGCCGCGGACGGCGTAGTTTGGAAAGCAGGGAGAACATGCCTTACCTCCTGTGTCAGCCGCCCGCTCAGGCGTGGTCCTTGATCGCGTACACGACGAGCACGCCCACGATCCAGAGAATGAAGAGCGCCAGGATGCCCAAGGCCGTGTCGACGATGCGGCGCGGATACAGGGACTCGTCCGCCATTTGCGGCTGCGAGGAGATCACCGTGTACAGGACCTGGCGCGACGCCAGCGCCCGCGCATCCTCCAGCGCCTTCATGGCGCCGGTGTAATAGGCTTCCGCGAACTGGCGCTGGGTCTCGGCGCCTTCGTATTCGCGCAGCAGGCTCGACAGCGCGCCCTTTTTGTCGGTCTCGCGCCCGCCGCTGATCTGATGGTCGTTCAGCGCGATCAGCTGCCGCTTGAGCGCCTCGTAGCGCGCCTCGACCCGCTCGTAGGCCGGGCCGCGCGACAAGCCGCCGCCGCGCAGGGCGTCCAGCTCCGCCGCCACGGTGGCGATGTCTCCGCGCACCTTGGCCGACAGGGCCAGGTTCGCCTCGGCTTCCTTGACCGGATCCTGCACGCCGGTGCGCGCGCGCAACTCCTGCACCTTGACCCGGGCGCCCACCAGGCGCTCCTCCGCCAGGCTCACCTCTTCGGTGGCAAAGCGGACGCTGTCCTCGCGCGACTTGACCGACATCTGGTTGACCAGCTTCTCGCTGGATTCCAGGATCGCCTGCGCCAGCGCCAGCGACTCTTCCGCGGAGAACGCGCGCACCTTCAGGATGATGGCGCCGGTGGACATGTCGAACTGGATGTCGACCATCCGGTTCCATTGGCGCCACAGGCCTTCCGCCGTGTCGTCCTTGTCCATGCCGTACCAGAAATCCAGCGCCGGGGCCGACCACATCTTGCGCAGGTCCAGCTTCTTATCCAGTTCCTGCACGATCTGGCGGGACTTCACGTAATCCACCACCGCGAAGGAGTCGACGAACAGCTCGGTCGTCATGCCGGCGCCGCCCGCCATCGGGTGGCTCTGCGATCCGGCGCCCGCCACCTGCGTCTGCGAGCCCGCCCGCAAGCCAAAGCGCGCTTCCGACACGTATTGCCCGGCGGCGATGAAGAACAGGTACAGCGCCAGCAGCAAGGCGGGCACGCCGATCACCGCGATGGCCGACCAGCGCAGGCGGCTCATCGTGGGCGGCGTGGTGTTGTCGGGCAAACGCGGCCCTGTATAGACTTTTTCCGTACTCGTCATCTTGTTACTCGTAGGTGTTCAATGGACGGCGCCCGCGGGCGGCGTGGAATCAGACGGCCGCGGCCGCCTCCTGGGGCGCCGCGGCATAGCGGGCGACGGTGTCCTTCATGGGAGCCACCTCGCTCAGCTTGCCGTCCTGCAAAATCATGCCGACCGAACAGAAGCGGGACGGCGACGTCGTTACGCTGGAGACGATGATCACCGTGGCGTCCTTGGAGCGCTCGGCGAAGACCTCCAGGCACTTGCGCTTGAAGGCGGGGTCGCCCACCGCGACCATCTCGTCCACGACATAGACATCGAACTTCAACGCCATCGAGATGCCGTAGGACAGGCGCGCCCGCATGCTGTTGGCGTAGGTCACCACCGGCAGGTCGTATGCCCTGCCCAGCTCCGAAAACTCGTATACGAAGCGTTCCACCTGCGCCACGTCCGCGCCATAGATCCGCGCGGCGAAGCGCACGTTGTCGCGGCCGGTCATGTTGGGGCTGATCGCCCCGGCAAAGCCCAGCGGATACGAGACCGTGGCATTGCGGTGCACCCGGCCGGAATCGGGCAACTCCATGCCGCAGATCATGCGGGCGAGCGTTGATTTCCCCGAGCCGTTGCCGCCCAGGATGGCCATGTTCTCGCCCTCGCGGAACGTGAACGAAATATCGTCCAGCACCCGCTTGATGCCCTTCTTGGAGCGGAACCCCTTCGAGATGTGCCTCAGTTCGAGCAAATTGCCCTCCATGACAGTGTTCTGGCGCGCGGGATCAACGGGAGTGCAGGCGGCGCCGGAACGCGCGCTCCATGCACAGGCCCAGGACCACGCTGGCAATCGACCACTTGATGAGATAGGACCTGTCGAGCGTGAGCGAACTGAAGTTGGCGAAGTAGCCCTCGCGAAACCACTCGATGGCGTGCACCAGCGGATTCCAGACGAGGACACGGCGCGCCTGGTCGGGCAGCGAGTCCACCAGATAGAACACGCCCGACAACAGGTACAGCGGCCGCGTGACGGCGCTGTAGATGCGCTCCCACGACTTGAACATCACGTTCAGCACCGCGTTGTTCAGGCCGATGCCAAAGCCCAGCAGGAACGTAAAGAAGGCCGCGGCTCCGCACTCCTCCACATGCTCGGGCAGGATCAGCTTGCCGCCCAGCATCACGATGAACAGCAGGATAAAGAAGACGATGATCCACGTCAGGCCCTGCAGCAGGGCCTTGGCGAACACGATGTCCATGTTCGTGACCGGCGGCAGCCGCAGCAGCTGCGCGTTCGACGAGATGGCGCGCGAGAGCTGCGAAGAGGTGTGGCTGAACAGGAAGAACGGCATGATCCCCGTGATGAAGAACATCTGCAGGTTCCCCATCGGCGATATCCGTCCCCAGACCATGTAGATGGCCGACAGCACCGCCACGTGCAGGATCGGCTCGATCAGCGCCCACAGGTAGCCCAGCCGCGTTCCGCCGAAGCGCACGCGCGTCTCCCGGAAGATCAGGGAGAGCACCACGCGCACCTGTACTTGCAACGCCGTCGCGCTCACCCGCCCGCTCCGCCTTGAATCATGCAACCCGCTCCCGATAATCGGCCGCGCTTGCGGCCAGGACCTGAATAGTGTTTTGAGCCCGGCTCGAACGGCGAACCGGAAAATCGGAACGAATGATAAGAGCCGCGCAAAGCCGGGTTGATTTCAATACTTATCAAATCAAATCAATCGTGGCCGGATTCAAGACTGACAAATAAATGAGGTATACGCAGCCCTATAATTAATCGATATTCTTCGCGCCGCCGCCCTGCTCACAGGGACGGACCCCTACCCGATGGAGCGGCGTCCCGCCGCCACGGACCAGATATTGCTTAACCACCTGTTCAATATTTATCAAAGAAAAGTACATAGGCTTACGCGGGCCCTGCGGCCCCATGAGCTCTATGAAAAATGGCCTGGAAACGCCGTTTTTCTCAACAGAATTGGATTATTTCTGACATCCTCGGATACATCCGACCCTTTTTTGGCTGAATTTCGCCTCGCGCGCGAGAGAGCCCGGCTGGAGGTCTCCGGAACGCCCCTCGAACTGGACGCCCGCCGCTATCGCGCACGGGTCTCCGATCATGAGCGGCGCCAGTACGCGCTGGCCCTGGCGCGGCTCGATCCCACGGCGGCGTCAGCCTGGCTGTCAGAGGGGGAATGGGACCTGAAGGCGGCCTTCGCGCTGGCGGCCGGCAACCTCGGCGCGGGCTTCGCCGCGGCTGGCCGGATGGCGCCAGACATTAAGAAATCCAAGGATTTGCATGCAATTCTTGCAGCATTGCACAGCCATGCCGGCGAATTCCGGCTTGCCCGTCAACATTTGAAATTTCTGTTAACCGATGCGTGCATTTCCGATTATGGCGATGACCGCCCCCTGGATATGCGGGATTTCCTGGGGAAAAACGGGGACTTACCGCCATCCGACCGGGACGGCGGCGCGCTGGTTTCTGTCATTATCTGTGCGTACAATGCGGCGCCTTTCATCGGAGCCGCCCTGCGCTCCGTGCTGAATCAAAACTATCCTAATGTTGAAATCATTTCGATAGATGACGGATCGTCGGATCACACATTCCAACAAATGCGGCAGTTGGCCGGCGAGAATCCGCGTATAACTGCACATCGCTTTCCCAATAATGGGGCCTACGCCTCCAGGAATATTGGATTGCGCCTGGCAAAGGGAGAATTCATTACCTTCCTGGACGCCGACGACATTATGTTGCCGCACCGCATCTCCTCGCAGCTTGCTGCGCTGGAGCAGTCCGGCGCGGCCGCCACGGTCAGCAGACTGATACGAATCACGGAGGATGGACGCCTTGCCGCACCACGCATCTACCCCTTTGTCCGCCACAACCCCTGCTCGCTCATGATGCGCCGTTCGACCGCACAGGCGGTGGGCGATTTCGACGAGTCGCGCTTTGGCGCGGACGAGGAATACGAACACCGCATCGCCTTGCGGCTGGGCAAGCCCGCGCTGCTGCGCACGCCGGACGTCCATACCCTGGCGCTGCATCGCGCCGGGTCGTTGACGCAATCGCCGGACTCCGGGCTGGCGACCGCGGCGGGCCGCCGGGCACGCATCGCTTACCGCGAGACCTGGATCCGCCGCCACCGCCAACTGGCGGCGCAGGGCCAGGCCGCCACTTTTTGAGTACTAGGATTCCATGCCACCGAGCACCGCACCCTTGCCCCTCTCTCAATCCGTTGAACCCGCCGCGCATCGCGTCGCACAACCGGAACGGCTGCGACAACTGGCGCAGGAAAACGAGCTGATGCACGCGCGCTTGGAGCAGGAGCGAGCCGCCCGCCTCCAGGCCGAAAAGGACCTGGCCGGCGTGAAGGCGCTGCTGCGCGAATCCAATCAGCTGCTTGCGCGCCAGGAGCGCACGCTGACCTGGCAGTTCGGCATGGAAGTCACGCGCGCCCGCAGCGTCACCGACTATGTGATGCTGCCGCTGCGCCTGTTCAGGCTGTCGGACGCGCACAAGCGCCAGCGCCGCCATATGCCCGTCGCCAAGCGCCAGGCCCCGGCCGCGCTGCCGGCGGAAACGGCCAGCGCCATCAAGGAGGCGCTGGACCATGCCCGCCGCGTGCGCGATCCCGAGATCATCCTGTGGATCTCCAAGCAGCCCTGGCCCACGCAGACCAAGGTGAAGGTGTTCTGCGAAGTGGCGAAGTGGGCGCGCACCAGCTATCCGCACATCTCCGAACAGATCGTCGAGCAGCTGCTGACCTTGGGGCCCGACGCGCCGCACGTGCGCCAGCTTGCGTTCAGCCTCTACGACGCGGGCCTGGTGACCGCGCCGGCCAAGCTGCTCGAATGCGCCCAAGGCGCGGGCGTCGAGCTCAGCGCATCGGAACAGCATCGCGCCCGCCGCGTGCGCAACGCCCACGAATTGATGGGCCGCGCCCGCAAGCGCGCGCCGCGTCCGCGCCAGACCCTGGACTTCGGCTCCGCGGGTCCGATCGTGATCGTCTCCCCCGTGTCCCTGCTGCATGGGCGCAACGCGGCCAGCAACGCGCTGCACCGCCACGCCGCGCTCCTGCATCAGCGCTACGGCTCGGTGTGCGTCATCAGCCTGGCCAACGACGACACCGCGCGCGCCGACGCGCACCTGCGCGCTGAACTGGCGCACACGGACATCGTCCTGGACGGCGTGATGTACCGCGCGGTCCGGACCGAACCCGGCCAGACGCAGGCCATCGAGGACGCGGCCTCGGCCCTGTCCGAGGCCGTGCTGGCGGCCACCGTCAGCCAGCCTCCGCGCGCCGTCCTGGCCTGGAACAGCGTGCGCTGCGCCATCGCGGCCAGCAACGCCGCGCAAACGCTGCGCGTGCCCTACGGCCTTGTCCTGCTGGGGCTGGACTACTTCCAGAAGGCCACCGGCAACCACTCCCTGTCCGAACGCGGGCGCCTGGAACTCAAGCTGGTCACCGAGGCCATCGTGGACGCCGATCTGGTCGCGCTGGGATCGCGGGCCATGCAGAACGCCGCCGAGCAACTGCTGGGCGGCACCCAGGAAGCCACCATTCTGCCGCCCCTGCCCCTGCCGCCCGGCCGCTCGCGCAAGGCCACCGCGCCCGAAATCGAGGGCGCGCTGCAGGCGCTGGAAGGCAAGCGGGTGCTGGCGTTGACGGATGACCATCCCGACCCCGCCATGGCCCGGGCGATCATCGACATCTACGCCGAAATCGCGCTGCGCCGCCACGATGTCATATTGCTGGTATTGAGCGACGAGAAATCCGCCGCCACCATGCACCGCCATGCGGTATCGATCGGGTTGCACGACGAGCAACTGCTGTTCGTGCCCGATATCGGCGACCTGGTCTCGCGCGAACAACTGCTGACGCGCGTGGAGCTGGCCCTGTTCCCCTATTTTCCGACGCGCGCCGAAATCGCGCCGCTGCCGCCCACCGTCGGCCTGCTGGAATGCATGGCCCTGGGCGTCTGCCCCGCCGTGGGCATTAATTCCGCCTATACCGATCTGGTGGATGCCGATAAAGGCGGCCTGCACCTGGATTATTCGCGCAGCGCCGCCGAGATCGCCCACCGCGTGCTCGAGACGCTGGAGGACCGCGAGGCGCTGCGGGCCATGGGCAAGCGCGCCCGCGAGCGCCTGTCGCACGAGTATCCCCCGCTGGAACAGGCCCTGGACGACTTCCTGATGCAGGCCGCAAAGCCGCAGCCGCTGGACCGCCCGGGCGTCCGGACGGAGCCCCGCCTGCTTCAGATGAAAATATCGTGATATGCGCGCGCGATAATCGGGAATCACGCTCGAATTAATATCCCGCGCTTATTTGATTATTTCGAAACCGCATTTGAAACACTTCTTTTTATATTGCGTCCTGTCATCCGCGCCCAATTACCTTCTGCCGGGCGGGACGCTGAAGTGAGTTACGCATACTCACGACCCGGCCGCGGGAACGCCTCCGGCTTCCTGTATCTTTTTGCCCTGATGTTATGAAGGAGTATCGACCAGTGATTATCTCAACGATCGGATCTTGCCGTGTGGCAGGCCCCCTTACCAAACTCCAGGCGCAGCGGAACTTCGTTCTGGATAATCGCCTTCTATACGGTTTCACGCACAACACCAAGGAAACCGTGCAGGCCATCCGCTACATGCGCGGCGAGGCCACGTTGCCGGAAAGCGCATGGCCTTTCATTTCGAGCGAGCCCCTGCGCGAATCGAACCCCGCGCACGCCCACATCGCAGGCACCCGCTACGTGGTGGAAATCAGCTCGACCAAGGTGCTGGAGCTGGACGGCAAGTTCCTGCAGCTGGTGCGCTTCAAGGAAGCCCTGAACTTCTGCCCCGAACTGCTGAAGATCTTCTTCGACCATTCTTCCCGCGAGGCCCTGGCCAAGCGCCGCGCCGCGCTGGAGCAGGCGCCCAGCTTCGCCCATGTGCCCGACCACGTACAGCACGCGCTGACCAACACGGTGCTGCATGTGCAGAACGCCCAGGAAATCCTTGACGATCTGAAGATCGTCCAGCAGCTGCTGGGCAACGGCTTCGTGCTGGTCACCCACTGCAACGCCATCAACGCCGATGGCCAGCCCATCGCCGATCGCGCGCAGATGGTCGAGACCATCAAGCTGGCCGCCAACACGCTGGGCATTCCCCTGGTGGAGCCCGGCTCCTTGCTGGCGCACTTCGGCCAAAGCCGCGGCATGCCGGACGAAGGCCGCGACACGGCCCACTACACCCCGGCTTTCGCAAAGCTGGTGGGCCGCGCGATCTGCGAGAAGCTGCTGGGCAACGGCAGCGCGGAGACCGCCGCGAACGCCGCCGACCCGCTGGACTGGAAGCAGTGCATCGAGCGTGCCAAGGCCTCCGCCAAGGAACTGGAATGGGACAACGCCCTGCTCCTGACCAACCGCGCCATCGAACTGAAGAACGGCAGTCCCACCGCCTACGTGCTGCGCGCCCGCGCCGTCACCGCGCTGGAGCAGACCGACGACATCCTGGACGCATGGTCCATCGCCCTGTCGATCGACAGCAACCGCAGCGCCTTCATCCTGCGCCAGGCCGCCGAGGGCGCGATGAAGGTCGGCGAGTACGACACCGCCCAGGCTTGGGCTTCCGAATCGCTGGATAAGGAAAGCGACGAAAAGACCGCGCTGCTGCTTGGCCGCGTCCATTCGAAGCTGGGCCAGAACCAGCAGGCGGAAGCGGCTTTCCGCAAGTACGCGGCGGGCGACGCCGAACGCGCATTGCGCTTTGCCACCCGCTCGTTCACTCCGCTGGCCGATGCCGCCAACATGGTGAACGCGCTGGCCGACACGCCCTCCGTGGACAAGGCCAGCCTGGAAGCCGCGCGCGCCGCGGTGCTCAAGCGGGCCACGCGCGAGGTCAAGCGCACCGGCCGCGTCGGCGCGCTGCTGCCCTCGCTCAGCGCTTTCTACGCGCTGCAATCCTTGCCGCAAACGGCAGAGGACGGCGAGGAGGACCACATCAACCAGGCCTACCGCCGCCTGCTGAAGGCCTACGAGACCTTCCCGGAATACCAGAACAGCACGGAAACCGTGTCGTTGCTGGGACGCCTGGCCTCGCTCAAGCCCGTTGATGCCCGCTATGTGCAGCGCGCTGCCAAGCAATTGCAGGCGCAAGGGCACGCCCGCGCCGCGATCGAATGCTGGCAGCGCCTGGCCAACTCGCCGCTGCCCGCCGAGAGCGACACCGCCACCCTCGCCGCCGCCCGGCTGACGCAGCTTGGCGCGCACCAGGCGGCCGCCAAGGTGTACGCCCGCTTGTCGCAGAGCGGCGCGATGGATCTCACCAGCGCCCATGAGCACATCGACAAGTGCCTGCGCGCGCTGGCCCGCAGCTTCCGCAAGTGCCTGACCGAGGAACGCCTGCGCGACGCCGAAGAGGCGATCAACGGCATCCAGTCCATCGATCCGTCGTACCAGGGCCTGATTTCGCTGCAGCGCTCCCTGGCCGATGCGCACAAGCGCGAGTTCCTGGCCCGCCGCACCAGCTCGGCCAATCCGGACGACGTCATCGCCAGCGCGCAGCGCGTCATCCAGGCCAGCCCGATGGACCGCGAAGCCAACATCGAACTGGCGATGCAGAACCTCAAGAACGGCAACGTCGCCGAAAGCCGGCGCATCCTGGACCGCTTCCTGCAGGGCAGCCCCGCGTAAAGCCGGGCCCACGGCCTGACCGCCTGGCAACAGGCGGAAAAAAACCCCGGGACCGCAAGGTTCCGGGGTTTTTGCATGGCGCCGCCGAAGGCGGCCGGGCCGCGCTTATTGCAGCAGGCTGCGCAGCATCCAGGCATTCTTTTCATGCACGTCCAGGCGCTGCGTCAGCAGGTCGGCCGTGGGCTGGTCGTTGGCGGCATCCGCCTTTTCGAAAGCGGCGCGCGCGGTCTTGGCGACCGATTCGTTGCCGCTGACCAGCAGGCGCACCATCTCAAGGGCTTCCGGCACCGAGTCGGGTTCGGCGATGGAAGACAGCTTGGCGTATTCGCGGTAGGTGCCCGGCGCGTAGTGGCCCAGGGCGCGGATGCGTTCGGCCACGCTGTCCAGCGCGTTCCACTCTTCCGTGTACTGCGTCATGAACATCTGGTGCAGCGTGTTGAACATGGGTCCCGTGACGTTCCAATGGAAGTTGTGCGTCATCAGGTACAGCGTGTAGGAATCGGCCAGCAGCTTGGACAGTTCGCCGGCGACCGCGGCGCGGTCCTTGTCCGAAATACCGATGTTGATGCGCGGAACGCTCGAGATCTTCTTGGTGGACTTGGCCATTGCTAGCTCCTATGGATAAAAGTACGAAACAAGGATACCACTGCAAACACGAGGAAACCGCCATGAAGGCGCCGCGAATCTCAAGATGCCCCGCGACCTTTTGACGCGGCGCAAATCCTGGTTCTGCCGGCGCTCCCGGGCGTGGCGCGAATCAATCCTGCACCGCCGCGACCTCGCCCGCCAGCATCTTCACGCCAGGCAACTCGCATTCATACACGGCTTGGGCCAGGGCTTCGATGGCGGCAAGGCGCGGGAAGCTGCGGCGCCAGGCCAGCACCACGCGGCGCTCGGGCACATGGCCGTCGAAAGGCACATAGCGCAGCAGGCTATTGGAGGGCGGGTGCTCGGGCACGGCCGTGACCGGCAGCACGGTCACGCCGATGCCGGCGGCCACCATATGGCGGATCGTTTCCAGCGACGAGCCTTCGAAGGTGCGCTGGATGCCGTCGCTGGCGGCCGAAAAGCGCGACAGTTCCGGGCAGACTTCCAGGACCTGGTCGCGAAAGCAATGGCCGCTGCCAAGCAGCAGCATGGTCTGCTGCTTGAGGTCCTGCGCGTCGATCGCCTTGCGCTGCGCAAACTCGTGGTCATTGGGCACCGCGACGACGAAGGGCTCGTCGTAGAGCGGCTGCATGACCAGGCCCGCCTCGGGCAGCGGCAAGGCCATGATGGCGCAGTCGATCTCGCCCTGGCGCAGCAGCTCCACCAGGCGGACCGTGAAGTTCTCCTGCAGCAGCAGCGGCATCTGCGGCGTGCGCCCGATCTGCACCGGCACCAGCTTGGGCAGCAGGTACGGGCCGATGGTGTGGATGACGCCCACGCGCAAGGGCCCGGCCAGCGGATCGTGCCCCTGGCGCGCTATCTCCTTGATGCTGGCGCTCTCTTCCAGCACCTTCTGCGCCTGCGCCACGATGCGCTGGCCGATGGGCGTCACGCCCACCTCGGCGCCGCCGCGTTCGAACAGCGTCACGCCCAGCTCGTCTTCCAGCTTGCGTATGGCGACCGACAGCGTCGGCTGGCTGACGAAACAGGCCTCGGCCGCGCGGCCAAAATGCCGTTCGCGCGCGACGGCGACGATGTACTTCAGTTCGGTGAGAGTCATGGTGGACTACGCCCCCGGGGGTTATGCGCCGGCCCTGCGGCCGGCGCTTGCTGGATTAAGTTTCGTGGCGGACATGGTCAGGTGCGCAGGAAGTCCTCGCGGCCGCGCATCCAGCGCGCCAGGTGCGCCTCGACGGCGGCCGGGTGCTCGGCCCTCAGCCAGACGGCCGCGTCGCGCGCGTCTTCCGCGATGGCGGCATCGGTCTCCAGGTCCGCAAAGCGCAAGAGCGCCATGCCCGACTGGCGCGTGCCGAGGAACTCGCCCGGCCCGCGCTGCTCCAGGTCGCGCCTGGCGATCTCAAAGCCGTCCGACGTTTCAAACATGGCGCGCAGGCGTTCGCGCGCCACTTGGGACAGCGGCGTCTGGTAGAGCAGCACGCACACCGATTCCGCCGTGCCCCGCCCTACCCGCCCGCGCAGCTGATGCAGCTGCGCCAGGCCGAAGCGCTCCGCGTGCTCGATCACCATCAGCGAGGCATTCGGCACGTCCACGCCCACCTCGATGACCGTGGTGGCCACCAGCAGGTCCACCTCGCCTTCGCGGAAGGACTGCATCACGGCGGCCTTCTCGGCCTGCGGCAAGCGGCCATGCACCAGGCCGATGCGCAGGTCCGGCAGGTCAGCCCGCATGCCTTCATAGGTGTCCACGGCGGTCTGGAGTTCAAGGGCCTCGCTCTCTTCGACCAGCGGACAGACCCAATACACCTGCTGGCCGCCGCGCGCCGCCTGGGCGATATGGGCGATCACTTCTTCGCGCCGCGCATCCGAGACCAGCTTGGTCACCACGGGGGTGCGGCCCGGCGGCAGCTCGTCGATCACGGACACGTCCAGGTCCGCGAAGAAGGTCATGGCCAGCGTGCGCGGGATGGGCGTGGCGCTCATGTTGAGCTGATGCGGCACGATGCGCCCGCGCACGGTTTCGCCCTTGCGCGTCAGCGCCAGGCGCTGGCCGACGCCGAAGCGATGCTGTTCGTCCACGATGGACAGGCCCAGCCGGTGGAATTCGACATGGTCCTGGATCAGCGCCTGCGTGCCCACCACCAGTTGCACGCTGCCGTCGGCGGCGGCGGCCGCTGCGGTGCGGCGGGCCTTGGCGCTCAGGCTGCCGCTCAGCCAGGCGACATTCACGCCCAGCGGCTGCAGCCACGACACCAGCTTGCGAAAGTGCTGTTCGGCCAGGATTTCCGTGGGCGCCATCAGCGCCACCTGCGCTCCGCCGGCAATGGCCTGCGCGGCCGCGATGGCGGCCACGACGGTCTTGCCGCTGCCCACGTCCCCCTGCAGCAGGCGGTGCATGGGATACGGCTTGGCCAGATCGGCGGATATCTCCTGGACCACGCGCTCTTGCGCGCCGGTCAGCTTGAACGGCAGCGTCTCATACAGCTTGGCGACGAGTCCGCCCGCCCGCGTCTGGACCGGCAGGGATTCCGCTTCCTTGACACGGCGCGCCGCGCGCGCCGCCGCCAGGGACAGCTGCTGGGCGAGCAGCTCGTCGAACTTGATCCGCCGCCAGGCGGGATGCACGCGGTCCAGCAGGGCCTGTTCGGATTCGCCCTGCGCCGGCGTGTGCAAGGCGCGGATGGCGGGCTCGAAGGGCGGCAGGTCGTAGCGGGCGCGCGCCTCGTCCGGCAAGGTGTCGGACAAGTCGGCGCGGTCCAGCGCCTGCGCGATGGCGCGGCGCAGGGTCAGCTGCGGCAGCCCTTCGGTGGTGGGATAGACGGGCGTGAGCGCCGTGGGCAGCGGCGCGTCCGCGCTGGTCATGCGGGGATGCACCATCTGACGGCCGAACAGGCCGCCGCGCACCTCGCCGCGGGCGCGCAGGCGCTTGCCCACGGCGATCTGCTTTTGCTGGCTGGGATAGAAATTCAGCCAGCGCAGCTGCAGTTCGCCGCTTTCGTCGGCCAGGGTGGCGGTGAGTTGGCGCCGGGGCCGGTACTGCACCTCGGACTTGGTAATCTCGCCCTCGACCTGGCCGGCATAGCCCGGCCGCAGGGCGCTGATCGGGATCACGCGGGTTTCGTCTTCGTAGCGCAGCGGCAGATGCAGCGCGAAGTCCTCGGGCAGCACCAAGCCCAGGTTACGGAGCTTGCGCTCTGTATCCGTCATCGGTTTGCCGGCGCCGTTCTTGTCGGCGCCGGGTCGCTTGGAGGCCACGGCCGCGGCCGGCATGAAGGAACGAACCCCTGGAATGAAACGTCCGGGCGCGTCCTTACAGGACCAGGATGGCTTCGACTTCGAACTGCGCGCCCTTGGGCAGGCTGGCCACGCCGATGGTCGAGCGCGCCGGGAACGGCTGGGGAATGATCTCGGCCATGATGGCGTTGGCGGCCGTGAACTTGCCCAGGTCGGTCAGGAACAGCGTGAGCTTGACGACGTTGTCCAGCGTGCCGCCCGCGGCGGTGATGACTTCCTGCATGTTGGCGAAAGCCTGACGCACCTGGGCGTCGAAGTTTTCGGAGACCAGGTCGCCGGTGCCCGGCTCCAGGCCGATCTGGCCCGAGAGGTAGACAGTCTTGGTGCCGCTAACGGCAACCGCTTGCGAGTAAGGGCCAACGGCGGCGGGCGCGGCGTCGGTATGGATGATTTGCTTGCTCATGGGCGGAATCCTTCAGGTGACGGATAGAAGCTACAACTATCGAAGTTTAAACAGCAATAGACATTTGCGAAAGTGGCGGTTGGCCGTAGAGATGGCCTAAGACGGGTTTCAGGCATCCGCCTGATGGCCCGCGCCGCCGATATCGCCCCGATGCGCGATCAAGAGTTCAACCAGCGCCTGCGCCGCCACGGACAGCCCGCGGCCCTTGCGCCGCACCAGATACAGCGGCCGGGTCAGCGCGCGGCCCGCCAGCGGCACGATGCGCAAGTCGTCGCTGCGGAAATGAAAAAGCGTCATGGCGGGCACGACGGACACGCCCAGCCCGGCCCGGACCAGCCCCGTGACCGTCGCCAGATGTTCGACTTCGAACACCGGCAGGGGCGCGTCGGCGCCCAGCGCCTCATCCAGATGTTTGCGCACGCTGCTGCCGCGCGCAAGCTGGATGAGGGGGTGCCGCAGCACGTCGCGCAGCCGCACCCGGCTCTGGCCTGCCAGCGGATGGTCGGCGCGGCACACCAGGAAATAGCGGTCGGCATGCAGGAAGTCGCTGTCCAGGTCGGTCATGTCCGGGCGGCGCGACGCCACGGCGAAGTCGACCACCCCGTTCTGCACCATGTCCAGGCAAGGATCCAGCAAGGCGTCCCGCAGGTCCACCACAATGCCCGGATGCTCGTCGTGAAAGCGGGCCAGCAGGCCGGGCAGCCAGCCGGCCGCCAGCGACGGCAGCGCGGCCAGCGCCACCCGGCCCCGGCGGCGTGCGGCATGGTCGCGCAGGTCGCCCATGACCAGGTCCATGTCGGCCAACAGGCGGCGCGCGGACGCGTCCAGCACCCGGCCCTCGGCCGTCAGCTCCACATGGCGCGTATTGCGGTCGAAGAGCCGCAGGCCCGCGCTGTCTTCCAGCGACCGGATCAGGGCGCTGAACGCGGGCTGCGTCAGGTGGCAGCGCTGCGCCGCGCGCGTGAAGTGCTTTTCATCGGCCAGGGCCACGAAAGCGCGCAATTGCCGGGCGGATAGATTCATGGCTTTCTTGAATTAATTGATCCGATCTTTCTATTTTACTGATGAGCGGCGCTTGCCTATAGTGGGCCCGTAACCCTGTGCACTGCCGACCGGACCCCTCATGTCTCAATCCCCCCTGCTCATAGGCTGCGCCTCCGGATTTTCCGGCGACCGCAGCGACGGCGCCGCGGCCGTGGTGCGCACCCTGGCTGCGCAAGGCGGCGGCACGCTGATCTTCGAGACGCTGGCCGAACGCACGCTGGCGCTGGCGCAACTGGCGCGCAACGAAAACCCCAACCGCGGCTACGAGCCGCTGCTCGATGAACTGGTCGCCCCCGTATTGGCGGACTGCCTGCGCCACGGCATCAGCATCGTCAGCAACTTCGGCGCCGCCAATCCGCCCGCCGCGGCGCGGCGCATCGCCGAACTGGCGCGCGAGCAAGGCCTGCCCGTCCCGCGCATCGCCGTGGTGCACGGCGACGCGCTGAACACGCCCGCCCACCGCGCCCTGCTGGCGGAGCGCCTGGGCGCCGCGCTGGACGGCCTGGACATCGTCAGCGCCACCGCCTACCTGGGCGCTACCGAGATCGCGCAGGCGCTGGCGGCGGGCGCCCAGATCGTGGTGGCGGGCCGCGTCGCCGACCCCTCGCTGACCTTGGGCCCGGCGCTGGCGCACTTTGGCTGGGACCCGGCCGATTGGCCGCGATTGGGCCGCGCCACCATGGCCGGCCACATGCTCGAATGCGGACTGCAGGTCACCGGCGGCTATTTCTGCGTGCCCGGCCTGAAGGAAGTGCCCGACGTGCACGCCGCGGGCTTTCCCATTGCGGAAATCCAGGCCGACGGCGAATTCGTCATCGGCAAGGCCGCGGCCACGGGCGGCGCCGTGGACGCCCGGACCGTGAAGGAACAATTGCTTTATGAAGTCCATGACCCGGCCCGCTACCTGACGCCGGACGTGGTGGCCGACCTGAGCCAGGCGCACGTCGTCGAGCTGGGCGGCGACCGCGTCGCGGTGCGCGGCATCACCGGCCATGCCCGCCCCGCCGAACTCAAGGTGAACGTGTGCTATCGCGGCGGCTGGCTGGCCGAAGCGGAGATCTCCTATGCCGGCGTGCAGGCCGAAGCGCGCGCGCGGCTGGCCGCCGATATCGTGCAACAGCGCCTGGGCTCAGCATTCAGGCTGCGCGCTGACCTGATCGGCGCCATCAGCATCCTGGGCGACGACGCGGGCGACATGCGCCGCGCCCTGTCCGACGGCCACGCCCGCGACGTGCGGCTACGGCTGGCCGGCGAGCATGCGGACCGCGCCCAGGCCGAGCGCGTGCTGCGCGAGGTGACGGCGCTGTACACCTGCGGCCCGGCCGGCGGCGGCGGCGTGCGCACCGCGCTGCGCCCGCGCCTGAACATGATGTCCTGCACCATTCCCCGCGAGGCCGTGCACAGCGGCTGGAACTTCCTGGAGGAGATCGCGCCATGAGCCCGAAACCCGCGACCCTGGCCGTCCCGCTGTACCGGCTGGCCCACAGCCGCTCCGGCGACAAGGGCGATATCTCGAACCTGAGCCTCATCGCCTGGGACCCCGAATGCCACGACGTGCTGGCCGCGCAGGTCACCGAGGCGCGGGTCGCGGCCTGGTTCGCCTACCGCCGCCCCAGGCGCGTCACGCGCTACGTGCTGCCGATGCTGCATGCCATGAACTTCGTGCTCGAGGGCGTGCTGGACGGCGGCGTCAACGACGCCCTCAACCTCGACACGCACGGCAAGAGCCTGTCTTTCAGATTGCTGGACATGACGGTGGAGGTCAGCCCCGAGCTGGCGAGCCGGCTGCCAGACATACCCGGCGACCGCCCCGCGGCCGCCTGATTTCAGTTCCCATAAAAAAACACCAGGAGACACACATGCGCATCGCTTCCAAGGGCCGGCTGGCCCTGCTGCTGGCCGCCACCCTACCCCTGACGGCCATGGCGCAATTCCCCGCCAAGCCGATCACCTTCATCGTGCCGTTCGCGGCGGGCAGCGCCACCGACCAGATCGGCCGGGCCATCGGCCAGGGCGTCACCGAACAGACTGGCCAGGCCGTGGTCATCGAGAACAAGCCCGGCGCGAGCGCCATGATCGGCGCCGCCGCGGGCGCCCGCGCGGCCCCGGACGGCTACACCGTGCTGATCACCACCAACACCACGCACGCCGCCAACGAACACCTGTACAAGACGCTGACCTACAACCCGGTCAAGGACTACGCGCCGCTGACGCTGCTGGGCAAAGGCGGCCAGATCATGGTCGTCAACCCCAGCTCGCAAGCCAAGACGGTCGGGGAATTCCTGGCTCAGGCCAAGCAATCGCCCGGCAAGCTGAGCTTTGGCAGCGGCAGCTCCAGCAGCCGCATCGCGGGCGAACTGCTGCAGCAGATGGCAGGCGTCCAACTGCTGCACGTGCCCTACAAGAGCAACCCGCTCGCCGTCACCGACCTGCTGGGCGGCCAGATCGACATGATGATCACGGACACGGCCACCGGCCTGCCCCAGGTCAAGTCGAACAAGCTGCGCGCGCTGGGCGTCACCGGCCAGGCGCGCTCGCCGCTGGCGCCCGACGTGCCGACCATCGCCGAAGCCGGCGTCCCGGGCTACGAGATGGGCTACTGGTTCGCCGCCTACGCGCCCGCCGGCACGCCGCCCGACGTGGTCAAGCGCCTGAACGAATTGCTGGTCAACGCCACCAAGACCAAGCCCGCGCAGCAGTTCTACTCGCAAACGGGCACCGACCCCGCCACGTCCACCCCGGACGAGCTGGCGCAGTTCCAGCAAGCGGAATCCAAAAAGTGGGGCGACATCATCAAGAAGGCGGGCATCCAGCCGGAATGAGGCGAGCCGGCGGCGACGCCGGCGCTTCAATCGGCATAGCGGCAGGCTCAATACACTGTGCCCCTGCCACGCGACCCGGTAAGCGGGTCCCGAGTGGGCGATTCGGCGGGACTTGCACCGCAGGAGTGAGTCAATGCCGGGCGCACATGCACAAGCCCCGATCGGAGAATCCGTATCGGGGCTTCGTTTATGCAACGCGAAGAAAAGGAAACGGGCACAAACCGCCCGCTCTTGAGCCTTCGCAATCGTTCAGAAGCGGGCGAAGAAATCTTCGCGTATTACTGTCCGTTCAATCTTCGCCCCAGGACCGATGTACACCTCGACCCGACTAAAGGGTTTTGTAAGCTCCAGGCGATCAGGGCTTTCACTGGGGAAGGTCAGCAAGATACCCGTCATGAATATGATGATCGGACTAAGGAGGATGATTAGCAAAACTAACAGGGATCGCATTGCGCTGTAGGTTCCGTAAACCTTGAGAAAAAGCGGTTTCGGATCACCGTACGCTCAATTTTTCCACCTGGCCGGATGAATACATCAATACGATCGAATGGCTTGGTTATTTCTAGGTGGTCACCATCTTCCCAGGGAAAGGAGAGCAGAATCCACATATCAGGGCCTGGGAACATCGCCGTGGGAAATTTAACCGTCTCTCCTGGCACAAGCCCGGCTTTCGTAATGTGGAGATTGTCATTGAAGAAATACCCCAGAGGCTGAGTTGCACCGCTCTCATAGTGCAACACCACGACCGGTGACAACGCCCCCCACACCGCAATGCTTGCGCACAACGCCGCGATTAGCCCAAGGGTAATGCCGAAAAATTTCAGCAGAAAACGCATTGCATCCCTCGGATCAGCGATGACAGTTATGGGGTCTTTTCGCCTTGTCCTCACCCAGCCCCCAAGGCAGCGGTATGGCCGAAATACGTTGCAGCAGTAGATCCACCGTTAGCTCGTGGGGTTTGGCCGCCACGAACAGATCACAGCCAAGTTTGATAGAAATATGATCCGGCACATCATCCGCGCTAGCCGGCCAAGGACCATTTCCGGGATGGTCTTGCATGGAGAGAGGTTCCAACTTTCTAAGGCCTCGATAGGCATCATCCAGCGCCTGAGCTAGCCCAGCGCCATTGATTAACTCTGCCGCGCTAAACCCGAGCGCAACGCCGACATAGCCATAGTGAATATTTGACCATATGTCAAAAAAATAGTCGTAGCTCCCGTACTTTTGCCACCCTTCGTTAAAGACTCCCCTTTTTTTAAGATTCTCACGCAAGATGGGTTTGTGGTCCCATGGCCTGTTGGGCGCAACTCGTTCAGCCCACATCGCATACGCGGCCGACTTCTGGCCCGCTGCCGCGCCGTAGTAGTCGGGCTTGCCCCCCTAGTTGCGCATACCAGGGTAATTGATGCCACTCGGCGGTCTGCGCGTCAGGATCTGCGCTATTCGCGGCTGCAATCTTCGTCCCCTGTTCGGAAAACGGATTAGCCTTCATTTCCTCGACGATGTACTCGGCAATAGCTATCACGGTATCAGGATGACTACAGGCCTCCTGCCGCAGCCCTTTGGATAATGGCAGGCCAGTGCCTGCACTACCCACAAACCCATTCGCTAATCCTTCCGTAACGCTACCCGCCCAAGTAACGCCACCCGGGCCAGGATCAAGCACCGCGATGCGCTGGCTGGCGATCAGCGTCGCGCCGCACGAAGTCTGCATGCCCTCAACCGCCAATGGAATGCCATCCACCGTGAAGCTGGCCACCCCCTGCATGATGGGAAACGTTCCCTCGCACTTCGGACAGCTAACCAGATGCCCCAATCCGGAAGCAATCCGGCCATCAATAGTGTAGAGACTGACTCCCTGCAAGACAGTCCCGCCATGGGAAGTACTGTCGCCGATTCGAATGATGGGGCGGCCGGCCATGTTTGCTCCAGACATTTGAAGTAGTGTTGAGTCTATTCAAATGGTGCGAGGCCAGACCATCAGAAGAATCCGAAAACAACGATCAACGACTTCCGCAGCCGTAGAGCAATCACGCCGCCAAACTATCGAAAGTCGGCATAGGGGACGGCCCTCGTAGGCTGCCCCCCGCCGCAGCGCCCGGCATGCGAATTCGTACAGGGCGGTTCGAGCGGTTGGGATTTCGCAAGTCGCGGTAGCCCCGGATGGAAGAACGGCGGACTTGCGCCCATAGGGGTGCACCCATGCCGGACGCACTTGCCGGGCGCCCATGCAAAAAACCCATCGCGCTTGCGATGGGTTTTTTGCTATTCCGTTCAACCAAGTCCACGGCAGGGCCGCGATGCGGCTTATTTATCCACGAACGCCCGCTCGACCACGTAGTCGCCCGGCTGGCCCACGCCCGGCGACACCGTGAAGCCGCGCTTGTCCAGCATGGCGCTGATGTCGGCCAGCATATGCGGGCTGCCGCAAATCATGGCGCGGTCGGTTTCGGGGTTGATCTGCGGAATGCCGATGTCGGCGCACAGCTTGCCGTTTTCCATCAGTTCCGTAATGCGGCCCTGGTTGCGGAAGGGCTCGCGGGTCACCGTCGGGTAGTAGACGAGCTTTTCACGCACGATGTCGCCGAAGAACTCGTTGTTCGGCAGTTCCTTTTCAATGAAGTCGGCGTAGGCCAGCTCGCTGACCCAGCGCACCCCGTGCACCAGGATGACCTTGTCGAAGCGTTCGTAGACGTCCGGGTCCTTGATGATGCTCATGAAGGGCGCCAGGCCGGTCCCCGTGCCGAACAGGAACAGGTGCTTGCCGGGCTTCAGGTCGTCCACGACCAGCGTGCCGACCGGCTTGCGGCTGACGAGGATGGTGTCGCCCTCTTTCAGATGCTGAAGACGCGAGGTCAGCGGGCCGTTCTGCACCTTGATGCTCAGGAATTCGAGGTTCTCTTCGTAATTGGCGCTGGCGATGCTGTAGGCCCGCAAGAGGGGCTTGCCTTCAACTTCCAAGCCGATCATCACGAAGTGGCCGTTGTGGAACCGCAAGGCCGAATCACGCGTCGTGGTGAAGGAAAACAGGGTGTCGTTCCAGTGGTGCACGCTTAGTACGCGCTCAGTATTGAAAGCAGCCATGTCGTATTGAGTAAGGGCGGGACTGGGGCCAGGCCGGAAGGCCGGGCTTGCGCCGCGAGGTCATTCCGTGCCGCAAAAAGGACGCGGGACGGCATTAGGGTTGACCCTATTCTACAGGGTCTCGATGATAACTGCTCTCATTATTCCGTAATACCCTTATGCCGTATTGATGGGGATCAACGTCTTGAACCATCGGCTTACGTGTAGTTGAACACGGCTTTGCTTCCTGTTATCGTCGCATTCTCAGTTGATAATCATTTTCGTTAGCAGACCGTTTTGAGCGGCGGGACACGCTTGTGTGCCGCGGCTTTCCTCGTTCCAGCCTTTGCCGGAGTTCCTTCATGATCAAGCGTCCCCAATTGAATTCGCTGCTTCGCGCCCTGGCGCTGGCCGGCGCCGCCGCCTTCACCGTGTCGGCCAACGCCGCCGATGAAGTCAGCCTGTACACCACCCGGGAACCCAAGCTGATCCAGCCGCTGCTGGACGCCTTCACCAAGGAAAGCGGCATCAAGGTCAACACCGTCTTCGTGAAGGACGGCCTGCTGGAACGCGTGAAGGCAGAAGGCGCCAAGTCGCCCGCCGACGTGCTGATGACCGTGGACATCGGCAACCTGCTGGACCTGGTGGACGGCGGCGTGACGCAGGCCGTCAAGTCGCAAACCCTGGAATCCGTCATCCCCGCCAACCTGCGCGGCGCCGATGGCAAGTGGTATGCCCTGTCGCTGCGCGACCGCGTGCTGTACGTGGAAAAGGACCTGAAGCTGGAATCCTTCCGCTACGAAGACCTGGCCGATCCCAAGTGGAAGGGCAAGGTCTGCATCCGTTCGGGCCAGCATCCCTACAATACCGCGCTGGTCGCTTCGATGATCGCGCATGACGGCGCGGAAGCCACCGAAAAGTGGCTGCGCGGCGTGAAGGCCAACCTGGCCCGCAAGGCTGCCGGCGGCGACCGCGACGTGGCGCGCGACATCCTGGGCGGCATCTGCGACATCGGCCTGGCCAATGCCTATTACGTCGGCCACATGAAGAACGCCGAACCCGGCACGGACGCGCGCAAGTGGGGCGACGCCATCAAGGTCATCCGCCCGACGTTCGCCAACGCCAAGAGCGGCGGCACGCACGTGAACGTCAGCGGCGCGGCCGTGGCGGCCCACGCGCCGAACAAGGCCAACGCGATCAAGCTGCTGGACTTCCTGGTGTCCGAACCGGCCCAGGCCCTGTACGCGCAGGCCAACTATGAATACCCGGTGCGCAAGGGCGTGAAGCTCGACCCCGTGATCGCAAGCTTTGGCGAACTCAAGGTCGACCCCCTGCCCCTGACCGAGATCGCCAAGCATCGCAAGCAAGCCAGCGAACTGGTGGACAAGGTCGGTTTCGACAACTGATAGGCCCGTGGATCGCCATGCCCTCCGGCGTGGCGCAACCACGCGGCAGTGACACGCGCGCGCCCCGCGACCGGGGCCGCGCGTAGGGCCTGTTCCCTCTTTTTGGGGGAACAGGCCTTGCCATTGATGCAACCGACTTTGAAGCATGCATACAGATTCCTTGCCCCGGCCGCTGCGTCTGCGCTGGACTGAACGCGGGGCCGGCTGGCTGGCCGGCGCCGCCCTGATCGCCCTGGCCGTCCTGGCTCCGCTATTGACGCTGGGCTGGTGGGCGCTGGGCGGCAGCCTGGCCCACTGGCAGCACCTGGCCAGCTACGTGCTGCCGCAGGCCCTGGCCAACACGGCCATGCTGCTGGCCGGCGTGGGCATCGTGGTCACCCTGCTGGGAACCGGCGCCGCCTGGCTGGTGACGGCCTACGACTTCCCCTCGCGCCGCATCCTGACCTGGGCCCTGCTGCTCCCGCTGGCGGTGCCGACCTACATCATCGCCTTCGCCTACCTGGACCTGCTCCACCCGATCGGTCCGGTCCAGACGGCGATCCGCGCCCTGCTGGGCTACGACAGCCCCCGCCAGTTCCGCCTGCCCGACCTGCGTTCGATCTACGGCGCGATCTTCGTGCTGGGCTTCGTGCTGTATCCCTATGTCTACCTGAGCACCCGCGTCATGTTCATGACGCAGGCCGCCAGCCTGCTGGAAGCCGCCCGCACCCTGGGCGCGGGCCGCGTGGCGGTGTTCTGCCGCGTCGCCCTGCCGCTGGCGAGGCCCGCCATCGTGGTGGGCGTGAGCCTGGCGCTGCTGGAAACGCTGAACGACATCGGCGCTTCCGAATTCCTGGGCGTGCAGACGCTGACCGTCTCCGTCTACACCACCTGGGTCACGCGCTCGGACCTGGCCGGCGCGGCGCAGATCGCGCTGACCATGCTGGCGATCGTGATCGGGCTGATCATGCTGGAGCGCCACGGGCGCAAGCGCCAGCGCTACGCCAACACCCAGCGCATGCGGCCCATGCAACCGCGCCGGCTGCACGGCGTGCCGGCCGCGATTGCCGCGGTGCTGGGCTGGATCCCGGTCGTGATCGGGTTTGTCGCGCCGGCGGTGTACTTGATCGCGGAAACCTCCAAGCGCCTGCATCTGGTGGGCGGGGTATCGGACCAGCTGATCAACGGCCTGAGCAACACGCTGATCGTCGCGTTCAGCGCCACGATCGTCACCCTGCTGTGCGGCCTGGTGGTCGCCTGGGCGGGCCGCAGCCTGCGCGAAAGCGCCACCTTCAATCCGGGCCGCGCCTGCGCCCGCATCGCCAGCCTGGGCTATGCGGTGCCCGGCACCGTCCTGGCCATCGGCCTGCTGACGCCGTTCGTCTGGATCGACACGGCGGTCTCCAAGGTGTTCGGCGGGGCGGGCCTGTTCATGATGGGCTCGATGGGCGCGCTGGTGTGCGCCTACGCGATTCGCTTCCTGGCCATCTCCACGGGCGCGCTCGAGGCCGGCCTGGCGCGCATCCCGCCTTCGCTGGAGCAGGCCTCGCGCCTGCTGGGCGAGACCTCCGGCGGCACGCTGCGCCGCGTCCACCTGCCGCTCCTGCGCCCGGCGCTGGCCGCCAGCGCGCTGCTGGTGTTCGTGGATGCGATGAAGGAACTCCCCGCCACGCTGCTGCTGCGGCCCATGAACTTCGACACGCTCGCCACCTGGCTCTATGCCGAAGCCGCGCGCGGCACGTATGAGGAAGGCGCCGTCGCGGCGCTGGCCATCGTGCTGGCCGGCCTCTTGCCCGTCATCCTGCTGGCGCGCACCAATCTGAAAATGGGACATTGATCATCGTGCCCGATCTGCTAGAAATCGACCATATCTCTCTTGCCTACGACACGCCCGCCGGTTTGAAGCCGGTGGTCCAGGACCTCACGCTGGGCCTGCCCGTCGGCCACATCGGCTGCCTGCTGGGCGAGTCCGGCTGCGGCAAGACCACGGTGCTGCGCGCCATTGCCGGCTTCGAGCCGGTGCGCGCCGGACGCATCCTGCTCGACGGCGCCGTCATTTCCTCGGCAACCGAACAGGTGGCGCCCGAACTGCGCCGCGTCGGCATGATGTTCCAGGACTACGCCTTGTTCCCCCACCTGACGGTGGCCTTGAACGTGGCCTTCGGGCTGCGCAAGCTGGTGCGAGCCGACCGCGCGCGCCGGGTCGAGGAAATGCTGGAGCTGGTGGGGCTGGCGCACGCCGCCAACAGCTATCCGCACGAGATCTCGGGCGGCCAGCAGCAGCGCGTGGCGCTGGCGCGCGCGCTGGCGCCCTCGCCCGACCTGCTGCTGCTGGACGAGCCGTTCTCCAACCTGGACGTGGACACCCGCGAGCGCCTGGCCTTCGAGGTGCGCGACATTCTGAAGACCACCGGCCACACCGCGATCCTGGTCACGCACAACCAGGCCGAAGCCTTCGCCATCGCCGACCGCATCGGCGTAATGTCCGAAGGGCGGATCGCGCAGTGGGACACGCCCTACAACCTGCACCACCACCCCGCCGACGCTTTCGTGCGCGACTTCATCCGCCGCGAGGCGCTCGAAGAGCAGCGCGAGCAGGCGCTGGCGCGCGGCCGCTAGCGCCCCGCCCGGCGGATCAGTCCGCCGACAGCTTGACCTTCTGCGACAGGGCCTTGAAGGCCTCGTGCTGGCTTTGGGTCAGGCGCTCCACTTCCTGCGGCGTTGATCCATAGGGCATGAAGCCGGCCTGTTCCAGCTTGCCCTTGACTTCCGGCAGGGCCAACGCCCACTGGAACGCCTCGCTCAGCTTGCCGGCGACCTCGGGCGACATGCCCGCCGGTCCATAGACGGCGAACCAGGGATCCACCACGGCGGCCTCATAGCCCAGCTCGGCCAGCGTCGGCACGTCCGGCAAGGCCGGCGCGCGCTTGCTGCCCGTGACCGCCAGCGCGCGGACCTTGCCCGCCTTGATGTGCGGCAGCGAAGCAGGCAGGTTGTCGAACATCACCGGCAGGTGTCCGCCCAGCAGATCGTTCAGGCCCTGGGCGCTGCCCTTGTAGGGAATGTGCTGCATGCCGGCGCCGGTCAGCTGGTCGAACATCACGCCCGCCAGGTGCATCGAGGTGCCCGCGCCCGGCGTGCCGAACGCGGTGCCGGGGTGTTGCCTGGCGTAGGCCACCAGATCCTTGACGCTGTCCACCTTCAGCGACGGCCCGGCTTCAAGCACCACGGTGGAGGCGCCCAGCATGCTGACGCCCGTGAAATCCCTGGTCGGGTCGAACGGCATGGACGGGTAGACGAAGGGATTGAGCGCATTCGTGGATATCGCGCCAAAGCCGATGGTGTAGCCGTCCGGCGCCGCCTTGGCCACCGCGTCCATGCCGATGTTGCCGCCCGCGCCCGGGCGGTTCTCGACAATCACGGGCTGGCCCAGCTTCTCGGCGACCTTCTGGCCTGCCGTGCGCGCGACCAGGTCGGTCGTGCCGCCGGCGGTGTAAGGCACGATGAAGGTGATCGGCTTGGCCGGATATCCGGCGGCCAGCGCCGACGAGGCGCCGTGGATCAGCGCCAGCGCGGCCAAGCCGCGCAGCGCATTCGTAGTGTGGCGATGCATAGTGTCTCCATCCCGTTTGTTATTGAGGTCGGGAGGCGCATCATACTGCCGCGCGGGCGGCCTGCGCCGCCGGCCCGCGCTTGTTCCTCCAGGTATCAATTCATGTTCCGCCGCGGGCGTTTATCGCCCGCGCGCCGCCCCCTAGCGTGGTGGGCAATGCCCGCAGCATGGAACGGCTGGACGCCGCCGCCGGTCGCCGGCGACATCGCGCTGGCCAGCACGGCCCGCGAGATCGTGCGCCAGGCCATCGGGCGTTTCGGCAAGATCGACGTGCTGATCAACAATGCCGGGATCTTCATCCCCAAGCCCCAGGCCGAGTACACCGACGAGGACCTGGACCGCATCATCGACACGAACCTGAAGGGCTTCTTCCATATCACCCAACAGACCGTGGCGCATATGGCCGGCAACCTCGACGGCCACATCGTCAACATCACCGCCAGCATTGCGATGCAGCCCAGCACCCAGGCAGAACATCTCGATGCTGCCCAGCTGCAGATCGTCGAAATGGCGGGTCATGGCGGTTCCTCAAAAAAGGCCGCGCATGGCGGCCCCGGCAACGTGCCCAGGATCATCAGCGGCCCAGCACCTCGACGATACGCTGGCCTATGTACTGGCCATGGGTTTCCAGCGCGAAATGGCCGGTGTCCAGCAGCTCGACGACGGCATCCGGATTGTCGCGCCGATACGCCTCGGCTCCCGGCGGGATGAAGAAAGGATCGTTACGGCCCCAGATCGCCAGGGTCGGCAGCCGGGACTGGCGAAAGAACGCCTGGAACGCCGGATACAGCTTCAGATTGTTCGCGTAGTCCAGGAACAGGTCCATCTGGATGTCCTTGTTGCCGGGCCGTTCGAGCAAGGCCGCATCCAGCGTGTAGCTCTCGGGCGCGATGCTCTCGGGATCGGCCACGCCATGCACATACTGCCACTTCGTGCCCTCAAGGTGGAGGACGGCGTCGTGAACCGTCTGGCGGTTGGCCGGCGAGGGATCCGCCCAGTACGCACGGATCGGCGCCCAGGCGTCTCCCAGCCCTTCCAGATAGGCATTGCCGTTCTGCGACACCAGGCCCGTCACGCGCTCGGGATGGGCCAGCGCCAGGCGCAGGCCCGTCGGCGCGCCGTAGTCAAAGAAGTAAAGCGCATAGCGGGTCAGACCAAGCTCGTCGACAAACGCTTCCAGGGACTTGGCCAGGTTGTCGAAGGTATAGCGGTAGTTGCGTTCGGCCGGCACTTGCGTGAAGCCGAATCCGGGCAGGTCGGGGGCGATCACGCGGAAGTGGCTGGCCAGTTGCGGAATCAGATTGCGGAACTGATGCGAAGAGCTGGGAAAACCATGCAGCAGCAACAGCACGGGCGCTTGCGGATCTCCTGCCTCGCGGTAGAAGAAACGCAGCCCGTCGGCTTGGGCATGGCGATAGTGGATGGGGGTGTGGGCTTGGGCGGTCATGAGGATCTCCGAGGTGCGGGCAAGAGGAAAAACGGCGGGTGGCGAAGCTTCAAGACACAGTCTACGCATTCTTAGTAACCTGTCAACTGCATTTTTAATGGTTACTAAGAACTCCAGCGCGGGCCGCCCCTTCCCCACCGCGCCCAAGCCGCACACGAAAAAGCCCGGCAATCGCCGGGCTGGAACAAGCAATACGGAGCATCGCGTCTCAGGACGAAACGCCTGTCGCCCCGCGCTGCCGGAACGCAGCGACTTTGTGGCGGTTGCCGCACAAGGCCATGCTGCACCAGCGGCGCCGATGGGAGCGGGTACGGTCGTAGAACCAGAGCGAGCACGCATCGCTTTCGCATTTGCGCACCAGGCCGAAATCGCCGTGGGCAAGCAGATCGGCAGCCGCTTCCGCCGCCGGCAACAGCCATTGCGCGGGCGTCTGCGATGGATAATGGCGCGCCAGTTCCAGGCCGCCGTCGTCCGTGGCGGACAGCGCCAGATGGCTGCCGCCCGCGGCCAGCGCGCGGTTCAGCGCGGTGAGTTTGAGCGGTTCTCCCGCCTTGCGCTGCGCCACCAGCGCGCGCACCGTCTCGCGCAAGGCGCGCGCGCCTTCAAGCAGGCCCTTGGGCGCCGCAGCCTGCCCGGGCGCGAGTCCGGACAGGGCGAGCCAGGCCTGCACGTCCGCGTCGGACTGCCACCGGTCCAGCGGACCGGCGTCGCCCTGCTCGATGGTGTTGATCATGTCCAGGGCGACGTGATCGCCCAACTGCCTGAATTCGGGTGCGTGAGTAGTGTGCATGCTGGCCTCCGGCGACAGTGTAACCTTCAAAATATCAATATAAAAGTTACTCCTGCCGCCTGGGAAACCCGCCGCGATCAGGCACGCGGTTCCGGCAGCGGGATGTACTCGGTTTCGTCGCCCGGCACGACCTGGTCGAATCGGGTGCGCTGCCAGTCCTGCTTGGCTTGCTCGATGCGGTCCTTGCTGCTGGACACGAAGTTCCACCAGACAAAGCGCGGACCATCCAAAGGCTCGCCGCCCAGCACCGCAAAGCGCGCGGCGGTCCTGGCGCGGATCTGCACGGGCTTGCCCGGCGCGAACACGACCAGGCGCCCGCTTTCGTAGGCTTGCCCGTCGATCTCGACCTCGCCTTGCGCCAGGTAGGCGGCGCGCTCCTCGTGCTCGGCCGGCAGCACCGTCGTGGCGCCCGCCTGCAATTGCAGATCGCCGTAAAACAGGGGCGACAGCGTCTTGACCGCCGAGGTCTTGCCGAACAGGGAACCTGCCACCACCTGGGCGCGCACGCCCTCGCCTTCGACCACCGGCTGCGCGTCCAGCCCGTAGTGCGTAAAGCCGGGATCGGTTTCCTCGTGCGCCTTGGGCAGGCCCACCCAGATCTGCAGGCCACAGAGGCGTTGCGGGGCCAGCCGGCTTTCCGGCGAGGAGCGCTCGGAATGCACGATGCCCCGGCCCGCGGTCATCCAGTTCACTTCGCCGGGCAGGATGGTCTGGGTATGGCCCGCGCCGTCACGATGCACCATCGACCCCTCGTACAGATAGGTGACGGTGGACAGGCCGATATGGGGGTGCGGCCGCACGTCTATGCCAGAGCCGGCATCGAATTCCACCGGACCCATGTGGTCCAGGAAGACGAACGGCCCGACGGTGCGGCGCTGCGCGGACGGAATGGCGCGCCGGACGGAAAATCCGCCCAGGTCGCTGGTGCGCGGCACCACGACGGTTTCAATCTGGCTTTCGCCTGCTTCGGACAAGGTCGACATGGTGGAATGCTCCGCATGAATAGGCCAAAGGCCATCTTAAGGCCTGACGGCCGCATGAATTGAAGGAAGCCAGGCGGATATCTCGATCCGCCCGGCAGGTGGCATCAAGCCAGGTCAAACACCAGCACTTCGGCGTTCTTGCCGCCCGACAGCTCGACACGGGTGTCGTCCGTGATCGCCGCGGCGTCTCCGGCGGACAGTTCCGCGCCGTTGACGGTCAGGCTGCCCCGCGCCACATGGACCCAGACGCGGCGTCCGGCGGCCAGCGTCAGCGCGGCGGATTCATCGCCATCGAACAGGCCGGCGTACAGGCGGGCGTCCTGGTGGATCTTCATCGAACCATCCACGCCGTCGGCCGACACCAGGGCCTGCAGGCGGCCGCGCTTTTGCGCATCGCTGAAAGCGCGCTCTTCGTACTCCGGCGCGATGCCGGCGACGTCGGGCTCGATCCAGATCTGCAGCATATGCGTTTCCGTATCCGGCAGCGGGTTGAACTCCGAGTGCATCACGCCGCGGCCGGCGCTCATCCGCTGCACGTTGCCCGGCTGGATGGTCGAGCCGCTGCCCATGCTGTCCTTATGCGCAATCGCGCCGTTCAGCACATAGGTGATGATCTCCATGTCCCGGTGGCCGTGCGTGCCAAAGCCGCGGCCGGCGGCGATGCGGTCGTCATTGATCACGCGCAGCGCGCCGAAGCCCATGTGAGTCGGGTCGTAGTAGTTGGCGAAGGAAAAGGTGTGAAACGAATCGAGCCACCCATGGTTGGCGTGACCCCGTTCGGCAGCGCGGCGAATCGTAAGCATTGTGGACTCCTGTTTCAATAATATGAATGGTTTGGGGCGCAGTCTTGGGCTTCTTTGGCCCGTCTGTTTGGCTGCAACCCCGGCATGAGTGATATTCTGCGCGTGCCAGGCCCCGGTTTCGGCGCTATATTTTGACGAAATCATTCAAATTTTTTGAATACTCTTGTTTCCCGCCCAGCCATGCAACCCATCACCCCTGAATTGCTCATCCTGGTGGACGCCATCGCTCGCCACGGCAGCTTCGCCAAGGCCGCGCGCGAGCTGGGCAAGGTGCCGTCGGCCGTCACCTATTCCATCCGCAAGCTCGAAGACGGGCTGGACGTGCTGCTGTTCGACCGCTCCGGGCACCGCGCGCTGCTGACGCCGGCGGGCGAGACCCTGCTCAAGGACGGACGCCATGTCCTACAGTCGCTGGACGACCTGGCCTGCCGCGTCAAGCGCATCGCCACGGGATGGGAGGTGGAGCTGCGCATCGCCGTCAGCGCCGTGCTGCCGTGGCGGCCGCTCTACGACCTGATCGACGAATTCCACGCGGTGGGCAGCGCCACCACCCTGCGCTTTTCCAGCGAGGTCCTGAGCGGCAACTGGGATGCGCTGACCGGCGGCCGAGCGGACCTGGTCATCGGCGCGGGCGCCGCGGGCGAACCGACCGGGCCCTACCGCTCGCAGGCCATCGGGCTGACGCAGTTCGCCTTCTGCGTGGCGGCCCACCACCCGCTGGCATCCCTGCCCCAGCCGCTGAGCCGCGCGGACATCACCCGCTATTGCGCCGTGGTGGTGGCGGACACGTCGCGCAACCTGCCGCCGCAATCGCGCGGCATCCTGGCAGACCAGCCCACGCTGGTCATGCCGACGATGCAGGCCAAGGTCGAGGCGCAGGTGCGCGGCCTGGGCTGCGGCTATCTGCCGCTGACGCTGGCCGCCCCCTTCCTGACGCAGGGCCTGCTGGTGGTGTGCGAAACGGATGAAGGCATGTCCCTGACGGAACACGTGGCCTACGCCTGGCGGGCCGAGCCGCCGGGCGAAGCCTTGAAGTGGTGGCTGCAGAAGCTGAAGTCGCCGCGCCTGTGCGAGAGCCTGCTCGGCTTGGGGTGACGAGGCGGGTTCTTGAGAAGGTGTCTGACACCCGGGCGAGACGGCCGTCAGCTTGAAACGGTGTCTCGGGGGTGTCAGACACCTGCCCCACCTGCCCCGGGGGTGTCAGACACCGGTGAGAAGCTGAAGTCGCCGCGCCTGAGCGAGAGCCTGCTCGGCATGGGGTGACGAGGCGGGTTCTTGAGAAGGTGTCTGACACCCGGGCGAGACGGCCGTCAGCTTGAAACGGTGTCTCGGGGGTGTCAGACACCTGCCTCACCTGCCCCGGCGGTGTCAGACACCTGCCCTGCGGCAACGCCCTTGCGGGCTTACTCGTCCTCGATGCCCAGTTCGCGCAGCTTGCGCGTGATGGTGTTGCGGCCTATCCCCAGGCGCGACGCCGCTTCCACGCGGCGGCCGCGGCTGGCGTCCAGCGCGCTTTGCAGCAGGATCTTCTCGAACTGGCGCGTCAGCGTGGCCATCACGGCGGGTTCGCCGCGCTCCAGGCGGTACTGCGCATCGCGCAGCAGGGAATCCTGCCAGTTGCGCGGCGCGCCGTCGTCCGGGACGGCGGCGGCGGAGGCCGCCTGCACCACCGTGCCGATGCCGGCCACCGGAGCCGCAGGACGCAGCGGCGCGGAGCCCGCCAGCTGCTGATGCTCCATGGCCCGGATCTCGGGCGGCAGATCGCCCCGGTCCACCGTCTGCCCCGGCGCCATCACCGTCAGCCAGTGGCAGAAGTTCTCCAGCTGCCGGACGTTGCCCGGAAAATCGAACTTCGTCAGCACGGCCAGGGCTTCCGGCGTCAGGCGCTTGACCGGCACGCCCAGCGTGCGGGCGCTGGAGGTCAGGAAGTGCTGGGCCAGGGCCGGGATATCCTCCACGCGCTCGCGCAGCGGCGGCAGGCGCAGCCGGATCACGTTCAGGCGGTGGAACAAGTCTTCCCGGAACAGGCCCTGCTCGACGCGCTGCTCCAGCGGCTGGTGGGTGGCCGCCACGATGCGCACGTCCACGCGCACGGGCTGCGCGCCGCCGACGCGGTAGAAGCTGCCTTCGGCCAGCACGCGCAACAGGCGCGTCTGCAGTTCTATCGGCATGTCGCCGATTTCATCCAGGAACAGCGTGCCGCCGTGGGCTTCCTCGAAGCGGCCGCGGCGCAGGTTGTTCGCGCCCGTGAAGGCGCCCCGCTCGTGGCCGAACAGCTCGGCTTCCAGCAGATCGCGCGGAATGGCCGCCGCGTTCAGCGCCACGAACGGGCCGCCGGCGCGCACGCCGTGGCCGTGCAGCGCGCGGGCCACCAGTTCCTTGCCGGTGCCGGATTCGCCCGTGATCAGGACGGTGACCTTGGACTGGGCCAGCCGGCCGATGGCGCGAAAGACTTCCTGCATGGCGGTGGACGACGACTGCGTCATCATCCAGCGCTCGTTGTTCTGCGCCGCGTCGCCCTGCCCTTCGGGGCTCTCGGGCTGCGTGGACTCCTGCATGGCGCGCTGGATCAGCGCGACGGCCTCGTTCACGTCGAACGGCTTGGCCAGGTAGTCGAACGCCCCGCCCTGGAAGGCGGAAACGGTGCTGTCCAGGTCGGCGAACGCGGTCATCACGATGACCGGCAAGCCGGGATGGCGCTCCTTGAGCTGGCGCAACAGCTCAAGGCCATTGCCGCCGGGCATGCGGATATCCGAAACCAATGCCACCGGCGTGTCGCGCGACAGCGCTTCCAGCACATCGGCCGATTGGGAGAAGCTGCGGGTGGGGACGCCAGCGCGGGCCAGGGCCTTTTCGAGGACCCAGCGGATGGCCTGGTCGTCGTCGACGATCCATACGGGTTTCATCAGTGTGCAGGCTCCATCGGTAGGACCAGGCGAAACTCGGTGCGCCCCGGTCGGGATTCAAATTCGATGATGCCGCCGTGCTGCTGCACGAAGTCCTGCGCCAGGCTCAGGCCCAGGCCGGTGCCGCCAGCCCTGGCCGTGACCAGGGGATGGAAGATGCGGTCGCGGATGTGGTCCGGCACGCCGGGACCGTTGTCGATGATGGACAGCACCAGCGCCAGGCGGTGCTGCCTGTGCGCCAGCATGACCTGGCGCGCAACGCGCGTGCGCAGCGTGACCACGCCGGGCGCCGTTTCCGGCCCCTGGGGCCGCGCCACGAGTTCCTGCGCGGCGTTGCGCGCCACGTTCAGGACGGCCTGCATCAGCCGGGCGGCGTCGCCCTTCAGGTCGGGCACCGAGGCGTCGTAGTCCCGCAGGATGGTGACGTCGTTGCGGAATTCGGCCTGGATCAGCGCGCAGACGCGCTCGCAGATTTCATGGATGTTCACCGGCCGCGCGTTCAGCGGCACACGTTGCGGGCCGCTCAGGCGGTCCACCAGCGCCTGCAGGCGGTCGGCTTCGGAAATAATGACCTGGGTGTATTCGGCCAGCGCCGCGCTCGGCAGCTCGGCTTCCAGCAATTGCGCGGCGCCGCGCAAGCCGCCCAGGGGGTTCTTCACTTCATGCGCAAGATTGCGCAGCAATTCTCTGTGGGCTTCGATCTCGTCGACCAGCCGGTGGTTGCGGTCGGCCAGGACGCGCTGCTCGATCTCGCGCGTCTCGATCAGCACGGGCCAGCGCTGGCCGGTCAGGCCCACCGTCGTCACGGCGACTTCCACGGATTCGGCGGCGCGGCGCAACGAGGCCAATTGCCTCACGTCGGCATACCGTCCGCCCGCGGCGCGGTCGATCGATGACTGGATGTTTTCCGGGTTGTCGAACAGCGTGGCGGCGGAGTGCCCGCCCAGCTGCTTGCGCGAGCGGCCGAACAGATCTTCGGCGGCTGCGTTGGCGTATTCGATGTGACCGCGCTCGTTAACCAGGAAAACGGACGTGGCAAGCAGATCGAGAGCTTCTACATTCATTTTTCAACGTACCCGAATGGACAGGGGAAAGCGGAACGCGTCCGCGACGGCGGCGCCGGAACCCGGCGCCCTGCCCGCCGGGCGCGGCGCCTGGCGGGCAATTCGTCGAGCCGCGACCTGGCGGTGCGCGTGGTGTGGGCCCTGGTTTCTGCCTACATCATCGCGCTCCCCCCAGCCACAGCCTCAAAACATCAGAGGCTGTAGTACATGTCGAATTCGACCGGGTGGGTCGTCATGCGCAGACGGTTCACATCGCCCATCTTCAGGTCGATGTAGGCGTTGAGCATGTCGTTGCTGAACACGCCGCCACGGGTCAGGAACTCGCGGTCCTGGTCCAGGGCTTCCAGCGCCTGCTCCAGCGAGGAGCACACGGTCGGGATCTTGGCGTCTTCTTCCGGCGGCAGGTCGTACAGGTTCTTGTCGGCGGGATCGCCGGGGTGGATCTTGTTCTGCACGCCGTCCAGGCCGGCCATCATCAGGGCCGAGAAAGCCAGGTACGGATTGGCCAGGGGGTCCGGGAAACGCGCTTCGACGCGGCGGCCCTTCGGGTTGCCCACGTAGGGGATGCGGATCGAGGCCGAGCGGTTGCGGGCCGAGTAGGCCAGCTTGACCGGCGCTTCATAGTGCGGGACCAGGCGCTTGTACGAGTTCGTGCCCGGGTTCGTGATGGCGTTCAGGGCGCGGGCGTGCTTGATGATGCCGCCGATGTAGTACAGGGCGAATTCGGACAGGCCGGCATAGCCGTTGCCCGCGAACAGGTTCTGTCCATCCTTCCAGATGGATTGGTGCACGTGCATGCCGGAACCGTTGTCGCCAACGATGGGCTTGGGCATGAACGTGGCGGTCTTGCCATAGGCGTGAGCTACGTTGTGCACCACGTACTTGACGACCTGCGTCCAGTCGGCGCGCTGGACCAGCGTGCTGAACTTGGTGCCGATTTCGAGCTGGCCCGGAGCGGCCACTTCATGGTGGTGCACTTCGACCGGCACGCCCATCTGTTCCATCAGCAGGCACATTTCCGAGCGCATGTCCTGGAACGAGTCGACCGGCGGAACGGGGAAGTAGCCGCCCTTGACGCCCGGACGGTGGCCGGTGTTGCCGCCTTCGAATTCCAGGCCCGAGGACCAGGGAGCTTCTTCGGACTTGATCTTGACGAACGTGCCCGACATGTCGGTGTTCCAGGTCACGCCGTCGAACACGAAGAATTCGGGTTCCGGACCAAAGTAGGCGGTGTCGCCCAGGCCGGAGGACTTCAGGTAGGCTTCGGCGCGCTTGGCCAGCGAGCGCGGGTCGCGGTCGTAGCCCTTCAGGTCCGACGGCTCGACGACGTCGCACGACAGGATCAGGGTCGGCTCTTCGCGGAACGGATCCAGGTTGGCGGTCGAGCAGTCGGGGATGAGCAGCATGTCGGAGGCTTCGATGCCCTTCCAGCCCGGGATCGACGAACCGTCGAAGGCCTGCCCGCTTTCCAGCTTGTCTTCATCGATCGCGGAGGTGGGCACGGAAACGTGGTGCTCACGGCCAACCGTATCGGTAAAGCGGAAATCCACGAATTTCACTTCGTTATCGGCGATCTGTTTCAGGACGTCTTTCGGGCTTGCCATGTCATCTCCATTAGATAAAAGGGTCGAGGGCTTTGCCCGTCGACTGGCATAAAAGAGGGAAGCAATAAGCGTGCCAGGTTCTACCCCCGGGATTCCCCGGGGAAGGCAGCGCGGTAACGGAAAAATGTAGCACCATAATGGTGCAAAAGACGGGGCATGCTTGCCCCATCTTGGTGCCGAAACGCTACAGGAACATTTCCTGCAGGTCATTGAGGAACCTCCACCCCAAGGGCGTCGCCCGCAAGCGTGTGGGATCGGCGTCCAGCAAGCCCCGTTTCGAGGCTGCCTCCAATTGGTGCGCAATGACGGCCACGGACAGGCCGGTGCGCTCGGTGAACGTCGTGGTGGGCACGCCGTCCTTCAGCCGCAGCGCATTGAGCATGAACTCGAAGGGCAGTTCGTCCGGACCGACCTGCCGGCTTTCGGCAATGTGGCTGCCATTCCCCGCCATGGCCGCCTGCATCCACGAGTCGGGGCTGCGCAGGCGGGCCTCGCGCACGATGCGGTCGTGGAACGACAGCTTGCCGTGCGCCCCCGGGCCGATGCCCAGGTAGTCGCCGAATTCCCAGTAGTTCAGGTTGTGGCGGCAGCGGGCGCCGGACTTGGCGTAGGCAGACACCTCATAGCGGGCCAGGCCGGCCGCGGCCAGTTCGGACTCGACCGCGTCCTGCATGGCCGCGCTGGTGTCGTCGTCCGGCAGGTCTTCAGGCGGGAATTTCGCGAAGACGGTGTTGGGCTCCATCGTCAGGTGGTATAGCGACAGGTGCTCGGTGCCGAAGGCCACGGCCTGCCGCAAGTCGTCCAGACAGGCGTCCAGCGTCTGCCCCGGCAGCGCGAACATCATGTCCAGGTTTACGCGCGCCACGGCGCGCTGCGCCATGTCGATCGCCGCGCGGGCCTGGGCGGAATCATGGATGCGCCCCAGCTTCTTCAACTGCGCATCGTCGAAACTCTGGATGCCCAGCGAGAACCGGGTGACGCCGCTGGCGGCATAGTCGCGAAAGCGGCTGGCCTCGGCGGTGCCCGGGTTGGCTTCCATGGTGATCTCGGCGTCCGGCCAGACGTTCAGACAGGCGCGCAGCATCGCCAGCAGCTCGTCCAGGCCGGCCGAAGACAGCAGGCTGGGCGTGCCGCCGCCGATAAACACGGACACCACCTGGCGGCCCCAGATGGAAGGCAGCGCCTGCTCCAGGTCGCTGCGCAAGGCATCCAGGTAGGCGCGTTCGGGGATCTCGCCGGGCGCCGCGTGGGAATTGAAGTCGCAATAGGGACACTTGCGCACGCACCAGGGCACGTGGACGTAGACCGAGAGCGGCGGCAGGCTGGTGAGCGTGGCGCCGGCCGGCACGATCAGGCGCGATGGCGATGCGCCCATGTCGTTGCGGATGGGTATGGTGATGGACATGCGGAATTCCTGGCGCCCGGGGGCGCCCTCGTCAAGCCTGGTTCAGCTTGCTCAGCAGCTCGCGCAGCGCGCGGGCGCGGTGGCTGACCCGGTTCTTTTCCTCGGGGTCCAGCGAGGCGGCGGTCAGCGCCATGTCGGGCAGATAGAAATGCGGGTCGTAGCCGAAGCCGTTGGCGCCTTCGGGCAGGTCGATGATCTCGCCGTGCCACAGCCCTTCGCCGATCAGCGGCCGGGGATCGTTCTCGGAGCGCACCAGCGCCAGCACCGCCACATACCAGGCGCTGCGGTCGGCCACGCCGGCCAGTTTCCGCACCAGCAGCGCATTGTTGGCCTCGTCGGATTTTTCGCCGCCGTGCATCTTGGCGTAGCGCGCCGAATACACGCCCGGCGCGCCGTCCAGCGCGGCCACGCACAGGCCGGAGTCGTCCGCCAGGGCCGGCAGGCCGGTCAGGCGGCTGGCATGGCGGGCCTTGGCCAGCGCGTTCTCGACGAACGTGACGTGCGGCTCTTCGGCCTCGGGCACGCCCAGCTCGCCTTGAGGCACAAGTTCGATGCCCAGGGGCGCGAACAAGGCGGAAAATTCGCGCAGCTTGCCGGCATTATTGGACGCCAGGACGACACGGCGCAGGGAATCGGGAATCTTGGGGGATGTCATAGGGCAAATTGTATAGGCCGGCGGGCCGGCCCGGCGGCCCGTTGCACGATATCCCTGTGCAGCCCATGGGCAGATCAATTCTCTGTTGACACTTTTGTAACAGCCATCGAAGATTGCGCGTCACGTATCGGCGCAACAACGCAGACATATTTTGTTGTCAATATGGCCCATCTTGTCACTGATCGTATCTAAAAGCACCGGCGATGAACTCACTTCACGCATTGCCCAGGCCGGTTGCGGCCCACGCGCCCCTGGCTTCCCGGGACGGCGCGCCCCCACACGTAAACCTGGCGGGAATCCTGCGCGAACAACTGCTGCGGCCGCGCTTCCAGCCGGTTGTCGACCTGTCCCACAGCCGCATCTACGGCCACGAAAGCCTGATCCGCGGCCCGGCCGACACCGCCCTGCACTTTCCGGACGCCCTGTTCGCCGAGGCGCGCCGCCAGGGCCTGCATCCGCAGCTTGAACTGGCCAGCTTCCGGGCGGGCGCCCAGGGCTTTCACCAGAACGACGCCGCCGGCAAGCTGTTCCTGAACCTGTCCGGCTCGGCCCTGCTGCATTACTGGACCTTGTGGGGCGAGGAGATGCCGGCCCGCCTGCTCAAGAACTGCTCGCTGGAGCCCGCCAGCATCATCGTCGAACTGACCGAACAGGACCCGCTGTCCGAGCGCATGGCCGAATTGAGCAGCGCGTTCGCCTGTCTGCGCGAGGCCGGCATGCGCATCGCGCTGGACGACTACGGCGTGGGCAACTCCAATCTTCAGCTCTGGGCCGAAATGCAGCCCGACCTGGTCAAGATCGACCGCTATTTCTTCGACGGCATCGGCCACGACGACCGCAAGCAAAACATGGTGCGCGCCATCCTGAAGGTCGCGCAACACCTGGGCACGGCCATCGTCGCCGAGGGCATCGAGACCGCCGAGGACCTGGCCGTGGTGCGCGAGATGGACATCCGCTACGCGCAAGGCTGGTTCCTGGGCATGCCCGACGAAACGCTGCTGACGGAGCTGACTCCGCCCCTGCGCGACTCCCTGCGGTTGCGCTCGCCCGCCCCGCTGTCGCAACGGTCCGCGGGCGGCACCGCCGCGAGCCTGCGCGTCGAGGCCCCGGCCGCCTTGCTGAACAAGCACACCAACGACGACGTGCAGCGGCTCTTCGTCGAGCACAAGAACCTGCACGCCGTGGCGGTGGTCGACGGCGACAACCGGCCCGTGGGCATCATCAACCGGCGCGACTTCTCGGAACATTACGCCCAGCGCTACACGCGCGAACTGTTCGGGCGCGACGCGTGCTCTACCTTCATGAACGCCGAGCCCGTGCTGGTGGACCTGAACGTCTCCATCGACCAGCTGAGCCACGTCCTGATTTCGGAAGACCAGCGCTACCTGATGGACGGGCTGATCATCACGCGGGACGGCCGCTACGATGGCCTGTCCACCGGCGAGACGCTGGTGCGCTCCGTGACCGAGATGCGCATCGAGGCCGCGCGCTACGCCAATCCGCTGACCTCGCTGCCGGGCAACATCCCCATCAGCCGGCATATCGCCACCTTGCTGGAGGACGCCGCGGACTTCACGATCTGCTACGGCGACCTGAACAACTTCAAGCCCTTCAACGACGTCTACGGCTATTGGCGCGGCGACGACATGATCATGCTGACCGCCGAGCTCATCAAGCGCCACTGCGATCCGCAGCGCGACTTCGTCGGGCATGTGGGCGGCGACGACTTCGTGGTGCTGCTGCGCAGCCCGGACTGGATGGACCGCATCCAGCGCATCATCGCGGAATTCAACGAGCGCGCCGTCGACCTGTACGACGACCAGGGCCGCCGCAACGGCGGCATCGAGGCCGAAGACCGCTACGGCGTGCCGCGCTTCTTTCCGTTCGTGACGCTGGGCGTGGGCGCGCTCACCGTCACGCCCTCCCTATGCGAGCGCATCCGCCCGGAGGACATCGCGTCGGCCGCTGCCCATGTCAAGCACAAGGTCAAGCATGGGAACCTGTCGCTGGTGACCGAGCGCTACACCGGCGCCGCCCTGCCGCAGCTCGCCGGCTGAGCCCTGGCGCGCGGCCTGTTGCGCCGCCTGCGCGATCTGGAACACGGCCACCGCACGCTGCAGGCCCTGCGCCTGGCTTTCCAGCGCCGCCGCCGCGGCCGCGGTCTGCTCGACCATGGCGGCGGTTTCCTGCGTGGAGCGTTCGATGTCCGCCACGGCGTCGTTCACCGACGCAATGCCGGCCGCCTGCTCGGCCGTGGCGCTGGAGATCTCCGCCACGATCTGCGTGACGCGGTCCACCGAGGTCACCATCTCGCGCATCGTGTCGCCCGCCAGGTTCACCTGGCGCACGCCGGCCTGCACGCGCGAGGCGGAATCGTCGATCAGGCCCTTGATCTCCTTGGCGGCCTGCGCGCTGCGCTGCGCCAGCGAGCGCACCTCGCCCGCCACCACGGCGAATCCCTTGCCCTGTTCGCCCGCGCGCGCCGCTTCCACCGCGGCGTTCAGCGCCAGGATGTTGGTCTGGAAGGCGATGCTGTCCACCACGCCCACGATCTCGCCGATGCGGCGCGCGCTGTCGGCGATGCCCTGCATGCTTTGCACCACCTCTTGGACCGCCTGTCCGCCGCGCTGGGCCAGCTGCGTGGCGCTCAGCGCCTGCCGGCTGGCCAGGTCGGCATTGCCGGCCGTCGTCTGCACGGTATGCGCAAGCTGCGTCATATTGGCCGCGGCCTCCTGCAGGGAGCCCGCCTGCCGGGCGGTGCGGTCCGACATGTCCGCGCCGCCCGCGGCGATCTCGCCCGATCCGGTATGGATCTCCTCGACGCCCTGGCGCACCGAGGCCACCGCGGCCGACAGCCCCGTCTGCATGCGGCGCATGGCTGAATACAGCACGCCGATCTCGTTGTCGCCGCGCAGCGCGATGGCGCCGGTCAGGTCCCCGTCGGCGATCCGGTCGAAATGCGCGCCGGCCTCGTTCAGCGGCCGCACGATGCTGCGGCGGAACGCCAGCCTGATCAGCACGGCCAGCACCAGCACGAAGGCCAGCACGCCCGCCGCCACCGCGATCACGCGCTCCAGCGTCCGGCTGGCGCCTGCCACCGCGGCCTGGCCCTGTTCGCGGGCATAGGCCTGATAGGCGTCCGCCTGCTTGACATAGGCCGCGCCGCTGGCGGGCAGCACCTTGTCCGTCAGGCGGTTGACCTCGATCCCGTTCCAGCCCTGGATCGCCTTCTGCATGGGAACCAGCGTCTGGTCCGCGAAGGCGGCGTGCGCCGCCAGCACCTGGCCAAACAGCGGGGCGCCCTGCGCGCTCTCGTCCGGGTTGGCGCGCAGGCGCGCCAGGCTGGCGGCCGCCTGCTTGAGCAGCCCGTCCACCTGCGCCAGGGAATCGTTGCGCGCCTCCTCCAGCCCACCTTCCATGGCGGTCTTGGCGTCCGTCAGCGCGGCGCGCGCCTGGAACAGCCTGCTGGTCATGTCGGCCAGGTCGCTGGCGCGCTCGATGCTGCCGCGGCCCAGGGCCTCGATATCCGCGCGGTTGTCGCGCAGCACGGTGATGCCCGCCGCCGCGGCGACGGCGAACAGCACCACAAACAACGCAAGAATGGCCGACAACGCCGTTGTGACCCTGAGATTTTTCCGCATATCCGTCCGTGTGTGACCTCGCCGCCAGTGCGGCAGTGCCACGGATTATGGACACCCAGTTTGGCAATTTCTTGACACAACCTCGTGGCGGCCATGACGAACGCCCGTCATGAAACCGCTTTTGCGAACAGGAACCCCGTATTAACGAATTGTGAATTGGCAGGGGCGCGCCCTTGCGGCACATTCGATGCTGTACCGAACCATTCCCCCAATCAGAACAGCAGCCCTATGCCCCACGCCTCTCACGCCTATCAGGACATCCGCGAAGCCGTGCGCGACCTTTGCGCCCAATTCCCCGGCGAGTATTTCCGCAAAATCGACGAAGAACGCGGCTATCCCGAGGACTTTGTCCGCGCGCTGACCGAAGCGGGCTGGCTGGCGGCATTGATTCCCCAGGAATACGGCGGCTCCGGCCTCGGCCTGACCGAAGCCTCGGTCATCATGGAAGAAATCAACCGCAGCGGCGGCAACTCCGGCGCCTGCCACGGCCAGATGTACAACATGGGCACCCTGCTGCGCCATGGCTCCGAGGCCCAGAAGCGCGAGTACCTGCCGCGCATCGCCGCCGGCGAGCTGCGCCTGCAATCCATGGGCGTCACCGAGCCCACCACCGGCACCGACACCACCAAGATCAAGACCACCGCGGTCAAGCGCGGCGACCGCTACGTCATCAACGGCCAGAAGGTCTGGATCTCGCGCGTGCAGCACTCCGACCTGATGATCCTGCTGGCGCGCACCACGCCGCTGGACCAGGTCACGCGCAAGTCCGAAGGCATGTCGATCTTCCTGGTGGATCTGCACCACGCGGTCAAGCACGGCATGGCGATCCGCCCCATCCCCAACATGGTCAACCACGAGACCAACGAGCTCTTCTTCGACAATCTGGAGATCCCCGAGGAAAACCTGATCGGCGAAGAGGGCAAGGGCTTCAAGTACATCCTTGACGGCCTGAACGCCGAACGCACGCTGATCGCCGCCGAATGCATCGGCGATGGCTACTGGTTCGTCGACAAGGTGACGGCCTACGCCAAGGAGCGCATGGTGTTCGGACGCCCCATCGGCCAGAACCAGGGCGTGCAGTTCCCGATCGCCCGAGCCCATATCAACGTGGAAGCCGCCAGCCTGATGCGCTACGAAGCCTGCCGCCTGTTCGACGCCCACGAACCCTGCGGCGCCCAGGCCAACATGGCCAAGCTGCTGGCCGCCGACGCCTCCTGGGAAGCCGCCAACGCCTGCCTGCAATTCCATGGCGGCTTCGGCTTCGCCACCGAATACGACGTCGAGCGCAAGTTCCGCGAGACCCGCCTGTACCAGGTTGCGCCCATCTCGACCAACCTGATCCTGTCCTACGTCGCCGAACACATCCTGGGCCTGCCCCGCTCCTTCTGACCCGACTCCTCCCACCATGACCGCAGCCAAAGACACCCCGCACCTGAGCGCCGAACTGGCGGCCTTCGCCGCCAACCTGCGCTACGAAGACATCCCCGCCCCGGTGCTGCGCCGCGCCGAAGACCTGCTGCTGGACTGCCTGGCCTCCATCCTGGCCGGCGCCTCCGCCCGCGCCGTGCAGGCCATCGACCGCTATGCCGCCGCGATGGGCCCCGCCGACGGTCCCAGCGAGGTGCTGATCACCCGCCGCCGCACCACGCCCCTGTTCGCCGCCATGGTCAACGCCGCCGCCGCGCACGTGGTCGAACAGGACGACGTGCACAACGGGTCCGTGTTCCATCCCGCCGCCGTGGTGTTCCCGCCCGCCCTGGCCGTCGCGCAGGCGCTGGGCAGTTCCGGCCGCGACCTGCTCACCGCCGCCGTCGCCGGCTATGAAGTCGGCATCCGCGTCGGCGAATTCCTGGGCCGCTCGCACTACAAGATCTTCCACACCACGGGCACCGCGGGCACGCTGGCCGCCGCCGTCGCCACCGGCCGGCTCCTCAAGCTCTCCCCCGAACAGATGCTGCACGCGCTGGGCTCGGCCGGCACCCAGGCCGCCGGCCTGTGGGAATTCCTGCGCGACGCCGCGGACTCCAAGCAACTGCACACCGCCAAGGCCGCGGCCGACGGCATCACCGCCGCCTACCTGGCCCGCGAAGGCTTCACCGGCGCCCGCCACATCCTGGAAGGCCCGCAAGGCATGGCCGCCGGCATGTCCACCGACGCCGACCCCAGCCGCCTGTGCGACCGCCTCGGCGAGCGCTGGGCCCTGGCCGAAACCTCATTCAAGTTCCATGCGTCCTGCCGCCACACGCATCCGGCGGCCGACGCGCTGCAGCAGGCGCTGCGCGACAACGGCCTGACCGAGGCCGACGTCGAACGCGTGGTGGCCCATGTGCACCAGGGCGCCATCGACGTCCTCGGGCCTGTCGTCAATCCGCAAACCGTGCACCAGTCCAAGTTCTCGATGGGCACGGTGCTGGCGCTGATCGCCCGGCAGGGCCGCGCCGGGCTGGCCGAATTCGATGCCGGCCTGGACGATCCCGCCGTCGCGGCCTTCCGCGGCAAGGTGGAAATGGAGCTGGACCCGGAAGTCGACGGCGCCTACCCGCAGCGCTGGATCGGCAAGGTCACGGTCTACACCCGCGACGGCCGCAAGCTGCATGGCCGCGTGGACGAGCCCAAGGGCGACCCGGGCAACACCCTGAGCCGCCCCGAGATCGAGGACAAGACGCTCAGCCTGGGCCGCTACGCGGACGCCGCGACCGAACCGGAACTGCGCGGCCTGATCGGCACGATCTGGGGGCTGGAGCGGCAGGAGCGCATCGGCGCCCTGCTGCCGCAAGCCGCCTGAGGCTGCGATGGCCGTCGCAAGCGCGGCGGGCCATCGCGAACCAGTGCTGCTCCACCACGGCCGGCGCCGGCTTCAGGTCGCGCCAGGCTCGATGCCCGCCGCGTGCAGCAGTTCCTTCCAGCGCGCCACTTCCGACTCCAGCAGTTCGGCCGCCCCTTTCAGCGACCGATGCTCGGCCGTGGGCAGCGCCACCCCCATTTCGGCGTAGCGCGCCTGAATTTCCGGCGTCTGCAAGACCTGGTTGATCGCGGCATTGAGCTGCTGGGCCACCGACTGGGGCACGCCCTTGGGCACCAGCATCATGTTCCAGATGTCGTAGTGCAGCTTGGGATACGAGGTCTCGCTGGTAGCCTGAACGCCGGGCAGCACCTTGACGCGTTCGCCGCGCATCACGACCAACCCTTTGATCTTGCCCGACGAAATCGAGCTGACCGCCGTGCTGCTGCTCTCCACGGTGTAGTCGATGTGGCCGGCCATCACATCGGCGGTTGCCTGCGCTGCGCCGCGATAGTGGATCGGAAGAATGTTCACGCCGATAGCCGCGTTCAGCAGTATGCCGCCCAGGAACGAACCCGATCCGACGCCTGCGGTCCCAAAGTTCATGGTCGCTTGATTGGCTTTCGCATAGGCCACGAATTCGTCGAATGTCGCGGCCGGCAGGCCCGCCCGCACCGACAGCACCTGGGGCGCGTCCCCGACCGACGCCAGCGGCACGAAATCCTTCAGCACGTTGTAGTTCAGGTTCTTATAGAGCGAGGCGTTGGCCGCCAGGGTGCCCACGTTGCCCAGCAGCAGCGTATAGCCGTCCGGGGCCGCGCGCGCGGCCCTGGACTGCCCCACCGAGCCGCCCGCGCCGGGCACGTTCTCGACCACCACGCTCTGCTTGATCTGCCTGGCCAAGCCTTCGGCCAAGGCCCGCGCGAGCACGTCGGTGGCGCCGCCGGCGGTGAACGGCACCAGCAGGGTCAGCGGCCGGCTGGGATAGGTGTCGGCCTGGGCGGCGCCCGCCGCCAGCGCCGCCGCGAACACGAATGTCCGGACGAGCGCTCTCCCCCATGTCTTTTGATAGGTCATCTTGTCTCCGTTGTCGTAATCGCCGGCGGCTCTGCGTCCGCCGGACTCGCGTCAGCCGGGAATCGGCTTACGTCTTCTTTGCCGCGCGCGCATCCAGCACTTCCTTCGCGACGCGGAATCCGTCCACCGCGGCAGGCATGCCGCAATAGCAGGCGGCGTGCAGCAGGATTTCCTGCAGCTCTTCGCGCGTCCAGCCATTGTTCAGCAGCCCGTTGATGTGCAGCGCCAGCTCATGGCGGCGGCCGGTCGCCACCAGCACGCTCACCGTGACCAGGCTGCGATGCTTGGCGCTCAGCCCCGGCCGGCCCCAGACGGCGCCCCACGCCAGGCCCGTCACGGCCTCTTGCAAGGGCGCGAAGAAATCGTCCTCCTGGGCCCGCGCAATTGATTGGTTCACATAGTCGTCGCCCAACGTCGCCCGCCGGTTGCGATGCCCCGCCGCCACGGTTTCCGGGGTGACCGGATTGAATCCCTGCTTACTGTCCATGCCATGCTCCAAGAGAAAATTGAGCGGCGCCGGCCTCGCCCGCGCCGCTTCCCACGATTACGCAATCCGATGCCAGCATCGCGCCGGCCTAGCGCACGATATTGACGAGCGCGCCGCCGTCCACCGGCAGCTCCACGCCCGTGATGAAGCCAGCCTCATCCGACGCCAGGAATACCGCGGCATTCGCGACGTCCCAGGCGGTGCCCATGCGCGCGCGCAAGGGCACGCGGGCGTTGCGCTCGGCCACCACGTCCTCGCGCGCACGGCCGAAGACGCTGGCGCGCGTGTCGACGGCCATCGGCGTATCGAGCAGTCCGGGAAGGATCGTGTTGGCGCGGATGCCGTATTCGGCGTTTTCGATCGCAAGCTGCTTCGTATAGGCCACCATCGCCGCCTTGGTCGCCTTGTACGCCACCCAGGGATAGCGCTGCCAGGCCGACACGGAGGAAATGTTCAGGATCACGCCGCCGCCTTGCCGGCTCATGATCGGCAGCACGTGCTTGCCGGCCATGACGCAGCCGCGCAGGTTGATCTGGCAGATCAGGTCGAAGGCCTCCTCCGTGATCTCCGTGGGGCTGCCGTCTCCCCCCGCCACGCTGATGCCCACGTTGTAGTGCAGGATGTCTATGCGCCCCCAGCGCTCGACCGCCTCGCGCAGGGCCTGCGCAATGTCCTCTTCGCGCCGCACATCGGCCTGCCTAGGCACGCAGTCGGCGGCGCCGTCCCGGGCCGCGATGGCGCAGGTTTCTTCGGCCGAGGCCAGGTCGCGGTCCACGGCCAGCACGCGCGCGCCCTCCTGGGCAAACCGCAGCACGGTCGCCCGGCCGTTGCCCATGGTCATGCCGGGGCTCTGGCCGGCGCCGATGATGACCGCCACCTTGTCTTGCAAACGCATGGTCTTCTCTCCTTGCTCTTATGCTTGCGCGCCGCCGCGGCGGCTACGCACTTCCACGCCGGTCCACGCTTCCATGTAGCGGATGAGCGCGGTGAAATCCAGATCGGCGCCGCCTTGCGTCAGCGCGAATTCCCACACCTGGCGCACGTTCTGTCCCACCCACATCGGCACCTGCAGCGCCTCGGCCTCCTTCAGGCCCAGCGATACATCCTTGTGTATGGTGCGGATGCTGGCGCCATAGTCGAACGTGCCTGTCAGCACCGACTTGGGTATCTTGTCCACGGTGGCGCTGTTGCGGCCGGTGCTGACGTTGATGATCTCCACCATCTGGTCGGGATCCAGTCCGGCCTTGGCGCCCAGCACCAGCGCCTCGTAGGCCGACGCCATGTTGGCGGCCGAGATCAGGTTGTTGACCAGCTTCATCATCTGCGCCATGCCCGGCTCGGCGCCGACCTCGAACACGTTCTTGCCCAGCAGCGCCAACTGCGGCCGCACCGCGGCCAATGCGTCGGCGCAGCCCGACGCAATGATTGACAGCGTGCCCGCGTCGGCGCCGCGAGGCCCGCCGCTGACCGGCGCATCCACCACCTGCACGCCTCCCTCCTGCAGTTCCTGCGCGATCGCCCGCAATGCGCCGCGGCCTATGGTCGACGTCTCTACATAGACCCGCAGGGCCTTGCCGGCGCCCGCCGCGCGCGCCACCTCCAGGCTAGCCTCGGCGCTGGGAAGGCAGGCATACACCGTGGCGGCCGCATCCGCCACCGCCCCGGCGCCGCCATGCCCGATCGCGCCAAGCGCGGTCATCGCCTCCACCCGCGCCGGGTCCGGGTCATAGACGTGCAGCATCACGCCCGCGCCCGCCAGACGGCGCGCCAGCGCCCCGCCCATCGCGCCCAGCCCGATAAATCCGGCCACCTGTTGATTCACCATTACATTCCCCCGTTAGAGGCCGGCGGCGGTCCGCGCCGCCGGCCGATCGTTGCGCGCTTACTCCGCCGTCATGCCCAGCGTCTTGATCTGCTGGCCCAGCGTGACGTAGTCGTCGCGGTACATCTTGTCGAAGTCGGCCGCGCTGCCCACCTGGGTGACCATGCCCTGCTCAAGCAAGGTGCGCTGCATCTCGGGGGTCTGCAAGACCTTGTTCACGGCGCCATTGATCTTCTCCACGACGTCGCGCGGCAGGTCGGCGGGGCCGAAGAGGCCGTACCAGGTCACCACGTCGAAACCGGGATAGCCCAGCTCGGCGATCGTCGGCACGTCCGCCAGGTTCGGCATCCGCTTGAGCGAGGACACGGCCAGCGGCCGCGCGCGCTTGCCGTCGATGAAGGACTTGCCCGACGCGATCGAACCGCCCACCAGATCGACGTGCCCGCCGACGAGGTCCGTCATCGCCGGGTTCGAGCCGCGGTACGGGACGTGCGTCATGGGCGCCTTGGCCTGCGACCCCAGCATGGCCAACAGCAAATGCGACATGCTGCCCTGGCCCGAGGTGCCAAAGCGCAGGGACCCCGGATCAGACTGCGCGGCGGAAAGCGCCTTCTGGATCGTGTCGTACTTCGAGTTCATGCCCGCAACCACCACCATCGGCGCGCTGGCCACATTGGCAATGGCCGTGAAGTCCTTCAGGGGATCGAAGGTATTGCTGTCGGTGTTCAGCAGCGGCGCGATCACCATGTTCTCGCGCAGCGCCAGCACGATCTGGTAGCCGTCGACAGGCGCGCGGGCGGTCGACGACAACGCGATGGCGCCGTTGCCGCCGGGGCGGTTCTCGACCACGACATTCCATTTCTCCGACTCCGCCACGCTGGCGGCAAGCTGGCGCGCCAGGATGTCCGTGCCCCCGCCGGGGCTGAACGGCACGACGATCCTGATGGGCTTGTCGGGATAGGCGGCCGCGGCTGGCGCCGCGCAGCCCATTGCCAGGGTGGCGAACGCCACGGCGGATGCTACCGTCAAACGGTTCAGCATGTTTTTGCTCCTCTCGCTCTTTGTAATGATGGTCATGTGGTGCAAGCGCGTCGCGCCTGCGGAAATGCCGCTGCAGACTCTCTTCGGGTCTTTCTCAAGCGGATTCTTTGCTAGGGACTCCCGTCGTGCCGAGTCCTCCCCGTGGGATCGCTGCCCCTGTGACGGATCCCCGGCGCCAGGCGGCGCGCGGAAGGATCGGGGGAGCGCAAGTATTTATGCAGGCGCCGGAAGGCGGCTGTTTGCCGGGCGCGGCCGTCGGCCCGACGCGGCCGCGCAGGGCGCAACCGCCGCGCGCGGCGGCATGGATGAACTTTGTGCTGGAAAGGATGGGTGGCGAACCGCCGGGGGGACCCGGAGCCGCCGTGCGGCTTCAGGCCGGCGGAGCGGCGCAGGACTCGCGCAGGACGAATTCGGTGGGGATTTCCACGCGCGCTTGCGCCCCGGGCGCAACCTTGCCTTCGAGCCTGCGCAGGAGCAGCAGCGCTGCCTCGCGGCCCAATTGATAGGAGTCGTAGCGGATCACGGTGATCGCCGGCGTGGCCAACTGGGCAAGCTCGCTGTCGTTGGAGGCGACCAGCGACATCTGCTGCGGCACCGCCACGCCTTTCATTCGCAGCGCGGACAATACGCCGCCCAGCAAGTGGCTGCCCAGCGCGACGATGGCCGTGGGCGGATTGGCCTGCGCCAACAGCCATTGCGTTTCGCGATAGCCATAGTCCACGTCGAAACTGTCCAGGCGCAGCAGCGCCGGGTCCGAATCCACCCCAGCCTGCGCGAGCGCGTCCGCATAGCCCCGGCTGCGGTCGCGCCCCACGCGATTGCGCCGGCCGCCGCTGATCATCGCGATGCGCCGGTGCCCCAGGCCCAGCAGGTACTCGACCGCCCGCCGCGTGCCGGTGTAGTGGTCCGCGCCCACCGCGCCCACGGGCAACGCCAGTTCGCGCTCGATCATCACGGTGGGAAACGGCGCCGCGGAAATGGCCGCGGCCACCTCGCGGCTGGACTCTTCCTCGATCGAGAATAGCAAACCCTCGGCGCGGCGCCGCGAGAACAGGTCGATGAGCTGGCTTTCGCGCGACTCCAGCCCGTCGCTGCTGGCCACCACGAGCATGTAGCCGGCATTCGCCAGCACATCTTCCGCGCCCTTGGCCATGGCCGAGTACAGCGGATTGCGCATGTCGGAAAACACGAACCCGACCATGCGGGTGGCGACGCCGCGCATGTTCTGCGCGGCCGCGCTGGGCGTCCAGCCCAATTCGTCGATGGCCGCCAGCACCCGGGCGCGGATCTCGTCGGTGACGCTGGGCGCCTGGTTCACCACGCGCGACACGGTCCCGATCGCCACACCCGCGACGCGGGCCACGTCGTGCACCGTGATGCGTGCCGGCCGCGCGGCCGGCGTCGTCTTTGCTGCGCTCAAATTGGATTCCCGAATGGAGATGTCCCGCCGCCCGTGTCATCGCCGCCCGCCTGCTCAGTAGGCTGCCAGGAACAAGGCGAGGAAGTCCGCGGCCGTAGTGTGGCGGGGATTCCAGCGATTGTAATCGGCCTTGCCGCACAGTTCGGCCATCTCCGCCAGCCGGGCCTCGTCCACGCCCGCGTCCCGCAAGCGCGGCGGTATGCCCAGATCGGCGCAAAGCGCGTCGATGGCCTGGACGGCCCGAGCGGCCGCTTGCAGTTCCTCAAGGCCGTCCACATGGCAGCCCATCGCCTGCGCTATCCGAGCGAACTTGCCCGGATCCGCCTGCAGGTTGAAGCGCGCCACATGCGGCAGGCAAAGCGCATTGGAAAGCCCATGCGACAGATGGAAGAACGCGCCCACAAAGCGGGCCATGCAGTGCACATTGCCCAGGCCGGTCTGGCCGAATGCGATGCCTGCCAGCGCCGAGCCGCAAAGCATGTCGAGCCCGGCCTGAAGATTGCCGCGATTGGCGACAAAGGGCCTGATGCCGCCGGCGATCAGCCGCAAGGCATGCAGGTTCACGGCGTCGGTGATGGGATTGGCCTGGCGCGAGATATAGGATTCGAAGGCGTGGACGAAGGCGTCCAGGCCCGAATGCGCGGCCACGTGAGCCGGCATGCTGCATAGCGCCAGCGGGTCCAGAATGGCCACTCGCGCCGGATTCAGCGCGGCATGCCTGATCGACATCTTCAGGTTGCGCTGGGTGTCGGTGATCACGCAGGAGCCCGACACTTCCGAACCCGTTCCCGCCGTGGTGGGTATCGCGATCAAAGGCAGGGGCGGCACCGAAAACCGCTCGATGCCTTCGTAGTCATGAATCCGGCCTCCGTTCGTGCCGAGGATCGCCACCGCCTTGGCCACGTCCATCGTGCTGCCCCCGCCAATGGCGAGCAGCATGTCGGCCTGGTGCGCCTTGCATGCGGCAAAGGCGCGCTCCACCGTCGCCGCGCTGGGATCCGGCTCGATGTCGCTGTAGACCACGGCGGACACGCCCTCGGCCTCCAGCAACGCGCGTATCCGGCCATAGAAGTCGCCTTGCAGCAAGGCCGCATCCACGGCCAGGAACAGGCGCTTGCAGCCGTGCGCGCGCAAGATGTCGGCGATCCGGGCATGAGCGCCCACGCCCATGTGGATCCGGGTCGGGCAGAAGAAAGCGGAAATATCAGTGAGTTGCATGAGTTCGAAATAGCGGACAGGGGAAGATGGCGCGCGCCCGGCGCGGGCGCGCCAGGGCGCAAACAGGCAGGACGTCAGGGGTTGAAAGTCACCAGGCGTTCCTCGGTCATTTCGCGCATCGCGTGCCACGGCCCTTCCTTGCCAAAGCCGCTGTCCTTCACCCCGCCGAACGGCATCACGTCGGCGCGCGCACTGGACGTCTCGTTGATCTGAATCGTGCCAAAGCGCAACTGGCGCGCTGCCTGCAGGCAGCGGTCGATGTTCTGGCTGAAGATGCCCGCGGACAGTCCGAACGGGGTGCTGTTGGCGCTGGCGATGGCCGCGTCGAAGTCGTCGAACGGCCTGATCGCTGCCAGGGGGGCAAACGCCTCCTGGCACCAGACGCGTCCGGCCTCGGGCACCCGGGTCAGGATCGCCGGCGTGATCACCGAGCCATCGCGCTGTCCGCCGCAAAGAACCTGCGCGCCCTGGTCTTGGGCTTCCCGCAGCCATTGCTCGGTGCGCATCGCCGCCTCGCGCGTAACCAGCGGGCCAATGCGGGTGGCGGGATCGCGCGGATCGCCCGCCGGCAGCGTCGCCGCATAAGCGACCAGCCGCTCGGCCACTTCGCCGGCGATCGACGCTTCCACATACAGGCGCTGAACCGATGTGCAGACCTGGCCAGCCTTGCGGAACGTGGCATTGGCGATCTTCGGAATCGCGCGCTCCAGATCCGCGTCCGCGCACACGAGGGTGCTGGCGATGGAGCCCAGCTCCATCTGCGTGCGGCGCAGGCCCGCGGCCTGCTGGATGATGCGGCCGACGCGCGTGCTGCCGGTAAAGGTGTAGAACGCCACGTCCTGCTCTTGCAGGAGCCATCCGCCGACGCTGTCGCCCTCCCCCTGCACCACGGCCAGGAACTCCGGCGGCATGCCCGCGTCCAGCAGCGCCTGCGCCAGGAGCGCGGACGTGAGCGGCGTGTAGGCGGACGGCTTGAGGACGACGGCGTTGCCGGCGCCGTAGGCCGGCGCGACCTTATGCAGTACGGTGTTCAGCGGCGAATTGAACGGCGTAATGGCGCAAACGACGCCGACCGGAAAGCGCATGGTGAAACCAATGCGCTGGTGCGCGCCCGGGCTGGCCGCAAACGGCACCACGTCGCCCACCAGGCGCGGCGCCTCCTCGGCCGCCAGGTTCAGCGTGATGACGGCCCGGTCAACCTCGCCGGCCGCATCCGCCACGGTGAAACCGGCTTCGGCCACCATCACGTCGACGAAGTGATCGCGCCGGGCGGCGATGAGTTCGCCGGCGCCGCGCAGCACTCGCGCCCGCTCGGCGGGCGCCGGAGCGCCGGCCTGGACCGCCCGATGCGTTGCCGTCACCGCCTGCGCCACTTGGGCCCGGGTGGCGCTGGCCACCTCGGCTACAGCCAGGCCCGAGTACTTGTCCAGCACGGAGAAAGTGGATTCGCCCTGCACCCACTTTCCGTCGATCAGAGAACCCAGCGACGGCCTTGCACCAGAATGAAACGTTTTTTCTGACAACACAATTGCCTCGATATGAATGAAATTTGCGATGCTCAACCGGGGTGAAGGCTAGCATGCAATATCTCATTTATGTCTATCTATCGACAACGTTTCATTTACGGGTTTTGCATTTTTCCTTATATTTATCAGATAGATGAATTGCTATTTAAGGGATTTCCCCAGCATATTACCGCGTTGAAAATAACGTTTCATTAAAGCCACAAAAAAATGGCCTTCCCGCCGGCGAGAATCGCCGGCGGGAAGGCTGCGGCCCTTGCGTCAATCCACGAGCGCAGCGCGCTGCGCGCGCACCAGCTCGGCGATTCCGCCTTCGGCCAGCACCAGCATCGTGTCCAGTTCCGCGCGGGTGAAGGTGGCGCCCTCTCCCGTGCCCTGCACTTCCACAAAGGCGCCGCTGCCCGTCATGATCACGTTCACGTCGGCGTCGCAGGCCGAGTCTTCCTGGTAGTCCAAGTCCAGCACCGAACGTCCTTGCACCAGGCCCACGGACACCGCCGCCACCGCGTCGCGGATCGGGCTCTCCGCCAGGTCGCCGCGCTTCATCAGCAGCGCGACCGCATCCGCCGCCGCCACCCAGGCGCCGGTGATGCTGGCGCAGCGCGTGCCGCCATCCGCCTGCAGCACGTCGCAGTCCAGGTGCAGGGTGCGCTCGCCCAAGGCCTTCATGTCGAACACCGCGCGCAGGCTGCGCCCGATCAGGCGCTGGATTTCCTGCGTGCGGCCGCTTTGCTTGCCGCGCGCGGCCTCGCGGTCGCCGCGCGTATGCGTGGCCCGCGGCAACATGCCGTATTCAGCGGTTACCCAGCCTTCGCCCCTGCCCTTCAGGAAAGGCGGTACTTTCTCCAGTACGCTGGCCGTGCACAGCACGTGGGTGTCGCCGGCCTTCACCAGCACCGACCCTTCGGCGTAGCGCGTATAGCCGCGCTCAAGGGTGAACGGACGCAATTGGTCGACGGCGCGGCCCGACGGACGGGCAATGGCGGGGGTAGTGGTCACAAGCAGGCTCCAGACATGGCTTTGGTTCGCGGCATTGTACGGGGTGGCGCCACAGGAAAATGGCGCTTGGAGTATCCTGCCGCGATGTATCCGGTTGAAAACACAGACCCGCCCCCCAGACCCGGGCGCCGCGGGCCCCGGCATAACCGGCTTTTATTCCCAGATTCACCAGGACACGCACATCATGATTCGCAGCATGACCGCTTTCGGCAACGCCCGGACAGACCTAGAACAAGGCACGCTTGCCCTCGAACTGCGCAGCGTCAACAGCCGCTTTCTCGACCTGTACTTCCGCCTGCCCGACGAACTGCGCCATGTGGAAACGCCGCTGCGCGAACTGCTGACCGCCAGCCTGGCGCGCGGCAAGGTGGAAATCCGCGTTTCCTACACCCGCAACGCCAGCACCGACCTGTCCAAGCTCGACCCCGAATGGCTGGAAAGCCTGGCCGAACAGCTGCAGGCCGCCCGCCGCATCGTCCCCGACATCGCGCCGCCCCGCCTCGTTGAACTGTTCAACTGGCCCGGCCAGCGCGGCAGCGACGCGCTGGACCCCCAAATCTGGGGCGCCGCCTGCCTGCAAGCCGCGCAACAGGCGCTGACCCAACTCCAGGAAGGCCGCGAACGCGAAGGCGAACGGCTGGCCGGCATGATGCGCGAATGCGCCGACGGCGTGGCGCGCATCGTCGACACCGTTCAGACCCACCTGCCCCAGTTGCTGGCCGACCACCGCGACAAGCTGGCCGCCAAGCTGCGCGAAAGCGTGGAATCCGCATTCCCCGGCGGCTTCACGCATATCTCCGGCGCCGAACTGACCGAGCGCCTGTCCCAGGAAGCCAACCTGTTCGCGCTGCGCATCGACGTGGCCGAAGAGCTGTCGCGCCTGCGCTCGCACCTGGAAGAGCTGCGCCACCTGCTGACCGACGGCGGCGGCAAATCGACGGGCGGCAAGAAGAACGCGGGCAGCGCCGGCAAGCGCCTGGACTTCCTGTTCCAGGAGATGAACCGCGAAGCCAACACGCTGGGGTCCAAGGCCGGCAGCATGGAAGTCACGCGCGCCGCCATGGACCTGAAGCTGCTGATCGAGCAGATGCGCGAGCAGGCGCAGAATATTGAGTAAGGCTTGCGGGAGGGAACCAGCCCTCCCGAAAGCATCGACCGCCCCGGAAAGAACTACCTCACGCGTACTGCGCCAGGCCGTTGCCGAGGGACCAATTCTCTTTCGCGACCTCGACAAGATTCACAAATACGTCCTCCGGCTGGATGCCAGGGCTCTCCCCAAGCAGCTCCGCGATCCGCCGGAACAGCGCTTTCTTCTGCTCCACCGTGCGAGTGTTGCTTGCGGTGATCTGGATATACACGAGGTCGTCGCTCCGGGCGATGTCAAGATAGGACGCCCCATAGCGGAAATTCGCCGCCTCATGTTCGGTGATGGTCATGAACTGATCGTCCTCGGGAACGTTGAATGTCTCCCGCATGGCGCGGAAAACACTGTCAAAGATTGCCTGCCGGTAGGCTTCCGGCTTTCCGGCACGCATTGAGATATGAAGCAGTGGCATCGCGATTCCTCTTATGTTGGCCTCGCTGCATGTTATCCATACTGATTTAATATTTATATTTATATCAGTCATAACAATCTGAAATGACAAACCGCCCTCTCGACCTGGATGCCGTCGAGGCTTTCATCCGCACCGCCGAGCTGGGCAGTTTCACGCGCGCGGCTGAAGCCATGAAGACGACGCAGGCTGCCGTCAGCCTGAAGGTCAAGCGACTTGAAGACCGGCTTGGCTGCCGGCTGCTCGAGCGCACGCCCCGCTACGTGGAGCTTTCGACGCATGGCGCGGCTTTCCTAGTACACGCCCGCGAGCTCCTCGCGGCGCATGAGCGTGCGCTCTCTCTATTCTCGGCAGCCCGGCAGCGGCTCGCCATCGGTATCAGCGACCATGTTGCGGGCCCTGAACTGCCCGCGCTGATAGCTCGCATGAACGCGCAAGACCCTCAACTGCTGATCGAAATCCGCATCGGGTCCTCAAGAGATCTGCTCCAGAGTTTCGACCGGCGGGAGCTCGACACGGTGATCGTGCGCCAGCACGTCGGGCGAACCGACGGAAAAATGCTCGCAGAAGAGAAATTCGGCTGGTTCGCCGCCCCCGGCTGGCGGCATCGCGCCGACGAACCCCTGCCCCTTGCCACGCTTGCCGAGCCCTGCGGCGTTCGAGTCATGGCCGGTCAGCTGCTCGACGACGCGGGCGTCCCGTGGACAGAGATTTTCGTCGGCGGCGGCGTTGCTGCGGTCGCCGCGGCCGTCATGGCCGGACTTGGCGTTGCGGCATTGGCCCCGCGCATGCTTCCGTTTGGCGCGACTGATGTAGGCCCCAAGCTCGGGCTTCCCGATCTGCCGCGCTTGCCGGTATTGTTTCACTCGCGGGTCAAGGACGGACGGTCCCTCGATGCCCTGGCGGCGCTTTCCGCCGCCTTCAGAAGCGCGGTTCGAGGCTAGTCCACGCGCAGAGCAATATTGCTGCAGGCTGGTTCGACGGCTACGGCCTGATGCAGAGGTTGCGCAAGAAGGCGGTGGCCCGGGCCCGGACCCACCTGACGCGCATGGGCATCGACAGGGACTTTCAACACCCAGGCCTGGATGTCGTCAATCCCTGGAAAGTCTGAAATCGCATCGCTGCCCTAAGCGCGACCCAGTTCACCCGGTTTGTCAGCGCACCTCGCCCGTAGCCGGTTCGCCGCGCAGGGCCGAATCCAGGTACTCGCTGCGCGCCCGCGCGTCGGGAAAGCGCATGTCGCGATAGTTCACGAAACGCGAGCCGCGCGCCAGCCGGTAGCCAGCCCAGATCAGCAGGAACAGCGGAATGCCGATATAGGTGGCGACCACGCCGCCCCAATCGATCTTGTCCTGCAAAAAGGCCTGGTAATTCTGGCCCAGCGTGATGACCAGGCAGAGCACGAACGCGAAGATCGGGCCGAACGGGAAGAACGGCGACACGTAAGGCAGATCGGCCAGGTTGTTGCCCTGCTTCACGTAACCGCGGCGAAAGCGGTAGTGGCTGATGGCGATGCCCAGCCAGGCAATGAAGCCCGTCATCCCGGACGTGTTCAGCAGCCAGATGTAGACCGCATTCGGACTGAAGATGAAGGTGAAGAAGCACAGCGCCGCGACGGCCGTGGTGGCCAGCAGCGCCCACAGCGGCACGCCGCTGCGCGAGATGCGGCCAAAAATGCGCGGCGCCTTGCCTTCCCGGGCCAGGCTGTAGAGCATGCGCGTGGCCGCATACATGCCGGAATTGCCCGCCGACAGCACCGACGTCAACACCACCGCGTTCATGACGGAAGCCGCCCCCAGCAAGCCGGCCCGCTCGAAAATCAGTGCGAAGGGGCTGACGCTGATGTCCTCGACCTCGTTGCGCAGCAAGTGCGGATCGGTATAGGGGATCAGCAGGCCGATCACCAGGATGGCCGCCACGTAGAACAGCAGGATGCGCCAGAACACCTGGCGCACGGCGCGCGGCAGGTTGCGGGCCGGATCCTTGGATTCGCCCGCGGCGATGCCGATCAGTTCGGTCCCCTGGAACGAAAACCCCACCACCATCGCCACGCCGATCATCGCGGCGAAGCCGCCCGCGAATGGCGCGTCGCCCACCGTCCAGTTGGCGAGGCCGCCGGTTTCCCCGCCGCGGATGATGCCCAGCAGCATCAGCACGCCCATGGCGACGAAGCCCAGGACGGCGACCACCTTGATCAGCGCGAACCAGAATTCCGCTTCGCCAAAGCCGCGAGCCGACAAGGCGTTCAGCCCGAAAGTGATCGCCAGGAACAAGGCGCTCCAGTAGAAGCCGGGCACGTCCGGAAACCAGTACGCCATGACGAGCTGCGCCGCCACCAGGTCCACCGCTACCGTGACCGCCCAGTTGTACCAATAGTTCCAGCCCAGCGCGAAGCCGAAGCCGTCCTCGACGTAGCGGGCGCCGTAGGTCGAAAAGGAGCCCGAAACCGGCATGGCGGCGGCCAGTTCGCCCAGGCTGGTCATCAGGAAATAGACCATGATCCCGATCAGCACATAGCCCAGCAGCGCGCCGCCGGGGCCGGCCTTCGCGATGGTCGCGCCCGATGCCACGAACAGCCCGGTGCCGATGGACCCGCCCACCGCGATCATGGTCAGGTGGCGCGCGGACAGGGTGCGGCGCAATTCGGAAGGCTGGCTCGCCTCCGTCTTGCGCATGCCGCCTGAGCGGCGTTCATCGTGTTCCGATGGTGCCAAAATGCATTCCTTCACGTCATGAAGACCCCCGCGCGATGCGCCCCGGGTGCCTTGGGATTTCCGAGCAACGGGCGAGAATAGCGCAAGTGGCCCCGCCAAGAGAAATGGCGGGGCGCGGGGGACGGATCCGGCGGCGGCCTGCCCTTATTGAAACGCTGTTTCCATGAAGGTGCGCAGCTTGCGCGAGTGCAGCCGTTCCGGCGGCATGTCGCGCAAGCGCTCCAATGCCCGGATGCCGATCTCCAGGTGCTGGTTCACCTGGCGGCGGTAGAACGCGCTGGCCATGCCGGGCAGTTTCAGCTCACCATGCAGGGGCTTGTCAGATACGCACAGCAAGGTGCCGTAGGGCACCCGGAAGCGGAATCCGTTCGCGGCGATGGTGGCGGATTCCATGTCCAGCGCAATCGCGCGCGACTGCGCGAAACGCTCGACGAGCTCGACGTGGTCGCGCAATTCCCAGTTGCGGTTGTCGATCGTGGCGACGGTGCCCGTGCGCATGATGCGTTTGAGGTCCCAGCCCGACAGCCCGGCGACCTCTTCGACCGCCTGCTCCAGCGCCACCTGCACCTCGGCCAGCGCGGGGACCGGCACCCAGGTAGGCAGATCGTCGTCCAGCACATGGTCTTCGCGCACATAGCCGTGCGCCAGCACGTAATCGCCCAGCCGCTGCGAATCGCGCAGGCCGGCGCAGTGGCCCAGCATCAGCCAGGCGTGCGGACGCAGCACGGCGATGTGGTCGGTGATGGTCTTGGCGTTGGACGGGCCTACGCCGATGTTCACCAGCGTGATGCCGGAATGGTCGTCGCGCACCAGGTGGTACGCGGGCATCTGCGGCAGGCGGACGGCCTGGTCTTCGTCGCCCGGGCCGCTTTCGCCGCGGCGGGTGATGCGGTTGCCCGGCTCGACCAGCATGTCGTAGTCTTCGTTGCCGCTGGCCATGAGCGCGCGGGCCCGGGCGCAGAACTCGTCCACGTAGAACTGGTAGTTGGTGAACAGCACGAAGTTCTGGAAGTGCGCCGGCGCCGTCGACGTGTAGTGCTGCAGGCGATGCAGCGAGTAATCCACGCGCTGCGCGGTGAACGGCGCCAGCGGCTTGGGCTCGCCCTCCTTGCCGCGCCAGGAGCCGTTCACGATGGCGTCGTCGGTGACCGCCAGGTCCGGCACGTCGAACAGGTCGCGCAAGGGGCGCTTGAGCGCTTCCAGGTGCTCGCCCTCGACATAGGCGCCCTCCGGGAAGGCGAAGTGCAAGGGGATCGGCGAATCGGACTCGCCGACTTCGACCGACACCCTGTGGTTCTGCAGCAGTTGCCCGACCTGCTCGATCAGGTAGTCGCGGAACAGCGCGGGCTGGGTGACGGTGGTCTGGTAGATGCCGGGTTCGGCCACGTGGCCGTACGAGAGGCGGGTATCGATCGGGTCGTAGGTTTCCACGGCGATGCGGATGGCCGGATAGTAGGCGCGGGCCCGCTCGCGGCCATTGCCGGAGCCCTTGAGCACCTCGCGGAACGCGGCCCGCAGGAAAGCCGTGTTGCGCGCGTAGATTTCCACCAGCCGGTCAACCGCGGACACCGCATCCTGGTAGGGCTCGAAGGGCAAGGCCTCGGGCCGGTTCATGGACGACAAAGGGTGTACTGCGTTCATCATTGAGCTCTACTCCGCTTTCTTATCTGTCTTGCGTGTGTGCGCGGCGGCTCTCGGCGGTGATGCCGAAGGCCGATGCCAACGATTATGCACGAGCGCGGTTACGTCGCAACCCAAGGGCGGCGTAACGAACGGGGCCGGATTATGCTGCATTGCACTACAAATGTAATGAAACTTTATTCCATTATAATCGTGAAGCATTCCGGGGTTACGCCCTGGGATCGCCCCCTTTCCGCCGGCTCGCCTCCTGAAGGCGAAGCCATGCCGCCCACTCCGATTCTTGAAGTGACGTAATGACGCCGCCTACGCGAAAAGTCCGAATTGCCTATTCCCGCATTTCCGCATTCCTGTCAGCGCCGATCCTGGCCCTGACCCTGTCCTGGATACCCGGCGCCGCCCAGGCGTCCCTCCCCTCCGAAAAGGCGCGCCCGACGCTGAGCGGCCTGCGCCTGGCGCAAGAGCCCACGGTGCCCACGCTGCGCGACCGCGTCGTGCAGGCCGGCATCGACGCGATCGGCACGCCCTACAGCTATGGCGGCGACGACGCCGAAGGCTTCGACTGCAGCGGCCTGGTCCTGTATGTATTCCGCGAAATCGCCGGACTCGAACTGCCCCGGACCGCTCGCGCGCAGCGCGGCGAGGGACAATCCGTCGCCGCCAAGAAAGAACTGCGCCCCGGCGACCTGGTGTTCTTCGCCACGCGCGGACGCGGCGTGACCTCGCACGTCGGCATCTACATCGGCCAGAACAAATTCGTCCACGCGCCGCGCCGCGGCACCAAGGTGCGGGTGGACGACATGAAGAATTCCTATTGGACCAAGCGCTATGTCGGCGCGCGGCGCTACCTGGATACGACGCACGGCCAGATGCTGGCCCAGGCCTCTCCGTAGGAAAGGCAGCAGGCGGCGCCCGGCGGGCGCCTGAAAAGGGGCGGTGAACGGAGCCTGCCGCGGCGTGTCCAGCACGGATACGCCGCCGCGGGCTCGACGCGTGTTCAGCCCCGGCCCACGAAGGGCATGTTGGTCGCCATGATCGTCATGAACTGCACGTTGGCCTCCAGCGGCAGGCGCGCCATGGCGGCGACTGCCTGCGCCACATGCGCAACGTCCATGCGCGGCTCCACCTTGGTGCTGCCGTCGGCCTGCAGGATGCCCGCGGCCATGCGCTCGGTCATGTCGGTGGCGGCATTGCCGATGTCGATCTGGCCGCAAGCAATGTTGTAGGGCCGGCAATCCAGCGAAATAGACTTGGTCAGCCCCGTCACCGCGTGCTTGGTGGCGGTATACGCAATGGAGAACGGCCGCGGCGCGTGCGAGGAGATCGAGCCATTGTTGATGATGCGGCCGCCGCCCGGCGTTTGCGCCTTCATGACGCGGATGGCGGCTTGGGCGCACAGGAACATGCCGGTCAGGTTGGTGTCGACCACATCGCGCCAGACGGCAACGGGCAGTTCCTCGATCGGCACCGCCGGCGCGCCGCGCCCGGCGTTGTTGAACAGCACGTCCAGCCGGCCATATTCGCGCTGGGCGGTGTCGAAGAGATCGCGCACGGCCTGCTCGTCGGACACGTCCGTGGGCACCACCAGCGCCCGCACCCCGTCTTCGCCCGCCGCCGTGCGGGTGGCTTCCAGAGGCTCGCGCCGGCGTCCGGCCAGCACTACCCGATAGCCTTGGGCCAGGAATTCCAGGGCCACGGCACGGCCTATGCCTGTGCCGGCGCCGGTCACCAGGGCTACGCGGGGCGGATCGATCTCGTTCGTCTGCATCGGATTCTCCTTGTTCTCAATCCGCGAGATGCTACCCGAATCAATCTGGCGATGCTGCAAGCGAAGGTTCCAGCGGCAACACACTTTCGCCGACTTGCGTAAGCAAAAGAAAACACCATGCGCAGCCTCAAGCGGACGAGCCCGCGCTGATCTGTCACAAGGTTTTATATAATTTATAGAAATTAGCTTATTACCAAAAATCCAATAACGTTTTCCGGAGCAGGCAACCATGACCCGACGGTCCCTACCCGCCACCCTTGCGCTGGCCTTTCTGTACGCCACGGCGGCCCACGCCCAGGGCGCGCCCGATGGCCAGAAAATCAGCGCCCAGGGCGCCAACGGCGCGCCAGCCTGTATTACCTGCCACGGCGCCAAGGGTGAAGGCAACCCGGCCGCCGGCTTCCCGCAACTGGCGGGAATGGGCGGCAAATACCTGGCCGAGCAGCTTGAGGCCATGGCCAACGGCTCGCGCGTCAGTCCCGTCATGGCGGCCACCGCCAAGGCGCTGGACCCGGCGCAACGCCTGGCCGTGGCGCAGTATTACGCCGCGCTGCCCTCCCCGCTGGATATCGACGGCTTGGCCGCCACCGCCTTGCGCCCGGTCCCGCCGGCCGACACCGGCGCCTGGCTGGCCACGCGCGGCGCGTGGGACAAGAACGTGCCCGCCTGCAACCAGTGCCACGGGCCGGGCGGCATCGGCGTGGGCGACAATTTTCCCGGCCTGGCCGGGCAACCCGCCGCCTACATCGCCGGACAGCTGCGCGCCTGGCGCCAAGGCCAGCGTCCCCCGGGCCCGCTGGGCCTGATGCCCGCCGTCGCCACGCGCCTGACCGACGCCGAGATCGACGCCGTGTCCGCCTACTATGCCGGCCTGCCGAAGGCCGCCAGCCTGCTTGCCTCGCAAGCCCAGCCCGCCGCAGGAGCCAAGCAATGACCGCCATCCGCCTGCGAGCCCTGTTTGCCGCCGCCTGCCTGAGCGCATCCGGCGCCCTCCACGCCGCCGAGCCGCGGCCCGCCTTCACGCCGCCATCGGCCGCCACGCTGCCCGACACCGAATTCGGCAAGGTCGTGCGCCAGGGCGAGCAGATCTTCCTGCACACGCCGCAGATGGCGGGCAAGTTCGTCGGCAACGACCTGAACTGCGCGAGCTGCCACCTGGACGCCGGCCGGCGCCCGGATTCCGCGCCGATGTGGGCGGCGTACGTGCTGTATCCCGCCTACCGCGCCAAGAACGAGCACGTGAACACCCTGGCCGAGCGCCTGCAAGGATGCTTTCGCTTCAGCATGAACGGCAAGGCGCCCGCGGCCGACGACCCCACCCTGACCGCCTTGCAAACCTACATGTTCTGGCTGGCCAGCAAGGCGCCCACCGGCGTGGTGCTGGAAGGCCAGGGCTACCGCAAGCTGCCCCCGCCCGCGCAGCCCGCGGACTACGTGCGCGGCAAGGCCGTCTACGCACAATACTGCGCCGTCTGCCACGGCGCCGAAGGCCAGGGGCAGAAGAACGGCAAGCACTGGGTATTTCCCGCGCTGTGGGGCCCGGATTCGTTCAATTGGGGCGCGGGCATGCACCAGATCGGCAACGCCGCCGGCTTCATCAAGGCCAATATGCCGCTGGGCCAGGCCGGCATGCTGAGCGACCAGGAGGCCTGGGACGTGGCGTACTTCATGAACGCGCACGAGCGCCCGCAGGACCCGCGCTACACGGAATCGGTCGCCGCAACGCGGGCCAAGTACCACGACTCCGATGACTCGCTGTACGGCATCGAGGTCAACGGCCACCTGCTCGGCAGCGATGCGCCTGCGCCCGGCGGCAAGCTGATCCAGGCCGCGGCCAGGCCGGGCGGCTGAGCGGATCCGCCGCGAACGCGCGGCGCGGACAGGGTTTTCCCCCTGCCCGGCCGCGCGATTTGCTATTCTTCGATTCTTAGCATCACACGCCGGTCATATTCATGCACGCCAACCCCGGAAACGTCTTCATGGTCGTCGCGCCCAGCGGCGCCGGCAAGTCCAGCCTAGTCAAGGCGCTGCTTGCCCAAGACACCTCCCTCCTCCTCTCGATTTCCTGCACGACGCGGGCGCCCCGCCCGGGCGAAGAAGACGGCCGCGAGTACCGCTTCGTGTCGACCGACGAATTCAAGCGCCTGCGCGATGCGCAGAACCTGCTGGAATGGGCGGAAGTCCACGGCAACTTCTATGGCACGCCGCGCGACCGCATCGACGAGGCAACCAGCCAGGGCCACGATGTCCTGCTGGAAATCGATTGGCAGGGAGCGCGCCAGGTCAAGCAGCGCTTTCCGGGCGCCATCGGCATCTTCGTGCTGCCGCCTTCCATCGAAGAACTTGAGAGCCGGCTGAAAGCGCGTGGCCAGGACGAACCGCAAGTCATCGCGCGCCGGCTGATGGCCGCGGGCGGTGAAATCGCCCACGCGCCTGAATGCGAATATGTTATTATTAATCAAGAATTTAGCGTAGCCCTGTCGGAACTGATGAAAATCGTCAGCGCCGCACGGCTGCGCTTTTCGTCTCAGGCCGCCCGCCATGCCCAGCTGTTCGCGCAGCTCGGCATTCCGGCCGAACACTGAGCCGAACGCATTCTCCCCATCATCCATCAGCACCAGGTGTCCTAATGGCTCGCATCACTGTCGAAGACTGTCTGAATCAAATCCCCAACCGTTTCAAGCTCACGCTCGCCGCGACGTACCGCGCCCGTGAATTGGCGCAAGGCCATGCCCCGCGCCTGGACAGCAAAGACAAGCCCACGGTCACTGCGCTGCGCGAAATCGCGGGCGGCCTAACCGGCGTGGAAATGCTGCGTAAAGTTCCCACCTGATACTCTCCGGGGGGCGGCAAGCATGGCTTTTCCCGGGCTGAAGTACGCTTCATCTGGTCTGCTTGCCGCACTACGTGCCGGCTCCCGCCTTGGGCGCCGCACGGGCAAGAAAGACAAGAATTCCCCTACGCCACCGTCCGTCGCCGCGCAAGAAGCGGCGGACGCGACCGCATCTCCGGTCGCCTCGCTGGCGCCGCTGACCGAAATCATCGGCAGCTATCTCGACAAGAAAGACGTAGAGCGCGTGCGCGAAGCCTATCGCTTCGCGGACCAGGCGCATCTGGGCCAGTTCCGCGCCAGCGGTTCGCCCTACATCTCTCACCCCATCGCCGTCACGGAAATCTGCGCGGGCTGGAAGCTCGACGTCAACGCGTTGTCCGCCGCCCTGCTGCACGACGTGATGGAAGACCAGGGCATCGCCAAGCATGAGCTGGCCGAGAAATTCGGCCCTGAAGTGGCCGATCTGGTCGACGGGCTGTCCAAACTGGACCGCCTGGACTTCGCCACCAAGGCCGAGCAACAGGCCGAGAGCTTTCGCAAGATGCTGCTGGCGATGGCGCGCGACGTGCGCGTCATCCTCATCAAGCTCGCCGACCGCCTGCACAACATGCGCACGCTGGACGCGGTCAATCCCGAAAAGCGCCGGCGCATCGCCCGGGAAACGCTGGACATCTACGCGCCCATCGCGCACCGGCTGGGCCTGAACCTGCTGTTCCGCGAATTGCAGGACCTGTGCTTCGCGGCGATGTACCCGAACCGCTACCAGGTGCTGTACAAGGCCGTGCTGGCCGCCCGCGGCAATCGCCGCGAAGTCATCACTAAAATCGCCGATTCCGTGCGGGCGTCCCTGCCCGCCGCCGGCATCGAGGCCGAAGTGACCGGCCGCGAGAAGACGCTCTTCGGCATCTATCGCAAGATGGTCGACCAGAAGAAGTCCTTTTCGGACGTGCTGGACATCTACGGCTTTCGCGTCATCGTCCACACGCTGCCCGAGTGCTACCTGGCGCTGGGCACGCTGCACCAGCTCTATCGGCCCGTGCCCGGCAAGTTCAAGGACTACATCGCCATTCCCAAGGTGAACGGCTACCAGTCCCTGCACACGACCCTGGTCGGCCCTTACGGCACGCCGGTGGAGTTCCAGTTCCGCACGCGCGACATGCACCATGTGGCCGAAGAAGGCGTGGCCTCGCACTGGCTGTACAAGGGCGCCGACCTGACGCTGAACGACCTGCAGAAGCGCACGCACCAATGGCTGCAGTCGCTGCTGGACATCCAGAGCCAGACCGGAGATTCCGGCGAGTTCCTGGAACACGTCAAGGTCGACCTGTTCCCCGACGCGGTCTACGTTTTCACGCCGCGCGGCAAGATCATCTCGCTGCCGCGCGGGGCGACGCCGGTGGACTTCGCCTACGCGATCCACACCGACATCGGCAACCAGGCGGTGGCCGCCAAGGTCAACGGCGAGTTCGTGCCGCTGCGCACCGAACTCAACAGCGGCGACACGGTGGAGATCGTCACCTCCCCCGCCTCGCGGCCGAACGCGCAATGGCTCAACTATGTGCGCACCGGCCGCGCGCGGTCCGAAATCCGGCACTACCTGCGCACGGTCAAGTACGAAGAGTCGGTGGCCTTCGGCGAACGCCTGCTGGGCCAGGCGCTGCAAGAGCTGCACATGCCCTTGCCCGCCACCGACGACCCGGCCTGGCAGAAGCTGGCTCGCAGCACCGGCGCCAGCTCCCGCGAGGAAATCCTCGCCGACATCGGATTGGGCAAGCGCCTTGCCGCTGTCGTCGCGCGCCGCTTCGCGCCCGAGCACCAGCTTGTCGCCACCACCGCCGCCGCGGTGGACGAACTGACCTCGGCGCGCAGCGCGCCCATCCTGATCCAGGGCAATGAAGGCCAGGCGGTGCAGTTGGCGCCTTGCTGCGGCCCGCTGCCGGGCGACCCCATCGTGGCCGGCATGCGCATGGGCCACGGGCTGGTGGTGCATACCGCCGACTGCCCGGTCGCCATGCGCCAGCGCCTGCGCGAACCGGAACGCTGGATCAATGTCGCCTGGGACGCGCACACCGCCAAGCACCTGGCCACGCGCCTGGACATCGTCACCCGCAACGAGCGCGGCGTGCTGGGCCGTCTGGCGGCGGAAGTCACCGCCGCCGACGCCAACATCATGCACGTCACGATGCACGACGACGCGGTGTCCACCGTATCCTTGCATCTCACGATCCAGGTCGACAGCCGCAAGCATCTGGCCCAGGTCATCCGCGCCATCCGGCACGTGCCCCAGGTCCAGAAGATCGTCCGCGTAAAAGGCTAGTCCGGGGCCCTTCCCCCAACACAAAGGCCGGCAGCAATGCCGGCCTTTGTGTTTTCCGGCGCGCAGTGCGGCGCGCGCGCGGACGCTCAGGTCACGTGCTGCAGGAAGTCCTTCAGGCGCTGGCTGGGCGGGTTGCTCAGCAGTTCCGCAGGCGGCCCGTCATGCGCGATCTTGCCCGCGTCGATGAAGAGCAGGCGGCTGCCGACCTTGCGCGCGAATTCCATCTCGTGCGTGACAACCACCATCGTCATACCCTCTTCGGCAAGGTCGCGCATGACCTTGAGCACTTCGTGGCGCAGCTCGGGGTCCAGGGCGGAGGTGGGCTCGTCGAACAGCATCAGCTTGGGCTTGATCGCCAGCGCGCGGGCGATCGCCACGCGCTGCTGCTGGCCGCCCGAGAGCTCGGCCGGATAGTGGTTCATGCGCTCGGCCAGACCCACCTTGCCCAGCAGCGCCTCGGCCTGCCGGCGGGCCTCGGCCCGGCTCTGGCCGCGCGTATGCACCGGCCCGAACATGACGTTTTCCAGCGCGGTCATCTGGGGGAACAGATTGAACTGCTGGAACACCATGCCCGCTTCGCGCCGGATCTCGCGCACCTGCGCCGAGCCGCCCTTCACGCTCAGGCCGTCGACCAGCAGGTCGCCGTCGTTGATGGTTTCGAGCACGTTGATGCAGCGCAGGAAGGTGGACTTGCCGGAACCCGACGGCCCCACCACCACCACGACCTCGCCCGCGTCGATGTTCAGCGAGACGCCGTCGAGCACCATGGACTCGCCAAAGCGCTTGGTGACGTTATGAAATTCGACCATGCTCATAGTATGCGCATCCTCTTTTCCACCAGCCGCAGCCCCAACGCCATCAGGCCGGTCAGGATCAGGTAGACGATTGCGACCGCCGACCAGATCTCGACCGCGCGAAAGTTGCTGGCCATGATTTCCTGGCCCTGGCGGGTCAGCTCGGCCACGCCGATCACGATGAAGAGCGACGAATCCTTCAGGCTGATGATGCACTGGTTGCCCAGCGGCGGAATCATGCGCCGGAAGGCCACCGGCCCGATGATATGGAATAGGATCTTGTGGAAGGGCAAGCCCATGGCCTGCCCCGCTTCCCTCAGACCCTTGTGGACGGACAGCAGCGACCCGCGCACGATTTCCGAGATGTACGCGCCGGAATTGATGATGAGCGTGAAGATGGCCGCCTGCACCGCATCCACCCGGATGTTGGCCAGCAGCGGCAAGGCGAAGTAGATGAACATGACCTGCACGACGATCGGCGTGCCGCGGATGACGGCGACGTAGACCTGGGCGATCGCCGAAAGGACGGGGTGCCCGTAGGCGCGCGTGACGCCCGAGAGCGCGCCCAGCAGGAAGCCGCCGACCAGGCCCCAGAACGTGATGTTGATGGTCATCAGCGTACCCTCGAGCAGATTGGGTAACGCGTCCTTGATTACAGCCCAGTCAAACTCCACGATATTCCCCCTATGGCGCGAGGCCGCGCCGCATCATGGCGGGCGCGCCGGGCGGCAGGAGCGGCACGGGGCCGCCCGCCGGGGCCCGGCGTTCCGCGCGGGAAACCGCCGGAGCCCGCAGCCGTTGCCGGGCGCCCTGAAAACAGCATCAGGCGAAGCCGGTCAGGGCGCCTTGCCGAACCACTTCGTGTAGATCGCGTCGTACTGGCCGTTGGCCTTCAGCGTGGCCAGCGCCTTGTTCACCTGGGGCACGAGCTCGCTGCCCTTGGGGAAGGCGATGCCGTAGAAGTCGCCGCTCTTGACCGAGCCGACCACCTTCACGCGGCCCTTGCCGGCGGTGTTGGCGTAGTACTGGACGTTGGGCGTGTCATGCACGGCGGCATCCACGCGGCCGGTCGCCAGTTCCAGGTAGGCGTTGTCGATGTTGGGGAACAGCTTGAGCTTGGCGTCCGGCACCTGCGCCCTCAGGAAGTCCACGGTGGCGGTGCCGGTCTTCACGGCGACGGTCTTGCCGGCCAGGGACTTGGCGTCCTTGATGTCGGTGTTCTTTTCGCCGACCAGGATGGCCAGGCCGCTTTCGTAGTAGGGATCGGAGAAGTCGATGACCTTCTTGCGATCGTCGCGGATCGTGATGCCGGCGAGCGCGGCGTCGATGTTCTTCGTCTGGAGGCCGGGAATGATGCCCGCGAAGTCCATCGGCTGAAGCTTGTACTTGAGGTTGAGTTCCTTGGCGATGGCTGCCCACAGATCCACGTCAAAACCCACGTAGGTATTACCCTGCTTGAATTCGAACGGCACGAAAGCGGTATCGGTGGCCACCACCAATTCCTTGCCCTGGGCCTGGGCGCCGGAGGCTGCGCCGAACATGGCCACGGACAGGCCGACCAAGGCGGCGGCGACTTTACGTTTGATCATGAAACTCTCCTCTTGGGGACCGTCGGCACCCCGGGGTTGTTGTAGGGGCATGATTCCTGGGCTACGCCGGTGTCTCCCGGTGCAACTTACTGGGGATCTTAACGCATCCGTCCCCACCCGGTAGAGCTTAGAAAAATTACAATCCGCATGACACCCGGAGAATCCCCATGCCCTACAAGTACGTACGCATCGCCGGAAACCGGCGCCAGGTCGGCCTGGCGCTGGGCAAGCTGGCCCGTCCGCTCATGTCGGTATATCTGGAGCAAAGCGGCACCTGGGAGGCCCTGCGGCCATGGCGCGGCCACCCTTACGTGGACGAACTGGCGCAACAGGCGCAGGCCGCCCTGCCCCAGATCTGGGAAGAACTGGAGGGCCTGGCCGAAGGCCTGCGCATGCCGGTCAAGGACGTGCTGCTATGGAATTGCCGCGGCGATCTCCTGCACAGCACCACCGACGGCTGCACCTCCGTCGCCTTGAAGGCCGCCGACGGCTCGCGCTGGATCGGCCACAACGAAGACGGCGATCCCTATCTGTATGGCCGCTGCCATCTGGTGGACGTGGCGCTCGAAGGCGCGCCGGGCTACCTGAGCTTCTACTATCCCGGGTCGCTGCCCGGCCACACCTTCGGCGCCAACCGCGCCGGGCTGGTCCAGACCATCAACAACCTGCGCACGCGGCAGCGCCATCCCGGCGTGCCGCGCATGTTCCTGGCGCGCGCGGTGCTGGATTGCCAGACCCTGGACGAGGCGGTGGACCTGCTGCGCGACCTGCCCCATTCCGGCGGCTTCCATCACACCCTGGGCGCCGCCACGGACCCGCGCGTCCTCAGCGCCGAGGTCACGCCGGGAGCGGTATCCATCCAGGAGATCGGCAGGCGCTATGGGCACGCCAACCATATGGTGCACGTGAAAACACGCGGACAGGCGCAGATCATCACCGATTCGTCGCGGGCGCGGCAGAACCGCATAGAGGGCATTGTGGACGGATGGTCGGCCGACACGGACAGCGCCGGCATGATCGCCGCCCTGCTCGACACCGAGGGAGCGCTTCCCATCCTGCGCACCGCGCAGGACGATCCCGATGACGAGAACACCCTGGCTACCGCGCTCTTTGAAATACGCGACACCGAGGTCGTGCTGCGGGTGTTCGACCGCAAGGCGCGCGCGGACATCGCGCTGGACGTGATGTCCGATCCCGACTGAACGGGACCGGACACTTCAATCGCGCGGCTCAGGCCGCGCCGTAGCCTCCGCCTCCCGGCGTTTCAACCACGAACACGTCGCCCGGACGCAGTTGCGCGCTGTCCTGCGGACCCAGTTCCTCTATGGAGCCGTCCATGCGCTCGACCGAGTTGCGGCCCATTGCGCCAGGCTGTCCGCCCGCCAGGCCGAACGGCGCATAGCGGCGATTGTTCGACAGGATCGCCGCCGTCATGTCTTCCAGGAAGCGGATGCGGCGCACGCCGCCTTCGCCGCCCGGATACCTGCCCGCGCCGCCCGACCCCTTGCGGATCTCGTAGGATTCGAGCCGCACCGGGAACCGGAACTCAAGCACTTCCGGATCCGTCAGGCGCGAGTTGGTCATGTGCGCCTGCACCACCGACGTGCCGGCGAAACCCTCGTCTTGCGGCCCGGCGGCGTCGATGCGGACCGGGCCCGCGCCCGTGCCGCCCGCGATGGTCTCGTAGTACTGGTGGCGGGCGTTGCCGAACGTGAAGTTGTTCATCGTGCCCTGGCTGGATGCCAGCACGCCCAGCGCGCCATACAGCGCGTTGACGATGCACATGGACGTCTCCACATTGCCCGCCACCACGGAGGCAGGCGGATTCGGACGAAGCATCGAGCCTTCCGGCAGGATGATGGACAGCGGCACGAGGCAACCGTCGTTCAGCGGGATGTCGTCGTTGACGAGCGTGCGGAACACATACAGCACGGCCGCCACCGCAATCGCGCCCGGCGCGTTGAAGTTGTTGTCCAGCTGCGCGGATGTGCCGGTGAAGTCCACCACGGCGCTGCGCGCCCCGGTGTCGACCCGCACCGCCACCCGGATGACCGCTCCGTTATCCAGGGGATACTCGTAGCTGCCGTCCTTGAGCACCGAGATCACGCGGCGCACCGCTTCTTCGGCGTTGTCCTGCACGTGCCCCATGTAGGCGCGAACGACGTCCAGTCCGAAGTGGTCGCACATGCGCAGCAGCTCCTGCACGCCCTTCTCGTTGGCGGCGATCTGCGCATGCATGTCGGCGATGTTCTGGTCCGGATTGCGCGCCGGCCAGCGGCCCGACCCCAGGATGTCGCGCGCGGCCTGCTCGCGGAACTCGCCATTCTTCACCAGCTGGAAGTTGGTGAAGAGCACGCCTTCGTCTTCCACGGTCTTGGAATCCGGCGGCATCGAGCCCGGGGTGGTGCCGCCGATGTCGGCGTGGTGTCCGCGCGAACCCACGTAAAAGAGGATCTCGCGGCCGTCGTGGCCGAACACCGGCGTGATGACCGTGACGTCGGGCAGGTGCGTGCCGCCGTGGTACGGATCGTTCACCACGTAGGCGTCGCCCGGCATCATCCGCCCCGCGTTGGCGTTCATGACGGTGCGCACCGACTCGCCCATGGACCCCAGGTGCACCGGCATGTGCGGCGCATTGGCGATCAGCCGGGCCTGGGCGTCGAAGATGGCGCAGGAGAAGTCCAGGCGTTCCTTGATGTTGACCGAGTACGCCGTGTTCTGCAGGCGATAGCCCATCTGCTCGGCGATCGACATGAAGAGGTTGTTGAACACCTCCAGCATGACCGGATCGGCCTGCGTGCCAATGGCGCGGCGGCCGGGGCGGGCCTCGACGCGGCGGATCACGAAGTGATCCTGCGCCGTCAGCTCCGCTTGCCAGCCGGGCTCGACGACCGTGGTCTGGTTCGGCTCGGAGATGATGGCGGGACCCGCCACCACATCGCCGCCAGCCATGTCTTCACGCACATACAACGGCGTGTCGCGCCAGGCGCCGGCGCTGTACATGCTGACGACGCGGCGCGCGGCGAGCGCGCCCTCGCGGGTGCGCGACGTGGCCGCTTCCTCGACGCGTTCGCCGCCGCCCGTGGCTTCGACGGAGATCGTCTCCACGACCAGTTCGCGGTTGGGCATCAGGAAGGAATAGCGCTGGCGGTAGGCCGCCTCGAAATCGCCGCGAGCCTGCGCCAGGTCCGAATACGCCACTTCCAGCGCCGTATCCGTGCCCCGGTACTTCAGATGCAGGCGGCGCTGCACGCCGATGTCGCTTTCCGCCACGTGCTGGCGGCGCAGTTCGCCCACGGCCTGTCCGGCCAGCGCGTCCAGCTCGTCTTTCAGCGCAAGCATCAGATCGGCGTCGAGCACCTTCTCGACCGTCTTCTGCCGCATCTCGGTCTGGTCGGCCAGGCCCATGCCGTAGGCCGACAGCACGCCGCCCAGCGGATGCGCGAAGACCGTGGTCATGCCCAGCGCATCGGCCACCAGGCAGGCATGCTGGCCGCCCGCCCCGCCGAACACGGTAAGCGCGTATTCGGTCACGTCGTGGCCGCGCTGCACCGAGATGCGCTTGATGGCCTCGGCCATATTGCCCACCGCGATCTCAAGAAAGCCCTCGGCAAGCTGCTCGGGCGTCATCTCGCGGCCCGTGGCGGCGCGCACTTCATCGGACATGGCTGTGAAGCGCTCGACGACGGCCTCGCGGTCCAGCGCCTCGTTCGCCTCGGGCCCGAAGACCTTGGGGAAGAAGTCGGGCTGGATCTTGCCCAAAAGCACATTGCAGTCGGTCACGGCCAGCGGGCCGCCCCGGCGGTAGCAAGCCGGGCCGGGGTTGGCGCCTGCGGAGTCCGGACCGACGCGCAGGCGCGCGCCGTCGAAATGCAGGATGGAGCCGCCGCCCGCGGCCACGGTGTGGATGCTCATCATGGGCGCGCGCATGCGCACGCCTGCCACCTGCGTCTCGAACTCGCGCTCGAATTCGCCCGCGTAGTGCGACACATCGGTGGAAGTCCCGCCCATGTCGAAGCCGATCACCTTCGGAAACCCGGCGATCTCGCTGGTGCGCACCATGCCGACGATGCCGCCGGCCGGCCCCGAAAGAATCGCGTCCTTGCCGCGGAAGCGGTGGGCGTCGGTCAGGCCGCCGCTCGATTGCATGAACATCAGCCGGATGCCCGGCAGCTCGCCGGCGACCTGATCCACGTAGCGCTTCAGGATCGGCGACAGGTAGGCGTCGACCACGGTTGTGTCGCCGCGCGACACGAACTTGATCAGCGGGCTGACTTCGTGCGATGCCGACACCTGCGTGAAGCCCACTTCGCGCGCGATGCGGGCGGCGCGCTGTTCGTGTCCGGTGGCATGCCAGGCATGCATGAACACGATAGCAACCGCGCGGATGCCGCTATCGTAGGCGGACTGCATGCCCTGCCGCAGGCCGTCTTCGTCCAGCTCGCGGATCACTGCGCCGTCGGCGGCGACGCGCTCGTCGGCTTCCACCACGGCTTCGTACAGCAGTTCGGGCAGCACGACATTGCGGTCGAACAGGCGCGGACGGTTCTGGTACGCAATGCGCAGGCCGTCGCGAAAGCCGCGCGTCGTCACCAGCAACGTGCGTTCGCCCTTGCGCTCCAGCAAGGCGTTGGTGGCCACCGTGGTGCCCATCTTCACGCATTCGACCTGGTCCGCCGGGACGGGCTGGCCGGGAGCGATGCCCAGCAGCTTGCGGATGCCGGCGACCGCGGCGTCGCGGTACTGCTCGGGGTTCTCCGACAGCATCTTCGCCGTGGTGGTGGTGCCGTCGGGGCGGCGCGCCACGATGTCGGTGAAGGTGCCCCCACGATCAATCCAGAATTGCCACTTCATAGGTATCCTCGAAAACAAGAGGCCGCCGCGGCGCGTCCGGCCGCGGTCGGGTTGCAGATGACGGGGGCATGCCCCGGGTGTCGGTCAGAGAGAGGTCGCCGCCCGCGCAGCCTGGTCGTACAGGCCGGACAGCGCGCGCAATGTGTGCGCAAGCTGGCGGCTGAATTCCAGCCCGCCCCCGCCTGGCGCGTCCAGGCCGGCGGTCAGGCATTGCTCGCGGATTTCACCGTAGCGCCCGAGGATCGCGGCGCCCTCGGGCGTGACGCTGTAGAAGACTTCCTTGCTGCTGCGCTCGCCCTTGACCACGCCCAGCCTGTCGAGCTTCTTCAAGGCGTAGCTGACGATGTGGGTGTCCTCGACGTTCAGCGTGAAGCAGATGTCGGCAAGCTTCTTGGGACGCTGACGGTGATAGACGTGGTGAAAGACCATCACGTCGGTGGGCGTCAGGTCGGGCAGGCCCGCGGCGGCCATGCATCGCACCGTCCACCTGTCAAACGCGTGGCTGGCGATCATGAGGCCGAACTCCACCTCGGAAAGATCAGGCGCGCTGCCGCCGGCCAGGTGGGCTGACGACGCAATCAAAGCGGATGTCATAAGAGACGCGACTCAAGTTTATTTGAATGAAATACTAATAATTTATCTACATTTCATCAATAAAAAATAATCTGCCGACATGAAAATTCCCTCGTTTCGAGGGAATACCCTAGGCTGGCGCTCGCGGCGGCGCGGTTACGGCGCCGACCAGCCCATGGGCAGGTTGGCCCGGATCAGCCAGCCGGCGATGGAAATGCGGGCGGCGATATCCGGCATCGGGTCGCCCGGGCCGAACCAGCGCGCATCCGCGATCTCGTCCTCCTGGATGCGGATGTCGCCCGACACATAGTCCGCCGTGAACGCCACCATCAGGGAATGCGGAAACGGCCAGGATTGGCTGCCGAAGTACTGCAGGTTGCCGACCTTCAGGCCGACCTCTTCGTAGATTTCGCGATGCACGGTCTGCTCCAGGCTCTCGCCGGGCTCGACGAAGCCGGCCAGCGCCGTGTAGCGCGCCGTGGCGGTGGTGGTGTGGCGCGCGAGCAGGATGCTGTCGCCCTTGCGGATCAGCACCATCATCGCCGGCGAGATGCGCGGATACGCGGAGAAGCCGCAGGACGGGCAACGCAGGCAGAACTCGGTGGCGACCCGCTGGGCCGGCGTGCCGCAAGCGCCGCAGAAGCGATGCGTGCGCGCCCATTCGCTGATCTGGTAGGCGCGTCCAGCCAGCGCCATGCGCTCGTCGTCGAGCACGCCGAACAGCGAGCGCAGCTTCTTGAAGGCATAGCCCTCGGGGGCCTCCAGGGCCGGATCGACCTGCGCCGTGCGGTACGGCGACTCGGGAAGCATCCACACCGGCTCCAACGCGGTGGCGGACACGCCGATCCGCTCGCACACCACAGTGTCCGGCAGCACGCTGGACACGGCTTCGACCAGCAACTCATCACGGCGAAAAACGAAATTCACACAGGCCTCGGCAAGACGTTTTCGATAACGCGATCTTAGAAGAAAAACAGCCCGGCGACGCATCGGCCTGCCCGCGAAAAGAAGATTCAAACTTCAACCATCGGAGACGCGCCCCGCCCTAGGAATAACCCGTAAAGACAGCTTTTCACACGCAATGTGACCGCTTGGCAACATAGAATGGCACGGCTTTTCAGCGGCGTGTCATGCACGCGGCGCTCTCTTTCGCAATGCCTAACCGGGCGCACACCCGTTCTCACCATTCGCAAAGAAGGACCACCCATGTACAAGAAAATCTCGCTGCTGGCCGGCGGCATCATGCTGGCGTTCAGCGCAGGCGCACAGGCCCAGACCAAATGGGACCTGCCCAGCGCCTACCCGGCCAGCAACTTCCACGTCGAAAACCTGACCACCTTCATCAAGGACGTGGACACGCTGTCGGAAGGCAAGCTGAAGATCACGCTGCACAACAACGCATCGCTGTACAAGGCCCCCGAGATCAAGCGCGCGGTGCAAGGCAACCAGGCGCAGATCGGCGAAATCCTGCTGACCAACTTCGCCAACGAAGACCCGATCTACGAACTGGACGGCCTGCCCTTCCTGGCGACCGGCTACGACGCGTCCTTCAAGCTGTACCAGGCGCAAAAGCCCTTCCTGGAAAAGAAGCTTGCCGCGCACGGCATGACCCTGCTGTACGCCGTGGCATGGCCGCCCCAGGGCGTGTTCGCCAACAAGGACATCAAGCAGATCTCGGACATGAAGGGCCTGAAATGGCGCGCGTACAGCCCAGTGACGGCCAAGATCGCCGAACTGGTCGGCGCCCAGCCCGTCACGGTGCAGCAGGCGGAACTGGCCCAGGCGCTGGCCACCGGCGTGATCGATTCCTATATGTCGTCCGCGTCCACCGGCTACGACACCAAGACCTATGAGTACATCAAGAAGTTCTACGACACGCAGGCCTGGCTGCCCAAGAACGCCATCATCGTCAACAAGAAGGCATTCGAGGCGCTGGACCCCGCCACGCAGGAAGCCTTGAAAAAGGCCGGCGCGCAGGCCGAGGAACGCGGCTGGAAGCTGTCGCAGGAAAAGAACAAGTGGTATCAGGCCGAATTGGCCAAGAACGGCATGGAAACCATCGCGCCCACGGTCGAGCTCAAGGAAGGCCTGAGCGTGATCGGCAAGCGCATGCTGGACGACTGGCTGAAGAAGGCCGGCGCGGACGGGCAGGCCATGATCGACGCCTACAAGAAGCAGTGATATCGCCATGCGCCGCTTTCTAGATGGTCTCTACGGCGCGGCCGGCCTGCTGGCCGGCCTGTGCACGATAGGCGTGCTGGTCTCGGTGCTGGCGGCGATCATCGCCCGCCAGCTCAGCTTCAACATCCCCGGCACCGACGCCTATGCCGGCTACTTCATGGCCGCAGCCGGCTTCCTGGCCCTGGCCAGCACGTTCAAGCACGGCGAGCACATCCGCGTGACGCTGCTGCTCAATTCGCTGGCGCCCGCCGGCGGCCGGCGCCTGGACATCTTTGCCCTGGGCATCGGATGCCTCCTGGCCGCCAATTTCGCCTTCTTCAGCATCAAGCTCACGTACGACTCCTGGCTGTTCAACGACATCTCCACGTCCAACGACGCCACGCCGCTCTGGATTCCGCAGATCAGCATGGCGGTGGGCACGGTCCTGTTCCTGGTTGCCCTCCTCGACGAGCTGGTCCGACGCTCGCGCGGCCTGGCCGCCGCCACTTCGCAGCAAACCCATGAATGAACTTCTCGTCATTTCCTTATTGGTCGTCTCGATCTTCGTTCTGCTTGGCTGCGGGGTCTGGGTCGGGCTGACGCTCGCCGGCACCGCCTGGATCGGCATGGAGATCTTCTCCAGCCGTCCGGCGGGCGACGCCATGGCCGTCACCATCTGGGGCGCGTCCTCAAGCTGGACCCTGACCGCCCTGCCGCTGTTCCTGTGGATGGGTGAAATCCTGTTCCGCACGCGGCTGTCCGAAGACCTGTTCAAGGGGCTGGCGCCCTGGCTGAACCGGCTGCCGGGCCGGCTGCTGCACACCAACGTGATCGGCTGCGCGATCTTCGCCGCCGTATCGGGTTCGTCGGCGGCCACCTGCGCCACCGTGGGCAAGATGACCATCCCCGAGCTGACGCGCCGCGGCTATCCCGAGGAAAAGATCCTGGGCACCCTGTCGGGCGCCGGCACCCTGGGCCTGCTGATCCCCCCTTCCATCATCATGATCGTGTACGGCGTGGCGGCTGACGTTTCGATTGCCAAGCTGTTCATCGCCGGCATCGTGCCGGGCATCTTGCTGGCGCTGCTGTTCAGCGGCTATATCGCCTGGTGGGCGATCCGCAATCCCGGCCAGGTGCCGGCGGCGGATCCCGGCCTGTCGTTCCTGGAAAAGCTGTCGCGCTCGCGCCACCTGATTCCGGTCATGCTGCTGATCGGCGCGGTGCTGGGCTCCATCTACACCGGCATCGCCACCGCCACGGAAGCGGCGGCGGTCGGCGTGGTGGGCGCGCTGATCCTGTCGGCGCTGCAAGGGTCGCTCAACCTCTCCACCTTCAGGCAATCGCTGTTGGGCGCCACCCGCCTGTATTGCATGATTGCGCTGATCCTGGCGGGCGCCCAGTTCCTCACGCTGGCGATGGGCTATATCGGCCTGCCGCGCGCGCTGGCGGAATGGATCGGCGGGCTCGGCCTGTCGCAGTTCTGGCTGATCATGGCGCTGATGGTGTTCTTCATCATCCTGGGCTGCTTCCTGGACGGCATCTCTATCGTGGTGCTGACCATGGGCGTGCTGCTGCCCACGGTGCAGGCGGCCGGCATCGACCTGATCTGGTTCGGCATTTTCATCGTGTTCGTTGTGGAAATGGCACAGATCACGCCGCCGGTGGGCTTCAACCTGTTCGTGCTGTCGGGCATGAGCGGACGGGAGCTGCCGTACATCGCGCGCGCCTCGCTGCCCATGTTCTTCCTGATGATCCTGGCCGTGCTGCTGCTCTACGCCGTGCCCGGCATCGCCACCTGGCTGCCGCTGCACATGACGATGTAGCCGGTGGATCCTCCCCGAAAACCCCGTTCCATGAACGGGGTTTTTTTTGGAACAATCCGGCAATCGCTGTGGTCGCCGCCGGTTTTCGAAATATGTAAAGCAGGGAAAACGCCGAAAAAAATCGGCCCTGAGTCGTCCCTAACTTTTCTAGAATCCCCTGGCGTCCATCGGTTGCACCAGTATGGCGCATTCATGCATGAGGCCAATGCTCCGGACCCGCGCCAAATCCAAGGCGTCGGTGCAGCGGCCCAGCGCTCGACGATCCGCCAGGCGCAACAAGCCGAGCCAAAAGCACGGCGCAATCAAAAAACAGCTACACCAGGAGGAGTCCTACGTGAAACACATCACTTTATCTCTCGCCGCCGCCAGCCTTGGCCTGGCCGCCGGCGCCGCATCCGCTGAAACCAGCGTCACCCTGTACGGCATCGCCGACGTCAGCATCCGCTACCTGAGCACCAGCGCCGGCAGCGTGGGCGAAGACGGCAGCCGCGTGTCGATGGAAAACGGCGCCATCTCCAACAGCCGCTGGGGCCTGCGCGGTTCGGAAGACCTGGGCAATGGCAATCGCGCCTTCTTCCGCCTGGAAAACGGCTTCAATGTCCAGAACGGCAAATCGTCGGTCAGCGGCAAGACGTTCAGCCGCCTGGCCTATGTCGGCCTGGATGGCGGCGGCATCGGCCAACTGACGCTGGGCCTGCAAAACACGCCGATGTTCGACCTGCTGGCCGACTACTTTGACCCGCTGACCGTCGGCAACTATGACCAGAACGCCTGGCTGCCCGCCGCCATGTCGCGCGTGCGCACCGAAAACATGACCAAGTACGCCAACACGATCGGCGACTTGTCCCTGGCGCTGTCGTGGGCCAACGGCGAGAGCTGGGAAGACCGCAAGGCCGGCCAGCAATACGGCGCCAGCCTGCGCTACATGATCGGCAAGCTCGGGCTGGGCGCCGCTTATCAGCAGACCTATGACGGCGCCGATTCCGACCTGCGCCAGCGCGTCTGGAACCTGAACGCGTCGTACCAGTTCGACAGCGCCAAGGTCTTCGCGGGCTACTTCAATGGCCGCGACGAAACGGGCTGGGTCAATGCCGTCATGGGCGGCACTACCACCGCCAGCCTGGACCGCAAGGACAACGGCTACTTTGCCGGCGTGACCTGGCAGGCCACCCCGCGCTGGGCGCTCACCGGCGCCGCCTACTACGACCGCAGCAAAAACGTGGTCGAGGATGGCGACAAGGGCAAGCGCTACGCGCTGGTCGCCGTGGCCGAATACTCGCTGTCCAAGCGCTCGCAGCTGTACGGCACCGTGGACTGGAACAAGGTCAGCGACGCCGCCAGCGGCGAAATCGCGGGCAAGAGCAACCAGGTCGGCGCGGCAGTGGGCTTCCGCCACATCTTCTAGCGCTCTGCGTGTCAGACACCAAGACACCAAGACACCAACGTGTCTACCAAGGTGTCTGACACCAGCAAACATGCCAGCAAACAATGCCGGTGTCAGACACCAGGTGTCTGACACCGGCATTTTTTACATTCACCTGGTGTCACCTGGTGTCTGACACCGGCATTTTTTACATTCCCAGATAAGCGCGGCGCACCTCGTCGGACGCGGCCAGCTCCGCCGCGTCGCCCGACAGCGCGACGCGCCCGCTCTGCATCACATAGGCGCGCGAGGCCACTTCCAGCGCCTGCGCCATGTTCTGCTCGACCAGCAGCACCGACAGGCCGTCATCGCGATTCAGCGCCGCCAGCGCATCGAAGACCTGCTCCACGAGCAGCGGCGATAGCCCCAGGCTGGGTTCGTCGATCAGGAGCAGCCGAGGCCCGCTCATCAGCGCCCGGCCGATGGCCAGCATCTGCCGCTCGCCGCCGGACATGGTGCCGGCAAGCTGCTCGCGCCGCTCCTTCAGGCGCGGAAACAGCGTGTAGACGCGTTCCAGGCGTTCGCGATAGATCCGGTCATCGCGCACGGTATAGGCGCCCAGGCGCAGGTTCTGCTCGACCGGCTGGCGCGCGAACACGCGCGCGCCTTCCGGAATCATCGCGATCCCCTGCGTCACGAGCTTGTCGGGCGAGGTGCCGGTAATGTCGCGCCCCTCGAAGACGACGCGGCCTTCCTTGGGCCTGACCGATCCGATGATGGCCAGCAAGGTGCTGGACTTGCCCGCGCCATTGGCGCCCAGCAAGGCCGCGATCTCGCCCGGCCGCACTTCCAGCGACACGCCGCGCACCGCCTGCACGCCGCCGTAAGCCACGCTCAGGTTTTCCACTTTCAGCATCACATCAGGCACGATGCTTTCTCCCAAGATAGGCTTCGATGACGGCGGGATTGCGCACGATGTCCTGCGGCGCGCCCTCGGCGATCATCTGGCCGAAGTTCAGCACCACCACCCGCTGCGCCAGGCGCATGACCACCTCCAGCACGTGCTCCACGATAATGAGCGTGATGCCGGCCGCATGTATGCCGCGCAGGATCTCGGACAGCGCGATGGCCTCGGCCTGGTTGAGCCCGCCCGCCACTTCGTCCAGTAGCAGCATGCGCGGTTCGGTCGCAAGCGCGCGCGCCAGCTCCACCCGCTTCTGCCCGGCCACGTTCAGTTCGGCCGCCTTGACATGGGCGCGTTCGGCCAGCCCCACCAGTTCCAGCACGCGCGCCGATTCGCGGCGCGCGTCCGGCAGGCGCGGATGGCGCAGCAGCGCGCCCACCATGGCGTTCTCCAGCACCGTCATCTGGCCGAAACTGCGCGGGATCTGGTAGGTGCGCACCAGGCCCAGGGCGGCCACCTGTTCGGGCCGCCGGCCGATCATCGACTGGCCGTCGAAGGTCACCGTGCCCGAGGTCGGCTCATGATGGCCCACCAGGCCGTTGAACAAGGTGCTCTTGCCCGCGCCGTTGGGGCCGATGATGGCGACGATCTCGCCGGCCTCGACGGACAGCGAAATATCCTTGTTCGCCACCAGGCCGCCGAACCGCTTGGTCAGGTTTTTAACGTCCAGCAGAGCCACGGCGCCTCCTCAATGTCACCAGGCCACCTGGCAGGAACAGCGTGACCAGAAGAATGGCCAGGCCGAAGATCAGCAGGTCCAGGCCCATGCCGGAGCTGCCCCACAGCACGCGCGTGCCTTCGGACAGCGGCAGCAGCACCGCCGCCCCTAGCCACGGTCCGATCAGGGTGCCGACGCCGCCCAGGATGGTGACCAGCACCACCTGCACCGACATCGTCAGGCTGAACATGGACTCCGGATCGATGAAGCCCACGTACATGGCGAAGAATCCTCCCCAGACGCCCGTCATGCCCGCCGACAGCACGAACGCCAGCATCTTGTAGCGGTCGGCCGGCACGCCCAGGCTGCGCGAGGCCGCCTCGTCGCCGTTGATGGCCCGCCAGTAGAAGCCGGTCTTGGAATGCACCAGGAAGAACGTGGCGCAGAAGGTTAGGAAGGCCAGGCCCACCGCGATCCAGTAGTACGGCACCTTGCTGCGGAACAGCAGCATCCAGGCGGCGTCGCCGATGGGCGCTTCCAGCCCGACGGCGCCTCCCGCCCATTCCCAGTTGATCAGCAGCAGCAGGCCGATCTGCAGGAGCGCAATGGTGGCCATCGCGAAGTAATGGCCGGAGAGCCGCAGCGTGGGGCCGCCCACCAGCCAGGCCAGCGCCGCGCTGATCACGCCGCCCAGCGGAATGCCGATGATGGGCGTGAGCTTCAGGTGGTGCAGCAGCAGCAAGGTGGTGTAGCCCCCGACGCCCACGAACACGCTGTGGCCGAACGAGATGCGTCCCAGGAAGCCGCCGACGAGGTTCCAGCAGGCGCCGAGCGCGCCGAACATGATCGCCAGCAGCAGCACCTGCAAGGTGAACGAGTCGGTCACCACCAGCGGCACCAGCGCCATCAGGATGGTGGCGGCGAGCGCCACGCCGATGGGCCACTTGGGCACGCCCGAGGACGTGGTATCGATTTTCTGTGTCGTATTCATTTCACCACCGCCCGAACAGGCCGCGCGGCCGATACCAGAGAACCAGGATGAACAGGATGAACACGCTCACCGTCTTCAAGGCCGGCGCGACGAAATAGCCCGTCATGGCCTCGATGATGCCGATCAGTATCCCGGCGATGAAGGCGCCGGGCAGCGAACCGAAACCGCCCATGCACACCGCCACGAACGCCAGCAGGCCGAACACCGTGCCCACCGAGGGGAACACGTAGAAGAACGTGGTGAGCAAGGCGCCGGCCAGGCCGACCGCCGCGCTGCCCAGCATCCAGACCTGGGCGTTCACCCGGTCGGGCGAAATCCCCACCAGCGCCGCGACCTGGCGGTCTTCCGCCACCGCCTGCAGGGCATGCCCCCAGCGGGTGCGGTACACCAGCACGAACAGCGCGGCCACGACCACCAGCGCGACCAGGCCGGTGACGACCTGGGGCCGCCCCAGCGAAATGCCCGCCACCGTGACGCTGCCGGACACCAGGGTGCTGGGCAGGCTGCGGTAGTCGGGGCTGAACGCGATGAAGGCGATCTGGCGCAGCACCAGGCCCAGGCCGAAGGTGGCCAGGATCACCGCCATGGCGGGTCCCTTCTGCAAGCGCCGGATGATCAGCGCATAGGTGAGAAAGCCGACAAAGGCGAGCGCGATGGCCACCAGCGGCGCCGACAGCGTCGGGTCGATATGACCCAGGGTATAGAGCCAATAGGCGGCATACATGCCCAACATCAGGAATTCGCCGTGGGCGAAATTGATGACGTCGGTGATGCCCCAGATCAGCGCCAGCCCCACCGCCACCGCGGCATAGATCAGGCCATTGAACAGGCCTGCCGAGAGAGCTTCAAACATGGAGTGCTCCTGTGGCGGACCCCCGCGGCCCGCCACGTCAGACCGAGGGTTACTTCCAGGCGAACGGCAGCGTGGGCAGGCTCTTGTCGGTGCGGAACTTCTCCGGCCATACCGTCTGGTAGGACGAACCCTTCAGCTCCAGGATCAGGCCCGAACCCTTGGTGTTCTGGCCCTTGGCGTCGAACTGCACGCCGGCCCAGGGCATGGCGACCTGCGCTTCGCCCAGGTCGGTGGCGGCCAGCGCCTTGCGGATCGCTTCAGGGTCCGTCGAACCCGCCCGGTTGATGGCGTCGGCCAACACCAGCACGCCCTGCATGGAGCGGGCATTGTTGCCGTTGAGGTCCTTGCCCGTCTTGGCCTTGTACATCTCGTTGATCTTCTTCAGGCCGGGCTTGGCGGCGGCCACGTCGTTGCCCCAGACATCGCGCGTCAGCACGCCCTGCACCTGCGGCCCCACTTCCTGCACGAAGCGCGAATCGATGAAGCCCGCGTCGTTGGCCAGCAGCACCGGCGGCGCATACTTGCTTTCGCGCATGGTGCGCACGAACAGCATGGCGTCGGACGTGTAGCTGGCGAAGATCGCCACGTCCGGCTTGGCGGCGGCCAGCTTCTGCACTTCGGCGGTCACCGAGGCCGAGCCCGCGCTGTAGGCGATGTTGGCCACCAGTTCGCGCTTGTACTGCTTGGCGAACTTCTCCACGGCCTTGTAGGTGTTCACGCCGAAGTCGGTGTTCTCGTACACCACGGCGATCTTGGTGGTGGGAACGGCCTTCACGCCGTCCAGGAACTGCATCATGTTCTCGACGAAGGTGTCGTCGTTGGGCGAGGTCCGGAAGAACCACTTGTAGCCGCGCTCGGTCAGGTCCGGGCTGCTGGATTCGCCGTTCACGTAGGGTATGCCGCGCTGCTCCGCGATGCGGCTGGCGGTCTTGGTCACGGCGGACTGGTAGGCGCCGGTCAGGGCCACCACCTTTTCCTGGTCGATCAGGCGCTGGGCATCGGCCAGGCCCACTTCGGGCTTGCCCTGGGAATCGCCGAACACCACTTCGATCTTGGCGCCGCCCAGCGCGGGCAGTCCGCTGCCCGCGGCCAGGGGAATACCCTCAAGCTCGGGGTGCGGGTTGTTGATGATATCGACCGCCAACTCGACGGCCGCCTTGATTTCCGATCCGGTCGATGCCAGCGCGCCCGACAGCGGATAGATCGCGCCGATGCGCACGGTCTTCTGCTGCGCCTGGACAGGCATGGCCGTCATCAGCGCCAGACTCGCGGCGACACCCGCAATGAGCTTCATCTTCATTACTAGACTCCTGGAATGAACCAACTATGTATGAAAGCAATGCAATAGGCGGGGCGCGCGGCCCCGGTCAGGAACATGCGGACTTGCGGCTGCCGGCCGCCCTCCGGTCAACCGGAAGGAGCCAGCTCCTGAACTGTTGTCGCCATTTCCCCTTGTCCTTTGATGGATCGTTTTGGTGGCACAACCAAGGTACTGCTGGATTCGAGCGCGTAGTGCTAATGGAATGCCGCTGACGGCGGACCGAGAGCCGCCTCGGGGCGGTTCAAAGCACCGCCATGCGGCTGTTGATGAGATCCGTGACCAGCATGTGGCCGGGCGCATGCGTGATGCAGAACTCCGGCCGCACGGAGGCAACCACGGACTGCGGCGTCACGCCGCAGGCCCAGAACACCGGCATTTCCCCCTCGCGTATTTCTACGGGATCACCATAATCCGGCCTGCCGATGTCGGCAATCCCGATCAACGAGGGGTCGCCGATATGCACGGGCGCGCCGTGGACGGACGGAAAGCGCGACGTGACCTGGATGGCGCGGATGGCGTCGGCCGCCTTCAGCGGGCGCATGGACACCACCAGCGGCCCTCCGAACACCCCGGCCGCGTTGGTCGGGATGCTGGTGCGGTACATGGGCACATTGCAGCCCTGCTCGATATGGCGCACCGGCAGACCGTTGTCCAGCATGGCTTCCTCGAAGGAAAAGGAGCAGCCGATCAGGAACGACACCAGGTCGTCGCGCCAGATATCGCGGACATCGGCGGGTTCGGCCACGAGTTCGCCGTGCCTCCAGACGCGGTAGCGCGGGATGTCGCTGCGGATATCGATGTCCTGGCCCAGCTCGGGCAGCGCGGGATCGCCCGGCTCGGACATGGCCAGCAACGGACACGGCTTGGGATTGCGCTGGCAGAAATGCAGGAAGTCGGCCGCCAGCGCGCGCGGCAGGATGGCCAGGTTGGCCTGCACGTGGCCCGGCGCCAGGTTGGCCGTGGGCCCCGTCAGCTTGCCGCTGCGCGCATCCAGGCGCGCCTGCCGGGCCAGTTCAACACTGCTGCGCACTGCAAAATCCGAGGCCATGCCGATTCCCCTTGTGCCGGTATAGGTATGGAGACATTGCACAGGAACTACGGCCTATCGTCTAATCACATGTTCCGATAGACCCCGATCAAAATTCCTTATCAGGGTTATGCCGGATGGCGCAACGCCTCTTCACGCGCAATCTGCTGCGCCGCCTCGGCCACGACGCGCGGTATCTGGCTGTCCGGCCCCTGCATCCAGCAGGCGGTGTAGTGCAGCGGCGGCAGGTCGGGCGCCTTGACGTCCAGGATGCGCAATTCGCCCTGCGCCAGCTCCCGGTGCAGGATCACCGGGGCGATCACGGCCGTCCCGATGCCATCCTGCGCCATCCGCACGATGACGCTCAGCGCCGAGCTGCCGTACATGCGGGGCGACTCGACGCCCGCCTGCTGCAGCAGTTGGCGCACCGCCCGGTGCGGGTCGGTGGTGGACGAATAGGTGATGACGGGCCATTGCGCCAGGCGCTTGAGGGAAATCGGCTGGCGGCCGACTTTCAGCTTGGGGCTGGCCACCCAGCTGAGCGGGTAGTTGCACAAATAAAGGTTCTCCACCCGCGGCTCTTCCATGGGCCCCAGCAGGAAGGCCAGGTCGATCTGGCGCGACGCAAGCTGCGTTTTCAGCATGGTGGTGGTGTCGACCTGGATTTCCACCATCAGGGCCGGATAGGCGTCGTGCAGGTACTCCATCAGGGTCGGCAGCCAGGTGTGGACGATGGTCTCGGACACGCCCAGCCTGAGCGTGCCGCTCATGATGCTCTTCGCCTGGGCGGCTTCCTGCATGTCGCGGCGCAATTGCAGCATGCGCTCGGCGTGCGAGAGCAGCTCGCGCCCCTTGCCGGTGAGCTTGATGCCGCGCACGTCGCGGTCGAACAGGCGCACGCCCAGGTCGGATTCGAGCGTGGCGATGCGCTGGGAGATCGCGGGCTGGGTGGCGTTGAGCTTTTCCGCCGCCGCGCGAAAGCCGCCCAAGGTGGCCACCCAGAAAAACGTCTCGATGTTGCGCAGATCTATCATGAGGCCCCGGTCCGGCGTGTCCCGCCAGCGTTCATCTTAGCGCCGGGCGAGCAGATCCTCGACCGCGAGGCCCACGCCCAGGATGCGGCGGTCCGCGCCGTTGCTGCCGGCGATCATCAGGCCGACCGGCGCCGTGCCGGCCGCATGGCAGGGCAGCGACAGCGCGCAGCCATCAAGAAAATTGATCAGCGTGGGATTGCGCAGGATCAGTCCGTTGGCCGCATAGTAGGCGTCGTCCGAGGCCTGCAGGTCCGCCACCGCCGGCGCCACGATGGGCGTGGTGGGCATGATCAGGGCGTCATAGCCGGCGATGCGGTGGTCGACCGCCGCCACCCAGGCTTCGCGGGCGTCCAGCAGGTCCAGGTAGTCGGCGGCGCTCATGTCCTGGCCGCGCATGATGCGCGACACCACGCGCGGGTCGTAGCGCTTGCCGGCGCGCGCGATCAGGTCGCGGTGCCAGGCCCAGGCTTCCGCGGCGGTGAAGCCGCCCTTGCTGTTGATGGCGCCCAGTTCGGCGAACTCGGGGATGGCGATTTCATCGACCAGCGCGCCCGCGTCCTTCAGGCTTTGCACCGCGGCGCCGAAGCTCTCGGACACATGCTTGTCCATCGCGTCCAGCGCCAGCGTCGTCGGCACCGCCAGGCGCAAGCCGCGCAGCGGCATGGCTTGCGGCGCCGGACCGCCGTCGCCCGACAGGATCGCATCCAGTTCGGCGCAGCAGCGCACGCTGGCGGCGATGGGGCCGATGGAGTCCAGGTTTGCGGACAGGGGCAGGACGCCGGCCATGGACACGCGCCAGGCGCTGGGCTTGAAGCCCGTCAGGCCGCACAGCGCGGCGGGAATGCGCACCGAGCCGCCCGTATCCGAGCCGATGCCCGCGACGGCCATGCCGTCGGCGACCGACACCGCCGCGCCCGAGGACGAGCCGCCCGGAATCCGGCCGGTGGCCCGGTCGTAGGGATTCAGCGGCGTGCCGTAATGGGGGTTGATGCCCAGGCCCGAATACGCGAATTCCGTCATGTTGGTGCGGCCGATGATGACGGCGCCGGCCGCGATCAGGCGCTGCACGACTTCGGCGTTGGCCTCGGCGGCCGGTTCGCCTTCGCGCGCCACCGAGCCCGCCATCGTGGTCTCGCCCTCGATGTCGAACAGGTCCTTGATGCTGATGGGCAGGCCGTCCACGAGCGACCGGACGATGCCCGCCGCGCGCAGCGTGTCGGACGCGCGCGCCTGCGCCAGGGCCGCCTCGGCGTACAGCTTGGTGAACACGCGGGCGCCCTCGCCCGCCTCGTCCCGGGCGCGGGCCAGCGCCGCCTCGGTCAGCGCCACGGATGTGGTTTTGCCCTCGCGCAGGGCCAGGTTCAGATCATTCAGGGTCGAGACCATAATTGTCCTAATGCCGCCTTGCGGCGTAAAAGTGCGGAGCCGGGATCAGGCGACCACGGGCAGCGATTCGACATGATAGCGGTGACGCAGGCTGCGTTGGCGGCGCGGATCGTGCAATTCCATCGTGAAGTCGGCCGCGGGGCGGATCCCGCCGATGGCGCCCACGGTGCCGCAGGTCATGCCGGCCCCTTCGGGCAGCACGGCCGCGCCGCCGGTGTATCCGGCGATCAGGTCCTGCGGCGTACGCAGCGTGGACAGCGGGCCTTCCTGATACAGCGTCTCTACGCCGTTTTCGACGATATAGGAACGGATGACCAGCTCGTCCCAGTAGCCGGCCACGTCGGCCAGGCGCCAGGCGACGGTCGCCACGGGCTTGACGCAGACCTGCTTGGACATGGCCACGCTGACCGTCTCCAGCTTGCGGTCGGTGTGGTCCGAGGCGATGCTGACGTACATCTCGCCATCCACCGCGAACACGAAGGTCTCGACTTCGCCCGAAGATTCCTCGCCCAGCGCCTGCACGGTCCCGGCCTGCGTCAGCTGGTTGTCGGCGATGCGGTAGTACAGCGGCACGCTGCTCGGGCGCGGCACGCCGATGGCGGCCAGCTCCTCGATGTGGTGCTCGATGGCGGCCATGTCGCGGCCGGCCCAGCCCGCCACGATCAGGGTGTTGAAGTCCACTTCCACCTGGCGGGGATTGGCGTCGTCGATCTTGAATACGGCTTTCATGTCTGTCCTGCAAATAAAGTGGGAGGGAACGGCGCGGCCCGGCGCCGCGCCGCGATCAAATCAAGGGAAAATCAGCCGAATACCCTCGGCAGCCACAGCGCGATGTCGGGCCAGAACGCCAGCAGGGCCAGCATCACGAACATGGCCAGCACGAACGGCAGGCTGCCGACGATGACCGCGCTCATGGAGCCGCTCTTGCGCAGGCTCTGCACCACGAACAGGTTCAGCCCGACGGGCGGCGTGATCAGCGCGGCCTCGACCAGCACGATGATGACGATGCCCAGCCAGATCGGGTCATAGCCCAGGCCGATCATGATGGGCGCGACGATGGGAATGGTCGTGATCATCATGGACAGCGTCTCCATGAAGCAGCCCAGCACCAGGTAGAACACGATCACGATCAGCAGCATCCAGCCAGGCGACAGGCCCAGGCCGGTGATCGATTGCGTCAGCGCATCGGTCAGGCCGGTTGCGGACATGACGAAGTTCAGGAAGCTGGCGGCAATGACGATCAGCATGATCATGGCGGTGGACCGCATCGTGCCCTCCATGACCTCGCGCAGCATGGACCAAGTCAGCCGGCCGAACCAGGCTGCCAGGATGAAGGCCCCCAGCACGCCCAGCGCCGCGGCTTCCGTCGGCGTGGCCAGGCCCGCGTAGATGGAGCCCACCACCAGGAAGAAAATGCCCATGGGCGGCGCCAGATGCGCCAGGCTGGCCAGGCGCTGGCCCCAGGTCGCGGTGATCTTCTTGCCGCCCCACGAGGGCTTGGCCACGCAGGCGATGACGACCGTCAGCATGAACAGCGCCGCCATGGCGAAGCCCGGGATGATGCCGGCCAGGTAGAGCTTGGGCACCGACGAATTCGTCAGCACGCCGTAGATGACCAGATTGATCGACGGCGGAATCAGAATCCCCAGCGTGCCGCCCGCGGCCAGGCTGCCCAGAAAAAGCGGTTCGTTGTAGCCGTACTTGCGGATCTGCGGAATCGCGACCGTGCCGACCGTCGCGGCGGTAGCCACGCTGGAGCCGGACGTGGCCGAGAACAGCGTCGACGCGCCGATATTGGCGTGCATCAGCCCGCCCGGCAGCCACGACAGCCACAGGCTCATCGCGCCGTACATGCGCTCGGCAAAGCCCGCGCGCAGCAGCACTTCGCCGAGCATGATGAACAGCGGAATGGCGACCAGCAGGAACTCGTTGTTGGAGCTCCAGGAAATCTCGCCTATGGCCCGAGACAGCGGCAGCATCGAGAACAGCGGATCCAGGACCAGGCCCAGCACCCCCAGCGCCGCGCCCACCGGAATGGACAGGCCGATCAGCACCAGCAGCAACATCAAGGCAGTGGAAATCATGCGGCCTCTCCCTTCACCATGCGCTCGCCGGCGGCGGCTTCTTCGTCGGCTTCTTCCTGCGCCGAACGCACGCCGCAGATCTGCTTGACCAGCTCGATATCGCCCGTGACTAGCGCGGCGGAGGCGCGCGCCAGCATCAGGGCGACGGTCACGCACATCCACGCCAGGCCCAGCAGCCACATGCCCTGCGGGATCCACAACGGCGTGGCAAGCGGCGTGTTGGCCGCAGACCGCTGCGTCCAGGACGTCTGCACCACGTCGTAGGCGTAGTACGTCAGGAACACCATGAATACGGCCAGCGCCACCATGGAAATCCAGTCCAGCACTGCCGACAGGCGCACCGGCAGGTATTGATAGAGCACATCGACGCGCACGTTGGCGCGCTGCAGCGTGGCGAACGCCAGCGCCCAGGACGTGCTGATGGCGAAGGCGTAGCTGGACAGCTCGTCCGCGCCGCCCGTCGTGAAGCCCAGGAATTTGCGGGCGAGCACGTCGAAGGAGATCAGCAGCACGCTGGCCACCGTCAAGGCGCCGCCGGCCCACACGGCCGCGCGCGACAAGCTCTCGGCGCGCCGCAACAGGCCGCCGAGCAGGCGGAAGTGTTCGGTTTTTGTCATGGATGGAACCTCTGCGGGCACAGCCCGGTATGACAGGCCGGAAGGCGCGCCGCCCTGCGGGACGGCGCCCCCGGGGCTTACTTGGCGGCGGTGAGGCCGAGCGTCTTGCCGATGGTGGCGTTGAAGTCCTTGACGCATTGCGCCGAGCAGCGGGCGGCCCACTTGGGCAGCACGGCTTCCTGCGCAACCTTCTTCAGCAGGGCCTGGTCGGCGTCGGAGGGCTGCACCAGCACCATCTTCCCCTTGACCGGGAACGGGCATGCGGCGGCGCCGGTGTTGCAGTCATAGCCTTCCTGGGTCTGGCGCGCGGCCGCGTCCCAGATGTTGTCGACCAGCGTCTTCACGTTGGCCTGCAGGAAGGTGCGCACGTTGGGATCCAGCTTGTCCCAGGCCTTCTGGTTGACCGCGTGGATCTGCTGGTTCCAGTTGATCGGCAGCGCGACCAGATGGGTCGACACCTCGTACCACTTGGCCGAGTATCCGGACAGCGAACCCGTAATGGCGCAATCGACCACCTTGTTCTGCAGCGCGGGGACCACTTCGCCGAAGGCCATCGTCACGCTGGAGCCGCCCAGCGCCTCGACGAATTCGGCGGTGGTGCGGCTGCTGGTGCGGACCTTCTTGCCCTTGATGTCGGCCAGGCCCTTGATCTCGGCGTTGCAGAACAGCACCTGCGCGGGATAGGTCGAGATGCCCAGCAGCTTGACGTTGTTGCCTTCGCCGTAGAGCTTGGCGTAGACGGGCTCGAACGCGTCGGTGACGGCGCGCGCGGTCTTGACGTCGGGCGCCAGGCCTGCCAGGTCGATCGCTTCGTTGATCGGGTTGTCGCTGGCGAAGTACGACAGGGTTGCGGTGCCGAACTCCACCACGCCCTGCGACATCAGGCGCAGCAGTTCAGGCCCCTTCAGCCCCATTTCGTTGAAGCCCTTGATGTCCGCCGTGACCTGCCCCTTGGACAGCTCGGGTATGGTCTTGGACCAGAACGGCTTTTCATAGTCGTTGTAGGCGGTCAGGTTGGACAGCCCCCCCACGACCTTCAACCGGGTCTTGGGCAGGTCTTGCGCCTGGACGGCGCCGGCCAGCAGGCTGGCGGCAACGGCGGCGAAAACAAGAGACTTCTTCATGGACAAAACTCCTGGCTGGCGGGATGGTCTGCCGCGCGCGGGCCCCCGGTGCCCAGATCGCGCGCGGATAGGAATCGGGTGATCAGGGACGCGAAACGGGAACGGATGCCGGGACGGCCCGCAGGGCCATGCGGCTGGCGCGGCAGCGCGGCCGGCAGCCGGCCGCCTGCTTCCAGGGATGGAACAGATGCCTATTCATGCTTTTCCCCCGCACTGTGTATCCAGGCGCTATTTATTGATGTGCCGCCATTGCATCGCCAGGGGCGCGGGGCGTCCAATCGTAAGTTGCGATGTGGGGGTATAAATATTTCTTGGGTCTCGCCGCGCCCGAGCCGCGCGCTGGCCGCAAACGACGCGCCCATGCGGCCTTGCGGCCAGGCGGCGCAAGCGCGCCGCCCGTCATCGGGCCGCAATGCCCGTGGTCTTCGCGGGATTTTCTGGGGAAAACACCTACGCCAGAACGCCGTCTCCGGCCTGCTCCGCCACCTTCTGCGCCATCTGCGCGATGATGCGCACGGCGTGGCTGTCCGGGCCTTGCACCCAGGTCGCGGTGAAGCTCAATTCAGGCAGCGGGTCGGCCTGCACCTGCAGGATGCGCAGTTCGCCGCGGGCCAGCTCCTTGCCCAGGAACACGGGCGCGATCACGCTGGTGCCGATGGCGTCCTGCGTCATGCGCACCACCATGGACATGGAGGCGCTGCCGTACATGCGGGGCGCATGCACGCCGGCGCGCGTCAGCATGTCGCGCACCACGCGATACGGCGCGCTGTTGGAAGGATAGGTGATGATGGGCAGCTTGCCGATGCGCTCCAGGGTCAGCGGTTCGGGGCCCAGTTCCAGCAAGGGGCTGGCCACCCACGCCAAGGGATAGGTGCACAGCGGCAGGTTTTCCACCCGGGCCTCCAGCACCGGCCCCATCAGGAAGGCAAGGTCGATCTGCCGCGACATCAGGTGCGAGCGCAGCACGTGCGTGGTGTCCACCTCGATCTCCAGCACCAGCGCCGGATACGTCGTGTGCACCAGTTCGATCAGCGTGGGCAGCCAGGTCTGCACGATGGTCTCGGCCACGCCGATCCGCACCGTGCCCGTCATGACGTTCTGTTCGCGCGCGGCCTCGAACATGTCGCGCCGCACCTGCAGCATGCGTTCGGCATGCGACAGCAATTCGTGCCCCTTGGCTGTGAGCTTGACGCCGCGCGCGTCGCGTTCGAACAGCAGCACGCCCAGGTCGGATTCCAGCGAGGCGATGCGCTGCGAGACCGCGGGCTGCGTGGTGTTGAGTTTTTCCGACGCGGCGCGAAAGCTGCCCAGCGTGGCGACCCAGAAAAAAGTTTCGACGTTGCGTAGTTCTATCATTGGCCTGTTCCCCCGGCGGGATGAGCGTATCATGTCAGCCGCCCACCGCCCCATGAGGAGCTTGTCCATGACTCCGGCCGATAACGGTCGCCCGCGCCCCGGCGCATCCGCCGCGCGCGGCCCGATGATCGGGGTGCTGCTGCTGGTGTTGTCGATGTGGACGCTGTCCTGCCTGGACGCCAGCGGCAAGTGGGTCATGAACGCGGGCGTGCCCTTGCTGGTGCTGTCGTGGTTCCGCTATGCGGTCCACCTGGTGCTGGTGCTGGCCCTGGTGCTGCCCGCCCGCGGACTGCGGGTGCTGCGCAGCAACAAGCCGCGCGAACAGCTGATCCGCGGCGGCTCGATGTTCCTGGCCACGCTCATGTTCTTCACGACGCTGAGCTACATTCCGCAGGCCGAGGCCACGGCCATCAACTTCCTGGCCCCGCTGCTGGTGCTGTCGCTGGCGCCCTGGATCCTCAAGGAACCCGCGCGCCTGTCGCGCTTCGTCGCCGCCGGCATCGCTTTTGTCGGCGTGATCATCGTGATCCGTCCCGGCGGCGGGCTGCATCCGGTCGGCACGATCTTCGGCCTGCTGACGGCCTGTTGCTTCGCCGCGCAGTTCATCGCCACGCGGCGCGTGGCGGGCGACGACCCGTTTACCTCGCTGATCTGGAGCGGCGCCGTGGGCACCGCCTGCCTCACGCTGGCCCTGCCCTTCATCCTGCCGCCCGCCCTGCCGGTGCTGCAAGCGCTGTCGCCGCTGGATTGGGTCTTGCTGATTTCCACCGGCATCACCGGCGGCGTGGGGCACCTGTTCCAGATCGCCGCCTACCGCCGCGCTCCCGCCTCCACGCTGGCGCCCTTCATCTACCTGCAGATCATCAGCGCGACGTCGGTGGGCTGGCTGGTCTGGGGGCACTTCCCCGATCCGCTGACCTGGCTGGGCATCGCCATCATCTGCGCCAGCGGCATGGGAATCGGCCTGGTCGAATGGCGCCGCAGCCGCACCCAGGGCGCCGCCCTGGCCCGCGCGGCCTCCCGCTGAGCCGGCGGCCGCCAGCGCCGCGGCGCGCGCAAGCCGCCTCCCGTACAATGCTCGTCGCCTTTTGCGCTTTCCCGCAAGGGCCACCCCCGGCATTCCCCGAAACGAGGTCTTCATGATCATCAAGCCCCGTGTGCGCGGCTTTATCTGCGTCACCACCCATCCCGTCGGCTGCGAGGCCAACGTCAGGAACCAGATCGACTACGTGAAAGCGCAAGGGCCGGTTGCCGGCGGCCCCAAGCGCGTGCTGGTGCTTGGCGCGTCGACCGGATACGGGCTTGCCGCGCGCATCAGCGCGGCATTCGCCTGTGGTTCGCAGACACTGGGCGTCTTCTATGAGCGCCCCGGCGACGCCGCCAAGGCGGGCACGCCCGGCTGGTACAACAGCGCGGCCTTCCACAAGTTCGCGGACGCCGAAGGCCTCTATGCCAGGAGCATCAACGGCGACGCCTTCTCCGACGAGATCAAGCAGAAGACCATCGCCGCGATCAGGCAGGACATGGGCCAGGTCGACCAGGTCATCTACAGCCTGGCTGCGCCGCGCCGCGTCCATCCGAAAACCGGGGAAGTCTACAACTCGACGCTCAAGCCCGTGGGCCACGCCGTGAAGCTGCGCGGCCTGGACACCGACCGCGAAGTGATCAAGGAATCCGTGCTGGAGCCCGCCACGCAAGCCGAGATCGACGCCACCGTCGCGGTGATGGGCGGCGAGGACTGGCAGATGTGGATCGACGCCCTGCTTGCGGCCGGCGTGCTGGCCGAAGGCGCCACCACCACGGCCTTCACCTATCTGGGCGAAAAGATCACCCACGACATCTATTGGAACGGCTCCATCGGCGCGGCCAAGAAGGACCTGGACCAGAAGGTGCTGGATATCCGCGCCAAGCTGGCCGCGCGCGGCGGCGACGCTCGGGTGTCGGTGCTCAAGGCTGTGGTGACGCAGGCCAGTTCGGCCATCCCGATGATGCCGCTGTACCTGTCGCTGCTGTTCAAGACCATGAAGGAAGACGGCACGCACGAAGGCTGCATCGAACAGGTGTACGGCCTGTACCGGGACAGCCTGTGCGGGCCGGAGCCGATCCTGGATCAGGAAGGACGCCTGCGCGCCGACTACAAGGAACTGGATCCGCAGGTGCAGGCCCGCGTACAGGCGCTGTGGGGCCAGGTCACCAGCGACAACCTTTACGAGCTCACGGATTTCGCCGGCTACAAGCAGGATTTCCTGCGGCTGTTCGGATTCGAGGTCGAGGGCGTGGACTATGACGCCGACGTCAATCCGGCCGTGGAGATCCGCGGCCTGGTCTGACCTCACGTGGCGGGATCAACGATTTCCCCGGTGAAACGGATGGTTCCGCTGCAGAAGCCAGGTCGTGCCCTTGCCCGCTGTCCGGCCGGAAGGCGTCAGCCCGCCGAACTCAGTCGGCCTGGACCATCCGGCCGGCGGCCAGCACCAGCTGCCGCCCGCAGCGGGCGGCCAGTTGCGGATCGTGGGTCACCAGCACCAGGGTGGTGCCGTGCTCGCGGTGCAGGTCGAACATCAGGTCGATGACCGTCACCCCCGTGGCGGCGTCTAGGCTGCCGGTGGGTTCGTCGGCGAACAGCAGGTCGGGCTGCACCACGAAGGCCCGGGCCAGCGAGACCCGCTGCTGTTCTCCGCCCGACAGGGTGCGCGGATAATGATGCAGGCGGGCGCCCAGCCCTACCCGCTCCAGCATGACCTGCGCCGCGTCGCGCGCGGATTGCCCCGCCAGCTCCAGGGGCAGCATCACGTTTTCCAGCGCCGTCAGGTTGGGCAGCAGCTGGAACGACTGGAACACGAATCCCACGTGGTTGGCCCGCAGGCGCGCGCGGCCGTCTTCATCCAGCGCAAACAGGTCCTGCCCCGCCAGGTGTACGCTACCCATGCTGGGAACATCCAGTCCGGCCAGCAGTCCCAGCAAGGTGGACTTGCCCGAGCCGGAGCTGCCCGTGATGGCGACGGCGCTGCCCGCGGCGACCGTAAAATCAATACCTTCCAGGATAGACAGCGTCCCGCCGGCATCGGCCACCCGCTTGCCCAGCCCTTTCACCACGATCGAATTATTGCTATCCATGCGCCTATTTTCCCGTCTGCTTCTTGTGTCCGCCCTGGCGACCGCCGTCGTGGCGCCCGCCCACGCTCAGACCGCCGCGGCGGCCCAGGGTTCCTCCCCGCGCACCGTCCTGGTGGTTGGCGACAGCCTGTCCGCCGAATATGGCATCAAGCGCGGCACGGGCTGGGTGCCCTTGCTGTCCGCAAGGATCTCCGAACAATACCCGAAGTTCCAGGTCGTCAACGCCAGCATCAGCGGCGACACGACCAGCGGCGGCGTCGCCCGGCTGCCGGCCCTGCTGCGCCAGCACACGCCGGCCGTCGTGGTGCTGGAACTGGGCTCCAATGACGCGCTGCGGGGGCTGCCGCTCACCATGACCGAGCAGAACCTGCGCACCATGACCCAGGCCGCCCGCAAGGCCGATGCCCAAGTGCTGATCGTCGGCATGCAGATTCCGCCCAATTACGGCCGGGACTACACCCAGCGCTTCGCCCAGGTATTTCCCACGGTCGCCAAAGACGAAAACGCCCGGCTCGTGCCCTTCCTGATGGAAGGCATTGCAACGAACCGGGCGATGTTCCAGGCTGACGGCATCCATCCGAACGAGGATGCCCAGCCTCAATTGCTGGACAACGTGTGGCCGACGCTGCGGCCACTGTTGAACTAAAGCTCCTCTCCTCAGGTGTCAGACACCTGCAAATATCAGCCTTCTTGTGACGGCTCGCCGCGGATGACGTCGGCGGCGGCGGGCAGCACCTGCACCTTGTACTGTTCGCGCAGCATGCGGATCAGCGCTTCGTTCTCGGCCTGGCCCCAGGCGCCCGACAACTGCTGCGCCAGGCGTTCCTTGTCGGCCGCTTCGATCTTGCCGGGCTCGACTTTTTCCAGGCGCACCAGCGTGTAGTCCACGCCCGACTGCACGCCGGTGTAGGCCGGCAACGGGGTCGACGGCAGGCGCATCACGGCGTCCAGCACCGGGCGCGGCAGATCCTTGGGATCCTGGCGCGACACGGTCACGGCGGCGGCAAAGCCCTCCGGCGTGGCGGCGGGGTCGGCCTTGTCGGCGGCAAGGGCGGCTTCGCCGGCCTTCTTGGCGGCTTCGGCCGAACGCTCGTCCAGCAGCCTGGCGCGGATCGAATCGCTGACCTTGTCCAGCGCCGGCACATGGGCGGGCTCGATGGCGGCGACGCGCACCGCCAGCATCGTGTCGGGCGAGAGCTCGATCACGCCCGAGTTTTGCTTTTCGCGCAGCACGTCCGGCGAGAACAGCACCTGGCGCACGCGCGGGTTGTCCAGCAGCGCGGCGTCGGCGCTGTCGGCGGCCGAGCCCGGGCCGGCCTTGTCGGCGGGCAGCAGGCCTTCGCGGGTCACGCCGGACGCGGTGCGCAGCTTCAGGCCCACGGCGTCGGCGGCGGGCTGCAGGCTGTCGCGCTGGTCATAGACCTGCTTGTTCAGCTGGCTGGCCATTTCCGAGAAGCGCACGGCGGCGATCTGCTTGCGGACTTCGCCGGTGATCTGGTCCTTGACCTCGGCCAGGGGCTTGATGGCTGCGGGATGGATTTCGGTGACCTTGACGATGTGCAGGCCGGACGGGCTTTCGATCACGCCGGACACCTGGTCCTGGGACTGGCTGAAGATGGCCTTTTCAAGCGGGCCGGACAGCATGCCGGGCGCGAGCCAGCCCAAATCGCCGCCGTTGGCGGCCGAGCCTGCATCCTGCGAGCTCTTGCGGGCCAGTTCGGCAAACTTGGAAGGATCGGCGGCGGCCTGCTTGGCCAGGTCCTCGGCCTTGGCGCGCGCGGCCTTGCGCGCGTCTTCCGACGCGCCGGCCGCCACTTCGACCATGATATGGCTGGCGCGGCGGCGTTCGGGCTGGCCGAAGCGGTTCTTGTTCTGTTCGTAGTAGGACGCCAGGTCCTCGTCCTTGACCTGCACGCCTTGCGTGGCGGCGGCTTCGTCCAGCACGACGTACTGCACCTGGACCTGTTCCGGGATCTGCAGCTGCTGCTTGTTGGCGTCGTACCAGGCCTGAATGTCGGCCGGCGATACACTGACCTGCGAGCGGTAGTCGGCGGCGGCGAAGCGGCGCAGTTGCACCGTGCGCGCCTGCGTCAGCGCCGTTTCCAGCGCGGACACGACTTCGGCGGGCGCACGGGCCGACTGGCCGACGGGTTCGAGCACGCGGGCCACGGCCAGGTCGCGGCGCAGGCCGGCCTCGAACGAGGTGGGCGACAGGCCCTGGGCAGCCAGCACCTGGCGATAGCGCTCGGGCGAGAAGCGGCCGTTGTCCTGGACTTCCGGGATGGCGGCGATGGTGTTGCGCAGCGTCTCGTCGGACACCGAGAAACGGTTGTCGACGGCAACGTTGGCCAGGAGGCGCTGGTTGATGAGCTGGTTCAGCAGGCTTTCGCGCAGCGCGGGCGTGTCGACCATGGCCGGATCGAACTGCGCGCCCAGGCGTTGACGGTACTGCTCGAGCTGGTTGCGGTGCGCCTGGTCAAACTCGGCGCGTGAAATGGGCTGGCCAGCGACCGTCGCCAATTCCGGCTCCTGACGCATGAAGCTGTCATAGCCTTGAATCCCGACCAGGAAGAAGGACGGCACAATCAGAAGCAGCAGGATGAGCTGCATCCAGCGCCGATGGCTGCGAATAAATTCGAACATGGAATCCCTGTTGCCGCGCTCCGGGGGTATCCGCCCGGAGCCGCACGAAAACGCATAAAAAAAGGCGAACTCGATTCGCCCTATTCCCATACCGGTTACTACCGGATCAGCGGGCGGATTTTAGCATTTCTCATTCATGGCGCAGCTTCGGATTCACACTGGCGTCATCCGGGGCCGCGCGGAACCTCCCAGCCGCACGGAAGCCCCAGCCCGTCAACCCGGGAAATCACCATTTCCGCCCTACCCGTCCCCCCGTATCGTGGATCTCAGGGTAAGCCCGCAGCCAGCGGCGCGCCCGGCGCCGGCCACATGCCGGCGCCCCCCTTCCCCGCACGCATAAAGGTAGCCATCGATGCCGCTCACATCCCCCCGCCTGCATGTCCTGAGAACCTGCCTGGCCCTCGCCTTCCTGGGCGGCGCCCATGCCGCGCTGGCCGCGCCCGTGGCCGCCGTGCACGAGGCGGCCCAAGGCCAGCAGCAGGCCATGCTGGACACCATGCGCGACCTGGTCAATATTGAATCGGGCAGCAAGGACGTCGAAGGCGTGGAGCGCATCGCCGAACTGATCCGCGACCGGCTCAAGGCGCTGGGCGGCGCCGTCGAGATCATCGCGCCCACGGAAGTGTTCCGGCTGGACGATACCCCCGAGAAGGTCGGCCCGATGGTCCACGCCGAGTTCAAGGGCGCCGGCAGCAAGAAAATCATGCTGATCGCCCACATGGACACCGTCTACCGCAACGGCATGCTGAAGGACCAGCCCTTCCGCGTGGACGGCGACCGCGCCTATGGGCTGGGCATCGCCGACGACAAGCACGGCGTGGCGACCATCATCCATACCCTGGCCCTGCTGAAGAAGCTGGGCTTTGACGGCTACGGCACGCTTACGGTGCTGATCAACGGCGACGAGGAAATCAGCTCGCCCGGCGCGCGCAGCACCATCACCCGCCTGGGCGCGGACCAGGACGCCGTCTTCTCGTTCGAAGGCGGCGGCGTCGAACCGCGCCTGACCCTGGCCACCAGCGGCATCGGCGCAGCCTACCTGACCGTGCAGGGCAAGACCTCCCACGCCGGCGCCCGCCCCGAAGGCGGCGTCAATGCGCTCTATGAACTGTCCCATCAGCTGCTGCAACTGGACAAGCTCTCCAAGCCGGAAGACGGCCTGAAGCTGAACTGGACTGTCGCCCAGGCCGGCACCAACCGCAACGTCATCCCCGGCCTGGCCACCGCTCAGGCCGACGCCCGGGCGCTGCGCGTTTCCGATTTCGACGCGCTGGCCCGCAGCCTGGAAGAACGGATCCAGAAGAAGCTGCTGCCCGAGTCCAAGGTCAGCGTCAAATTCGAAGTCCGCCGCCCCCCGCTCGAAGCCACGGCGGCCTCGCGCGCGCTGGCCCAGCACGGAGTCCAGATCTACAAGGAGCTGGACCTGCCCATGAAAGTCGTGGACCGCGCCAGCGGCGGCGGCACCGACGCCGCCTTCGCGGCCCTGAAGGCCCGCGGCCCCGTCATCGAAGGCATGGGCCTGAGCGGCTTCGGCGCCCACTCCAACGACGCCGAGTACATCCAAATCAACAGCATCGTGCCGCGCCTGTACCTGGCGACCAGAATGATCATGGACGTATCGCAGGACAAGGCGCCGCTGAAATAGCCGGCAAGCCGGCGTCCCGGGCGCGCTCAGGCGCCCCGGCGACGCCCCGGGAAGCGGGCGGCGCGCCCCACAGAACAGGGTATCCTTGCAACCTGTCCCAAAAGAACCCGAAAGCAACACCGAAATGACCGCAAAACTCCCCTCCTGGCCATATTCCCGTTACATCGCGCATCGCGGCGGCGGCCGTCTGGCACCGGAGAACACCTTGGCTGCCATGCGCGTTGGCGCCGGGCACGGCTTCACGATGTTTGAATACGACGTGAAGCTCAGCAGCGACAACGTGCTCGTGCTGATGCACGACGACAACGTCGACCGCACCTCCAACGGCCAGGGTCCGGCCGCGGCCAAGACTTTTGCCGAACTGGCCCAGCTGGATTTCGGCGGCTGGCATTCGGCCGCCTACGCCGGCGAACCGCTGCCCACGCTTGCCGCCGTCGCCCGCTACACGGTCGCCAACAACATCGCCAGCAACGTCGAGATCAAGCCCTGCCCCGGACGTGAAGCCGAGACCGGCCGCGCCGTCGCGCTGGCCGCCCGGCAATTGTGGGAAGGCGCAAGCACGCCGCCCCTGTTGTCCTCGTTCGCGGAGCCTGCCCTGCAAGCCGCGCGCGAGGCGGCGCCCGAGCTGCCGCGCGCCCTGCTCGTGGAAAAAGTGCCCGCCGACTGGCGCGAACGCCTGGCCAAATACGACTGCGTGGCCCTGAACATCAACCAGAAAGACGCTACCCGCGAACTGATCGACGCCGTGCATGCCGCCGGCTACCGGATCGCGGCCTGGACCGTCAACGACCCGGAACGCGCCCGTTTGCTGCTCGACTGGGGCATGGACGGCATTTTCACCGACGAGCTGGCCGCCATCCGGCCCGCCGCCTGAGGCAGATCGCCCGTGTTCAGCTACCGCCACGCCTTTCACGCCGGCAACCATGCCGACGTGCTCAAGCACGCCATCCTGGTCCACACCCTGGACTACTTCAACAAGAAAGACGCGCCCTACTGGGTTGTGGACACCCACGCGGGAGCCGGGCTGTACAGCCTGGACAGCGACTGGGCGGCCAAGACCTCGGAGTTCGCGGACGGCATCGGCCGCCTGTGGGACGCCAAGGACCTGCCCCCGATCCTGGCCGACTACGTCGCCCGCATCCGCGACTACAACACCAACGGCCGCCTGAAGCGCTACCCCGGTTCGCCGTGGCTGGCGCTGGACGCGCTGCGCCCCTCGGACCGCCTGCGCCTGTTCGAAATGCACCCGACCGAGATCGACACGCTGGTGGGCAACCTGGAGCACCAGGGCCGCGCCGCCCAGCGCCAGACGACCATCTACGGCGACGACGGCTTCGAAGGCGTCAAGGCGCTGCTGCCGCCGCCGACGCGCCGCGGCATGGTGCTGATCGACCCGTCGTACGAAGACAAGCACGACTACCGCCGCACGCTGCTCACCGTGAAGGAATGCATCAAGCGCTTCGCCACGGGCACCTACGCGATCTGGTATCCGCTGGTCCAGCGCCGCGAAGCCAGCGAAATGGCGCGCCATTTCGAGAACCTGAAGGTCAAGAGCTGGCTGCACGCCACCCTGACCGTCAAGAAGGCCACGATCGACGGCTACGGCCTGCACGGCAGCGGCATGTTCCTCATCAACCCGCCGTGGACGCTGCATGACGCCCTGAAGCAGGCCATGCCCTACCTGGCGCGCGAGCTCGGGCAGGACGAGCGGGCTGGCTTCACGCTGCAGTACCGCGAGAACCCCTTCCCCGTCGCCAAGAAGCACTCCGACGAGTAGCGCGGCGCCCGCGCCGATGCCACGACGAAAAAGGGCCGCGCATCGCGGCCCTTTGCTCGTCGCATCCCGGCGCTCACACCATTTCGGCGTCTGACTGGCGCATGGCTTCCTGCGCCAGGACCAGCTTGGACGCGGCATCGCGCAAGGCGGTGCGCAAGCCTTCTTCGATCACGGGGTGATAGAACGGCATTTCCAGCATGCGCGCCACGGTCAGTTCCTGCTGCACGGCCCAGGCCAGCAGGTGGCCGATGTGCTCGGCGCTGGGGCCGACCATTTCCGCGCCCAGGAAGCGGCCCGTCTCGATGTCCGCGTACACGTGCAGCACGCCGCGGTTCTTCAGCATGACGCGCGAACGTCCCTGATCGCTGAAATCCACGGAGCCGGTCACGAAGGTGCCCGGGATCAGGCGGCCATGGCCCGCCCCCGCCATGCCGATCTGCGGATCCGTGAACACCACGGCCAGGGGCGCGCGGCGCAGCCCCTGGCGCACCTCGGGAAAGCGCGCGGCGTTCTCGCCCGCGATGCGGCCTTCGTCGGCGGCTTCGTGCAGCAAGGGCGCATCGGCATTGGCGTCGCCCGCGATGAAAATGGGCGAATTTCCCGCCTGCATCGTCTGCCGGTCAAACACCGGGACGCCCTGCGCATTGAGCTTGAGCGAGGTGTTTTCCAGGCCCAGGCCGTCCACGTTGGGGCGGCGGCCGGTAGCGACGAGCGCATAGTCGAAACGTTCGGTGCGCTCGTGGTTGTCCAGCGTTACATAGCGCACTTCCACCTCATCGCCCACACGCGACGTTTCCAGCACGCGGGCGTCCGGATCCAGGTAGAACTCGCGCTGGAAGATCTTGCGCGCCGTCTGCCGCACATGCGGATCGCTGATGCCGCCCAGGCTGCCGCTGACGCCGAACACGCGCACCTCCACGCCCAGGCGCGACAGCGCCTGGCCCAGTTCCAGCCCGATCACGCCGGGGCCGAACACCGCCACGCGGCGCGGCAGGTCGTCCCATGCGAAGACGTCGTCGTTGACGACGAGGCGGTCGCCCAGCGCGCGGAAAGGCGGCGGCACGGACGGGCGCGAACCCGTTGATATCACCACGCGGGACGCATGGACCTCGGTATGCTCATCCACGCGCAGCACCGTGTCGGACACGAAGCGCGCGTAGCCGCGCAGCTTGTCTTGCGCCGGAATGTTCTCCACGCCTTCCACCACAAAGCCGACAAAACGGTCGCGTTCGCGCTTGACGCGGTCCATGACCTCGGCGCCGTCGACGGCAATCTCGCCGCCCACATGGACGCCGAACGCTTCCGTATGGGCGGCGTTGTGCGCGGCTTCGGCGGCCGCAATCAGCAGCTTGGACGGCATGCAGCCCACGCGGGCGCAGGTGGTGCCGTACGGGCCTCCCTCGATGAGCAGCGCGCGTTGGCCGGCGGCCTTCGCGGCGCGATAGGCGGCCAGGCCTGCGGTGCCGGCGCCGATGACAGCGATATCGGTATGCAGAGTTTTCATGACTGGGTATCCCCCGGTGTAGCGTGAAGCAAGGATTCAAGGGCGAGTTCCGCCTTGTTGCGCATCCTCGGGACGAACGCCGCCCCGCGCCGCCTCAAACGGGGCGCGCGGCAATGCGATAAGGGTGCGGAAGAAGGGAAACTCGTGCGGGACGGAGCGGCGCGGCCTTGCGGCCGCGCATCCGACCGGCCGGACGGGGACCAGGTCCCTGTCCGGCTGAGTTGCAGACAATCAGGCGAAGTGCGCCTTCAGGTCTTCCAGGCCGCCGATCAGGGCGCCATTGATGAACACCTGAGGAGCGGTGCCCTTGCCCGACACCGCGCCGATCACGCGGCCGCGGACCTTGTTCTCCAGCGGGATCTCGATCGGGGCGTAGCCCTTCCCGTCCAGCAGCGCCTTGGCTTCCACGCAGAACGGGCAGCCCGGCTTGGAGAACACGACCACCTGGTCGGGCTTCTTGGCCGTCGGAGCGATATGGGCCAGCATGGTGTCGGCGTCCGACACTTCAAACGGGTCGCCTTCCTTTTCCGGCTCGATGAACATCTTCTGGACCACGCCGTCCTTGACCAGCATGGAATAGCGCCAGCTGCGCTTGCCGAAGCCGAGGTCGCTCTTGTCGACCAGCATGCCCATGCCTTCGGTGAAGGCGCCGTTGCCGTCGGGCAGCAGCGTGATGTTGGCCGATTCCTGGTCCTTGGCCCATTCGTTCATGACGAAGGTGTCGTTGACCGACACGCAGACGATGCTGTCCACGCCGGCGTTAAAGAACGCGGGGGCCAGTTCGTTGTAGCGCGGCAGGTGGGTCGACGAGCAGGTCGGCGTGAAAGCGCCGGGAAGCGAGAAGACTACGACCGTCTTGTTCTTGAACAGGTCGTCGGTCGTGACCTTCTTCCACGTGTTGTCTTCACGGACGGGGAACGTGACGTTGGGAACACGTTGGCCTTCGCGGTTTTGCAGCATTCGAATCTCTCCTTGGGTAGCGGGGTTTGTTTAACCACCATGGAAAGAATAATAAATCTTAGCTATCGATTATTCAAATTTAATAAATTAAATTGATTGATAGTTTTTGGCAATGAATAAACAACCGCCACGAGGTCGGATCTATCATAGCCCGGCCCGCGGCGGCGATGCATTACACGCGCGACGGCTCGTAGCCCGCGTCGCGGATGGCGGCCTCGATCTTGTCGGCTTGGTCCGTGCCGGTCACCGTGACGCGGTGCGACGGCAGGTCCACCGCGACCGCGGTGCCCGGGGCGGCCTGATTCACCGCGCCGGTAATGGTCTTGACGCAATGGCCGCAGGTCATGTCAGGCACTTGGAACTCGATGCTCATGTGTTTCTCCAGAGGATTCAGGGACGGTGGCGACTATTTTTCCACCACGACGGCAGCTTAAACCTTCCTATGATGTCAAGGTCAAGCGTAGAATAGGCATTGACCTTCCCACGATGGGAAGGATGAAACTGGGTGCTCCTATCCTGATCGAGACTGCCATGAGCGTTGCCAGCCCCTCCTCATTTTCCGAGTTGGAACTCGCTATTGAAGGCATGACCTGCGCCTCTTGCGTGAAGCGCGTGGAAAAGGCCTTGACCAACGTCCCCGGCGTTGCCCAAGCCCAGGTGAACCTGGCCACCGAACGCGCCCTGGTGTCATTCGACCCGGCCGCCGCCGAGCCACAAGCCCTGGTCGCCGCCGTGGGCAAAATGGGCTACGAAGCCCGCCCCATCGCAGCCCAGGACGACCACGCCGAACGGCAATCCCAGGCGCGCGACGCCGAGGCGCATCGCCTGCAAGGCGCGTTCATCGCCGCGCTGGTGCTGACGCTGCCGGTGTTTGCCCTGGAAATGGGCTCGCACCTGATTCCCCCCCTGCACCATTGGGTGCTTGCCACGATCGGCCAGCAAAACAGCTGGCTGCTGCAGTTTGTGCTGACCACCGCGGTGCTGGCCTGGCCCGGCCGCCAGTTCTTCACCAAGGGCTTCACGGCGCTGTGGCGCCGCGCGCCCGAAATGAACTCGCTGGTGGCGCTGGGCGCCGGCGCGGCCTGGGGCTATTCGGTGGTGGCGACTTTCGCGCCCGGCTGGCTGCCGGAAAGCGCCCGCAATATCTACTTTGAAGCGGCCGCGGTGATCGTGACGCTGATCCTGCTGGGCCGCATGCTGGAAGCGCGCGCCAAGGGCAAGACCGGCGCCGCCATCAAGCGCCTGATCGGCCTGCAGCCGCGCACCGCCCGCGTCATGCGCGACGGCCAGGCAGAGGACATCGAGATCGAGCGCGTGCGCACCGGCGACATCGTGGTCGTGCGCCCCGGCGAGAAGATCCCGCTGGACGGCGACATCATCGAAGGCAGTTCCTACGTCGACGAATCCATGCTCACCGGCGAACCCGTGCCCGTCGAAAAGCAGCCGGGCATGCAAGCGACCGGCGGCACGCTGAACACGTCGGGCAGCTTCACCCTGCGCGTCACGCACACGGGCGCGGACACCATGCTGGCCCGCATCATCCGCATGGTGGAAGCCGCCCAGGGCGCGCGCCTGCCGATCCAGGCGCTGGTCGACCAAGTCACCGCCTGGTTCGTGCCGGCGGTCATGGCGGCCGCGCTGCTCACCTTCCTGACCTGGTTCTTCCTCGGCCCGACGCCCGCGCTGTCGCATGCGCTGGTCAACGCGGTTGCCGTGCTGATCATCGCCTGCCCTTGCGCCATGGGCCTGGCCACGCCGACTTCCATCATGGTGGGCACCGGGCGCGCCGCCGAAATGGGCGTGCTGTTCCGCCAGGGCGACGCCTTGCAGACGCTGCGCGATGTGAACGTGGTGGCCTTCGACAAGACCGGCACGCTGACGCTGGGCAAGCCCACGCTGACTGAACTGGAGCCGGCCGCCGGCCATGACGCCCAAGAGGTGCTGCAATGGGTGGCCTCGGTGCAGGCCCGCTCGGAGCATCCGATCGCGCTGGCCATCGTGGCCGCCGCCGCGCAGCGCAAGCTGGAACTGCTGCCCGCCGACGGCTTCGCCGCCATCACGGGCGCCGGCGTCGAAGCCTCGGTGGCCGGCAGGAAAGTCCTGGCCGGCGCGGCGCGCCTGATGGCAGAGCGCGGTGTGGACGTGAGCGCGTTTGGCGCCCGCGCCACCGATTGGGGCAATGAAGGCAAGACGCCCATCTATGTCGCCATCGACGGCCAGGCCGCCGCCATGATGGCGGTGACCGATCCGATCAAGCCGTCCGCGGTGTCCGCGATTGCCGCGCTGCATGCGCAGGGCTTGAAGACGGCCATGATCACCGGCGACAACCGCTACACCGCGCAAGCCGTCGCGCGCCAGCTGGGCATCGACGAAGTGCGCGCCGAGGTGCTGCCCGACGGCAAGGTGGAAGCCATCGGCACGCTGCGCGAAGGCGGCCGCAAGGTGGCCTTCGTGGGCGACGGCATCAACGATGCGCCCGCGCTGGCGGCGGCCGACACCGGCATCGCCATCGGCACGGGCACCGACGTGGCGATCGAGGCGGCCTCGGTCGTTCTGATGGCCGACGACCTGCATGGCGTGCCCAATGCCATCGCGCTCAGCCGCGCCACGCTGGCCAACATCCGCCAGAACCTGTTCTGGGCGTTCGCCTACAACGCGGCGCTGATTCCCCTGGCGGCAGGCGCGTTGTATCCGGCCTTCGGCCTGTCGCTCTCGCCCATCTTCGCGGCGGGCGCCATGGCCTTATCGAGCGTCTTCGTGCTGGGCAACGCGCTGCGCCTGAAGGCGTTCCGCCCGCGCGCGGCGCAGGCCTGAACCCCCTTGCCCCAGGAGTCGAAACATGAATATCGGACAAGCGGCGAAGAGCTCGGGCATTTCCGCCAAGATGATCCGCTACTACGAAAGCATCGGCCTGATCGGGCCGGCGGTGCGCACGGATTCGGGCTACCGCGTGTATAGCGAGCACGACCTGCACACGCTGCGCTTTGTGCGCCGCGCGCGCGACCTGGGCTTTTCGGTGGAGCAGATGAACGAGCTGCTGGCGCTATGGAAAGACCGCAGCCGCGCCAGCGCGGACGTCAAGCGCATTGCGCTGGAGCACGTGCAGGAATTGGAACGCAAGGCCGAGGCCCTGCGCGACATGGCGGCCACGCTCAAGCATCTGGCGCAGCACTGCCACGGCGACGACAGGCCCGACTGCCCCATCCTGGCAAACCTGGGGCGCACGCACTAAAGGCGCATCGGGCCGGGTCCGGGAGACTACTGCTGCGCTTGCGCTTCGGCGGCAACCCGGGCGAGGTAGGCTTCGGTGGCCGCCTGCTTGGCGGCCGCCTTCTCGGCCGCCGCGGCAAGCTTGGCCTCTTCGGCCGCCACGGCGTCCGCCGCAGCCTGGATGGCGCGTTGACGGGCGCGCTCCTTCACTTCCAGCACGCCTGCCGCATCCAGCGTTTCAAACACGGCGATGGACTCCACATGGCCCGTATGCGGGAACATGTTGATCACGCCCGCGCTCTTGAGCAGGTAGCCGCCCTCGTGGACCAGGATCGCGGCGTCGCGCGCCAGCGTGGCCGGATTACAGGACACGTAGACGATGCGGCGCGGACGCTCTTCGTGCGTCAGTTCCGCCAGCGCCTGCGACACCGCGTGCGCGCCTTCGCGAGGCGGATCGATCAGCATGCGGTCGAAGTAGCCCAGGCTGCGCAGCCAGTGGGCGTCCACCTCGAACAGGTTCAGCGTGGCAAAGCTGGTGCGGTCGCCCAGGCCATGGCGCGACGCCGCGTCGTGGGCGCGGTCGGTCAGCGCCTTGCTGCCTTCGACGCCGACGGCCTCGCGGCCCTGGGTGGCCAGCGGCAAGGTGAAGTTGCCCAGGCCGCAGAACAGGTCCGCCACGCGGTCGGTGGGCTGCACATCCAGCAGCTTCAGGGCGCGCGAGACCATCGCGCGGTTGATGGCGTGGTTGACCTGCGTGAAATCGGTGGGGCGGTACGGCATGCGCAGGCCGAACTCCGGCATGGTGTAGGCCAGCGCGTCGTTGTGCTCGGGCTCCAGCGCATGCACGGTGTCGGGCCCCTTGGCCTGCAGCCACCATTGCACGTTGTGGCGGGCGGCGAAGGCACGCAGGATGGCGATGTCGTTGTCGGTCAGCGGCAGCAGATGGCGCAGCACCAGCGCGGTCACGCCGTCGCCCAGCGACACCTCGATCTGCGGCATGCGGTCCGGCGCCGACATGGAGCCGATCATCTCGCGCAGCGGCAGCAGCAGATCGCTGACGTGGCGCGGCAGCACATGGCATTCGCGCATGTCGGCCACATAGCTGCTCTTGCGTTCATGGAATCCCACCAGCACGCCGCCCTTCTTCGGCACGACGCGCACCGACAGGCGCGCGCGGTAGCGGTAGCCCCAGGTCGGGCCCTGCAAGGGAGCGAGGATGCGCGCGGCGCGCAGCTTGCCGACGTGCCAGAAGGTGTCTTCCAGCGAACGCTGCTTGATCGCCACCTGCGTGCTGGGCTCCAGGTGCTGCATGGCGCAGCCGCCACAGACGCCGAAGTGCGGGCAGCGCGGCACGACCCGCTGCGACGAGGGCCGCAGCACCTCGTCCACACGGGCGATTTCGTACGATGGCTTGCGGCGCAACGTGACCGCGGTAACCCGTTCGCCCGGCAAGGCGCCTTCGACGAACACGACTTTCCCGTCGCGACGGGCGATGCCCCTGGCTTCCAGGTCCAGGGATTCGATACTCAAAACGTCAGACATCTCACGCAGTCCAGAATTACACGCAACCTGGCATTGTAGAAGGACTGCGGGCATTCCCGGAAATGGTCTTTGGCGGGACCGGGGCGCGCCCGCGACACCCGCGATGCGGCAGGCGTCAGGCGGGCTGCCGGACCCGCGGCCGCGCCGCCTGCAGCCACAGCGCCCCCATCGCCGCCATGGCGACAAGCGCCCCGGCTGCCGGCAGACAGGCCAGGCCGCCCCAGGCGACGACCGCGCTGCCCAGCCCGCCGCCCAGGGCCGTGCCCAGGTTGAAGGACGCGATGTTCAGGCCGGCCGCCACCGCCGTGGACTCGGGGACATATCGCTGGGCCAGCTTCAGGAGCCGCAAGGTCAGCAGGGTGACGATGCAGAAGAAAACCATGCCCAGCACACCCGCGAGCGCCACAACCGCAAGCGCCGAATGCCGCAAGCCATACAGCCCCAGCAGGGTCGCGGCCAGGCCGGCGAGCGCCAGCAGCGCGCCGCGGTCCGCGTCCATCGCATCGGCCAGATACCCGCCCAGCAGGTTGCCGGCGATCGAGCACAGGCCGAACAGCAGCATGGCGGCGCTCAACCCCTGCACATCCGCTCCCGTCACTCTCAGCAGATAGGGCGAAATAAAGGTGAAAAAGCAGAACGTGGCCACGCTGACCAGCGCGCCCACGCCCGCCGTCGCCAGCATGCGCGGATGCAGGATGGCGCGCAGCCCCGCCCCGATCCCCGCGCGCGGCGGCCGGTCGTCCTGCGCGCCCATGAAGCGCAGCAGGCCCGCGACGCCAACCAGCCCCAGCACGCCGACCGCCAGAAAAATCGCGCGCCAGGACCAGAGACTGCCCAGGAAGGTGCCCAGCGGCACCCCCAGCGCCAGCGCCAGCGTCAGGCCGATCCACACCACCGACACGGCGCGCCCGGCGCGCGACTCGTCCACCAGCCTGGCGGCGGCATCCGACGCCACCGCCATGAAGACGCCATGCGCCAGCCCCACCACGAAGCGGACCGCCAGCAGCATCGGCAACGTGGGCGACAGGCTCATCAGGACGCTGCCAAGCGCCAGGACCGCCATGGCCAGCAACAGGATGCGGCGGTCCTTCCACTGCGACAGCAACGCAGTGAGGAACGGCGCGCCGATGGCGGCGCCAAACGCATAGGCGGCGACCGCGGCGCCCGCCGCCTCGATGCTGGCGCCCAGCCCGTCGGCCATGGCCGACACCAGGCCGGCGACCACGAATTCGGACAGTCCGAACGCAAACGTGCAGACGGAAAAGACATAGACGGCAACAGGCATGGGATTCCGGGCAAGACGACTAGGGAACCGGCGCCGCGCAATCGGACCGGAAGATGTCGTTCAGCTTAAGGAGCGGCCTGGTATTCGTAAAATATCTTATTTATTCGTGAATAAGACAATAAACGTCTTATACGGAGGCGCGAATCGCCTCGATCAGCCGGTCCCGCACGGGCGACGCTTGCGCCGGGTTCCATGCCATCAGCAGATCCAGGTGCAAGAGCGCATCGGGCGCATCGGCCTCGATGGGCCGGAATACGATGTCGTCCCGCCCTGGCAGCGCCAGCGACGCCGGCAGCAGCGCCACGCCGAAGCCGCTGGCCACCAATGCGACCAGGGTCTGCAATTGCCGCGCTTCCTGCACCACGCGCGGCGTGAACCCCGCCGTCATGCACAACTGGGTGAGCTGATCATGAAAGCCCTGCCCCAGCGGCCTGGGCGACGCGACGAAGGCCTCGTCGGCGAGATCCGCCAGGACGATCGACTCCCGGTGCGCCTGCGGATGTCCCGCCGGCAGCGCCACGCTAACGGGCTCCCGCAGCAGGGTCTCCCACCGCAGACCCGGCGTGCTGGTCCCCGGCGTGCGGAGAAAACCGATGTCCGCCGCCCCGCGCTCCAGCGCCTCGACCTGCTCGTGCGTGGTCGCCTCACGCAGCGTGAATGCGACGCAGGGATGGGCGGCGCGAAACTCGCGCAAGGCGCGCAGCAGCGACGCATAGGGCGTGATGTTGATGAAGGTCAGCGTCAAGCGCCCGTCCATGCCCTGGGCCACCCGCCGGGTGTGCGCAACGCCCTCTTCCAGCGACGCCAGGATGCTGCGGGCCGTATCCAGGAACGCCGTTCCCGCGGCGGTCAGCGACACGCTGCGGTTGGTGCGTTCGAACAGCGCGGCGCCGATCTCGGCTTCCAGCCGCCGGATGGCCTGGCTGAGCGGCGGTTGCGCCATGTGCAGCCGCTGGGCCGCCCGGTTGAAATGCAGGGTTTCGGCCACGGCGACGAACTGCCGCAGCAAGCGGGTTTCTATCATGAGACGCCCAGAGTCTTGATCCAAGCGCCTCAGTATATTTTTTATCCGGCAATGTCCGGCGAAATGGCCGGACTGACAGGCAAAAAAAGGAGCTTGCCCGAGGCTGCCCGTGAAAGGCAGGCTCGACCAAGCCCCAAACGGTCGACGCTGTTCAAGGCGCCGCCACGGATCTCAGAAAGAGCGCGCCACGGAGAAGACCGCGCCGATGCGCCCTGAAGGGTGGCCGTACTTGGTGGGCAGCCAGTTGTCCTTAGTGGCGCCCACGGCGGCCAGGCCCAGGATCCAGCCCTTCAGGTCCTTGGTCACGCCGACCTTGTAGTCGACGTAATGGCCAATGGAATCGCCGTCCATGTTGGTCTGGTTCTTGAGCTTCTGGTAGCCCAGGTGGCCCAGGAGGCCCCAGCCGTCGCCCAGGTCGAACGTGGCCGTGCCGTCCAGGTACCAGGTGCCCTTGCTGTCGGGCGTGCTGAAGAAGTCGCTGGGCGTGTACGAATACTTGAGGCTGTAGTTGCCGTAGGAAGCTCCCAGGTAGATGTCGGTATTGTTGTAGTTGCCGCCCTTGGGGGAACTGGAGCCCGGGTAGTAGTAATGCAGCACGCCGGCGTCCAGGGCGAAGCCGCCGCCGACATCGCCCTTCCAGCCGCCGTAGAAGTCCATTTCCAGGTTGCCGTCGGTGAACACGAAGCTGGAGACGTTGGAGTTCCAGTTGCCCAGGTAGAAGCCGGAGCTGTGGTTCAGGTCAAAGCCCAGTTGCGCCGCGGGACGGAAATCGGTTTGGGAATAGCCGCGGAAACGGTAGTCGCTGACAATGGTCGCGTTGCCGCTGAGCGAAAAACCGCCTCCCAGGTCGGTGGGTTCGGCCTGCGCCGTCGCGGCGAAACAAGCGGCAAGCGCAAAAGGCAAGGCTAGCAACGTCTTCTTCATGGTGCGGAGTCCTGATCGAAATTAGCGAGGAGGCGGACGGCCTGTGGCGCATCCAGCTGACCGGCTTTGCAGCGCTTGTTTACTGCCGGCTCCTGTTCCATGAAGCAATGTCCGTGCCAGGTTTCAATCGCGCCGCTGGCGGCTTGGGCAAGGTTGAATCCCGCAGGAACGCACCACGCCGGTGCGGCCGCTGCCGGTGCGCGCATCCCCCATGCTTCAAGATGGGGAGCACGCGCCAAACTGGTTCACGCGCCGCACAAACGGCACCATGGGCCAAATAAAAACCCCGGCACGCGGGGGCGTCCGGGGTTTGGGGCGGGCGGAGAGGTCCGCCCGGTTGGCCTGGGCTTAGTTGGCCTTGGGCGGCGCGGGCGGCGGCGGCACGTCGCCTGCGGCGGGCGGCGGGGGAGGCATGCCGCCCCTGCCCTTGCCGTGACGGCCTTCCATCTTGGCGTGGCGCTCAGCCATTTTGGCCTCGCGTTCCTTGACGATCTTGGTCACCTGGCCGCGCTGGGTCTCGTTCAGGCTATCCCAGACGGCCAGCCACTGGTCGCGCACCTGCTTGGCTTGCGCGCCGAATTGATCGCGGGACTTTTCGGACTGCTCCATCAGCGCGCGCGGGTCCAGCTTGCCGCTGTCCAGTTGCGCCTTGAGCAGGTCGTGGCGCTTGCCGCCGGATGCGCGCATCGCTTCGTGCAGGCTGCGCTGGCCGTCCTGGGCGGTCTTGAACAAGGCCTCCTGCTTGGCATCGAGCTTCAGCTCGGCAACCTGGGCCTTGGACACGGGGCCCAGGCCGGGAATGAACAGACCGTCGCGCATGCCTTTGTGGAAGCCGCCGCCGCGGTGGCCTTCGTGCATGGCGGCGTGGCCGCCGTCAGTCGGGGAAGGAGCAGCCATGACGGTGCCGGCCGCGAGGCCGCTCGTCGCGGCGACAAATGCAAGGACGGCCAAATTGGAGCGGATAGCGAATCGGGACATGTAGGTCTCCTGAAAGTGAAGAAAGCGAGGCCATTGTGCGATCCCGCTGGTTTCATCCAGGTTTCGTGCGCGCCGGCGATGTTTCAGTCGATTGCTTGCGCGCCAGACGCGAAGACGGGGCCTTTCAGGCCCCGTGATTCTTTCTCGCGCGGGGGCAATGCCCCCGCCCGCTCATCGGTTAGTTCGCGTCCCAGGCCGCGAGGTATTCCTTCCAGTGCGGCGCGTCGCTTGCGGCCAGCGTGTCGCGCACGAGCGCGATTTCCGCGTCGTAGGCGGTGCGGTCCAGTTCGCCGCGCAGGAAACGGAAGCGGCAATACACCAGCCAGGTGTTGACCACGTCGGTTTCGCAGTAGGCGCGGACCTCGTCGGCGCGGCCCTGGCTCCAGGCCTCCCAGACCTTGCTGCCGTCCATGCCGAGCTTGCCCGGAAAGCCGCAAAGCTTGGCCAGTTCGTCCAGCGGCGCATTGGCGCGGCCGTTGTACTTGGCCAGCACGTCCATCAGGTCGAGATGGCGCGTGTGGTAGCGGGCGATGTAGTTGTTGAACTTGAAGTCGCGGTCTTCTTCGCCCATGTCCCAATAGCGCGGCGCGGGCACGCCCTGGATCAGGCTGCGGTAATGCAGCACCGGCAGGTCGAAGCCCGAGCCGTTCCAGCTGACGAGCTTGGGCGTATAGCGCTCGATGGTCTTGAAGAAGCCCGCCAGCAACGCGGCTTCGGGATCATCGGGCTGGCCCAGCGTCTTGACGCGAAAGCCCTGGTCGTCGCGGAACACGCAACCCACCACCGCCACCTTATGCAGGTGCAGCGGCAGGAAGTCATGGCCCACGGCCTCGCGGCGCGCGGCGAGCGCGCGTTCGACCACCTCGTGGTCCGGCACGTCGGCGCCCCAGCCGTTGAGCTTGCGCAGCCCGTCGGCGTCGGGGATGGTTTCCAGGTCGAATACCAGGGTAGGCGTCATTTGGGCGGCAGGTATTGCATGGGGTCCACGGGCGTGCCCTGGCGGCGGATCTCGAAGTGCAAGCGCGGCGACGTGGTGTCGCTTTGGCCGAGTTCGGCGATCTTGGCGCCGCGCTTGACCGTCTGGCCCGTCTTCACGAGCACGGCGCGGTTATGCGCATAGGCGGTGATGAAACCGTTCTGGTGCTCGACGATGATCAGGTTGCCCAGGCCGCGCACGCCGTTGCCGCTGTACTTGACCAGGCCGTCCGCCGCGGCGGTGATCGGGTCGCCCAGCGCGCCGGCGATGTCGATGCCCTTGCTGCTGGCATTGAAGCCTTGCACGATCTGCCCGCCCGCCGGCCATGCCCAGTTGATGACGCCCGCATCCGCGGCGCGCGTGGCGGGCTTGGTTTCAACCGGAACCGGAGGCGGCGTCGGCGTGGCGTCGGGCGACGTCGTGGCCGGCGGCAGGGTTTCGGGCTGATCCAGCGGACGCGGCTGCGGCTTCGCGCTGGCGACCGGCGCGGTTTGCGCGCCGCCGCCCGAGCCGCCGGACATCTTCAGCACCTGCCCGACCGATATCTGGTTGGGATCGCTGATGTTGTTCCAGCGCTTGATGTTCTCGATATCCACATTGTTGGCGCGAGCGATCTTGTAGAGCGTGTCGCCCGGCTTGACCACATAGCTGCCGCCGGGCTGAGCCGACGACGGCTGCCCGCCGGTCATGTCGACCACCGGGGCACGAGTACCTTTGGATGCGCAGCCGGCCAGGATGGCCAGGCTGAGAACCCCCACTGCGTAGAGCGGGCGGCGCAGGCGCGTCATGGACGCGCCCATATTCATATCGGTCAGTTGCGACTGCCCGTTGAGCATACCTTTCTCCTGTTTGCTCAAGATTGTATTCCGGACCGTAGCGGCACAAAGCGCACGGCCTCTAGTTCAGTACGTTTCCAGCTGGCTGCGCCCGTGCGTTCGATGAGAACGAGGCGCTGGTTCGAGCCCCCTTCGGGAGCGATCAGGCGTCCGCCCGGCGCAAGCTGCGTAAGCAGTGCTTGCGGGATGGACAGGCCAGCGGCAGCCACAACAATAGCATCGAAAGGAGCCACGCCGGGCAGCCCCAAGGTGCCATCGCCATAGATCAAGCGGATCCTGGTGGTCAGCCGCAAGGCGCGCAAATGCTCGCGCGCCAGATCGTAGAGCCCGCGTATGCGTTCAATCGAGTGGACATCGCGCACAAACTGCGCCAGCACCGCCGCCTGGTACCCGCAGCCCGCGCCGACCTCAAGCACGCGTGTCGGCGTGCGGTCTTCGCAGGCAGCCGCGATCATACGCGCCACGACCCAGGGTTGGGAAATGGTCTGTGAATGGCCAATGGGCAGCGCCGCGTCTTCATAGGCGCGGCTGGCCAGCGCTTCGTCCACGAACAGATGGCGCGGCACGACCGACATGGCGTTCAGCACGCGCTCGTCGGTAATGCCCTGCGACCGCAGGCGCTGCACCATCGCCTGGCGCAGGCGGTCGGAGTTCAGGCCCAGGTTGCCGCCCGATGCGGGCAGCGGCGCCTGCGCCTGGCGCTGCAAGGTGGCCGCCGAAATGCGGGTGTTGCTGTTGGCGGGCGTGACGCCCGGGCTCAGCCGGCCGGAGTCATGCCGGACCGCCCTGGTCCGGGCGGGCGCGGTTGACGAGACATCGGGTTGACTTACGCGTTTACGCATAGCGGCTCCGCCCACGTGCGGATTTCGTCGAGTTGGCTGTGCTGGGTAAGGTCCAGGCGCAGCGGCGTGACGGACACCATGCCCTGCTCGACGGCGTGAAAATCCGTGCCGGGCGTGGCGTCGGCGGCCAGGCCGACCGGACCTATCCAATAAACCGTGTCGCCATAGGGCGTGGTGGTGCGCACCACGGGTTGCGACGGATGCCGCTTGCCCAGGCGCGTGACGGCGAAACCATGCATGTCTTCGAAGCGGCGGCTGGGAATGTTGACATTGAGCAGCGCGGGCGCGGCCAGCGGCTGCGCCAGATGGCGTTCCACCACCAGGCGGGCCGCGCGCGCGGCGGACTCGATGTGTTCCCAGCCCTTCTCGGCCAGCGAAAACGCGATGGCGGGTATGCCGAACAGATGGCCTTCGCTGGCGGCGGCGACGGTGCCCGAATACAGGGTGTCGTCGCCCATGTTGGCGCCGTTGTTGATGCCGGACACGACCAGGTCGGGGCGCGTGTCCATCAGGCCCGTGAGCGCCACGTGCACGCAGTCGGAGGGCGTGCCGTTGACGGCGATGAAACCGTTGGAGGCCGTGCGCACCGACAATGGGCGGTTCAGCGTCAGGGAGTTGGACGCGCCGCTGTGGTTGGTCTCGGGCGCGACGACGGTGAGATCGCCCAAGCCTTGCAGCGCTGCCACCAGCGCTTCGAGCCCAGGGGCCGAGTAACCATCATCGTTCGAAACCAGAATTCGCATTGTGCATCCGAAAGAAAATAAAACGCGGGTGGACGTTGCGGATTGTACCGTCCGCGGAGGCTCCCCGTCTTTCCGCCTGCCGGCTTTGGCGCCGGCGACACGCTCGATAACCCGAACCCGGCCCGGGCGCCGGGCGCGGTAGAATCCGCGCCATTACGACAACAACGGACTCCCTTTCCATGGCGATAACCGAACCCTCCCTGGCGTTCACCGCTGCGCTCATCCTGCTGGCCTACCTGATCGGCTCCGTGCCGTTCGCCGTGGTGGTCAGCAAGCTCATGGGACTGCAGGACCCCCGCAGCTACGGGTCCAAGAACCCGGGCGCCACCAATGTGCTGCGCACCGGCAACAAGACCGCCGCCGCGCTGACGCTGGCGGGCGATGCAGCCAAGGGATGGTTCGCGATCTGGCTGGCCGAAAAGCTGGCGCCGGGCATCCATCCCGTCGCCCTGGCGCTGGTCGCGCTGGCCGCCTTCGTGGGACACCTGTACCCGGTCTTCCTGGGCTTCAAGGGCGGCAAGGGCGTGGCGACCGCGCTGGGCGTGCTGGTGGCGATCCAGCCCTGGCTGGCCGTCGCCACGGCGGCCACCTGGCTCATCATCGCCGTCTTCTTCCGCTATTCCTCGCTGGCCTCGCTGGTCGCCGCATTCTTTGCCCCCGTGTACTACGTATTCGGCTCGGGCCTGGCCTGGCATGCCCAACCGCCCATGGGCGTGGCGCTGGCGGTCATCGGCGTGCTGCTGTTCTACCGGCATCGCGCCAACATCGCCCGCCTGATCCAGGGCACCGAAAGCCGCATCGGCGGCGCCAAGAAAAAATAAGTCAAGAAACAATGGGCGGCCTTGGAGCCGCCCGTTGCGTTTCAGGCGATATCCGCGAGATCCCAGCGCGGCTTCACGGTGAAGCTGTGCGCATCGGGATCGAGCGTCGCCAGGCCCGCCTTGACCCGTTCCGAGGCCGCAAAGGCGATCATGGCGCCGTTATCGGTGCACAGCTCAAGCGGCGGGAAATAGGCCTGGGCCTTCAGGGGCTTGAGCGCGGCGTCCAGTTTGGCGCGCAGCAGCTGGTTCGCGCCCACGCCGCCCGCCACCACCAGCCGGCGCAGGCCGGTCTGTTTCAGCGCGCGGATGGCCTTGGCCGCCAGCACGTCCACGATGGCGCCCTGGGTGGCCGCGGCAAGGTCCGCGCGGGTCTGGTCATCGAGCCCGCCCTCCCGCTCCGCCGCCTTGACGCGGGTCAGCACGGCGGTTTTCAAGCCGCTGAAGCTGAAATCCAGGTCCCCGCTGTGCAGCATGGGCCGGGGCAGCTCGAAGCGCGAGGCGTCGCCGCTGGCGGCCAGCCTGGCCAGCGCCGGGCCGCCGGGGTAGCCCAGTCCCATCAGCTTGGCGGATTTGTCGAAGGCTTCGCCGGCGGCGTCATCCAGCGTTTCGCCCAGCAATTCGTAGCGGCCCACGCCGTCCACGCGCATCAGCTGCGTGTGGCCGCCGGACACCAGCAGGGCGATGAAGGGAAAGTCCGGCCGCGGATCGGCCAGCATCGGCGACAGCAGGTGCCCTTCCAGGTGGTGGATGCCGATGGCGGGCAGATGCCGGGACCAGGCGAACGACTGCGCCACGCTGGCGCCGACCAGCAAGGCGCCGGCCAGGCCCGGACCCGCCGTATAGGCCACCGCGCCGATGTCGGACATCTGCAGGCCGGCCTCTTCGAGCACTTGGCGGGTCAGGGGAACGATACGGCGGATATGGTCGCGCGACGCGAGTTCGGGCACCACGCCCCCATATTCCTGGTGCATGGCGATCTGGGTGTGCAGCGCATGCGCGAGCAGACCCCGTTCCGTACAAACGGCTGCGACACCGGTTTCGTCGCAGGAGCTTTCAAAGCCGAGAATAATCATGGCGGCAGAGTTTACAACTGATGCGAAAATACGCCTGTTTCTGAAATGCGGGGAGCCATCCGGGCCCCTCCTGCAACAACCTGCAAGCCTGCAAACATAATGGGGACTCGAATGCTGGAGAAGCTATTCAAGCTGCGTGAACACGGGACGACCGCGCGAACAGAAATCGTAGCCGGCCTGACGACATTCCTGACGATGTCGTACATCATCTTCGTCAACCCGGACATCCTGTCGTCGACAGGCATGGACCGCGACGCCGTGTTCGTAGCGACCTGCCTGGCCGCCGCCCTGGGTTCCCTGGTGATGGCGCTGATCGCCAACTGGCCCATCGGCATGGCGCCCGGCATGGGCCTGAACGCCTTCTTCGCCTTCACCGTGGTCAAGACCATGGGCTACACCTGGGAGCAGGCGCTGGGCGCCGTGTTCATCTCGGGCGTCATCTTCCTGTTCCTGACGATCTCCGGCATCCGGGTCTGGCTGGTCAAGGGCATTCCGCATTCGCTGCGCAGCGCCATTGCCGCGGGCATCGGGCTGTTCCTCGCCATTATCGCGCTATCCAGCGCGGGCATTGTCGTCGCGCACCCGGCCACCAAGGTGACGCTGGGCAACCTCACTTCGCACGGCCCGCTCTTTGCCATCCTGGGCTTCTTCATCATCGCGTCGCTGGACGCGCTGCGCGTGCGCGGCGCGATCCTGATCGGCATCATCGTCGTCACCGTGCTGTCGATGGCGCTGGGCTACAACGAGTTCAAGGGGATTTTCTCGGCGCCCCCCAGCCTGTCGCCCACGCTGTTCAAGCTGGACATCCTGGGCGCGCTGCACACCGGCTTCGTCCATGTGATCCTGGTGTTCGTGCTGGTCGAGGTCTTCGACGCCACCGGGACCCTGGTCGGCGTGGCCAAGCGCGCCGGCCTGGTGCCCGAAGACCGCCCCAACCGCCTGGGCCGCGCGCTGTTTGCCGACAGCACCGCCATCGTCGCCGGTTCGATGCTGGGCACCAGCAGCACCACGGCCTATGTCGAAAGCGCATCGGGCGTGCAGGCCGGCGGCCGCACCGGCATGACCGCGCTGGTCGTGGCCCTGCTGTTCCTGGCCGCGCTGTTCATCTCGCCGCTGGCCGGCGCCGTGCCTGCCTACGCCACGGCGCCCGCCCTGCTCTACGTGGCCGGGCTGATGATGCGCGAACTGATCGACATCGACTGGAACGACGTCTGCGAAGCCACGCCGGCCGCGCTGACCGCGCTGATCATGCCGTTCACCTACTCGATCGCCAACGGCATCGCCTTCGGCTTCATCAGCTACGTCGTGCTCAAGACCGCCACGGGCAAGGCCCGCGACGTGCATCCGGCCACGTGGCTGGTGGCCGTGCTGTTCGTCGTGCGCTACGCGTTCTTCCCGGAATAGCGCGCCGGTTCGCGCAGCAAAGCCGCCGAGGGCCCGGGCCCCGGCGGCTTTTTCATTGCGCCGTCCACACCGCCAGTTCGTAGCCGTCCGGATCCAGGAAATGAAAACGGCTGCCGCCGGGAAACGTAAACACCTCGCGGCTGATCCGCCCGCCCGCCGCCGTCACGCGCTGCTGGACGGCGGCCAGATCGTCGCCATACAGAATCACCAGGGGGCCGCCGGGCCGCACCTCTTCGCCCGTGGTGAAGCCTCCGGTCAGGCGGCCGTCGGTGAACTCGCAGTAGGTGGGGCCGTAGTCCGTGAAGGTCCAGGCGAAGACCTGGCCGTAGAACTGCTTGCTGCGCGCGATGTCCGCAACGTTGAACTCGATGTTGTCGATCTGATTGTGCTTGCCTCGGGTGCCCATGGGTGTCTCCAGTCCGGCGAAAAACAAGGGGAAACGGAATGATCCCGCATTCCCCGCCCTGCCGTCTTGAACAAAACGGCCATTCAGCCCTGGAGCCGCAACCGCAGCGCGGCGGGCGTCATGCCGCACAGCGCCTGCACTTCCCGGGTCAGGTGGGCCTGGTCCGCGTAGTGCGCGGCCGCGGCCAGCGCCGCCAGGCCCGCGGCGGGCGACTGGCGCGCCAGGGCCAGGAAATATTGCAGGCGCATGATGCGTTCAAGTGTCTTCGCGCCATAGCCAAAATGCGCGTGGCTCAAGCGGCGCAGGCTGCGCTCGCTCATCTCCAGCCCGTCGCGTATCCGCGCCGTCAGCGCGGCCTCGGCGCCCGGTTCGGAGCACAGGCGGAACAGTTCGGCGGCGCGGGCATCCGGCGGCTCGACGTCCGCATGGGCCAGCGCCAGCCCTTCCTGGAAGACGCGCTGCTGGTCGCGGGCGGAGCCGGCGTCCTGCATGCGGCGTTCAAAGCCGCGCGCCCGCGGGCCCCACAGGTCTTCCAGGGCGACCTCGCGCCCCACGAGCTCCGACATGGGCGCGCCCAGGCAGGCCTGGGCCGCGCCGGCGCGAAAGCGCGCGCCCAGCACGCGGGCGCCCGGCGCGAGCACCGGATGCGCCGCGGTCACGTCGGGTCCGACCACTCGCAAGGCGCCGTCGCGCCACAGCACATCCACGCAACCGTCCGGCAGCACGGCCACGTCGGCGGTCTGCCCCGCCGCCAGCTCGCTGGTCCATACGCATTGGAAATGCCGCCGCAAGCCGGCGGCGGGCAGTGTTTCGCGATAGCGGCCCGCCGCGCCCGCGATGGCGGGCGCGGCGCTGGCGTCTTCGGAGCAATGGGTGCGCCGGGTCATGGAGTCTCCTTGGGCCGCGCCGTTGCGCGCACTATAGCAACCCGCCCGACCGCATGGTTGCTGGCTGGCGAGGTTGAATTCACCGATACACTCCCCATGTATATCAGTATATGGAGTCCACCTTGCGCCTTTCCCGCCTGATCCCTGCGCTGCCCGCCTGTGCCGCAGCAACCCCGGAGGCGCGCGCATGAGCGCCCTCGCCCGCATCCCCTTTTCCGTGCTGGACCTGGCCCCGATTGTGCAGGGCCGCGATGCCGCCGACGCGTTCCGCAATACGGTCGCCGTGGCGCAGCATGTCGAACGGCTCGGCTACAACCGCTTCTGGCTGGCCGAGCACCACAACATCAACGGCGTGGCCAGCAGCGCCACGGCTGTGCTGATCGGACACGTGGCGGGCCATACCCGCAGCCTGCGCGTCGGCTCGGGCGGCATCATGCTGCCCAACCACGCGCCGCTGATCATCGCCGAACAATTCGGCACGCTGGAAACCTTGTACCCCGGCCGCATCGACCTGGGCCTGGGCCGCGCGCCCGGCAGCGACGGCGCCACGCAGCACGCCCTGCGCCGCAGTCCCCGCAGCGGCCTGGAGTTCCCGGCGCTGGTCGAGGAATTGCGCGGTTTCCTGGCGCCCTCGCGTCCCGGGCAGCCTGTGCGCGCCATTCCCGGCGAAGGGCTGGACGTTCCGATCTGGCTGCTGGGGTCCAGCGATTTCAGCGCGCGCATGGCCGCCGAACTGGGCCTGCCATTCTCGTTCGCCGGCCATTTTTCGCCCGAAGGCATGGCCGCGATGCGCCTGTACCGCCATCTGTTCAAGCCCTCTGCAACATTGTCACGCCCCTACTCCATGATCGGCGTGCCGGTCATCGCGGCGGAATCGGACGAGGCCGCCCGGTTCCAGGCCACCACCCAGCAATTGAAATTCCTGTCGCTGGTGCGGGGCAACCGCCTGCAATTGCAGCCGCCCGTGGAAAGCATGAACGGCTTGTGGAACGAATGGGAGCGCGAAGCGGTCAATCAAAGACTGGGCGCCGCCATCGTGGGCGGGCCGGACACCGTCAAGCGCGAACTGGAAGCCCTGGTCGCGGAGACGGAGGCCGACGAGGTCATGATCGTGTCCGACTTCTACGATATCTCGGACCGGCTGCGCTCCTTCGAGATCGTCGCGTCGCTGAAGAACGGCGCGGGCGTCTCCACAAAAACGGCGGCCTGAGGGCCGCGGCCTGCGCTCTTCAAAGCGCCAACCATTGCGACGCGGCCTTGACCGGCTCTACTATTGCTTATCAGGCACTTGGCAATCACGCGTCGCCGAATCAGGCCCGGGACAGGCACCCCCAGGTCTTTGACACCGCTTTTTACGCCGCCCGCACGGCAAGGATTCAAAATGAGTATTGTTGAACTCACCAAAGACAGTTTCCAGGACGCCATCACGCCTGACGGCACCCTGATCGTCGACTTCTGGGCGCCCTGGTGCGGCCCGTGCCGCGGCTTTGCGCCCGTGTTCGAGCAAGCCGCCACCGAGCATCCCGACGTCACATTCGCCAAGGTCAATACCGACGTGGAACAGGAACTGGCCGGCGCGCTGGGCATCCGCTCGATCCCGACGCTGATGGTCTTCCGCGAAAAGGTCCTGTTGTTCTCGCAACCCGGCGCCTTGTCGGGCGGCCAGCTCAACGAGCTGCTTGCCAAGATCAAGGAAGTGGACATGGAGAAAGTCCACCAGGAAATCGCCGCGGCGCAAGACAGCCAGGACGCATAAACAAGCAAGGGGCCCGGAACCGGGCCCCTTCCTTTTGCGGGCTCGCCGTGGCCCCTGCGCGTCTTACGACATCACTTCCCAGGCCGACCGTCCGCGCGTGATGTTGGCCACCGTGACCTCCAGGTCGCCGATCGCCGTGCGCGGCACGGTGAAGCAGAGCGCCACGCCGTCTTCATTGAAGTCTTCCTGCTGGATCGCCGCGCCCGCCTGCGCCAGCCGCGACTTCAGCAGCGCAAGCTCGGCGAACCCGCAGCCGCAGCGGATGGTCGCCAGGTCCACGATCTCGGTTCGCTCGGCCAGGCGCAGGCAATTGGCCGCGCAGCCGCCGTAGGCGCGCACCAGTCCGCCCGCACCCAGCTTCACGCCCCCGTACCAGCGCACCACCAGCACCGCCACGCGATCCATGTCCTGCCCTTCTATCGCTTGCAGGATGGGCCGGCCGGCGGTGCCGCCGGGCTCGCCGTCGTCATTGAAACGGTATTCCTGGCCGATGCGGTAGGCCCAGCAGTTGTGGGTGGCCTCGGGGTCTCCGCGCTCGGCGAAGAAACGCATGGCGTCGTCGACGCTGGACACGGGCGCGGCATGCGCGACAAAGCGGCTCTTCTTGATGTCTTCCTGATACGAGCAGGCAGCGGTCAACGTGTGCGTCATGCCCGGCATTGTAAGTGCTGGCGCGGACCCGCTTGCGCCCTAGCCGTGGCAGTCTGGCACTTCCTGGTCGAGGTAGACGTCGAAGGCCACGTCGCGCGCCCACTTGGTTGCCATGGCCTTCCAGGCGCCCGCCCGGTCCCAGGTGCGCATTTCCTGGCCCAGCCAGGCACGGGAGGCCTGGTCGCCTGCTGCCAGCAGCCACACGCGTTCATGCCTGGCGCCGTCGGCGGCAAGCGTGGAGGAGAACTTCTTCCATTCCGGAAAGCGCACCAGCGGCTCCCATGCGGCGTCGTCCACCAGCCCGATATCGCAGGCGCCTTCGCGCACCGCGACCAGCGCGTCGGATGGCACGCGATAGGTGCGCACGATGGCGCCCCAGCTCTGCGCGAGCGCCCGCGCCGCCGTGGCGGCCTCGGCCATGCAGACGCTGCGGCCGCGGACGTCGGCTGCCTGGCGCAAGCGTGTGTCGCTGCGGATCACCGCCTTGGGCCGCGCGGCATAGCCCGTGGGCTGCACCGCTACCGCCTCTGGCTGGCCGCCGGCGCGATCGGCCAGCACCAGATCAACTCGGCCCGCGGCCAGCGCGGACGCGGCCTCCCCGGACGGCAACTGCACCAGGCGGATGGGCAGGCCCAGGCTCGCGCCCAGCCTTTCGGCGATGGCCGCATCCAGGCCCTCCGGCGTGCGGATCTTGGCGCCGGCCACGGGCGGCGGCGCCAGATACGGCACGCCCACCACCAGTTCGCCTCGCGTCCGCGCCGCCGGGAACGGGTCCGCCTGCGCGTGGCCGATGCCGCCCGCCATCAGGCAGGCGGCGAGGACGAAGAGGCGGACGCGGCGAATCATGCGGGACTCCGTGGCCTCAGACGTACTGATAGCGCAGCAGGCGGTGCTTGAGGTTTTCAAGCACGAACTGGTCGATCAGCGCGGCCAGCACGGCGATGACCAGGATGTTGGTCATGACGCCCGTCATGTCGGCGATCTCGCCGGAATAGGCAAGCGAACGACCCAGGCCCTTGCCGAAGCCGATCAGCATTTCCGCCGAGATCAGCGCGCGCCACGCATTGCCGAACGCAAGCTGCGCGCCGGTGATGAGTTCGGGCATGACGGCGGGCAGGTACACCCGCTTGACCAGCCCCCAGCGCGTGGCGCCCATGACCCGCGCCGCGGACACGTGCACGCGCTGCACGGACTCGGTGGCGTTCATCACGCTGAGCGCGGCCGGGAAGAACGCCGACAGCGCCACCACCACGATGATGGGCGTATTGCCGAACCCCATCACGATGAGGAACAGCGGCACCCAGGCGATGGACGGAATCGATTGCAGGATGACGATGGCGCTGCGCAGCACTTCGCGAAAGAAGAACAGCACGGCGGCCACCAGCCCGAAGCCGATGCCGGCCGCCAGCGCCAGGCCGTAGCCCGCGCCCAGCCGGCCCAGGGTGCCCATCAGGCTCTGGTGGAACGATTGCTTGCCCAGGTCCTCGAACAGGCGCTGGACCACGGCCGGCACGCCCGGCATCAGGAAGTCGGGCAGCGCGAACGCCGCCAGTTGCCACAACGCCAGGATGAACAGGACGCCCAAAACGCCCGCGAAGTGCTTGCGGGCGCCGGTGACTCGTGTAGATGCGCTCAAAGCTTGCGAGCCTCTTGCCAGGACAGGTCGACAATGCTGGACACGTCGTACGGCTTGCCGTCGCGCGTCTTCAGCGAACCTTGGGCCTGCAGGATGTCAGCGATTTCCTGCATGCGGGCCGTGTCCTTTGCCGTCAGCTTGGGCGTGAACACCTGCGTGCCGATGGCTTCGGCGATGACCGTTTCGCGCGGGAGTTCGCCGCGGGTCAGGGTCTTGAGCGTGGGCTCGGCGATGAAGTAGGAGGCGATCAGCTTGGAAGCCTGCGCGGGTTCTTTCTGGAGCAGCGCGATGGCCTGGTTCTGGGCGTCCAGCGCCTTCCAGACATCGTCCTTGCGCTTGGCCAGCGTCTCGCCCGAGGTGATCACCACCATGCACGGGAACGGCCACGCCTGGCCCACTTCATAGATCTGCTTGACCGGCGCGACCAGCTGCGCGATGCGGTCGTAGGGCTCGAACAGGAAGGCCGCGTCCACGCGCTTGCCCACCAGCGACTGCACGGCCACCGCCGGGCTCACGCCCATGACGTTGACGTCGTCGGCGCCGAGGTTGCCCTGCTTGAGCACCACGCCCTTCAGCACCACGTCGGCGGTGCTGCCTTCGGCCTGCGAGGCCAGCGTCTTGCCCTTGAGGCCCGCGATGTCCTTGATGCCCGAGTCCTCGCGCACGATCAGCGAGTGGTAGCCCTGCTGCGCGCCGCCCACCACCTTCAGGTCCGCGCCCTTGGAGGCCCAGGCCACGGCGTTGGTGAAGCCCAGCACGCCGATGTCCAGTTGTCCGCCGACGATCGCCTTGATCAGGTCGGTGCCCGACTTGAACTCGATCAGCTCGGAATCCAGGCCGGCGTTCTTGTAGAAGCCGCCCTCTTGCGCAACGATCGCCTGCGCGTCGTCCATCACGCGAAGATAGCCCACGCGGAATTTCTCGGCCGCCATCGCGGGGGCAGCCGCCAGCAGCGCCGCGGCCAGCGGCAGGGACAGCCATTGCTTCAATTTCATCAGGAGCTCCAGGGAATTCAGGGATAGGCCGCGCCGGGGCGCAGCCGGGGTATTCAAGGAATGGGGATCAGGCGGCCAGGGCCAGGTCCGCGTGCGCGCCGTCGACCCCGATGCCCAGCAAGCGCAGGATCTCGCGCTTTTCAGCGGCCAGGTCCGAGAGGTCGTGGGTCTTTACGCGGTGGGCCAGATTGAATTCGCGCAGCACGCGGGCGGGCCGCGGGCTGAAGACGACGATGCGGTCGGCCAGGAACAGGGCTTCGTCCACGTCGTGGGTCACCAGCAGCACGGTGGGCTTTTCCTGCGCGATCAGCTGGCGCAGCACGTCCTGCAGGCTCAGGCGGGTCAGCGCGTCGAGCGCGCCGAAGGGCTCGTCCATCAGCATGGTCTGGGGCTGCGCGATGAACGCGCGCGCAAGCGCCGCGCGCTGGCGCATGCCGCCGGACACCTGATGGGGGTAATAGTGCTCGAATCCCGCCAGGCTGACGCGGGCCAGCCATTCGCGGGCGGCCTCTCGGGCGCGCTTCTTGGGCGTGTTCTGGAATTCCAGCGCCAGCGCCACGTTGTCTTCCAGCGTCAGCCAGGGGTACAGCGCGTGTTCCTGGAACACCAGCGTGCGGCTGGGATGCGGGCCGGCGATAGCGCGGCCGTCGGCCTGCACGCTGCCCTGCGTCGGGTGTTCCAGCCCCGCCGCCAGATGCAGCAGGGTGGACTTGCCGCAGCCGGACGGGCCCACCAGCGCGACCAGTTCCCCGGTCTTGATTTCACTGGTGAAGCCATCCACGACGGGCAGGTCGCCGAAGTGTTTGTGGACGTGGTCGAAGGTCAGGTTCATGGAACGAATCGTGGGCGCGCGTGAAAACGAGCCTCAAATCTAACAATTCGTTATATGAATCCAAACAATCAATATCGAATGTCTTTACTTCTTTTGGTAATAACAATCACGCGGCTGGGGCGGCGGCCTGCTGCCGGGTCGCGTGGCGCTGCAATCCGAATGCGATCATGAACCCCGCCAGCACGGACAGCGAGGCCGCCAGGAAAATGGCCGGATAGCCGAACCCGCTTGAGATATAGCCCGCAATCGGGCCCGTCACGCCCAGCGCGAGGTCCAGGAAGGCCGAGTACGCGCCTAGCGCCGCCCCGCGGCTGCCGGCCGGCACGCGCGCCACCGCCTCGACGCCGATGGCGGGGAAAATCAGGGCGAATCCGCAGCCGGTCAATGCCGCGCCCAGCAGCGCGGCGCCGGGATTGGGCGCCAGCCACAACAGCAGCAGGCCCGCGGCTTCCACCAGGAAGGACACCTGCGCCACCCGGAACCCGCCAAAGCGCGTGATGGTGCCGGCAAACAGCAGGCGCACGCCGATGAACGCGCTGCCGAAAGCGCTGAGCGCGTGCGCCGCCCCCTCCCAGGAAAAGCTGGCGTAGTACAGCGCCACGAAGGCGGCCAGCGTGCCGAAGCCGACCGAGCCCAGGCCCAGCGCCATGCCATGCGGGAAGACGCGCAGCACCACGCTCTTGAACGCCATGCGGTGGCCGCCCACGATCGCCACCGCCGCCCGCGAAATCGCCAGGCCCAGCCCGGCGAGCCCCAGCAGCAGCACCGCGCCGCCCAGCGCGCCCATGCTCCATTGCGTTTCCAGGTACACGCCCAGGGGCGCGCCCAGCGCCAGCCCGCCGTAGGTGCAGATGCCGTTCCAGGAAATGACGCGCGCCGTGTGCAGCGGCCCCACCCGGGCGATGGCCCAGGTCGCCGACCCTGTCCCGACCCAGCTTTCGCCAAAGCCCAGCGCCAGGCGGCTGACGATGATGGCCGTCAGGCTGAGCCAGGCGCTGCGTTCGAACGCGTAGGCCAGCAGCAGGAAGACCCCGCTGGCCGCGCAGGCCGCCATGCCGATCACGACCGTCTGCTTGGGGCCCACCGTGTCGGCCATGCGCCCGGCGTGGGAGCGGCTGAGCAAGGTGGCGACGTACTGCACGCTGATCGCCAGGCCCGCGAGGACGGACCCGTAGCCCAGCTTGTCGTGCACGTAGCCGGGCAGCACGGCCAGCGGCAGGCCGATGGCCAGATAGCAGATGAAGGTGAAAAAGGCGATGGCAACGATGCGGAGCGTCAGCGTGAACGTGCCGATCTGCGCGCCATCGGGCGCGGTATGCGAAGAGGGAGACATGGGGAGCGTAGCGATGCCTGGCCGGACAGCGGCCAGGGTTTACCCGGATGATAGCCCGGCGAAGATTGCGGCAGGCTGAACGCCCGGCGCGCAAAGCGCAAAAGCAAAACGGCGCACCCGCAGGTGCGCCGCCAGGGGGCAAATCAGGCCTGTCAGGCCTCGATGCCGCGCGAGGACAGGTAGTCTTCGTAGCCGCCGCGGTAGTCGATGATCTCGCCCGAGGGCAGGATTTCGATCACGCGCGTGGCCAGGCCCGACACGAATTCGCGGTCATGGGAGACGAACACCAGCGTGCCTTCGTACTTTTCCAGCGCGAACTGCAGCGACTCGATCGATTCCATGTCCAGGTGGTTGGTGGGCTCGTCGAGCAGCATGACATTGTGCCGGCCGAGCATCAGGCGGCCGAAGGTCATGCGGTTCTTTTCGCCGCCCGACAGCACCTTGGGCGCCTTGGGCAGGTCGTCCGCCGAGAACAGCAGGCGGCCCAGCACCGAACGAATGGACTGGTCGTCGTCGCCCGGCTGGCGATGGTCGCCCATCCAGTCTAGCAGGTTGATGTCGGTTTGCAGGAACTGGTCGGAGACGTCCTGGGCCATGTAGCCCAGGTCGGCGTTCTCGGACCACTTCACGGAGCCCGAATCGGGCTGCAGTTCGGTGGCCAGCAGGCGCAGCAGCGTCGTCTTGCCCACGCCGTTCGCGCCGATGATGGCGATCTTTTCGCCGGCGTCGACCATGGCCGAGAACTTGGTGATCACGGGCGCGTCGTAGGCCTTGGTCAGGTTCTCGACGGTGACGGCCAGGCGGTGCATGACCTTGCTCTGCTCGAAGCGGATGTACGGGTTCTGGCGCGACGAGGGCTTGACCACGACCTGGTCGGCCTTGATGCGGTCGATCTGCTTCAGGCGCGAGGTGGCCTGGCGCGACTTGGACTTGTTGGCCGCAAAGCGGCGCACGAAGTCCTGCAGCTCGGCGACCCGTTCCTTGGCCTTGGCGTTGTTGGACACCAGGCGTTCGCGGGCCTGGGTGGAGGCCAGCATGTAGTCGTCGTAGTTGCCCGCGTAGATGCGGATCTCGCCGTAGTCCACGTCGGCCATGTGCGTGCACACCTGGTTCAGGAAGTGGCGGTCATGGCTGATGATGATCATCGTGCTCTGGTAGCTGTTGAGCACGTTTTCCAGCCAGCGGATCGTGTTGATGTCCAGGTTGTTGGTGGGCTCGTCCAGCAGCAGGACGTCGGGGTTCGAGAACAGCGCCTGCGCCAGCAGCACGCGCAGCTTCCAGCCCGGCGCCACTTCGCGCATGGGCAGGTTGTGCTGGTCCACGGCGATTTCCAGGCCCAGCAGCAGTTCGCCCGCGCGGGCTTCGGCGGTGTAGCCGTCGTACTCGGCGAATTTGGCCTCGAGGTCGGCCGCGCGCATGTAGTCGTCTTCGGTGGCTTCCGGATTGGCGTAGATGGCGTCGCGCTCGGACATGGCGGCCCACATCTCGGTGTGGCCCATCATGACGACGTCCAGCACGCGCAGGTCTTCAAACGCGAACTGGTCCTGGCGCAGCTTGCCCAGGCGCACGCCCGGCTCGAGCGACACGTTGCCGCCGGAGGCTTCGAGGTCGCCGCCGATGATCTTCATGAACGTAGACTTGCCGGACCCATTGGCCCCGATCAGCCCGTAGCGGTTGCCTTCCCCGAACTTGACGCTGACGTTCTCAAAAAGGGGCTTGGGACCGAACTGGATGGTGAGATTGGCTGTGGATATCACGGTGTATTTGCGTTTGAAGGCGTCCGAAGACGCATGCGAGGAAACCCGATAGTGTAGCAAAAGGGGCTGCGGCCCCTATTTCAAGGCGCCTGACACGTCTCTGTTGCAAGGTGTTCAAGGTGTCTGACACCCCTGGAGCGTCGCCTCGGTTTGGAGGCAGCCTCACGCGGGTGTCAGACACCTTGAACACCTGGACACCTGGACACCTGGGCCACCTGGGCCCGGCGCCACAGGCCAACGGCAGCGATCAGTAGTGGTGCTCGTCCAGCACCAGATGCGCCAGCCCGTCCTCGGTGGCGATGCCCACCTTCTGCCCGATCGGCAAGGTGGCCTTGGTGGCCACATGCCCGTAAGGCAGGCCGGTGATGACCGGCACCTTCACGGTCTTGCGCAGCCAGGCCACGACTTCGTGCAGGTCGTAGCCCTTGTCGTGCGGCGCCAGCTTGTAGTCCGAGAACCGGCCCAGCACAATAGCCTTCTGCTTTGCCAGGATTCCGGCCTGCCAGAGCTGGATCAGCATGCGTTCGATGCGGTAGGGATGTTCGGCCACGTCTTCCAGGAACAGGATGCCGCCGCGGATCTTGGGCATGTAGGGCGTGCCCAGCAGGGACGTCACCATGGCCAGGTTGCCGCCCCACAGGATGCCGCGGGCGTCGACGGGGTCGGCGTCCTGGGTTTCGAAGCTGAGGATCTCCAGTTCGCCGCGCATGACTTCGCCAAACAGGGCCTCGGTCAGGTCGTCGACCTTCTTGCCGCCGAAGTCATAGACAGCGGAGGCGCCGGTGTAGCTGACTGCGCCGGTCTGCGCCAGCAGGCCCAGGTTGAAGGCGGTGAAGTCGCTCATGCCCACAAACCGCTTGCCGCTGTCGGCCATGGCCTTCCAGTCGATGGCCGACAGCAGCCGGCCCATGCCGTAGCCGCCGCGCGTCACCATGACGATGGGCAGTTTCTGCTTGGCCGCGCGCGTGAGGCTGGCCAGGCGCTGCGCGTCGGTGCCGGCAAAGCGCTGGTGTTCCGCGTAGGCCGTGCGGTCGACGGCGGTCTTGAAGCCCTGCTGCTGCAGCCGCTCGCGCGCCAGTTCGACGGCGGCGGGATCGCGGACGGCGGACGACGGCGAGATCAGGTAGATGCCTCGCGCATCCGGCACGGCGTGGCTGTGGCCATGGTCGTGGCCGCAGTCCTCGCCGCATTCGTGGCCTTCATGGCCGTGATCGTGGCCGCGGTCAGCCGGCGTCTTGGCGTTGCGCGCCTTGGCGCCTTTGGGGTTGCTCATGCTATGGATTCCTTGGCGCGGCGCTCGCGGAAGAACCGGCGCAGCAGTTCGCCGCAAGGTTCGGCCAGCACGCCGCCGGTGACTGACGTGTGATGATTGAGTTTGGGGACCGAACCGATGTCCAGCACGCTGCCGCAGGCCCCCGTCTTGGGGTCGTAGGCGCCGAACACGACGCGGGCCAGCCGGGCGTGCAGCATGGCGCCGATGCACATGACGCAAGGCTCCAGGGTCACATAGACGGTGATGCCCGGCAGCCGGTAGTTTTCAAGCTGGCGCGCGGCGCTGCGCAGCGCGACGATCTCGGCGTGCGCGGTCGGGTCGTGGTCGATGATGGTGCGGTTGAAGCCGCGCCCGAGGATGTCGCCCTGGGCGGACACCACCAGCGCGCCCACCGGCACTTCGCCGATGTCGTAGGCGGCCTGGGCCTCTTGCAGCGCCAGGGCGATGTAGCGGGCGTCCTGCTCGGTCCAGGGCGGAACCGCCGCCATGGACGGCGGCTCAACCACGATACACCCGGGACTTCAGGGCGATGCGGCCGGCCAGGCTGGTCACGGCTTCTTCCAGCCATTGGTAGAGCTCGGCCTCTTCGTCGTAGCGGGCCTGGTTCAGGTTGGACACCCGGCCTTCTTCGATGAAGCCCCAGGCTCGGCTGCGCTTGTCGCGGTGCTTCGGGTCCCAGACGCCGAAGGCAAAGCCGCCGGCGCGCCGGATCAGGGAAAAGCACGGAATGTCGGTGTAGCCGTCGCCGACGAACACCATCTGGTCGAACGGCACGCGCAGGCGGTCTTCGGGCACCTTGCGGTTGACCTCAAAAGGCTTGCTGCGGAAGTCGCGCCCGATGATGCCCTTCTGGATGTGGAACAGATAGCGGGTCTTGTCGGTGAAGCTGACGATGCGGCGCGGGAACGCGATGCCGCCGTCTTCGCCGTAGACGAATTCGGAGGCCCAGATTTCGGTGAATTCGTGCGCGATGGGCGTGGACCGGACGACGTCGCCGATGCCGCTGGAGATCAGGTAGAACTCCAGTTGCACCTGCGGCTGCTCGGCGCGCACCGCGGCGCGCAGCCGCTGGAACAGCGTCGGCACGCCGTCGTGCAGTTCCAGCCGGGAGCCCCAGTCCTTCAGGCGCTCTTGCGTGATCAGGCCATGCCTGCCCGATTGGGAAAGCTGGATCATCTGGTAGAGGTAGGCGGGCACGGGGTCCCAATCCTGCTGAGACAGCAGCGGATCGACCTGGTCTTTCCAGAAGGACGCCGTGTCCACCCCGATGCTGTCCAGGAAACCGGACGTGCTGTCCGAGGCCAGCGTGTCGTCGAAGTCGAAAATCAGGGCAATGACGTCGGACATGAATATGCGTGAAAAAGGGCGACAGCCGCCATTTTGCCTGAATGTGGCTGCGGCCGCGCCCCTCTGCCCCGCTTTACTGGCGCACGGGCGCGGTCATCGTGCCCGTGCCCGGCGCGGGCGCCATCCCAGGCGCCATGCCCGGCGCGGCGCCGGTGGGCTGCACGCTGTCGGCCGGCACCTGGATCACGGTTTCACGCAGGACGCCGCCGCCCTGCACACTGCCGCGCACGTTCGTGGGCGAGGTCATCTGCGTCACGCAATTCTGGCGCTGCGCCTCGGGCTGCCGGTTGCAGCGGGCCAGCATGTTCTGCTGGAGCTGGTCCGGGTTGCCTTCCCTGAGGTTCTGGCGGCGGGCCTCCTGCAGCGCCGCGCCTGCTTCGCGCAAGCAGGTATCGCGGGACTGGTGGGTGGCGCCGCTCTTGCACGCGGCCACTTCCTGCTGGTAGCGGGCCTGCGCCGAGGCGTTGCTGGTCGCATCCGCCGCCTGGACCGCTCCCGCGGCCAGCATCAGGCCTGCCGCGCTAATCGATGCCGCAAGGCGCTTCGTGTGCATGGGTCGTGTATTCATGGTCAGCTCCTGAAAAAGAGATTGAACCTGAGCGGCGTGGCTGGTGGCCCGCGCCGCCCTCTGGCACCCAATATCCCACGATATGCGGTCGGGGACATGTCGAGCAACGTGAATTCGTAAGGTTACGTTTCAGCCGCGCGCGCCCTCTTGCGCATTGATGCGGCGCAATAGCGCGCGCCGCCCCCACATGCCGTGCCGCTTGTTACCTCGGCGTCAGCGCGCGTCCAGGTCCGCGTCGGCCTTGGTCAGCCGGTTGCGGTAGGTCGCGGCGCGCATCAGCAGCATGGCCGTCACGGGCGAGGACACGACCAGCAGCAGCGTGATGATGACCTCGTGAAAGACCGGCCGCGCCGACAGCGCCGAGAACACCAGGATGGACGCCATCAGCACGCAGCCGCAGCCCATTGTGTTGCCGAGCGTCGGCGCGTGGATGCGGGCCTGGAAGGTGCGAAAGCGCAGCAGGCCGGCCGAGCCGGTGACGGCAAGCAGGCCGCCCAGCACCAGCAGGATGGCGGCCGGAATGCTGGCCCACAGCGGGATCTGGGCGTCGATCATGGCTCGATCACCTCGCCGCGCAGCAGGAACCGGGCCATCGCGGTGGAGCCGACGAAGCCGAACAGCGCGATCAGCAGCGCGATGTCGAAATAGACGGACGTGCCCGACCGGATGCCGAACACGAGCATCGTCAGCATGCCGTTGATATACAGCGTGTCCAGGGCCAGGACGCGGTCCTGGGCGGTGGGCCCGCGCAAGAGGCGGATGGCGGCGAACACCATGCCCAGCGCAAAGCAGAGCAAGGCAAAGGACGCCGCCCAATACAGTACGGTGTTCATTCAAACATCTCCATCAACGGGCGCTCGTAGCGCTCCTGCACCAGCTTGACCCATTCGCCCTCGTTCTGCAGGTCCAGCACGTGCAGCTTCAGGCTGTGGTCGTCGGTCAGGTCCACCCAGACGGTGCCGGGCGTGTAGGTGACGATGCAGGCAAGCATCGCCAGGCCATGCGGGTCCCGCATGGTCAGCGGGATCATGATGAACCCGGGCGAAAAGACATTGGGGCGCGGATTCAGGATCAGCCGAGCCACCGCGATATTGGACTTGATGATGTCCACCGTGACATGCAGGAACAGCGGCACCACCTTCCACAGGCGGCGCGGCCGCGCATGCAGCGGACGCAGGCGCGAAGCGGCCCAGGTGAACCACAGCGCCAGCGCGAGGCCCAGCGCGATCTGGCCCGCGGAGATGCTTTCGTTGAGCACCAGCCACAGGACAAACAGCAGGCACGGCAGGATCAGGAAGTAGAGACGGCGCATCAGCTTCCTCCCTTGGCGCCGCGCACGGTCTGCGCGGACATGACGGCATCGATGTACGACCGGGGCTGGTCCAGCGAGCGCGCCGCGTCGTCCAGGTAGGCCGACACCGGACCCGCGCCAGCGGCCAGGCCCACGCACAGCAGCAGCAGCACGGCCACCGGACCCGCCTCGATCACGCGCAGGCGCGGGGTGCTGCGGTCATCGCTGGCCCAGAACACGCGGATGCCGGTGCGGCTCAGGCCGATCAGGCCGGCCAGGCCCGACACCAGCACCGCGGCCACCAGCAGCCATGCGTCCAGCGGCGGGGCGGATTCGGTCGCGGCCGACACGGCCGCCGACAGCAGCGAGAACTTGGCGACAAAGCCCGACAAGGGCGGCAGGCCCGTCACGAGCAAGGCGCAGCTGATGAAGGCCAGGCCCAGGAACGCCATGGCGGCAGGAATGGCCACGCCCACCACATCGTCGGAGCGGTTGACCGAGGCGGGGTCGTCCAGGTCGAAGGCATCCAGCGTCACGGCCAGCACATTGGCGCCGAAACTGCGGGTGCGTTCGATCAGTTCGGCCAGCAGGAAGAACGCACCCGTCGTCAGCACCGAGCTGATCAGGTAGAACAGCGCCGGGCCGGTCAGCGTGACGCCGGGCATGCCCAGCGCGGTCAAGAGCGTGCCGGCGGACACGATCACGCAGTAGCCGACCATCTTTTCCAATTGCTGGGTGGCCAGCAGGCCCAGGGCGCCGAACAGCAGCGTCGCGAGCCCGGCCGCGAACATCCAGTCCAGGCTGAACGCCGCGGGCGCGCCCGAAGGCAGCAGCAGCGAACCGATGCGCAGCAGCGCGTAGATGCCGACCTTGGTCATGATGGAGAACATGGCCGCGACCGGCGCGCCCGCCGAGCCATATCCCTTGACCAGCCAGAAGTTCAGCGGCCAGGCGCCCGCCTTCACCAGGAACGCTACGCCCAGGATGGCCGCGCCGGCTTCGAACAGCATGCGGTCGGCGCCGGCCAGGTTGCCGGCGCGCAGGGCAAGGTCCGCCATGTTCAGCGTGCCCGTCACGCCGTAGATCAACGCAATGCTGATCAGCAGCAGGAACGACGCCACCAGGTTCACCGCAATGTACTGCAGGCCCGCGCTGACGCGCGCCACGCCCGAGCCGTGCAGCAGCAGGCCGTAGGACGCCGCCAGCAGCACCTCGAAGAAGACGAACAGGTTGAACAGGTCGCCGGTGAGGAAGGCGCCGTTCAGGCCCATCAGCAGGAACTGGAACAGCGAATGGAAATGCACGCCCGCGCGGTCCCAGCGGGCCAGCGCATAGACCAGCGTGGCCAGGCCCAGCACCGAGGTCAGGGTCAGCATGACGGCGGCCAGGCGGTCGACGACCAGCACGATGCCGAACGGCGCCGGCCAGTCGCCCACCAGGTAGACCCCTACCCCGTCCGGCCAGACCCCCGGCACGCCGCCGCCAGCCACCACCAGCAGGGCAATGGCGGCCGCCAGTTGGGCCGTCGTGGACACGAGCGCGATCCCGCCGCGCGCATAGCGGCTGGTATCGGCCAGCAGCAGCATCGCCGCGCCCGCGACCAGCGGGATGATGATGGGCAATACAGGAAGATGTTGAAGCCAGAAACTCAAGATTGGGACTCCCGTCCATCAACGTGGTCGGTACCCGTGAGGCCACGCGAGGCCAGCAGCACAACCAGGAACAGCGCCGTGGTGGCAAAGCCGATCACGATGGCCGTCAGCACCAGCGCCTGCGGCAGCGGATCCGCATACCAGGAAGGATCATGCGCCATGGCGGGATCCACGACCGGCGGACGGCCGGACGTGAGCCGGCCCATGCCGAAGATGAAGAGGTTCACCGCATAGGAGACCAGCGACAGGCCCATGATGAACTGGAACGTCCGGGGCCGCAGCAGCAGCCAGACGCCCGAGCCCGCCAAGACGCCAATCGCGACGGCGTAAATCAATTCCATCAGGCTTCCCCTGTTTGAGCGGCGGCCGCCTGGATTTCGACGGCGGCCTTGCGTTGCGCGCGCAGCGATTGGTGAGCGAGCGCCACCAGCACCAGCACGGTGGAACCCACGACCAGCATGTACACGCCCAGATCGAACAGCAGCACGCTGGACAGGTGCACATGGCCGATCAGGGGCAGCGCGACGTCCCAGGCCAGCGAGGCCAGGAACGGCTTGTAGGCCAGCCACGCGGTCACCGCCGCGCTGCCGGCGAACAGCAGGCCGATCCCGATCCAGTTCTGCGGGTTGAGGCGGCTGCGCGACTCCACCCAGTACACGCCGCCCACCATGTATTGCAGGATGACGGCGGTGGCGAAGATCAGGCCGCCGACGAACCCGCCGCCCGGCTGGTTATGGCCGCGCAGCAGGAAGTACACCGAGATCAGCGCGGCCGTGGGCAGCAGCAGGCGCACCAGCACGGTCGGCACCATCATCGAGCCGGAGGGCACCAGCGTCTTGATGTCCGGCGCGGGCGGCACGCCGCCGTCCTGTTCTATTTGCTGGCGCGGCAGGTCCGCGCTTTCCGCCGCGGGCCGGAAGCGGCGCAGCAGCGCATAGACCGTCAGGGCCACGATGCCCAGCACCGTGATTTCGCCGAACGTATCAAAGCCGCGGAAGTCCACCAGTATCACGTTGACCACGTTGGTGCCGCCGCCATCGGGCAGCGCGCGGTCCACGAAGTAAGAGGAGATGGTCGATCCTTGCGGCCGCACCAGCACCGCATAGGCCAGCGCGGCCATGCCGGTGCCGGCGGCCGTGGCCATCAGCAGGTCGCGCAGGCGGCGGCCGCGGGCGAGCAGCGTGACCTTGAGGCTTTCCTCGTCGTCCTGGGCGATCCGCCGCGGCAGCCAGCGCAGGCCCAGCAGCAGGAGCACCAGGGTCACCACTTCAACGGAAAGCTGCGTCAGCGCCAGGTCGGGCGCCGAGAACCACACGAAGGTCAGGCAGGTGATCAGGCCCGCGCCGCCGGCCAGCGCCAGGGACGCCAGGCGGTGGTACTTGGCTTGGTAGGCCGCGGCCAGCGCGCAGGTTCCGCCGACCAGCCACAACAGGGCAAACACCGGATCGACGGGGGTCATGCCGCCAGCGCCGTCCAGCCAGCCGCCGGCGCGCAGCGGCAGCCAGGCGACGAACAAGGTGCCCAGCACGATCAGCAGCATCTGCACCTGCAGGCGCGAAGACGCCAGCCAGCGCAACAGCCAACTGGACGCGACGCTGGAGCCGTCCAGCAGCGCCTCGAAGGAGCGGCGGCCGTCCAGGCGGTAAATGAATGGCACGCGGCCCGGATTGGCGCGCTGGTGCGCGCGCAGCGCCAGGTACAGCAGCACGCCGGCCGTCGTGGCGACAAGACTCATCACTAGCGGCAGATTCACCCCGTGCCAGACGGCCAGGCTGTATTCGGGCATGTCCTCGCCCAGGATGCTGTAGGCCGCGGTGGCCAGGAAGGGACCGACGGTCAGGCTGGGCACCACACCCACCAGCAGGCACATGAACACCAGCAGCGCGCTGGGCAGCAGCATCCAGCGCGGCGGCTCATGCGGCGCGCGCGGCAGGTCGGTGGCCGGGGGGCCGAAGAAGACCTGCAAGATGAAGCGCAGCGAATAGGCCACGCTGAACGCGCCCGCGATGGTGGCCAGCAGCGGCAGGCCGATCTGCGTGAGGCGGTCGCCGCTGACGAAAGTGGTCTCGGCGAAGAACATTTCCTTGGACAGGAAGCCGTTCAACAGCGGCACGCCGGCCATCGATGCCGCGGCCACCATGGCCAGCGTGGCGGTGATGGGCATGGCCTTGTACAGCCCGGACAGCCGGCTCAGGTCGCGGGTGCCGGTTTCGTGGTCGACCACGCCCGCCGCCATGAAGAGCGAGGCCTTGAAGGTGGCGTGGTTCATCATGTGGAAGATGGCGGCCACCAGCGCCAGGGTGCTGTTCAGCCCCAGCAGCAGCGTGATCAGGCCCAGGTGGCTGATCGTGGAATAGGCCAGCACCCCCTTCATGTCCTGCTGGAAGATGGCCGCGTACGCGCCCAGCACCAGCGTGATCAGCCCTGCTCCGCCGATGATCCAGAACCATTCGTCGGTGCCGGACAGCACCGGCCAGAAGCGCGCCAGCAGGAACACGCCCGCCTTCACCATGGTCGCCGAATGCAGGTAGGCCGACACCGGGGTGGGCGCGGCCATGGCGTTGGGCAGCCAGAAATGGAACGGGAACTGCGCGCTTTTGGTCAGCGCGCCCAGCGCCACCAGCACCAGCACCGCCGGATACCAGGGGTCGGCGCGGACCAGGTCGCCCGAGGCCAGCACGCGGTCCATGTCATAGCTGCCGACGATATGGCCCAGGATGAGCACGCCGGCCAGCAGGCACAGCCCGCCCCCGCCCGTGACCGTCAGCGCCATGCGCGCGCCGCGACGGGCGTCCAGGCGGTGGTGCCAATAGGCGATCAGCATGAAGGACGCCAGGCTGGTCATTTCCCAGAACAGCACCAGCTGGATCAGGTTGCCCGACAGCACCACGCCGAGCATGGCGGCCATGAAGGCCTGGAAGAACGAGAAAAAGCGCGGCACCGGGTCTTCCGGCGACATGTAGTAGCGGGCATACAGCACCACCAGGGCGCCCATGCCGGAAACGATCAGCGCGAAGAGCCAAGCGTAGCCGTCCATGCGCAGCGTGAACTGCAGGCCCAGGGCCGGCGCCCAGGGCATATCGGCCCGGATCACGCCGCCGTTGGCGACTTCCGGATAGAGGCTGGCTATCAGAACCACACAGGCCAGCGCGATAAGGCCCGCCAACCAGGCCTCGGCATTGCGGGCGTTGGAAGGCAGCAGCGCGGCGCACAGGCTGCCGGCAAACGGCAGAGCGAGGATCAGGATCAGCGACATGGCGTTCCGAGAATGTCCGGGCCCCCTCCCGCCAGCGCAAGGCAGCGAGAGACGAAACAGACCGGGGATTGAAAAACGGACGGAACCCTGGCCCGGTGCGTCGCTGCACTACACGTTGCCCCTCGGGGACATCAACCAACGCCATTGAACGGCGCAGACAGAAACAAACGCAATAGTTTTCTTGCAAGACCGGCCAAGAATCTCATACGAAAAATATCAGATTCTCGTAAGTTATGCAGAGATTTATGCATGAACCCAGCTAATGACGGCAAGATGACTGCGCAATGATTGCGCAATCGCGGGTGTTCGATAGGCGTTCATCTTCTTGTCAGGCAGTCTATTTCGCCGAACTCACGCCATTTCCCGCCAACTATCCGTCACTTAAAAAAATATTTTCCGATGGGGAAGCAGGGACAATCCCGAGTTGACCGTAGGGGATTTCCTGTGTGGAATTGCGCCCACGAAGCGTTGGCCTCGCCAGTATCCCGGCAAAGCGCGCTTCACCGACGCCGGCCCAAGAAGCCGGCCGGGTCGGAACAACAATATGGAGAAGACTCTTGACCGTGCTGTCTCATGCAAAGGCCATCCTGGCCGCCGCCATCGCAGGCGTCTGCTTTAGTTCCGTCGCGCAAGCCGCCGACGCCTATCCCAACAAGCCTATCCGCCTGATCGTGCCTTTTGCCGCCGGCGGCACCACCGACATCGTCGCGCGCATCGTCGCCGAGGGCCTGGGCCGCGAGCTCGGCCAGCCCGTCGTCGTCGAGAACCGCGGCGGCGGCGGCGGCTCGATCGGCGCCGACGCCCTGGTGCGCTCGCCCAACGACGGCTATACGCTGGGCGTGGCCACCGTCAGCACCATGGCCACCAATCCGGCCACCAATCCCAAGAACCCCTACAACCCGCTCAAGGACTTCACGCCCATCACCAACCTGGTGAACGTGCCGAACGTGCTGACGGTGAACCCGGCCGTGCCCGCCAAGTCGCTGGCGGAATTCATCACGCTGCTGAAGAACAACCCCGGCAAGTACAGCTACGCCTCGTCGGGCGCGGGCGGCATCGGTCACCTGGACGGCGAGCTGTTCAAGTCGCTGACCAAGACCGACATGGTGCACGTGCCCTACCGCGGTTCGGGCCCGGCGCTCAACGACACGATCGCCGGCCAGGTCAACGCGCAGTTCGACAACCTGCCCTCGTCCATGCCCCACATCCAGGCCGGCAAGCTGCGCGCCCTGGCCGTGGCCGCCCCCAAGCGCCTGCCCGCCCTGCCGGACGTGCCCACCTTCTCCGAAGGCGGCCTGCCCGAAATGGACAACATGGCCTGGTACGGACTGGTGGCCCCTGCCGGCACGCCGCAAGCCGTGGTGGACCGCGTGCGCGACGCCGCCGTCAAGGCGCTGAAGGATCCGAAGATCGCCCAGCGCCTGGCCGACGGCGGTTCGCTGGTGGACGGCAATACGCCCGCCGAGTACGCCGCCCAGATCAAGCGTGAACTGGAGCTGCGCCAGCGCATCGCCAAGGAACGCAACATCGTGTCGACGAACTGACCTCGGCGGACAGGCGGGCGGCTTCCCCCGGGGAGCGCCCGCCCTGCGGCCGGCCCGCTTGACTGCAATCGCCCGGGTGGTAGCATCTGCCCCCGTGCGATCCGATTTTTCTCCCCTTCCCTGCGCCACTTGCGCCCTCTGCGCCCTGCGTTCAACGCTGTTGAGCTCGCAGGAAGTCGCCGCGCGTTCCGCCTACGCGCGCTCCAAGCCCGGCTAATCGCCCGGCCTTCCCCCCGCTGACTCTTTCATCCGGCCCGTTGCCGGCTGCTTGCGCACATTCGCGCCGCGCAGCCCGATACCGGCCGGTGGACGCCCTGCCGCGTGGCCGGGCTCCGCGCCCAGTCTCGTTTCCGCACGCCCCGACGGCTTGCGGCCAGGCCACGCACTGTTTCTTCTCAAGCGCCATGCAACTCACCAAGAAATTCGTCAAAGCCAAGAACCCCTGCGCGGGCGGCTACAAATGGTTCATCCGCGACCACAACGGCCAGGGGGACTACCAGGCCGTGCTTGACGCCCTGGTCGCCGACGGCCGCGTCGGCGATGCCTGCTGGCTGCTGGACCAGTTCGGCCCGACGGACGCGGTGCTCAGGCTGGACGCCGTCGACGCCAGCGCCATCGTGTTCGCGGGCACGCTGGAAGTGCGCATGGGCATCAACGTGGACACGGTGGTGCGGGCGGGCCGCGGCATCGTCACGGGCGGCGGCATCCGCGCGGGCGAGACCATCATGGCCGGAGAGAACATCAGCGCGGGCGCCAATATCGCCAGCGGCGGCAACCTGCGGGCCGGCGGCGACGTGATGGCGGACTGGGGCATCGAAACCGCCACGCGCCTGGATTGCGGCGGCAACGTCCGCGCCAAGTGGGACATCTGCGCGGGGCAGGACCTGGCCGTGACCGGCCACCTGCATGCCGGCCAGGACGTGCGCGCGCAAGGCGCGATCAAGTGCGGACAAGGCATCAAGGCCGGCGGCGACGTGCAGGCGGAAAAGGAAATCAATGCCGCCTGCGGCATCCAGGCGGGCGGCTCGATCCGGGCCGGCGACCATCTGGCCGCCGGCTGGGGGTTGATTGCTGGCGAAGACATCCGCGCCGAAGGATCGATCCGGGCCGGCGAAGGCGCGCAGGCCGAAGGCCTCATCGAGGCGGGCGCCGGCCATGGCATCTATGCCGGCCTGAGCGTCCGGCTGGACGCCTGGTCCGTGTGCGCGCGGGTCGTCGCGCAGGCGCGCCCGGCCCAGCTGGTCAGCGGGCATTGGGCGGGACAGGACGATGCCGACCAGGAAGGCGCGACCCCGGCCGGACAGTCCTGGCACGGCTGGTTCGACGGCAACGCCGGGACCTCCGGCCATCCGGCCGCCCGCGAAGCCGCGGGCAGCCGGAAGCGGGGATAAGACGGCTAGGCCGCCTGCCTGCGCGCCGCCGCCGCCGGATTGCGCAGCACCAGCATCAGTCCCAGCAGAATCGCGGCCATCCCGGCCAGGCTCAGCGCGGACAGCCGGTTGCCCAGGATCAGATAGTCCAGCGCGGCCGTGCCGGCAGGCACCAGGTAGAACAGGCTGGTCACGTTGACCAGGTTGCCGGCCTGGATCATCCGATAGAACAGCAGGGTCGCGCCCACCGATATCACGAGCCCCATCCAGACCAGGGGCACGATGAATCCCAGGCCCCATTCCACGCGGATGGGCTGGAACGGCGCGAACAGCAGGCACAGCGCCAGGCTGACCGCATATTGCAGGGGCATCACGTCCATTGGCGCCTGCGCGATGCGCTTTTGCAGGATGGCGCCGGCCGTCATGCTGGCCAGCGCGGCAAAGGCGAACGCGATTCCCGCCACGGAAAACCGCGCCAGCGCGATGCTCTGGTAAACCACCATCACCAGCCCGCACAGGGCCAGCAGCAGCCCGGCCAGGCGCGCCGGCGGATAGCGGCGCTCCATCAGCGCCAGCGTCAGGATGGGCTGGGCGCCCAGCAGCGTGGCGAGCACGCCCGGGGTGACGCCGTGGTCCAGCGCCAGCAGGTAGCAGATGGAATAGCTGCCGATCAGCAGCGCGCCCGTGGCAGCCACCGTCTTGCGTGTGCCCGGCGCGGGCAGCCCGCGCCCGCGCCGCGCGCAGATCAGCAGCAGCACGGACAAGGCCAGGACGAAGCGCAGCAGCAGGAAGCCAAACGCCGAGGCATGCGACAGCCCCCATTTGGCAAAAATCGCGCCGCCGCTCCACAGCAGCACGAACAAGGTTGTGGACGCATAGGCGGTCCACGCGGTTCTATCGAAAGACATGAAGGTTTCACCTGTCGAGGTTGAACAGGCTCCGGCCCGGCGCGCGCATGCATCGTCCGCGCGGAACGCAACGCGGAAGGCGTCATGCGTCAGGCGCAACTACGCGTAGAGAGGGGCTGGAGTCGGGAAGGCGGCGGTCAGGCCAGGACGACCGCCGCGGGCGGATATGCGCCCGAGACGGCGCCGCGGACGACGCCCGAAGGCGGCGAGACTGGCGGCGACGCCACCGTGGAGACGACAGGAGAAACAACCGGGGAAAAAACCGAATGCGGGGACATCACGCGCGCGCCCGCGCCGGCTGCAAAAGCAGCGCGGGCAAGATGAGCGGAAGGCGTGAATTCAGGCATGCGCGTAGCCTACCGGCCGCAAGCGGCAGCGTCAAGCGGCCGCATGGCGGTCCGCCCGCCCTACCCGCCGATCCTGCGCTGCTCCACGCCCATGTCCCGCCACGCCTCGCCGTGGCACGTGAACATCAGGATCTGGTGCCGCGTCGCCGCGTCGAACAGCGCGCGCTTCATGAAGTCGCGCCGGGCGTCGTCGGTGTGGACCAGCGCGTCGTCCAGCAGCAGCAAGGTGGGACGGCCGGCTTCGCGCAGCAGGTCCGCGTAGGCGAAGCGGGCCAGGATGCCGAGCTGCTCGCGAGTGCCGAAGCTGAGCGCATCCAGCAGGTCTTCGCCGTCGCCGCGGCGCAGCGCCGTGGGCAGGAGCGCGTCGTCCAGGCGCAGCGCGGCCTCGGGAAACAGCAGAGCCAGGTAATGGTTGAGGCGGCGCGCCAGCGGGGCCTGCAGACGCTGCGTGGCGGCGGCGCGCTTGTCGGTCAGCAGTTTCAGCAGCAGTTCCAGCGCGGCGGCGCGGCGCGCGAACTCGTCGCGGCGGCGCTCCAGGCGTTCGCACGCGGCGTCCGCCTCCGACAGGCGTTCGCCCAGGCCCTGCGCGCCCGCCTGGTCCAGCTTGCCTTGCAGCTGCAGGATCTCTCCGTGGCGCTTGTGCTGGGCATCGCGGTCGATGGCGGCGGACTTCTCAAACCGCTGGACGTCCTGTTCCGCGAGTTCGGGCCGATGCCCGGCCAGCGCCGCCTGCGCCTCGCGCACGCGCCGCTCCAGTTCGTCGTGGCCGCTGCGCACCTCGGCGAGCCGGCCGGCGCGGGCTTGCCGCTGCGCCATGCGTTCGGGCGATTGCAATTCGGCGCCGCGCGCCGTCGCCTGCCCTTGCAGCAATTGCGCGCGGGCGCCGTCGGCGTCCAGCGCGCGCTGCGCAGCGGCGAGCGCGCGCTCGGCCTGGGCGGCGACGGCCTCGGCCTCGCGCAGCGCCTGGGTGGCGGCGGGCAGATCGTCGTCGCCCGTTTCCGGCGAGGCAGGCAACTGGGCCAGACGCTGCTGCAGCTGGGCCTGGCGCGCCAGGGCCTCGTCGCGCTGGCCGCGCAAGGCATCCACGCCCCTGGGCGCATGGATGCCCAGCGTCTTGCGCATGCCATCCAGTTCGCGCAGCAGGGAGGTATAGCGCGCGTGGCGTTGTTCGGCCTCGGCCAGCGCTTCCACGCCCGCGCGCTTGAGCAGAACGGCGTAGGCCGCCTGGGCCTGCTCCAGGTCTCGTTTCAATGCGGGCAGATCCTGTCCGCCCGGCTCGATGCGAAACCGCCCCACTCCCGGCAGGTCCAGTTCGGCGGCCGCCGTGAGCAGGACCTCATCGGCGCCGGTAAGCGTCCTGCCGTCCAGCAGCGCTTGCCGGCCGGCGTCCAGCCGGTAGCTCAGGCGCGTGGCGATGGCCTGCTGCTGCAGCTGCAGATTGCCCAGTTCGCGTCCGGCCTTGCGCAAGGCTTCGATGTCCGCATCGGCAATCTCCAGGCGCACGGCCTCGGACTTCAGGGTGGACCCTTGTTCGATCAGGGCAGTAACTTCCTTCAGGGCGTCGTCCAGGCGTTCGATCTCGGGGCTCAGTTGCGCCAGCTGGCGATCCAGGTCGCGCCGGTCGGCCACGGTCTGCACCGACGCCACGCGCAGGCGCGCGGCGTCGACGGCGGCGGCATGCGTCTGCCCCTGCTGCTGCGCGCGCGCCAGGGCCCCTTGCGCGGCTTCCAGGCGCATGCCGGCGGCGCGCGCCTCTTGCGCCAGCGCCTGATGCTCGGCTTCGTCCTGCTGGTCGCGCCGGACCTGGTCTTGCAGCAAGGCCAGGGTCTGGGCGGCCTGTGCCTGCTCGCGGCACAGGCCGTCATAGGCCTCGCGTTCCTTCGCCAGGGCGGCCAGCCGGGCGCGGGCCTCGGCGGCCTTGGCCTCGAAGTCCTTCCAGGGTTCGGCGGCCTGGGCCCGTTCGTGCTCGCGCCGCAGGTCCGCCAGCCGGTCCACGTCGGCATTGAGCTGCGCCATGGCCTGCGCGCAATCGTCGCGTTCCGCCGTGGCTCGCGCCAGCGCATCCTCGGCCTCTTTGTAGGCGCCCTTGGGGCGGCCGTTGCGCGCGTCCAGCAGCGCGCCGCGCTCCGCGGACACGCGCTCGAACAGGCGGTCGCCGTCGCTGGAAGCCAGTTCGCCCGAGAGCTGCGTGAGCGCATCGCGCAAATGCGGCCCGGCGAAACCCGCGGCCTCCTGCAGGTTATGGCCGTCGCCCTGCTGAATCCACAGCAGGCCCGGGATGCCGGCCAGGTCCGGCTTGCTCTGCCCGCGCCCGGGCAGCTCGAAGCCCAGCAGCGCGGCCAGCGCGTTCTCGGCCTCTTCGCCGTCCAGCCGCTGCGCGCCGTCGTCGATCAGCAGCTCGCAGCGGGCGCGCGAGAGGAATTGTTTTTTCAGCACATAGCTGTGGCCGGCATGCGTGAACGCCAGCTCGACGCTGGGGCGCGCGCCGGACTCGCCGCGCGGGGCCAGGTCCGCCACCTTGCTGGTGCTGTAGCGTTCCAGGAACGCCGCCCGTATGGCGGCGGCCACGGTGCTCTTGCCTGCCTCGTTCGGGCCGACGAACAGGTTCAGGCCGTCTTGCAGGCCGTCCAGCGTCAGGGGCTGGCGGAACTTGCGGAATTCTTCCAGGGCGATGCGCGAGAGCTTCATTTCGCGGCTCCCGTCGCGACGCTTTCGCGCTGGAACCGCAGCAGCAGCCGCAAGGCCTCCCCCGCCACGGCGGACTGTTCGGCATCGGCCTGCAATGCCTGCAGTTGCGCCGCCACTTCGCCCACGTAGCCGCTGGCGCGCAGCTCGGCCAGGTCGGCCTCGTCGGGCTCCAGGCGCAGGCCGGACAAATCCGGCAGCAAGGCGCGCACCTGCGCGGCGGCTAAATCGACGGCGCGTTGCAGCGCGTCCCAGGTTTCCATGTTGACGTGGCCCTGCACGTCCAGGCGCAGGACGTCCTCGGCGCGAAGCGCCGCCATGCGTTCGGCCAGCGCCTGCGCATCGGTGGGCAGGCTGAGCGTTTCAGACCAGGCCGACCAGCGGTACTTGCCGGTCGCCACGCGCTCCACGACGGGCGCCGCGCCCGGCGCGCCAATGCGCACGTCCAGCACATAGCCCGGCTCGTTGCCCCGAAAGCGGTCCTGCTCGGGCGTGCCGGCATACCAGGTGCGGTCGTCGATGGACAGGCAGCCGTGCCAATCGCCCAGCGCCAGATAGTCCAGGCGCGCGCGCGCCGCGCGGTCCGGCGCAATGGGGTTGGTGGCGTCGATGGCGTCGGGCAGGCGGCCCGCGACGCTGCCATGCGCCAGGCCCACGCGCACGCGGCCGGGCTCCGTTTCCAGCGCGTCGAAGGCCTGGGTGACGTCGTCGTAGGTATGGCGTTGCGTCAGCGGCGCGGCAAGCACCGCAAGGTTGATCGCCGCCAGGTCCACCACGCCCGTGCGCAGCGGCACATGGACGCTGGCGGGAATGCAGCCCAGCTGCATGGCGCGGCTCCAGACGCTGTCGGCCAGCGCGGCGTCGTGGTTGCCGGCGATCATCACCCATGGCCCGGCATAGCCGGCCATGGCGGCAAACAGCCGGCGGATGCTGCGGTCCGACACGCCTTGCGTATCGAACACGTCTCCGGCCACCAGCACGGCGTCCACGCGGCGCTCCGCGGCCAGCGCGGCGATCCGCGCCACGACATCGAAGCGCGCCTCGGCCAGCATGGCGGCGTCGTCAGTTTCAAATTGGCCGTACTGCCGGCCGATCTGCCAGTCGGCAGTATGCAGAAAATGGGTCATGCGGCGATTTTGGCATAGAGCGCGATGGATCGCGGCGCCGAACCCACTTCTTCTGCCGGTGTCTGACACCCGGGGAGACGGGTTTCAGTTCGAGCCGATGTCTCAGGGGTGTCAGACACCTGATCTCTGCCGGTGTCTGACACCCGGGGAGACGGGTTTCAGTTCGAGCCGATGTCTCAGGGGTGTCAGACACCTGATCTGGCGCTTCTTCTGCCGGTGTCTGACACCCGGGGAGACGGGCTTCAGTTCGAGCCGATGTCTCAGGGGTGTCAGACACCTGATCCACCTGATCCGCTCAATGGTGTCAGACACCGGATCTGTGTCAGACACCTGATCAGGAGAAGGTCCCTGCTATGCGCCCTTGCCGCCCAGCACCAGTTGCTGGCGGGACGCCGCGTTGCGGTCGTAGCGCGACAGGCCCAGTCCGTCCGTGCGGATCGCCGGACGCTGGCCCATGACCAGGTCGGCCACCAGCTTGCCGGAGCCGCAGGCCATGGTCCAGCCCAGCGTGCCGTGGCCGGTGTTCAGGTAGAGGTTGCCGTAGCGGGTGGGGCCGACGACGGGCGTGCTGTCCGGCGTCATGGGGCGCAGCCCGGTCCAGAACTCGGCCTGGGCGACGTGGCCGCTGCCGGGGAACAGATCGTTCACCACCAGTTCCAGCGTCTTGCGGCGCGCGTCCTTCAGGCGCAGGTCGAAGCCCGACAGTTCGGCCATGCCGCCCACGCGGATGCGCTTGTCGAAACGCGTCACCGCGATCTTGTAGGTCTCGTCCAGGATGGTCGAGACCGGCGCAGCGGATTCGTCCTTGAGCGGGATGGTCAGCGAGTAGCCCTTGACCGGATAGACCGGCAGATCCAGCCCCAGCGGCTCGAGGAAGCCCCGGGTGTAGCTGCCGAAGGCGGCCACGTAGCGGTCCGCCGTCAGCACCTCGTCGCCCACGCGCACGCCCGTGATCTGGCCGCCCGCGGTGTTCAGGCCCGAGACCGTCTGGTTGTAGCGGAAATCCACGCCCAGGGCGGCGGCCATCTCGGCCAGCCTCCTGGTGAACAGCTGGCAGTCGCCGGTTTCGTCGTTCGGCAGGCGCAGGCCGCCCGAGAGCTTGTGGATCGAGCGCGCCAGCGCGGGCTCGGCCGTCACGAGGCGGTTGCGGTCCAGCAGTTCGTAGGGCACGCCCACCTCTTCCAGCACCGCGATGTCGCGGCGGGCGGCTTCGAGCTGAGCGTCCGTGCGGAAAAGCTGCAGCGTGCCGCGCGCGCGCTCTTCATAATGGATGCCGGTGGAGGCGCGCAATTCGCGCAGGCAGTCGCGGCTGTACTCGGACAGGCGCAGCATGCGTTCCTTGTTGACCGAATAGCGGTCCGCCGAGCAGTTGGCCAGCATCGCGGCCATCCATTTCAGCTGATAGAGGCTGCCGTCCAGGCGGATCGCCAGCGGCGCGTGCTTCTGGAACAGCCACTTGATGGCCTTGAGCGGGATGCCAGGCGCGGCCCAGGGCGTGGAATAGCCCGGCGACACCTGCCCGGCGTTGGCGTAGCTGGTTTCCTGGGCCGCGGCGGGCTGGCGGTCCAGCACCGTCACCTTGGCGCCCTGGCAGGCCAGGTAGTAGGCGGTCGTGGCGCCGATTACGCCGCTGCCGAGGACGATCACATGCATGATTCTTTCCAGTGTTTGGTTTTGTACAGGAATTTCGGTAGTCTATGAGCCTCCTCGCAGTGAAAAGCACTGAAGATATCGTTTTGCCAGTGCTTTTTCTCGGGCCGACCCCGTTTTATGATCGCCAAAAGTGAAATGCGCGACCTTGACCGTATTGACCTGAAAATCCTGGAAATCCTGCAGCGCGAAGGCCGCATTTCGGTGACCGAATTGGCCGAGCGCGTGAGCCTGTCCGCCACCCCTTGCTCGGACCGCGTCAAGCGCATGGAGCGCGAAGGCGTCATCACGGGTTACCATGCGCGCGTCAACCCGGCGGCGCTGGGCAAGAACCTGCTCGTCTTCCTGGAAATCAAGCTGTCCGCCAAGTCCGGCGACGTCTTCGACAAGGTCAAGAAAGAACTGCTGTACGTGCCCGAGGTCATGGAATGCCACCTGGTGTCGGGCGATTTCGATTACCTGGTCAAGGCGCGCCTGACCGAAATGAATGAATACCGCCGTCTCCTCGGCGAAATCCTCAAGCGCCTGCCCGCGTCCGCCGAATCGCGCAGCTACGTGGTCATGGAGGAAATCAAGGAGACCCTGTTCCTGCCGGTGGACCGCTAGCGCGCCGCACGGTTTTGTTACCGGCGCGCTGCGCGCCGGCTGCTATGCTGGCGGCCCTCCGGCGCGCCATGGCCGTGCAATCCGACACCACTTTTGCCCTTGCTTATGACTCGTCTCTACAAATACTTCTTCCGCGGCCTGATCACCGTCCTGCCCCTGGCGCTGACGATCTATCTGCTCTATATCTTCCTGGCCTGGACGGAAGCCGTCGCGCTGACCTTCCTGCGCCCCTTCATCGGCGGCTTCTACGTGCCGGGCATGGGCCTGGCGCTGGGCATACTGGGCATCCTGGCCATCGGCTACCTCGTATCCAAGGAACGCGTGCAGCATGTGCTGACGCTGGTGGAAATGCCCTTCACCAACCTCCCGGTGGTCAAGAGCATCTATTCGTCCCTGAAGAGCTTTGCGGACTACTTCTCGCCCAGCTCCAAGAACACCGCCCAGCAGGTCGTGATCCTGCGCGTGCCGGGCCAGCAGCTTGAACTGGTCGGGCTGGTGACCCGGCGCAGCATGGAAGGCCTGCCCGAAGGCTTCACCCAGGGCGACCGCGTCGCCGTGTACCTGCCGATGGGCTACATGATCGGCGGCTACACCGTCTTCGTCCCGCAGGACTGGGTCCAGCCCATCCAGATGTCCGTCGAGGAAGCCATGCGTTCGTCGCTGATCGCCTGGATGGCCCGCGCCGAAAACAACAACAACAACCGCCCGGCGCCGCCGGCCGGGCCCGAGGCTCCCGCCGGCCGGCCCGCTGCCCCCGGCAACACCGGCAACACCGATACCAACGGCCCGGCCTGACCGGCCGCCACTTCCTGACCCGCGCGATATGCCCATCATCGAATTCACGCTTGCCGACGGCAGCCCCTATATTGAAATCAACCAGCTGCTCAAGGCAACCGGCGTCTGCGACAGCGGCGGCGCGGGCAAGATGCTCGTGGCCGAGGGCCATGTCAGCGTGGGCGGCGTCGTGGAAACCCGCAAGACCGCAAAAATCCGCGGCGGCCAGATCGTGACCTGCGGCGACGTGCGCATCGTGGTGCGCGCCGCCGAGGCCGCCGGCGGCGACGCCTGATCCTTTTTCATTTCTCTGCACCGCCGCGAGCCGCCATGAAACTCAAGATGTCCCAGAACTCCATCTTCGCCGTGCTGTTGCGCTCGCCGTGGTGGATGAGCGCCGGCGTGGCCGTGCTGCTGGCCGGCGGCGGCTTTGCCGCCCTGCCCCTGGACTACGCCGCGATGGGCGTGTTCGCCGCCGTGCCCTTCGCCGTGATTTCCCTCATGGCCGCCTACAAGCAGTTGCGCGCGCCGTCCGGCACGCGCGTGCAGGCCGTGGCCGAAGCCACCGCCGCCATGTCCTGGGCGGACTTCGCGAAGACCGTCGAGGCCGGCTTCCGGCGCGACGGCTGCGAGGTCGAGCGCCTGCAGACGCCCGGCGCCGATTTTGCGCTGAGCAAGGACGGCCACGTGGCCATCGTCAGCGCCAAGCGCTGGAAGGCCGCCCGGGTCGGCGTCGAGCCGCTGCGCGAACTGCAGGCCGTGCGCGAGAAGCGCGGCGCCCGCGAAGCCATCTATATCGCCCTGGGCGATGTGTCCGACAACGCGCTGCAATACGCCAAGTCGCAAGGCGTGTCGCTGATGACCGCGCCGGAACTGACCAAGCTGCTGCGGGACCTCAAGGTCTGAGGCCCCGCGGGCTGGCCGATCCAACCGGGATACGCTGATGACCTACCGCATCCTTGCCGACCTGGTGCTTGTCGTGCATGGCCTGTTCGTCGCCTTTGTGATGTTCGGCGGCCTCCTGGCGCTGTGGAAGCCCCGGATCGCCTACGTGCATCTGCCGGCCATGGCCTGGGGCGCCCTGGTGATCGGCATGGGCTGGATATGCCCGCTGACGCCGCTGGAGGTGTCGCTGCGCGAACAGGCAGGCCAGGAAGGCTATGCCGGCGGCTTCATCGAGCACTACATCCTGGGCATCATCTACCCCGAGGGCATCACCCGGCAGACGCAGGTCATCCTGGCGGCGCTGCTGATCGTGGGCAATATTGCCATCTATGCCCTGTGGGCGCGGCGCCGCCGGGCGAGCCGCTCATAGGCTGCGCGCGATCACCAGCCGCTGGATGTCGCTGGTGCCCTCGTAGATCTGGCACACCCGCACGTCCCGGTAGATGCGCTCGACCGGAAAATCCTTCAGGTAGCCATAGCCGCCCAGCGTCTGGATCGCGGCCGAGCAGACCTTCTCGGCCATCTCCGAGGCGAACAGCTTGGCCATGGACGCCTCGGTCAGCGCGGGCCGCCCCGCCTCGCGCAGGGCGGCGGCATGCAGCACCATCTGCCGCGCGGCATGGATCTGCGTCGCCATATCGGCCAGCCGGAACGACACGGCCTGATGCTCGATGATGGGCTTTCCGAAGGCCTGGCGGTCGTGGGCGTAGTCGCGCGCGCATTCGAAGGCGGCGCGCGCCATGCCCACCGCTTGCGAGGCGATGCCGATACGGCCGCCCTCCAGGTTGGACAGCGCGATCTTGTAGCCCTCGCCTTCCGCGCCCAGCCGGAAGGCGTCCGGAATGCGCATGTCCTCGAAGGCGATCTGGCAGGTGTCGGAAGCATGCTGGCCAAGCTTGTCTTCTACCCGCAGGACTTTGTAGCCCGGCGTGTCGGTGGGCACGATGAACGCGGAGATGCCGCGCTTGCCGGCGTCCGGGTCGGTCACCGCGAACAGGATCACGGTCTGGCCGTTGCGCCCAGACGTGATGAACTGCTTGGCGCCGTTGAGGATGTAGCCGTCGCCGTCGCGCCGCGCGCGGGTGTGCAGGCTGCTGGCGTCCGATCCCGCCTGCGGTTCGGTCAGCGCGAAGGCGCCGATGTGCTCGCCGCGGGCCAGGGGCCGCAGGAACTGTTCTTTCTGGGCGTCGGTGCCGAACTTCAGGATGGGCATGCAGCCGACCGAGTTGTGCACGCTCATGATGGTCGAGCACGCGCCGCTGCCCGCGGCGATCTCTTCCAGCGCCACGGCATACGAGATATAGCCGCTGTCGTTGCCGTCCCACGCCTCCGGCACCAGCATGCCGAAGAAGCCCAGCTGCGCCATCTCGGCGATGGCGTCCGCGGGATAGTGGTGTTCCCGGTCCCAGCGCTCGGCGTTGGGCGCCAGGCGCTCCTGGGCAAACCGGCGCGCCATTTCCTGGACGCTTTGCTGTTCTTCGGTCAGTAGCATGTTTGTCTCTCCTGGATGGTGGCGGGCGCTACTCGCGCGGCGCATTCTGCTCGGCGCGCTGCTGGGCCGGGCCCATCGCCCGACCCAGATTGTAGGCCGTGTTCACCAGGCCGATATGCGAAAAACCCTGCGGAAAGTTGCCGACCAGGCGGCGCTGGACGACGTCGTATTCCTCTGACAGGAGGCCCAGGTCGTTGCGCAGCGACAGCAGCCGCTCGAACAGGCGCTCGGCATCGCCCAGCCGGCCCAGCATCACATAGGCGTCCGCCAGCCAGAAGCTGCAGGCGAGGAACACGCCCTCGTCGCCCTCCAGCCCGTCGTCGGTGCGCTCGGTGGAGTAGCGGCGCAGCAGCCCGCCGTGCAGCAGCTCGCGCTCGATGGCGTGCACCGTGCCCGCCACGCGCGGATCGCTGGCGGGCAGGAAACCCACCTGGGGAATCAGCAGCAGGCTGGCGTCCAGCGCCGACGATCCGTAGCTCTGCACGAAACAGCCCCTGACGGGGTCGTAGCCGTGCTGGCAAATGTCCTTGCGAATCTGCTCGCGCAGGCGCCGCCAGGCCTCCACGGGCCCCTGCAACCCGAACCGCTCGCACGCCTTGACCGCGCGGTCGAACGCCACCCAGCACATCAGCCGCGAATGCGTGAAGGCCCGGCGTTCGCCGCGCACTTCCCAGATGCCGTGGTCCAGGCCCCGCCACCGGTGCTGCAGCGGCTCCAGCAGCACCTTCTGCAGGCGCCAGGCTTCGGCAAGCGGGGCCAGGTCCGCGACGCGCGCGGCGTACAAGGTCTCGATGAGTTCCCCGTAGACATCGAGCTGGCTCTGCCCCGCCGCGTCATTGCCCCTGCGCACCGGCCGGCTGGCCTCGTAGCCGGGCAGCCAGGGAATCTCCAGTTCCGGCAGCCAGCGCTCGCCCGCGATGCCGTACATGATCTGCAACTGATCCGGATGCCCGGCCACCGCCCGCAGCAGCCACTGGCGCCAGGCCTCGGCCTCTTCGCGGTAGCCGGCGTTCAGCAAGGCGTACAGGGTCAGCGAGGAGTCGCGCAGCCAGCAATGGCGATAGTCCCAGTTGCGGCTGCCGCCCAAGGACTCCGGCAAGGAGGTCGTCGGCGCGGCGATGATCCCGCCCGTGGGATGGAAGGTCAGCAGCTTCAGGGTGATCAGCGAACGCACCACCGCGTCCCGCCTGCCGTCCCCCGGGCCGTCCCAGTGGCAGCGCTTGGCCCATTCCTGCCACCAGGAGATCGTCCTGTCCATGCTCTCGACGCGGTCGGGCACGAAATGCGGCGTGCGGTGCGAGCGGTGATACGACAAGGTGAACGGCACCACCCGCCCCTGGTGCACGGAGAAGCGCGCCGTCGTCTTCATGTCGTGCCCCTCGAGCTCGACGGGCGTGTGCAGCTCCACCGCGTCCGGCCCGGCGATGGCGTTCAGGCCATAGTCGCGCCGGCGCACCCAGGGCACGGTCTGGCCGTAGTTAAAGCGCAGCACCAGCTCCATGTCCATCTGCACGTGCCCGGACTCGCCCCGCACGATGCGCACCACGTCCACGCGTTCGCCATCGTCGCTGAGCGGCATGAAGTCGTACAGCAGCACGACGCCCGTCCGGGTTTCGAAGCGCGTCTCCAGCACGGCGGTGTCGGGCACGTACCGCCGCGTCGTCTCCCGGATCTTGCCGTGCGGCGCAACGCGCCAGTGCCCGTGGCTCTCGTCGCCCAGCAGCGCCGCAAAGCACGCCGGCGAGTCGAAATGGGGCAGGCAGAGCCAGTCGATGGACCCGTCGCGCGCCACCAGCGCGGCGGACAGCATGTTGCCGATAAGCCCGTAGTCTTCCAGGGGTTTGGACATGGCGGCCGCCCTAGCCCGCGCCGCGGAATTCGGGGTATAGCGTCATGCCCCCGTCGACAAAGAGCGTCGTGCCCGTCACGTAGTCCGACGCGTCGCCGGCCAGCCACACGGCCGCCCGCGCCACGTCCTCCGGCTCGCCGATGCGGCCATAGGGAATCAGCTTGAGCAGCTTGGCCAGGCTTTCCGGGGTATCCCAGGCGGGCTGGTTGATGGCGGTGCGGATGGCGCCGGGCGCGATGGAGTTCACCCGGACGCGGCTCGGCGCGAGCTCCTGGGCAAGGGATTTCATGAGCATCGACAGCCCGCCCTTGGAGGCGGCGTAGTTCACCTGGAACGCCCAGGGGATCAGCTCGTGGACCGAACTGATGAACAGGATGTTGCCCAGGGCCAGGCCCTGTCGGGACGGGTCCGCGGGCTGCGCCTGAAACGCCCTGGCCGCCGCGCGGGCGCACAGGAAATGGCCCGTCAGGTTCACGTCGATCACGCGCTGCCAGTCGGCCAGCGTCATGTCGGCGACCGGGGCCGGATGCTCGATGCCTGCGTTGTTGACCAGTATGTCCAGCCGGCCGAAGTGCTGGACCGCCTGCGCGAACAGGTGGTCGACCTCGGCTTCCCGGCTGATGTCCGCCGCCGCGGTCACGGCCGAGCCGCCGTTGCGCTGGATCGCCTCGACCACCGCCGCCGCGCGGGCCTGCGAATCGCCGCCGGCGCGGTGGTTGACCACCACCCGCGCGCCGGCCGCCGCCAGGCCGATCGCCGTGGCGCGCCCGATGCCCGAAGACGCCCCCGTCACCACGGCAACCCGGCCGCCTAGTTCAGTCGCGTGCTGCATGCCAGCCTCCTTGGCGGTCAGCGCGCAAGCATGACGACCGCCGGGTGTAGAGGGTTTCAGGGTAGTCCCCGGACAAGCAGGGACGCAACTTGCACGCGCCGCGCCCTGCCCGCGCAAACATGAAACATCATAAGTTGCGTCGCGCCACAAGGCGGCCTATCATGCAACTTATAAAGTATCGAATACCCATTCTTGAACAGGAGCCCCCTATGCGCCATGACGTCATCATCGTGGGCGGCAGTTTTGCCGGCCTTTCCGCCGCCATGCAATTGGCCCGCGCCCGGCGGCGCATCCTGCTGGTCGATGCCGGCCTGCCGCGCAATCGCTACGCCGCGCACGCGCATGGATTCCTTGCGCAGGACGGCACGCCGCCGCGAGAGATCGTGGCGCAGGCGCGGGCCCAGCTCGCGCGCTACCCGACGGTGGACTTCCTGGACGGCGAGGCGGTCGTTGCGGCCCCCTGCGACGGCGGCTTTGAGCTCGCCATGGCCAGCGGCCAGCGCGCCCAGGCCTCGCGCCTGATCCTGGCCATCGGCATGCGGGACGAACTTCCGCCCGTGCCCGGCCTGCAGGAGCGCTGGGGTCAGACCGTGCTGCATTGCCCCTATTGCCATGGCTATGAAGTCGCCGACCAGCCGCTGGGCGTCCTGGCCGCGCATCCGCTGTCCGCGCACCAGGCAATGCTGCTGCCGGATTGGGGGCCGACCACCTACTTCACGCAAGGGCAGTTCGAGCCCGAGCCCGAGGAAGCGCGGCTGTTCGCGGCCCGCGGCGTGCGGGTAGAGCGCTCGCCGATCGTGCAATTGCTGGGCGCCGCCCCCGCGCTGGACGGCGTGGCGCTGGCGGACGGCCGCCACGCGCCGGTCAAGGCGCTGTTCGTGGCCAGCAAGACGCACATGGCCAGCCCGCTGGCGACGCAACTGGGATGCGCGTTCGACAACGGCCCCCTGGGGCCCGTGATCCGCGTGGACGAATTCAGGCAGACCACGGTTGCCGGCGTCTACGCCGCGGGAGACGCCGCCACCCCGATGTCCAACGCCACGCTGGCAAGCGCGTCGGGCGTCATGGCGGGGGTCTGCGTGCACCGTTCGCTGGTGCTGGGCTAGCGTGCATAATGGCGGCACGACCGGCCCCTCCTTTTTCGAGCGCGGGCCGGATATCCCCACGATTGCGCATCCTGGAGACGCCGCGTTGGATCCGATACTCGCCGCATTGTCGACGACCCTGCCGGGGGCCAGGTCGGTCGAACAGCTGACCCGTCCGCTGCTGGATATGCTGGGCGCGGTCACCGGGCTGGAATCGGCCTATCTCACGTCGATCGACCTGAAGGCCGGCGTTCAGCACATCCGCTACGCGCGCAACGCCGGCGCGCTGCAGGTTCCCGAAGGGCTGTCCGTGCCTTGGAGCGACACCCTCTGCAAGCGCGCGCTGGACGAAGGCCGCCTGTGCACGAGCGATGTCGCCCGCTGCTGGCCGGATTCCGACGCCGCCCGGCAACTGGGCATACAGACCTACGTCAGCGCGCCCGTGCGCACCGATGACGGCGTCCTGTTCGGCACGCTGTGCGCCGCCAGCGCCGCGCAGCATCAGATCGCCCCGCAAGCGGAATCGGTGCTGAAGCTGTTCTCCAGCGTCATCGCCGGCTTTCTGGAACGCGAGATGCTGATGGAGCAGCTGCACGCCGCCAACGTGCAGCTCATGTCCTACGCCTTGACCGACGCGCTGACGGGCCTGCCCAACCGGCGCGCGCTCTACGAGGCGCTGGACCGCCTGCTGGCGCATGCCGTCCGCGACGGCGGCAGCGTGCTGGTGGGGGTGATCGACCTGGACGGATTCAAGGGCATCAACGACACCTACGGCCACCAGTGCGGAGACGCGTTCCTGCACGAAGCGTCGCGCCGGATCGCGGCGGCGTTGCGCTCATCGGACATGCTCGGCCGCCTGGGCGGCGACGAGTTCGTGCTGATCGGCCCGGGCCCCGCGCTGGCCCGGGGCGACGCCGCGCCGGGCGCCGAGGCGCAGCGCGGAGAGGCCGAAGAAGCGGCCCGCTCCCTTGAGAACCGCGCCGCGGCCGCCACCGTGGGGCGCTATCAGCTGGGCGAAGACGCCGTCCCCTACGAGGGCGCCAGCGTCGGCGTGGTGGCGCTGGACGCGCGCGGACTGGACGCCGAAGCCGCCGTCCGCCTGGCCGATGCGCGCATGTATGAAATCAAGCGCGCCCGCAAGGCCGCGCGCACCATCCACTAGGGCCTGTTCATTGCAGCCGCGCCTTGAAAAAGGCGGCCGTCCGGGCGTTGAAGTCCTGATGAAACGCCGCCCGGTCAAAGCCGGGCGGGTCGCGGCAGATGTCCGCCAGCGCCAGCGCCTGCGCCGGCGCGCACGGCGCCAGGAACGCAAAGTGTCCGGCGCCCCGAGCCACGTGATAATCGGGCGGCGCGCCCAAGCCCTGGCGCACCGCGTCCACGCTGGCCGGGCTTACCCCGTCGCCGCCCTGCTCCGACGCCCATAGCTGGATGGGAATGGCGACGCGCTTCAAGGAGTCGCCCGGAAAGGCATTGAGCGGATCGGCGATCACCGCCGCCTGGATGCGGGCATCATGCACATACGGTTGCTTGGGCGCCCTCCCGGCCGCGATGTCGCGGCACATCGGCAGCGTCGGCGCATCCTGGCATATCGCCAGTCCCGCCTGGAAATCGGGCGCGGCGCCCGCCAGCACCAGGCCGGTATAGCCGCCGCGCGAAAAGCCGAAGAAGCCGGCCTTGTCCTCTACGAGCTGCGACTTCCCCGGCCACGTGCCCGTCATGTAGTCGAGCAGGCGGCGCATTTCGCGGGGCCGCGTCGAGAAAATGGACAGGTACCCCTGCCGCGACCGGTCCTGCGCGTTGTCGCCCACATGATTGATCGCCGCGACCACGAACCCCGCATCGGCCAGCGCTGCGGCGGTGTCGTGGTGGCTCAGGAAAGACCCGGCGGACCCGTGGGACATCACGATGAGCGGATAGCGCCCGTCGGGCATCTTGCAGTCCAGGACGCCGGGAATGACTGCGCGGCCGATCTTGATCTCGCCCACGGGGTCGGCGCAGGGATACCAGACCCCGCCCTGCAGGGCGGGGCCGTTCTGGTCCATGGGGAGGTTCAGGCGCTGGAAGCCGGCGGCATGCGACAGGCTGGCCGACAACGTCAGCGCGAAGGTCAGAAAAAGTTGGAGCTTGGAAGTCAGGGGCATGCTTGATCGGGAAGAACCGGGAAAAGGCGCGCGAAGCGCTGTGCCTTGCGGCGCATGGCGATTGTGACATGCGCCGCGTCCAATCCGTCGTCCCGAAGCCCGGCCCTTACCTCACCTTGCCCTCCTTCCAGGCCGACAGCAGCTTCTCATAAGGGATGGTCTCGCCCTTGGGCTTTTCGTTGGCCAGCTTCTTCCACGGCGCATGCTGGTCCGACAGCCATTTGCTGGGGTCGCTCTTGGCGTTCAGCTTGGGCGCGCACTGCGCCATGCCGGCCCGCTCCAGCCGCGCCATGACCTGGTCCATTTCAGTGGCCAGGTTGTCCATCGCCGCCTGCGGGGTCTTTTCGCCGGTGACGGCCGTGGCCACGTTCTTCCACCAGAGTTGCGCGAGCTTCGGATAATCCGGCACGTTGGTGCCGGTGGGCGTCCATGCCACGCGCGCCGGGCTGCGGTAGAACTCGATCAGGCCGCCGTAGTTCGCCGCGTTCTTGGTGAAGAACTCGCTGTTGATGTCGCTGTCCCGGATGAACGTCAGGCCGGTGATGGACTTCTTGAGCGATACGGACTTGGACGTGACGAACTGGGCATACAGCCAGGCCGCCGCCATCTTGTCCGGGCTGGTGGACTTGAAGAAGGTCCAGGAACCCACGTCCTGGTAGCCGTTCTGCATGCCGTCCTTCCAGTACGGGCCATACGGCGACGGGGCCATGCGCCACTTCGGCGTGCCGTCCTCGTTGACGACCGGCAGGCCCTTCTTGGTCATGTCGGCGGTAAACGCCGTGTACCAGAAGATCTGCTGGGCGATCTGGCCTTGCGCGGGCACCGGGCCGGATTCCGAGAAGGTCATCCCCATGGCCTGCTGCGGGGCGTACTTCTTCATCCAGTCGATGTACTTGGTCAGCGCGTAGACGGCGGCCGGGCTGTTGGTGGCGCCGCCGCGCGACACCGACGCGCCCACGGGCGTGCACTTGTCGTCGGCGACGCGGATGCCCCATTCGTCCACCGGCATGCCGTTGGGCAGCCCCTTGTCCGCGGCGCCGGCCATGGACAGCCAGGCGTCGGTGAAGCGCCAGCCCAGCGACGGGTCCTTCTTGCCGTAGTCCATGTGGCCGTAGACCTTCTTGCCGTCGATCTCCTTGACGTCGTTGGAGAAGAAGGCGGCGATGTCTTCGTAGGCGGACCAGTTGGTGGGCACGCCCAGGTCGTAGCCGTACTTGGCCTTGAACTTGTCCTTCAGGTCCTGGCGGGCGAACCAGTCGGCGCGGAACCAGTAGACGTTGGCGAACTGCTGGTCGGGCAACTGGTAGAGCTTGCCGTCCGGCGCCGTGGTGAACTTGGTGCCGATGAAGTCCTTCAGGTCCAGGTTGGGGTTGGTCCATTCCTTGCCGGCGCCGGCCATGTAGTCCGACAACGGCAGGATGGCGCCGTAGCGGTAGTGGGTGCCGATCAGGTCGGAGTCCGAGATCCAGCCGTCATAGATGGATTTGCCGGACTGCATGGACGTCTGCAGCTTTTCGACCACGTCGCCTTCCTGGATCAGGTCGTGGTTGACCTTGATGCCGGTGATGTCGGCGAAGGCCTTGGCCAGCACCTTGGATTCGTACTCGTGCGTGGTGATGGTTTCGGACACCACGCTGACTTCATTGACTCCCTTGGCTTTGAGCTTGGCCGCCGCGTCGATGAACCACTTCATCTCGGCCATCTGCTGGTCCTTGGACAGCGACGAGGGCTGGAACTCCGAATCGACCCACTTCTTCGCCTCCGGCTCGCCGGCCCATGCCCCTGACGTTCCGATCAGGGCGATAGCGGCCGCCATGGCGTGCATGCGCAATTTCATGACCTGTCTCCTCGATAAATCTTCCCTTTATCGTGCTGCGGACCGCTGGCCGGGGAAGACGCTGGCCGATAGTCCTTCCAGAACATCCACGAAGGGTCTGCCGCCCCTCTTCAGCCTTTCTTCATGATGAACGCCAGCAGCAGCATGGACAAGACGAAGCTGATCCATACCGATGGCGGCTCATCCAGCGAAAACCATTCCACCGCCTTCTGGCCAAACCCCAGGAACGCCAGGTTGAGCCAGGCCGCGGCCATCAGGCCGATGAACAGCCGGTCGCCGCGCGTGGTGGGCAGGGGCAGGAAGCCCTTCCTTTCGTGCGTGGGCGACTTCAATTCCCATATCGTCATGCCGGCCAGCATCAGGACGATGCAGCTGAAAAACACGGCGACAGGCGTGGTCCAAACCATCCAGCTGAACATACCGGGGCCCTCCTATACGCGGCCCATCGCGAAGCCCTTCGCGATGTAGTGGCGCACGAACCAGATGACGATGCCGCCGGGCACAATGGTCAGCACGCCCGCCGCCGCGAGCACGCCCCAGTCCATGCCCGAGGCCGACACGGTGCGCGTCATGGTGGCGACGATGGGTTTGGCGTTGACGGACGTCAGCGTACGCGCCAGCAGCAGCTCCACCCAGCTGAACATGAAGCAGAAGAAGGCCGCCACGCCCACGCCGGACTTGATCAGCGGCAGGAAGATCGTCAGGAAAAAGCGCGGGAACGAGTACCCGTCCACGTAGGCGGTTTCGTCGATCTCGCGGGGCACCCCGGACATGAAGCCTTCCAGGATCCACACGGCCAGCGGCACGTTGAACACCAGGTGCGCCAGCGCCACCGCCAGGTGGGTGTCCATCAGCCCGAACGAACTGTAGAGCTGGAAGAACGGCAGCAGGAACACGGCGGGCGGCGTCATGCGGTTGGTGAGCAGCCAGAAGAACACGTGCTTGTCGCCGATGAAGCGGTAGCGCGAGAACGCGTAGGCGGCCGGCAGCGCCACCGTCAGCGAGATCACCGTGTTGATGACGACATAGATCAGCGAGTTGATGTAGCCGGAATACCAGGCGGGGTCCGTGAAGATGCTGCGGTAGTGCTCGAAGGTGAAGTCGCGCGGCCACAGCGTCAGCGTGCTGACGATCTCGGTGTTCGTCTTGAACGACATGTTCAGCATCCAGTACAGCGGCAGGATGGCGAACACCAGGTACAGGGTCAGGAAGGCGCTGCGCCACCAGGTGTTGTTCTCACGCATTTGCACGCTCCTCGTCGAAGCCGCCGGTCGTGCCTGCGCGCTGCATCCAGTTGTAGAGGATGAAGCACAGGAGCAGGATGATCAGGAAGTAGATGATCGAGAATGCGGCGGCCGGCCCCAGGTCGAACTGCCCCACCGCCTTCTGCGTCAGGTACTGGGACAGGAAGGTGGTGGCGTTGCCCGGCCCGCCCCCCGTCAGCACGAAGGGCTCGGTGTAGATCATGAAGCTGTCCATGAACCGCAGCAGCACCGCGATCATCAGCACGCCGCGCATCTTGGGCAGCTGGATGTAGCGGAACACGGCAAAGCGCGAGGCGCCGTCGATGCGGGCGGCCTGGTAGTAGGCGTCGGGTATCGCGCGCAGGCCCGCATAGCACAGCAGCGCGACCAGCGGCGTCCAGTGCCAGACGTCCATGACCAGCACGGTGACCCAGGCGTCGACGTCGTTGCCGGTGTAGTTGTAGTCCACGCCCAGCCACGACAGCGTGGCGCCCAGGAGGCCGATGTCGGTGCGGCCGAACACCTGCCAGATCGTGCCCACCACGTTCCAGGGGATCAGCAGCGACAGCGCGATGATCACCAGCACGGCCGACGCGCGCCAGCCGCTGGCGGGCATGGACAGGGCCAGCAGGATGCCCAGCGGGATCTGGATGAGCAGCACCGCCACCGAGAAGCCGATCTGGCGGAACAGGGCGCCGTGCAGCTCTTCGTCCTGCAGCACGGCGGCGAACCATTCGGTGCCGACGAAGACGCGGCGGTCCGGCGAAATGATGTCCTGCACCGAGTAGTTGACGATGGTCATCAGCGGCAGGATGGCCGAGAACGCCACGCACAGCACGACGGGCAGGACCAGGAACCAGGCCCGGTGATCTATGGGTTTCATCGGATCAGCTCCTCGTCGCGGTAGAAGCAGGTGTGCGGATTCAGCACGGACAGCCACACCGTGCCGCCGGCGGCGGCGTGGACGATGTTGCTGCCCAGGCGCGCGCGCACCGGCGTGCCCTCGAAGTCGGCCACCAGCAGCGTGTACGTGCCCACGTCCTGCACGCGGTCCACGCGCATGGGCACGGCGCCGGGCGCGCCAGGCTCGGTCACACGCAGGTATTCGGGGCGCACGCCCAGCTTGACCGGGCCGGCCTCGGCCAGCCTGGCGGCCATCGGCGCGGGCACGCCGTCGACGCGGCATTGCCCCAGCATCAGCGCGCCGTCGAGCCATTGCGCGGGCAGGAAGTTCATTCCCGGCGAGCCGATGAAATGCCCGACGAAGGTGTGCGCGGGGCGCTCGAACAGGTCGTCGGCGCTGCCCACCTGCACGGCGCGGCCGCGCGCCATGACCATGACCTGGTCGGCGAAGGTCAGCGCCTCGGTCTGGTCATGCGTCACGTAGATGAGGGTGAGCTTGAATTCGTGGTGGATTTCCTTGAGCTTGCGCCGCAGCTCCCATTTGAGCTGCGGGTCGATTACCGTCAGCGGCTCGTCGAACAGGATGGCCGACACGTCGCTGCGCACCAGCCCCCGGCCCAGCGAGATCTTCTGCTTGGCGTCGGCCGTCAGGCCGCTTGCGCGGCGGTCCAGCACCCCGGACATTTCCAGCATCTCGGCGATGCGGCCCACGCGGTCGCGGATGCGGTCGGGCGGAATGCCCCGGTTGCGCAGCGGAAAGGCCAGGTTTTCGGCAACCGTCATGGTGTCGTACACCACCGGAAACTGGAAGACCTGGGCGATGTTGCGCGCCTGCGGGGTCTTGTCCGTCACGTCCTGGCCGTCGAACAGGATGCGGCCGTGCGAGGGACGCAACAGGCCGGACACGCAGTTCAGCAGCGTGGTCTTGCCGCAGCCGGACGGCCCGAGCAAGGCATAGGCGCCGCCGTCGCGAAAGGTGAACTTGAGCGGCAGCAGCGCATAGTCCTCGTCGGTCTGCGGGTCGGCCACGTAGGAATGGGACAGGTCCAGCTCGATCTGCGCCATCAGGCCGCCTCCCCCGCGCCCGCCGGCTGCCGGGGCGCGGCCAGCAGCGCGCCATTGGCGCCGAAGGCATAGGTCTGCGCGGGATCGAAGTACAGCTGCACGCGCTGGTCCAGCGTAAAGCGATGCACGCCTGGCAGTTGCGCGACCACGTCGCCCGCCGCCGTTTCGGCGTGCACAAAGGTGTCGGACCCGGAAATCTCGGCCAGCTTGACCACGCCGGCCAGGCCGATGTGCCCGGGACGAGGCTCCACGTCCAGCGCGCCCGCCCGCAGGCCGGCGGTGATGTCCGCGTCCGCCCCCGCCGGCAGCGCGCGCGCCACGGCGATGTCGCCCTGCAGGACAAAGCCGGCTTCCTGGCGCCGGGCCGTGAACAGGTTCATGGGCGGGTCGCTGAAAGCGCGCGCCACGCGGATGGAATTGGGCCGGTGAAAGACCTCGGCCGTGGGCCCGTATTGCAGCAGCTCGCCGGCGTCCAGCACCGCGGTGTGGCCTCCCAGCAACAGGGCTTCGCCCGGTTCGGTGGTGGCGTAGACGACCGTGGAGCGCCCTTCGGCGAACAATTCCGACAATTCGTCGCGCAGTTCCTCGCGCAGCTTGTAGTCCAGGTTGACCAGCGGCTCGTCCAGCAGGATCAGCGGCGCGTCCTTGGCCAGCGCCCGGGCCAGCGCCACCCGCTGCTGCTGGCCGCCGGACAGTTCCGACGGGTAGCGCGCCAGCAGGTGGTCGATATGCAGCCGCGCCGCCATGGCCTGGGCCTTCTCGCGCGTGTCGGCCGCGCCGCGCAGCTTCAGCGGCGAGGCGATGTTGTCGTAGACCGACATGGAGGGGTAGTTGATGAACTGCTGGTACACCATCGCCACGTTGCGCTGGCGCACGGGCACGCCGGTAACGTCGGCGCCGTCGGCCAGCACGCGGCCTTCGGTGGGCCGGTCCAGCCCGGCCATGATGCGCATCAGCGAGGTCTTGCCGGCCAGGGTGGCCCCCAGCAGCACCGTCATGGCGCCCGGAACCGGGGCCAGGCTCATGGGATACAGGTGCGTCTGCGAGCCGGCTCGCAAACCGATCCTGTCCAAGGTCAGCTGCATCTAGTCTCCTCTACCTACTTATACGTCCCTGTTTTTTCCAACGGACTTCGGTATTCGGTACAGCGCCCTACGATGCTCTCATGCCAGCAACAGGATGAGCATACTTTTTCAGATAGCTTTCGTTTTTTGTGCGTTTTACCCAAAAAGCGAATCAAAAACAATCTTGCGGTGCGTCATTATTTTTCGCTTTTGTTGTTTTATGATGCGAACATGACACTGAATCCACGACAGAGCGCTTTGATCGAAATGGTGCGGGCCCAGGGCTCGGCCTCGATCGAAGAACTCGCCAAACGCTTTGACGTCACCCTGCAGACGGTGCGGCGCGACGTCAACATCCTTTCGGAAGCCGGCCTGCTGTCGCGCTTTCACGGCGGTGTGCGCATCGAGGCGTCCACCATCGAGAACATCGCGTACCGCAAGCGCCAGGGGCTGCATGCCGCCGGCAAGCAGCGCATCGCCGAGGCCGTGGCCCGCGCCGTGCCCGACGGCTGCTCGCTGATCCTGAACATCGGCACCACCACCGAGGCCATCGCGCGCGCCCTGCTGCGCCATCGCGGCCTGCGCGTCATCACCAACAACCTGCATGTGGCCGACATCCTGTCGGACAACCCGGACTGCGAAGTCATCGTGGCGGGCGGCGTGGTGCGTTCGCGCGACCGCGGCATCGTCGGCGAAGCCACCATGGACTTCATCCGCCAGTTCAAGGTGGACATCGGCCTGATCGGCATTTCCGGCATCGAGGCCGACGGCACCCTGCGCGATTACGACTTTCGCGAAGTGCGCGTGGCGCGGACCATCATCGAGCAGTCCCGCGAGGTCTGGCTGGCGGCCGACAGCAGCAAGTTCAAGCGCCAGGCCATGGTGGAACTGGCGCATATCTCGCAGATAGACCGGTTCTTCACGGACGCGCATCCGCAGGAGCCGCTGGCGCAAGTGCTGCTGGACGCCGGCGTGCGCTGCGAAGTCGCGGCCGCGCCCAGCGCGACGAAACCCACCCCCTGAGCGGCGCGCCGGACCTGGGCCACGAGCCCCCTTCCGGCACGCCGGCACGAATACCGAAGCCTTTACCTCGCGGCGCCGCCGCCACCAAGAACATGAACCAGTCCCCAGCCTCCGTCACCCCGCCCGACCGCAACCGCCTGCTGAACACCCTGGACAACACGCACTCCTGGGACGTCATCGTCATCGGCGGCGGCGCGACGGGCCTGGGCACTGCCGTCGACGCCGCCTCGCGCGGCTACCGGACGCTGCTGGTCGAGGGCGCGGACTTCGCCAAGGGCACGTCCAGCAAGGCCACCAAGCTCGTCCATGGCGGCGTGCGCTATCTGGCGCAGGGCAACGTAAGCCTGGTGCGCGAGGCCCTGCACGAACGCGGCCTGCTCAACCGCAACGCGCCGCACCTGGTGTGGCCGCTCGGTTTCGTGGTGCCGGCCTACAACCTGTTCGACCAGCCCTTTTATGGCGTCGGCCTGAAGATGTACGACATGCTGGCGGGCAAGCTGAACCTGGCGCCCAGCCGCTGGCTGTCGCGCCGCGAAACGCTGGCCAACGCGCCCACCCTGTCCGAAAACGTGAACGGCCGCGGCCTCAAGGGCGGCGTGCTGTACTACGACGGCCAGTTCGACGACGCGCGCCTGGCCATGAGCCTGATGCGCACGCTGTTCGACCTGGGCGGCACCGCGGTGAACTACATGCGCGCCACGGGCCTCACCTCCACCGGCGGCAAGGTGGACGGCGTGACCGTGCAGGACGTGATCGGCGGCGCCAGCTTCACCCTGCGGGCGCGCTGCGTCGTCAACGCCACGGGAGTCTGGGTGGACGCCGTGCGGCGCATGGAAGACAAGAACGCGCAGACGATGGTGGCGCCCAGCCAGGGCGTGCACCTGACCCTGCCGCAGGACTTCCTGCCGGGCAAGCGCGCCATCCTCATCCCCAAGACCGACGACGGCCGCGTGCTGTTCGTGGTGCCATGGAACGGCCACACCATCGTGGGCACGACCGACACGCCGCGCGACGACCTGCCGCTGGATCCGGAAGCCGGCGCGCAGGACGTGGACTTCATCCTGAGCACGGCGGCGCGCTACCTCAGCCGCAAGCCCACGCGCGACGACGTGACCAGCGTCTGGGCGGGCCTGCGTCCGCTGGTCAAGGCCACCGGCGAAGCCTCCACCAAGCAGCTGTCGCGCGAGCACACCATCCTGGTGTCCAAGGCCGGCCTGGTCACGGTGACGGGCGGCAAATGGACCACCTATCGGCGCATGGCGCAGGACGTGGTGGACACCGCGATCCAGCACCAGCTGCTGACGCAAGCCTCCTGCCGCACCGAATCGCTGCCGCTGCACGGCGCGGCGGGCCTGGCGCCGCCTGAAGAGCACGCCGGCACGCCGGACAGCTACTACGGCAGCGACCTGCCGGCATTGAAGGCCCTGCCCGGCGCGAACCGCATGCTGGTCAAGGCCAGCGGCCTGTCGGAAGCGCATGTGCGCTTCGCGGCCCGCTTCGAGCTTGCGCGCAGCGCCGAGGACGTGCTGGCGCGCCGCAACCGCGCGCTGTTCCTGGACAGCGAGGCCGCCATGCTGGCCGCCCCGGAAGTGGCGCGCATCCTGGCCGAAGAGCTGGGCCACGACGCCGCCTGGCAGCAGCGCACGCTGCAGGACTTGTCCGCGGTCGCGGCGAACTACCGGCTGAAGTGAAGCCCTGTTGTCATTCCGCCTGGGGTAGATGCTTACGCGGTTTGCGCAGGTCAAGCGCGTCCTCCGCGAATCCCCGCCCCGCGACCCGATACCGCATCCAGGCCAAGGAGCCGGCGTTGATAATCCTTGCCATATGGGCGCATTGCGGGCACCAGTGACCGGCCCTGATGGAAGCGAGCCCCGCATGCCACTCATGGCCACGATGGCACAGCCAACGTAGTTTCGTGGAGGTATTCCGGTAGACGGTCGAAAGGCATTGGCCTCCCCGCTCAATTGCCGCAGCCTGCGCCGCCTCAATTCCAAGGCGCTTGCGGTCATTGGCGCAAGCGCCGCACCAGTTGCCCAGGAGGATCTTTCCGCCCGTTGTCGACCACTCGTGACCGTGCGCACAGCGGAAGCGGTGGAATTCCTCAACGCCCCCATAGGTATCCGACAGGCATTGGCCGCCGTGCTCGGCAGCCTTGCGCCGCAGACGCTCCAGGCCGTCTTTATGGCGATAGCCCTGCACCTTGCGTAACCGGGCGCAGGAAGGGCACCAGGTCCGGCGCAGCACGTCACTGCCAGCCGCATCCCATTCATGACCTTCGGAACAGCGGAATCGAAATATCCTCTGTCCAGCGGCGCTTGTCGTGCTCAAACAGCAGCCTCCACGCGCAGCGGCAAGCTGATGAAGCCGCTCCAGGACGTTATTCCGCTTGCGCTGGTAGCCGGCTTCGCGGCCGCAGGCGGCGCAACCGACATGATTCAGGGCCTTTTGTCCGCTGCGGCTCCAAGCATGCCCCGCCTCGCATTGGAAACGATGGGGAGTGTTCCATCCCAACCAGCGCGGCTCGAGGCATCGCACCCCACATTCGAGGCCTCTTTCGCTCAGGCGTCCTAAATTCGCCTCGGCAACGCATTCGGGGCATTTTGTCTCGCGCGCGTTGCCGAAGGTTTGCAGGGTCCGTTGAAACAGGTGGCCTTCACGGCATCGAAAACGATACGTTGCCGACAAGCCCCGCCAGTTGCTGTCCAGGCATTCGAATCCCGCGTCGTCCGCTGCTGCCCGCAAGTGGGCGTGCCGGTCAAGAATGGGATGCTGGCCATTGTTCTGCATAATGTCGTTCCTATATGCGCTGACTGCGGCGCCCACGGCGATCAGGCCGGCCTACACCCTTGCATATTGGCCCACGCAAGAAGACGCGACGCTGCAGCCGCAAGCAAGCCGTGCCGGCTCAAACGCCATGGGACGCCCATTGTGGATGGCGCCCATGCTTCCTCCTTCCACCAGGGGAAACGTGCCCTTGTGTGCCGGGCATACGGCTTTGTCGCCGATCAGGCATTGCGCGGCTCCATTAACGGGAAAGCCACTCGCCTCGATCATGACGCCGCCGCCCGAGTGCCTGTCTCCCAACCGTATTGCACCTTGCGACATGGAAAAACTCCTTTGGCGATTAAGAGCCTGTACGCTGCAGCCCTGGCGGCAAGACGCCAGGATCGCGCCTGCGCACAGTGTCGAGGAACCGTTCCAGCAGCTCGTCGCGATGGTTGCGGGACGTCAGGAATTCCGGCAGGCAGGTGATTCGCGCATACGGGGTCTGCATCAGGGGATGATCGATTTGGGCAGGGTTTGGCAGGCCGAGCAGGTCGCGCAAGCGCAGTACCGCCAGGATTTCAGTAGGATGGACGGCCTGCAAAGGCGTATCGAATTCAAAGTTCCCCGAATCGCATTCGCGCTCGGTCAGCCCGATGCGTTCCACATGGGTATCGCAAGCGGATAGCAGAGCGGCCAGGAGCGTGCCGGGATCGGGATCACGCCATAAGGAAACCAAAGGCCCCCATGCTGGATCGCGAGGCAAGGCGTGCTTGTCCAGATCCAGGGGACGCTCGAGCCAATCGCTGATGATGCTCATCCCGAATCCTGCGTACCGCAGCGTGGTGCCAATTTCCAAATTGTGGCCATCATTGACGCCATAACCTCCGCCGAGTCCGGCGACAACAGCACCGTAGAGCACCTTCGCAACATCCGGACGCCCTGTTGCAATGCAGCCGAACATCAAATTTGAAAATCCATCCAGGTCTCCAATCGCGATGCGCCTGGTTCCCTTTAGTCCTTCAATGATGACTGATTTGGCAACCGCCCGTCGCGCGAAGCCTGATGCCATATTCCCAATCGCATCAACCAAGTCGCCCTGTTTTACATCCAACAGGCTTTGAGCACACTTCTGCATCCCAAACGCGTACAAATCATCCGCGGCCAGACCGGGCCTCTCAGGCTCGCCCGCCAAGTATTTGTCAAGCCACCCGTAGGGTGGCCAAATGTCTGTGGCCCATTTGTCAACGTCCCCAAGCACCCGGTCCAATCGCAATTTCGATTTCTTAATCGGCATTCTTGTTTGTTCCTGGCCAGTCGTTTAATTGAATTCCTGACCCCTGGCCCACACCTCTCCCTGCCAGGGGGTTGATCTTTCCTTCATTGTTGAGAAATACCTGTACGTGCATATATTCAATGTTCCCGGACGCCCGGGCCGCTCTTATGGCCGCCAATTTCCTCCCCGCATCAGGGTCCGGTACATTCGCTGGCGACCAGATGCCACGGTTCCGTTGAGCCAAGTCCGCCACCCTTTTGGTATTGCGTTCACCTCCTTGCCCCTGCGTTCCCGCATAGAACCCAGGCGTCCTCTCCCTTCCCATGGTCGCCTTGACCTCCACCACCAGCAGCGTCTCGTCCGTAAATCTCAGCACCCTCGTCTGCGAAGCCTCGCCGTGCACGCCGTCAATGTAATGCCGCGCATCCTCCGTCGGCACGCGTATCTCCATTTCTGGCGGCGGCGGCACCCTTAGCAAGACATCAAGTCCGTGCCCGCTCTTGTTCTTCAAGCCAAACCGGCTAATGCCTCTAGGGTTGATGTTGTAACCCAGGATGTTCTCAGGCCTGACGCCCCAATGCTTGACCATGCCTGCCGCGAAAATCTCTTCGCCCGCGTCGCCAAGCACGTTCCGCAGGCCTCTGCCCTTTCTGGCATCCGCCAGCAATTGGATCTGCCAGGCGATCCGTTGCCGCAAGCTGTCGGCAATCACGGCAAAATCGGCGCGGCCGGTATCCGCCTCGACGACCACCTGGCTCTTGTTCGTATCCGGCGAATGGCGCTCCCGCACGCTGATCTTGGAACCATCCTGGCCGTGGTCCTCGACTTTCACGACCGTTTCCAGCGCCATCGGCTCGCCTTGCCTGTTCCCGGCTATCCTCCTCAAATCCTCTTCGTCCAGCTTCGCGGTATCCAGCGGCACGGCCCCCCTGCCCCTGATCCTTCGGAACACCCAGCGCGCAGTCCCGAAGAGAGTCGGCGTAAGCATGGCCAGGTTGATGCCCATGAAGACCTGCTTGCCGCGCTCTTCGGCATTCTTGGGGTCCTTGAGCGCCGCCAGCGACTCGAAGAACTGCTCGCCAATGCTGAGGCCTTCGCCCGTGATCATGCGGCTCGTGCCGTCGACCAGGGCATCCATCGCTAGCGCCCGGTCTACCGCGACTAACGTATACCGCACCGCGGCGACGACGCCGCGCGCGGCAGACACGGCGGGAATGAAAGACAGCACCGCGGTGGCAACCAAAAACAGGTCCTTGATGATCTCCCATATGCGGACATTGGTCTTGGCGCGTTGGAAGTTCTCAGCCAACTGCTTGGCCGCCTTCTCGACGGAAAACAGGCCTGTCGGGCGGTCCCAAGCGTACATACTGATTGTGTTGTTGTCCTCGTCGTGCCCTAACGTTGACACTCGGGTGTACTTCACCGACTCGAACGTCAGGTAGTAAAGCTTCCCCCTGGCAAACACGAAGTTGCGATGCATGTCGAAAACCCGCCAGTCGGAGGCCCTCCTCCGATCGCCAAGATCCTTGAGCATCAAGGGGGTTAAGGTATCCTCGGCTATTCCATCATCCAGGCAGGCAATTTCGTACTCCTGCACCGCGAGAAACGCGTAAAGCTCCGCAAGGCGCGCTTCGCCCTGGTCCTCGCCAAAGCGGTGCAGCACCCGCATCAGGAACGTATCGCGGTAGTTCTTTTCCTTATCGCGTATCCACGGGTTGTTCGTGAACCATTCGTACGTTGCGGCCTCGCCGCCCGACGGGATGCCCAGCTCCAGGTCGGCATCGCGCGCGCCCCCATCCGGATTTAGGGAGAAAATCGGCCCAGGAACCGTGCATTCGGTGCAGGTCCTCTGCGGCTGCGGCAGCGCTCCGCTGCTGGAGTCGCGAGCCAATGCGTGGTAGCTGGCGGTCAATGCGTCATCGGCCATCGGGAAGCTCCGTCAACGCCCGCCGGTGCGAGCGAAGGAAGTGGGTCAACTCGGCCTGATGCTCGCCAAGATTGCTGGTATCTGCCGCGATGCGGCGCAGGTCGGAAAGCAGCGCGTTGTCGCGGTGAAAAAGCCCGTACAGCTGCGCGAGCAGGACTTGGGCGTTGAACGCGACCGCCAGGCGCGGCGTGTAGTCGCGGAAGTCGTCATCGGGAGGCGGTATCGGCCTGCCCAATGCCTCGTAGCCCAGAATGGCGTATCCGCTGACAGGGTGGCTCCGGCTCGGGCGCAAGCCATTGCCGGCCCGGAATCCGGCCTCGTAGACATCGAACAAGGCGCGTATATCGTGGTGGCGCACTCCGCGCGCCCTGGCCATCTGGAAGAGCGCATTCCACGTATCGCGCGGCGACAGCGCCTCCCAGTGGATTGCCAGGGTCGCGAGCGCGGCGTCCAGCATTGCGGGCAAAGCGGCTTCCAGTTCCTGGCGCGCCTCGATGACCGCATTCATCGCCAGAGTCAGCCGCGTGTCCTGCGCCATTCCCGGATCGTCCAGAATCCGTGCTATCCGGGAATATTGCGGCTCGGCTTGCCAGCGCGGCCCAAGCAGCAGATCCGCCATCACATGAAAGCTGTACGACCGGCCTGCGCCGTATCCTGCCAAGACGGCAGCCTGGCCTGCCTCATGTACGAAGGGCGCAACCAAATCGGGCCGTGTCGGCAGGCGCGGCAAGATGGGCGCCAGCGTCTCGCGGATGTATCGAACAAGCTGGCGGTCGGCCTCGCGCGCCGCAGCGCTTGCCAGGAGTTCCCTGTTGATCGATAGCAAGGCCATCACGCCCCCCGTGGCAGCGCATCGCGCCAGACGAGACAACCTTCGCGGCCAGCGCTGTTCCAGCCTTGCTCGAACAGGGGCTGCACGCGCAAAGCCAGCGCGATGCCCGGATCGTGCAGGTAAAGCGATTCAACGCCTTGATGGCCAAACCATCTGGCAACCGTGCTCGCCTCTTGGGCGATGGAGCCCAGGTAGAGCCGCAAGGCAGCCGGGGCGCCCAAGCGCAAGAAGTACCGGCCGTCATCGTCCTGGAACTTGATGAACCGGCGCAAATGCGACGCCAGGCGTTCGATGGGCAGGCGGGTGAACACGACGCTCAAGGGCAGTGCATCCAGCACGCTGCCCAGCCAGTTGTCGAACTCGCTCCCCGCGACGCTCGGGAACAGGCAAGGAGCGTGCCGTTCGAGTGCGCTAGGCTGCTCCAGCCGCCATAGGGAACGATGCGGCACCCCATGGAACTCCAGACGGGCGCAAAGATCTGGATGCGCGGACATTTCAGCCAGGCAGTACTTGCTTGCCTCGGCGTTGGCGGACTCGATGCCGCGGTCGGAAAGAATCTGCTGCAGGCTCACGGTCAGCCCCCCTTGTCCAGCGGGCACTCTTCGACCAGGGGCGACCCTTCCCGTATTGCCGACTCGATCGCCCGCACCTGATTGGCGCCAGGCGCCATGACCTTCACGTTGCCCTTGAGCAAGATGTTTACCGCGTCCAAGGTGATGCCGCCGGCATCGATGAGGACCTTGCCGCCCGGCCCCCGGATCAGGACGCGGTCGGTGCCCTGCAGCACGTAGTCGCGGGTCAGGGTGCGCTGCGATGTCTTGGCCTCGATGGACTGCACGCCTTCAATCACGAGCGTGTCGTTCTCGCCGATCCGGACCTGGCGGCTTGAGGCGATCTCTTCCCGTTGCGAGTTGCCAATCTTGCGGATCTCGTTTCGGTCAATGGTGCTGAAGACGTCTTGCCGGATATGTTCCTTCCGGTCACGGCCGGTCGAATTCGATTCGTCCTGGCCGATGTTCTTGGTCCGGTCGCGCCCCACGCCGATCGTCTGGTCATTGCCGACGCTGCGCGTTTCGTCGTGATTGACCTTGATGTTCTGGTCCTTTTGGGCGTGGACGTAGATTTCCTCCTGGCCGGCCTCGTCCTCAAAACGCAGTTCGTTGTAGCCTTGGCCCTTGTGGGTGTCGCTCTTGATGGTCATTCGCGTCTTGTGACGCGGCAGCTCGTAGGGCGGGCGCTGCAAGGCGTTGTAGGTACGGCCGATGATGACCGGCTGGTCCGGGTCGCCATCATAGTTGCCGACGATCACTTCCTGGCCGACACGCGGAATCGCCATGTGCCCCCACGTCGCGCCGGCCCAATTCTGCGCCACGCGGATCCAGCAGGAACTGTGCTCGTCGTACTTGCCCTGGCGGTCCCAGGCGAATTGGACTTTTACCCGGGCGTATTCGTCGGTGTATATCTCTTCCCCGGGCGGGCCGACCACCACCGCGGTCTGCGGTCCGTCAATGCGTGGCCGGGGCAGCGGGTCGGCGCGCCATTCCGCCTCGTCGGGGACGAGGTCGGCAGTGTAGCGGTAATGGGTGCCCTGCTGTGCGTCAGCGCTGTCTTCCGCCAGGCTGGTGTGCTGCACGCCGCTGTGCACAAGCCGCACTGGACGCCACCCGCGGTTCATGTCCTCGCGCGGATGGCCGACAAGCTTGAAGGCGATGCCCGGCTGCAGGCGAGGGTCATCGCCCTGCACCCGAGCGGTGCGCGCATCTCGCCGATGTCCTCGCAGGCGGCTCTCGGCGAAAGGCTCGCCAGCCTCGTCGCGCTTGGCACGGGCCGGATAGTCGTAGCGCTCGTATTGCGCCCCCTGGCGCTCCAGGCCAGCGCCATCAAGCGTGCGCTCGTGCGTATAGCGAGGATTCTTGAAGGTGTAGTCGCGCAGGCTCTGACGGGCAGTACGCACGTTCTCGGCATAGGCGAAGCTGCGCAGCGCCGGCTGCGGCTGATCGCCGCCGGGCATGGGGTTGTACAGCACGGGCTCGCCATCCAGCTGGCCATGGATGTAAAGACGGTCCCCATGGATCAGCCGGTGACCCTCGGCGGTATGGTGGAACGCGTAGAAGAAGCCTTCCTCGCGCAGGATGCGCTCGACGAAGTCGTAGTCGCTGTCGCCTGCCTGCACGCAGTACTCGCGAACAAGATGATCGGTGGTGGCCCGCTGCTCGTAGTCAGGAGCCAGGCCGTGTTCCTTGAGCACCGCGTGCGCAATCTGCGGCACGGTAAGCGTCTGGTAGATGCGCCAGTCCGAACTGAGCTTCAACCGCGCCAAGCGCGGCTCAAGCACGGCCCGGTAACGCGTGCGGCGAAAACCGGTGTCAGTCTGGACAAAGGACGTGACAATGCCGTGGCAGTATCGCACCGGCTGCTCGCCGTGCCAGATGACTAGACGCGCGGGGCAGTCAAGCACCAGGCCAAAGTCGATAGAGAGATTGGCGCTGGCCAGATCCACGCTAAGCAGGAAGGTCTCGGACAGGCCCTCTTCAAGGGTGAACTCGACGACTTCAAGCGTGTCGGGGTTTGGGCCGCCGAGCAGGTCGAAGGTAAAGCGCAAATCGGATTGGACAGGCACGGAGCTTGCTCCCGGCGATTATGAGCCCCTGCCTCCAGCGTTCAGCTCGCAACCCTCGCGTGTATCAATGGTCTTGGCAGTCGGTAGCCGGGCCCTTCGGATTTCCAGTTTTTCAATGCATGCCGTGGGCACGGACGGACTTTAGTCGTCGACCTCGCATTGAAGATATTAGACAAGTCCGATTTTTTGTATCGCAACGCCCTTGAGTGCGGTGGATTCCAGGGATACGCCGCCTAAGGCACGCGCAGCGGACTGTCCGCGATCATCGCTTCAAACACGCGCAGCAGGTCGGGATCGCACTTCGATCCCGCTTCCTGGTTCAGGATGCGCATGATCGCCGCGTGCGTGCGCGCCGGGTGGTAGGGCCGCGCGTCGCCCAGCGCGTCGTAGGAATCCGCCAGCGAGATGATGCGCGAATGGAGCGGGATGTCGTGCCCGGACAGGCCGGCCGGATAGCCGGAGCCGTCGTAATGTTCGTGATGATGGCGCACCGCCTGCGCGATCAGCTCGCGCTGCGGCATGGCGCTATGCATGATGATGTCTGCGCCGGCCGCGGCGTGCGCCTTCATGATTTCCCAGTCGTCCTTGTCCAGGCGCTTGGGGGAATACAGCACGCGGTCGGGCGTGCCGATCTTGCCCACGTCGTGCAGTCTTGCGGCCACGGCCACGGCTGCTTGCTCGCCTTCCGGCAGGCCGCAGGCCCGGGCCAATGCAACGCTCAGGGCGACGACTCGTTTGCAATGCCGGCCGGTGGCCGGGTCACGCGCCTGCATGGCGGCGAACAGCGCCGCCTCGCAGGAACCTTCGGGAAATTCGGGTACGTCGGGAGGCATCGGGAAATCATGCGCGCCGTTGCGGCGGAACGGCGCGCGGGTGTCGGAAAGGCGCAATTCTGACACATGCCCCTTCAGTGCTTCAGGCGCTCCAGCAGGGCTTGCGCCACCCCTACCGACGAGGCCGGATTCTGGCCCGTGATCAGGAGGCCGTCGCTGACCACATGCGACTGCCAGTCCGGGCCGCTGGTGTAAAGGCCTCCCAGTTTCTTGAGCTCGTCTTCAACCAGGAACGGCACCACGTCGGTCAACTGCACGGCGGCTTCTTCCGCATTGGAAAAACCCGTGACCTGCCTGCCCTGCACCAGCGGCTTGCCATCGGCGGTCTTGGTGTGGCGCAGCACGCCCGGCGCGTGGCACACGGCCGATACGGGCTTGCCCGCCGCCAGCATGGTCTCGATCAGGGCGATGGACTTGTCGTCCTCGGCCAGGTCCCACAGCGGCCCGTGGCCGCCGGGGTAGAACACGGCGTCATAGTCGGCGGGCTGCATCTCGGCCAGCCGGCGCGTGGACGCAAGCTGGCGCTGCGCATCCGCGTCCTGCCGGAAGCGGCGCGTGTCGTCGGTCTGCGCATCGGGGTCGTCGCTCTTGGGGTCCAGCGGTGGTTGGCCGCCGTGGGGCGACGCCAGCGTGACCTTGGCCCCGGCGTCGACGAAGGCGTAGTACGGCGCCGCGAACTCCTCGAGCCAGAAGCCCGTCTTGCGGCCCGTATCGCCCAAGGTGTCGTGGGAAGTCAGCACGATCAGGATGTTCATGTTGCGCTCCGTTCGTCAGGGCCGACCCGCACGATGCGTTTGCCGGCATTCTCGCCCTTGAGCAGCCCGATCAGCCCGCGCGGGGCATTCTCCAGGCCGTCCACCACGTCTTCGCGGTACTTGATCCGGCCTTCCTTGATCAGGCCTTCCATCGCTTCGCGGAATTCGCCATAGCGGTGCGCGTATTCGTTGAAGATGATGAAGCCCTGCATCTTCAGCCGCTTGGTCAGGATGGTGCGCATCAGCAGCGCCAGGCGGTCCGGCCCCTCGGGCTGGCTGGTGGCGTTGTAGGCCGAGATCAGGCCGCACACCGGCACGCGGGCGCGCGGGTTCAGCAGCGGCAGCACCGCATCGAAGACGGCGCCGCCCACGTTCTCGAAGTACACGTCGATGCCTTGCGGCACGGCGCGGGCCAGGCGCCCGGGCAGGTCCGGCGCCTTGTGGTCCAGGCAGTCGTCAAAGCCCAGTTCGTCGACCACGTAGCGGCACTTGTCCGCGCCGCCCGCGATGCCCACGACCTTGCAGCCGTGGATCTTGGCGATCTGGCCCACCACGGCGCCCACCGCGCCGCTGGCCGCCGCCACCACCACGGTCTCGCCGGCCTTGGGCTGGCCAATATCCAGGAGGCCCATGTAGCCGGTAAAGCCCGGCATGCCCAGCACGCCCAGCGAATAGGACGGATGCTGGGGATCGGGCCCCAGGCGCAGCAGGCCCGCGCCGTCGGACACCGCATAGTCCTGCCAGCCGGACTGCGCCAGCACCCATTCGCCGGGCTGGTACTGCGGGTGATTGGAGGCCTCGACCCGCGTGACGGTGCCGCCCACCATGGGCTGGCCGATCTGCACGGGCTCGGCATAGGACGGCGCGTCGCTCATGCGGCCGCGCATATAGGGGTCGAGCGACAGGTACACCGTGCGCAACAGGACCTGGCCTGGGCCCGGCTGCGGCACCTCGGCCGTTTCCAGGCGGAAATCGCTGTCTGCGGGCTCGCCGTGCGGGCGCGCGGCAAGCACGATACGGCGGTTGATCAAAGACGATTGCGGCATTGCGTCCAGCCTCCTTCAGGAAGCCGCCCGGGCCTTGCGGGCAATACCCGGGTGGCGATGTGGGGGAACGGGCCCATTACACCATCGTTGCCTGCGCCCCCAGGTTGTAACCCTGATGGTCGCCCCCCTTTTAATTAATTAAGTCCTTAATTAGAATGGGCCGCATGTGTCCCGTGCCCCCGCCCGCCCCCCGCCGCCCCGGACGCCCGCCGCGCCCGGAAAACGCCGCCGTCCGCGCCAGCCTGCTGGATCTGGCCACCGGCCTGTTCGCCGCGCAGGGCGTGGCCGCCACCACCATCGCCAACATCGCGCAGCGCGCGGGCGTCACGCCGGCGATGGTGCACTACTACTTCAAGAGCCGCGACCAGCTCATCGACGCGGTGGTGCTGGAGCGCATCGTGCCGGTCATCGGTTTTGTCTGGGCGCCGGTGCCGCTGGCAGCGGAGCCCCAGCCGGACCCGGCGGCGGCCGCGCGCGGCTTCATCACCGAGATCGTGACGCGGCTGGTGCAAAGCGCGACCGACCGGCCCTGGCTGCCCTCGCTGTGGATGCACGAAGTCGTCAATGAAGGCGGGCAACTGCGCGAACGCGTGCTGCGCCATCTGCCTTCGGACAGGCTGCAGGCGTTTGCGGGCCTGATCGCCGAATGCCAGCGGCGCGGCGCCATTACGCCGGGCGTCGAACCGCGGCTGGTGTTTCTTTCCATCCTGGGCCTGACCCTGCTGCCGCTGGCCACCTCCAATTTGTGGCGGCGCATCTGGCAGGGCGATCCCGTGGCGCAGTCCATCGACAACGAGGCGATCGCGGCCCACGCCATCGCCATGCTGACGGGCGGCCTGTTCGCGCCGCCCGGCCCGCCCCAAGACCCGCCCTCAGGACGCTGACCATGCGCACCCTACGCCCCCTGCCCGCCGTCCCGGTCCTGGCCCTGCTGTTGCTGGCGGGCTGCGGCAATAGCGACCAGGCCTTCTACCAGGGATATGTGGAGGGCGAGTACGTCTACGTAGCCTCGTCCGAAGCCGGCCGCCTGGACGCGCTGACGGTGCGGCGCGGCCAGCAGGTCGGCGCCGAGGCGCCCCTGTACGCGCTGGAAGCCACGCGCGAAGCCGCCGCGCGCGACCAGGCCAGCGCGGAGTTGGCGGCTGCCAACGCGCAGCTCGAAGACATCGCCACCGGCAAGCGCCCGCCCGAGGTCGACGTAAGCCGCGCCCAGCTGGCGCAGGCGCAAGCCGCCAGCCGCCGCTCCGCCGCGCAGCTGCAGCGCGACAGCGCGCAGTTCCGCATCGGCGGCATCGCGCGCTCGCAGCTGGACGACAGCCGCGAACAGGCGCAATCGGACGCGGCGCGGGTGCGCGAGCTGAAGGCCCAGTTGGAGGTGACCCGGCTTCCCGGCCGAGACGAGCAGCGGCGCGCGCAGGCTGCCCAGGTGGAGGCCGCCCGCGCCGCGCTGGCGCAGGCGGAATGGACGCTGGCGCAAAAACGCCTGGCCGCGCCGGCCGCCGGGCAGGTGTTCGACACGATGTACCGGGTGGGCGAATGGGTGCCGGCGGGCAGCCCGGTCGTGAGCCTGCTGCCGCCGGGCAACGTCAAGGTACGCTTCTTTGTGCCGGAAACGGTGGTGGGATCGCTGAAGGTCGGGCAGCAGGCCATGCTGCGCTGCGACGGCTGCGGCGATCCGATACCCGTGCGCATCGACTACGTGTCGGACCAGGCCGAGTACACGCCGCCGGTCATCTACAGCCGCGAAAGCCGCAGCAAGCTGGTCTACATGGTGGAAGCCCGGCCCGCGCCCGAGGCGGCGGCCCGGCTGCATCCGGGCCAGCCGGTGGAGGCCACGCTGCAATGAGCGCGCCCGCCACCGGCAACAACGTCATCGACGTCCGCGGCCTGAACAAGCACTTTGGCGACAAGCATGTCGTCAACGACGTGTCTCTGCAAGTGCGCGAGGGCGAGATCTTCGGCTTCCTGGGCCCCAACGGCAGCGGCAAGACCACCTGCATCCGCCTCATGTGCGGCCTGTTGACGCCGGATTCCGGGAGCGGCACCTGCCTGGGCTACGACATCGTGCGCGACAGCGCGCAGATCAAGCGGCACGTGGGCTACATGACCCAGAAGTTCTCGTACTGGGACGACCTGACCATCCGCGAGAACCTGGACTTCGTGGCCCGCATGTATGGCATGCCGCAGCGCAAGGAGACCGTGGACCGCGCGCTGCAAGAGCTGGGGCTGCACAGCCGGGCCGGGCAGTTGACGGGCTCGCTGTCGGGCGGCTGGAAGCAGCGCCTGGCGCTGGCCGCCTGCCTGCTGCACCAGCCGCGGCTATTGCTGCTGGACGAACCCACCGCCGGCGTGGACCCCACCGCCCGGCGCGACTTCTGGGAGCAGCTGCACGAGCTGGCCGCGCGCGGCATTTCGGTGCTGGTCAGCACGCACTACATGGACGAGGCCGAACGCTGCCACAAGCTGGCCTATATCTCCTACGGCAAGCTGCTCACGCAGGGCACGGCCGACGAGGTGATCGCGGAACAGCGCCTGACTACCTGGGCCATCCATGGCCACAACCTGGTGCCGCTGGGCCAGCGCCTGCGCGGCGCGCCGGGCGTGGACCAGACGGTAGCCTTCGGTTCCGCGCTGCACATCAGCGGGCAGGACGCGGCGCTGCTCGAGCGCACCCTCAGAAGCGCCATCGAAGGCCAGGACCTGCGGCTGGAGCGCATCGACACCAGCCTGGAGGACGTCTTCATCTACCTGATGAACCGCTCCACCGACAACTTCGCGAGCCCGCCATGACGCAGCGCCCGCAGGGCTTTTCCTGGTCGCGCTGGTGGAGCATGGTGCTCAAGGAGTTCCTGCAGCTGCGCCGCGACCGCATCACCTTCGGCATGATCGTGGGCCTGCCCATCATGCAGCTCGCGCTGTTCGGCTACGCCATCAACACCGATCCCCGGCAGATGCCCACCGCCGTCATCACGGCCGACCACAGCCCGTTCACGCGCAGCTTCATCGCCGCGATGAAGTCCTCGGACTACTTCCATATCACCGAGGAGCTGGACAACGAGGAAGCCGGGCGCGCCGCGCTGGCCCAGGGCCGGGTGCTGTTCGTGGTGACGATACCGCCGGACTTCACGCGCCGGCTGCTGCGCGGCGAACGCCCGGCCCTGCTGATCGAGGCCGACGCCACCGACCCCATGGCGACCGGCATGGCCATCGGCGCGGCCACGCAACTGACGCAGGCCGTGGCGCAAAAGGACCTGACCGGCCCCCTGGCGGGCCTGGCGGGCGGCCAGCCGCCGTTCGACGTGCGCGTGCACCAGCTCTACAACGAAGAGCAGATCTCGCAATACAACACCGTGCCGGGGCTGATGGGCGTGATCCTGACGATGACGCTGGTGATGATGACGGGCCTGGCCATGACGCGCGAGCGCGAGCGGGGCACGATGGAAAACCTGCTGGCGATGCCGGTGCGCCCGATCGAGGTGATGACGGGCAAGATCGTGCCGTACATCGCCATCGGCCTGATCCAGGCGACCATCATCCTGCTGGCCGCGCACTTCGTCTTCCATGTGCCGATCATGGGCAGCCTGCTGTCCGTGTACCTGGCCGCGCTGCTGTTCGTGGCCGCCAACCTGACCGTGGGCATCACGCTGTCGTCGCTGGCCCAGAACCAACTGCAGGCCATGCAGCTGACCATGTTCTATTTCCTGCCCAACATGCTGCTGTCGGGGTTCATGTTCCCGTTCCAGGGCATGCCGATGTGGGCGCAGTACCTGGGCAACCTGCTGCCGCTGACCCATTTCAACCGCCTGATCCGCGGCATCCTGCTCAAGGGCAACGGCTGGTGGGACCTGTGGCCCAGCATCTGGCCGCTGCTGCTGTTCACCGTGGTCGTCATGACCGCCGCCGTGAAGTTCTACCGCCGCACCTTGGACTGACCCGCCATGCCCAGCCCTGCCCGCCTGCCCGCCCCGCTTTCCCTGGCCACGATGGCGCTGTGCGCGCTGGTTTCGGGCTGCGCCGTCGGCCCGGACTTCCAATCGCCGGCGGCGCCGGACGTGGCGTCCTACACGGCACAGGCGAACACCGGGCCGTCCGATGGCGCGCAGCGGTTCCTGCCGGACAGGGACATCCCGGCCGAGTGGTGGCGGCTGTTCCATTGCGACGCGCTGGACCAGCTGGTGCGGCAGGCGCTTGCCGCCAGCCCCACGCTGGAACAGGCGCGCGCCCGGCTGCGCCAGGCCCAGGAGGACCTGAACGCCGAAACCGGCGGGCGCCTGCTGCCGTCGGTGGACGGCAATCTCTCCGTGGCCAGGCAAAAGGTGGACCCCGCCGCCTTCGGCGTGCCGCTGGCCGAGCAGCCCCCGCCCTTCACGCTCTACAACGCCTCCATCGACGTGTCCTACACGCTGGACGTGTTCGGCGGCAATCGGCGCGTGCTGGAGGGGCTGGCCGCGCAGGTGGACTACCAGGCGCACGAACTGCAAGCCGCCCGCATGTCGCTGGCGGCCAACGTCGTCACGGCGGCCATCCGCCAGGCCGACCTGAGCGAGCGGCTGGCCGCCACGCGCGAACTGCTGGCGGCGCAGACCCGCCAACAGGACATCATGCGCCAGCGCCTGGACGCGGGCGGCATCGCGCTGGCCGACCTGCGCAACCAGGAGCTGCTGGTCGCGCAGACCCGCGCCACCGTGCCGCCGCTGGACTACCAGCTGGCGCAGGTGACGCATCAGCTCGCCACCTACCTGGGCGTGCCGCCCGCCGCGCTGCCATCGGCACCGCTGCGGCTGGCCGACCTGACCCTGCCCGCCGACGTCCCCACGGGCGTGCCGTCGGCGCTGACGCGCCAGCGGCCCGACATCCTTGCCGCCGAGGCCCTGTGGCGCAAGGCGTCGGCCGATGTGGGCGTGGCAGCGGCCAACCTGTATCCGCAATTCACGCTGACCGCCAGCTTCGGCTCGCAGCGCACCGGCGCGGGCGAGCTGGCCGACGGGGTGAACGTCTGGAACCTGGGCCTGGGCCTGGTGCAGCCGCTGTTTCACGGCGGGGAATTGCGCGCGCGCAAGCGCTCGGCCGAGGCGGCCTACGACGCGGCCGCCGCGGCCTATCAGCAGACGGTCCTGGACGGTTTCCGGCAGGTGGCCGACGCCTTGCGCGCCGTGCAGACGGACGGCGACGCATTCGACGCCTATGACGAGGCCTGGCGGCGAGCCGATGAAGCCGGCCGCATCGCCGCCGGCCGCTACCAGGCGGGCGGCATCAGCCACCTGAGCCTGCTGGACAGCCAGCGCCAGCTATTGCAGACGCGCATATCGCGCACGGCGGCCGAGGCGGCGCGCTACACCGACACCGCGGCGCTGTTACAGGCGCTGGGCGGCGGCTGGTGGAACGAAGCCGCCGCGCCGCCTCCATAGGCCCGCCCCGGCGCGCGCGGCCGCGCACCATCTTGGCGCCGAAGCGCCGCCCGCCAACACGCCGCGCAGCGCGGCCCGCCCGGCCATGTCTGAGAATTCGGGTAAGAAAGTGTCGTTGAGCGAGGTTTGGGAAATCGTTGTATCCGATGCATCATGCAAGCGCTATAGCTGCACAGATGCCCACAACGATTCATGAATGACTTACTAGACCTGATCGTCTTCTCGCCCGACGCCGGCCAGCGCGTACGCCGCAGCGACGAATTGGCCGGAATGGGATTTTCGCCCCGCAGGTGCGAAGACTCCAACGGACTGTTCCGCCTGTTCCAGGCCCGCCGCACCCCGTTGCTCGTGATGGAAGCCGAATTTTCCGATCTTTGCATGGCCGTCGCAGGTCTGCGCGCCATGGATACCACCGCCGGCATCGTCGCCGTGTCCACTTTCGATTCCCCCGACAACCGCATCCTTGGCCTGCATTGCGGCGCCGACGCCTGCTTCCCGCCGGAAGTCGCCACCGCCGAGATCGCGGCGGCGCTGCAGGCGCTGGTGCGCCGAGTGCCCGCCGCCGGCCGCCGCGCCGCAGCCGAGGCCGAACCGCGCGCGGCGCCGCTGCCGCCGGTCGCCGAGCCCACGGGAAAATGGCAGTTCCTCGATGCCGCGTGGACGCTGGTCAGCCCGCAGGGCACGCGCCTGTCGCTGACCCAGGCCGAGCGCGAATTCCTGCTCAAGCTGACGTCCTCCACCGACAAGCGCCTGCCCCGCGGCGACTCGCCCGGCATCGACCCGCATTCGGGCCGCGAATCCATCCGCCGCACGGACGTCGTCGTCAGCCGCCTGCGGCGCAAGGCGCAGGACGTGAACGTGGAGCTGCCGATCCGCACCGTCTGGGGCTGGGGCTATGCCTTCACCGGGGAGATCTAGCGCGGGCGTATCATGCGGCGTACGGGGCCGAATCCCGGCGCCCGCCCCTGCCCTCACCCGCCGCTGCCTCCCATGGAAGTCTTTGAACGCCTGCAAGCCCTACTTGCCCAGCACCAGGCCCGCTACCGCCTGCTCGAACACCCCGCGGCCGGCCGCTCCGTCGAGGTCGCCGCCATACGCGGCACCGCGGTCAGCCAGGGCGCCAAGGCGCTGGTCTGCCGCGTGAAGATCTCGTCGAACCTGCGCAAGAACGTGCTGGCCGTGTTTCCGGCCGACAAGCAGGCCGACCTGGACGCCATCGCGCGCGCGGCGGGCGGCAAGAAGGCGTCGCTGGCCTCTCAGGACCTGGCGCGCGAACTCACCGGCTGCGAGATCGGCGCGATTCCGCCCTTTACCTTCAACCCCGAGCTGTTCCTGCTGGCCGACCCCAGCCTGCGCGACCGCCACGATGAAATCGTGTTCAACGCCGGCCGCCTGGACGCATCCATCCTGCTGAACACGGAAGACTACTTCCGCCTGGCGGCGCCCGAAGAGGCGCCGCTGACCAAGGCCTGAACGCCCACGCCCCATGAGGCCACCGTGTCCCGCCCTTCGATGACGCCCGGCGCGCGCAGCTCCAACATGCGCTGGCTGATGAGCCTGACGCACATGGAGCCCTCGCCCGTCAGCCCTTGGGTGATGCTGCGCGCGGCCCTGGCCATCGGGCTGCCGTCGGCCGTGGGCATGGCGCTGGACCAGAGCGCGGCCGCCGCGCTGGTGGCCCTGGGCGCGCTGCCCGCCATCACGGGCGACAACGGCGGGCCGTACCGCAACCGCGCGCTCTCCATCGGCTCCACGGTGTTCGGCGGCGCGCTGGGCTATCTGCTGGGCAACCTGGCGGCGGGCCACGGCTTGTGGACCTCGGCCGCGATGATGCTGATGGTGCTGGCGGCCAGCCTGGTCGGCACGTTCAACAACATCGCCGCCGTGGCCACGCTGCAATTTGCCACGTACGTAATCGTGGGGTCGAGCCTGACCCCCACCCTGCCGGCCTGGCTGCCCCCGGTCCTGGTGGGCGCGGGCGGCCTGTTCGGCCTGACGCTCACCCTGACCGGATGGATCGTCAACCCCATCGCGCCCGAGCGCGCGGCGGTGGCGCAGGCCTACCGCAAGCTGGCCGCGATGTTCGCGGCCACCGGCACCTCCCGCATCATGATTGCGCGCCGCGACATGGAAGCGGCCATGACCAGCGCGTACGACACCGTGCTGGCGGCAAGAGGCCGCGCGGCGGGCCCGTCGCCCCGGCTTGCGCGGCTGGCCGCGCAGTTGCAGGCCTGCACGCCGCTCACCAATGCCGCGCTGGAGCTGGCGCGCGCCGGGCGCGTGCTGCCCGCCGAATGCGCCCGCGTCATGAACCATCTGGCCGACCGCGTCGAGAACGACGCCGAGCCGGACGCGCGCGACGACATCGCCGCGCTGCGCCAGGCCGGCATGCCGGAACTGGCGGATGCGCTGGCGCAGGCGCAGCCCCTGCTGGACGGCGCCAAGCCGTCCGAAGCGGACGTTTTCGCCACCTTGAAGCCGGCGCGCCCGCGCACGCCGTGGCGCGTGCTGGCGCGCACGTACCGGCCCGGTCCCACCACCGTGCGCTATCTGCTGCGCCTGGGCCTGTGCCTGGCGGCCGCGGAAGCCGTGGCGCTGGCGGCCTCGCTGCCGCGTTCGTACTGGGTGCCGCTGATCGTGGTGGTGGTGTTCAAGCCCAACTTCGGTTCGGTCTTTGCGCGCGCGCTGCAAAGCTGCGCGGGCAGCGTGGTCGGGGTGGCGATCAGCGCAACCGTGCTGGCGCTGGACCGGGGCGGCATCGCCAGCCTGCTGACGGTCGCGGCGCTGGCGTCGCTGCTGCCGTGGTCGATACGGCGCAACTATGGGCTGTTCTCGGCCATTCTGCTGCCCATACTCATGCTGCTGATCGGCGCCCTGCAGCCGGGCAGCTGGCCCATCGCGCTGGCGCGCCTGGTGGACGTGGGCGTGGCGGCGGCCATCGTGCTGCTGGTGGGCTACCTGCCGTGGATCCGCATCGAACGCAGCAACCTGGACCATGCGGTATCCGCCGCCATGTCCACGCTGGCCGCCTACCTGAACACGGTCTTCCAGGCCGATCCGGCCAGCCGGCACGACCTGCGCGCGCGCGCCTATGCGCGCCTGTCCGACCTGCGCATCGCGCTGCAGCGCGGGCTGTCCGAACCGCGGCTGGTCAGCCGCCGCGCGCTGGCCTGGTGGCCGGTGGAAGTGGCGCTGGAACGCGTGGCCAACGCGATCTCGGACACCGCCTGGTCGCTGCCCGCCGGGCAGCCCGCGCCCACCGCCGCGCAAGTGGCCCAGCTGGCCGGCGCCCTGGCTGGCATCGCGGCGGCCGTCGAACACGGCGCGCCGATGCCGGCGGACGCCATCGCAGCGCCGACGCCCGCGCTGCGGGATGTGGCCGCCGAAATCGAAACCCTGCGCGCCACCCTCGCCGGTCCCGACTTTGCGGCCGCGCCAGGCCGCGCCACTCCCACAACCACTGTCAACCAGGTCTGAACCATGTGTCTTGCCGTACTGGCCCTGCACGCCCTGCCGGGCATCCCCGTGCTGATAGCCGCCAATCGCGACGAATTCCACGAGCGCCCCACCCTGCCCGCCGCGCAATGGGCCGACGCCCCCGATATCTACGCCGGACGCGACGGCCTGGCCGGCGGCACCTGGATGGGCGCGACGGCGCGGGGCCGCTATGCGCTGGTGACCAACTTCCGCGAGCCGGGCAGGCATCTGGATCCCGCGCCCTCGCGCGGCGCGCTGGTGGAAGACTTCCTGCGGGGCGCCATGAGCCCGCAGGCGTACCTGGCGGACGTGCACCGGACGGACCAGGCCTACAACGGCTTCAACCTGATCGTGGGCGACACCCGCGAGGCCTGGTACCTGAGCAACCGCAACGGCGGGCCGCAAGCGCTTGCGCCCGGCGTCTACGCGCTGTCCAACCATCTGCTGGACACGCCCTGGCCCAAGCTGGCGCGCACCAAAGCGGCATTCGCGGCGGAGCTGCAAAACGGTCCGCAGCCCGACCTGACCGCGCTGTTTGCGGCGCTGGCGGACCCCAACCCCGCGGACGACGCCGACCTGCCGGCCACCGGCCTGCCCCTGGACCGCGAAAGGCTCTTGAGCAGCCCGTTCATCGTCAGCCCGAACTACGGCACCCGCAGCTCCAGCGTGCTGGCGCTGCGCGCGGACGGCGCCGGACAGCTGGATGAAAGGCGCTTTGCGCCGGACGGCGCGGTCAGCGGCGAAAGCCGGCTGACGTTTTCCTGGCGCGCCGCGAGCGACGGCGATACGCTGCGATAAGCGCCTGAAACAATCGGTTGATATCCGAGACGCGCGGGCGCGAACTCCGCGCGCGCCTCCGGGTCGAACGGCTTGTCGCCCGTCTTGTCCTCGTCCGGCGATGATTGGCCCGGCATGCCGCCGCACCGGTCCCCTCTGTCAGGAGCATCTTATGAACAAGCGAATCGAACGCTGCACCATGGCCGCCGCAATGGCCCTGGGCAGCATGGCCGTTGCCGGCGTCCTGTCCACGGCCCAGGCCGGCATGCCGCCGGTGCAGCGCCAGGGCTCTGTGGAATACGTCAGCGGCGGCATCGGCATCGACGAGTCGGAAGCCATGAAGGCAGCCTCGCGCGACTACCCGCTGGCGCTCACGTTTGCCGCCCAGCGCGACGGCACGGCCGACTACGTGGCCAACGTCGCCGTCGCGATCCGGGACGCGCAGGGCAAGGCCGTGCTGCAGGCAACGTCCGAAGGCCCCTACATGCTGGTCAAGCTGCCCGCGGGCAACTACAAGGTCTCCGCGACCTTCAACGGCCAGGCGCAGGAACGCGAGGTATCGGTGCAGAATACCGGCACCGCGCGCGCCATGTTCGAATGGAAGTAGGCGCCTAGACGCCCGAGAACAGGATCGCGATCGCAAAGCCCAGGCTGGCCGCCCACACCAGCGAACGCAGCGCGCCCCAGCCCGCCAGGTACATCGCCAGATACCCCAGGCGCGCGCCCAGCCAGCATGCCATCAGGCCGGCGACGTGCGCGGGCGGCGCCTGGTTATAGAGCGCGAACAGCACGGCCGCAAAGAAAAACGGCAGCGCCTCGAAGGTATTGATCTGCGCCGCGTTGGCGCGCGCCCGCCAGCCTTCCTGGCGCGCCAGCCAGGCGCGCGGATCGTTGTTGTCGAACTGCTTGCCGCCCGCCTTGGCCACGATCGTCGATACGAACGGCAGCAGCGCCGCCGCCAACATCAGCCACGCGATTGTTTTCATTCCTGACTCCTGGTGCTGGCGGGCCGTTGTGCCGCCGATGGGTGCGCGGCACGCGCCGCGGCAGCGGCATCGTCGCCTGAAAGCGCCGGAATGGGAAGCCCCAAAGCGGCGCGCTGATGAGACGCCCCGCAGCGCGCTTACACTCAGCGCTTTGCGCCGTACACCACCCCGCCGATGTCCGCCCTCTCGCCCTGGTCCGCCCTGTTCCTCGCCGCCGCCATGCTGTGGCCGCCCGCAACGCGCCGTTGGGCGCTGGCGCCGCTGGCCGCCGCCTGGGCCTGGGCACTGGCCGATGGGTTGATCGATCCGGTGGCGCTGGCGTGGCCCGCGCTGCTGGCGCTGGCCGCGATGCTTGTGCGCCCGCAGGCCAGTCCGTCCGCCCGCGCAGCCGGGCATGCGCTGTTTCTGGTGCTGGCGGCGCTGCTCTTCCTGCATCTGCTGCCCGGCTTTCACAACCCGCGGGTGATCGCGCCCGCGCCCTTGAGCCCGGATGCGGCGCCTTTCGGCATGTACCTGAACCTGGACAAGCCGTTGGCAGCGTTCTGGGTGGTGCTGGCGCTGGCGCCGCCGATGGCGGCCGCCGCCGCGCGCACGACCCTGTCCGCCGCGTTCCTGGCGTGCATGGCCGCGGTGCTGGCATGCCTGGGGTGCGCGTTGGCGCTGGGGGTCGTGGGGTGGGCGCCGAAGTGGCCCGCCTCCGGCTGGATCTGGCTGATCAACAATGCCTTGCTGGTCACGCTGGCCGAGGAGGCGCTGTTTCGCGGCTATGTGCAGCAGCGGCTGTCGGAGCGATGGCGCAACCGGCGCTGGGGGGCCTGGGCCGCGCTGGCCGTCGCGGCCGTGGCGTTCGGCCTGGCCCATTATGCGGGCGGCTGGCAATGGATGCTGCTGGCGGGCCTGGCGGGCGCGGCCTATGGCGCCGCTTACAAGTACGGCGGCCTTGCCGCCGCGGTGCTGGCGCACCTGGGATTGAACGCGGCGCACTTCGGGCTGTTCACCTACCCGATGCGCGCCGTGTTCTAGGCGCCGCGCCCCGCAGGGCGCGGCTGACGACTTACGCCGCCAGCGCCGGATAGTCCGTGTAGCCCTCGGCGCCGGAGGCGTAGAACGTGGACGGATTCGGCGTGTTCAAGGGCGCGTTGCGGCGAAGGCGCTGGGCCAGGTCGGGCGTGGCGATGTACGGCACGCCGAAAGCCACCGCGTCGGCCTTGCCCGCGGCCACGGCGGCTTCGGCGGATTCCGGCGTATAGCCTTCGTTGGCGATGTACACGCCGCCGAACTCGGCCTTCAGGACCGGGCCCAGGCTGTCGGCGCCTTCGCGCTCACGCACGCACAGGAACGCGATGCCGCGCTTGCCCAGTTCGCGCGCCACATGGCTGAAGGTGCCGGCCAGATCCGAGTCGCCCATGGTGTGGATGTCGCCGCGCGGCGACAAATGCACGCCCACGCGGCCCGGGCCCCAGACCGACACGCAGGCGTCGACCACTTCCAGCAGCAGGCGCGCGCGGTTCTCAAGCGAACCGCCGTACTGGTCGCTGCGGTGGTTGGTGCTGTCCTGCAGGAACTGGTCCAGCAGGTAGCCGTTGGCGGCATGCACTTCCACGCCGTCAAAGCCGGCTTCCATCGCCATCTGCGCACCGTGGCGGTAGGCCTCGACCACGCCGGGGATCTCGTCGGTTTCCAGCGCGCGCGGCGTGACGTAGGCGCGCTTGGGGCGCACGTGGCTGACATGGCCGCCGGCGGCGATCGCGCTGGGCGCGACGGGCAGGTCGCCGTCCAGGAAAATCGGGTCCGAGATGCGGCCCACGTGCCAGAGCTGGGCCACGATCAGGCCGCCCTCGCCATGCACGGCGGAGGTGACCTTGCGCCAGCCCTTGACCTGCTCGGTGCTCCACAGGCCGGGGGTGTCGGCATAGCCCACGCCCTGCGGCGTGACGGCGGTGGCTTCGGTCAGGATCATGCCGGCGCCGGCGCGCTGGGTGTAGTACTCGACCATCAGGTCGTTGGGCACGCGCCCGGCGCTGGCGCGCTGGCGGGTCAGAGGCGCCATGACGACGCGGTTGCGCAGGGTCAGGTCGCCGATGCGCAGGGGTTCAAACAAGAGGTTCATGCAAAATCCTTCCGCCCCGGGCATAGGGGCGCTTGGCGGGTGTAGCAGCTGACTACATGTCCTGGTTCAACTGCCGCAGGAACGCGGCAATCACGGGTTCATTGCGACGAAAGAACACCCACTGCCCCACCTTCGTGGCCGAGATCAGGCCCGCGCGCTGCAAGACGGCCAGGTGCGACGACACGGTGGACTGGGACAGCCCGCAGCGGTCATCGATATGGCCCGCGCACACCCCGTGTTCGAAGGTGTGGCCCGGCCTTTCTTCGAAGTACGCTTGCGGCGTCTTGAGCCACGCAAGTATGTCGCGCCGCACGGGATTGGCCAGCGCCTTGAGGATGGCGTCGGCGTCGATGCCGGGTTGCGCGTCGGTCTGATCGGGGGTTGAAGAGGATGCGGTCATATTGGTATATCGCAATTTATCGAATCATATATCGTGAATGATCGATATATGCTTATGCCCCTGCGGCGCATGGGGCTATCGGTCCCGCTGCAATCGCGGGGGCTTGAGGCTGTCGGCCCAATCGCGCGCCAGGTCCCGCCGCGCCCGCCAGTTGACCAGCGCGGTGACGGCCATGGCGATGGCCGCCCCCAAAGCCGCCAGCGCCATGTCCTTCTGGGCGTCCCAGATATCGCCCTGCGTGCCCAGGTAGGCGGCGCCCAGGTCGCCGCCGAAGAATTCCGCCGCGCCCCACTCGACCAGTTCGTACAGCGCCGACGTGGACAGCGTGACGTCCATGGGCAGGAAATACGCCCAGAAGCCGCGCACCTCGACCACCCGCAGGAAGATTTCCCGGATCGGATAGGCGAGCAGCAGGCCGTAGGAAAAATGCACCACGCGGTCGAAATTGTTGCGTTCCCAGCCAACCAGGCTGTTGAAGCCGTGGCCGGTCAGCGCGCGCCACCAGTCGTCGTAGGGCACCAGCGAATAGGTGTAGTGCGCGCCGATGGCGTGCAGGCACAGGTAGAGGAAGATCAGCGTGTACGACACGCGCGAAAACACGAACCAGCGCCGCGTCACGAACAGCGCGCCGCCAAAGGCCAGCACCAGGACGTTTTCCAGCGCCCAGTCGGCGCGGTCGTGCGGATTAATGGCCAGCGCCACCCAGACGACGGCGAACAACGCGGCCAGGGTGAACAGATGGCGCCGGCGCGCGTCGGCCATCATCAATCGCCCTGCACGCGGCCGCGCAGGCGCTTGACCTCGCCGTGCAGCACCTTGCGCTGCACGCGGCGGCGCTGCGAGGAACGGGTGGGCTTGGTGGGACGGCGCGGCTTGTCGACCTGGACGGCCGAACGCACCATGGCGAGCAGGCGTTCGATGGCTTCGGCCCGGTTCTTTTCCTGGCTGCGAAACGACTGCGACTTGATGACGATCACGCCGTCCTTGGAGATGCGGTGGTCGCTCACGGCGCACAGCGCTTCCTGGATCTCGGGCGGCAGGCTGGAGGCGCGGACATCGAAGCGCAGATGCACGGCGCTGGATACCTTGTTGACGTTCTGGCCGCCCGCGCCCTGGGCGCGGATCATGGTGAACACCAGGTCGCGCTCGTCTATATAAAGAGAATCTTGGACATGAAACATAGGCCGGAAGTCTACAGGGCCCCCACGCTTCGCGCACTCCGTGCGCTCTCTGCCCCCCCGAGGGGGCGCTTTCCCCTTGGGGCGGCCCGGCGGGGAAAGGGGCCCCCACGCTTCGCGCACTCCGTGCGCTCTCTGCCCCCGAGGGGGCTCCGCAAAACCATCACCTGGCGGGGTCTTTAGGCGCACATCCGCCGCGCCAAGTAAAATAGTGCGCTTTTGCTCGATTCTTAAGGCGCCCGGCCGCCAGCACCCCTATGACCTACTCCGCCAAAGAAATCTTCAAGACCCTGCAAGGCGAAGGCGCCCATGCAGGCCGCGCGGCGGTATTTTGCCGGTTTGCGGGCTGTAATCTGTGGACCGGCCGCGAAAGCGACCGCGCCAGCGCCGCCTGCACGTTCTGCGACACCGACTTCATCGGCACCGATGGCGACGGCGGCGGCAAGTTCTCTACGGCCGACCTGCTGGCCGATGCCATCGCCGCGGCCTGGGGCCCCGGCACGGAAGACCGCTACGTCGTCTTCACCGGCGGCGAACCCCTGCTGCAGCTCGACGCCCCGCTGCTGACGGCGATCCACGCCCGCGGCTTCACCGTGGCCATCGAAACCAATGGCACGATCAAGCCCCCCGCGGGCATCGACTGGATCTGCGTCAGCCCCAAGGGCACGGCGCCCGTCGTCGTCGAGCGCGGCGACGAACTGAAGCTCGTCTACCCGCAGCTGAACGCACTGCCCGAAACCTTCGCGCACCTGGACTTCGAGCATTTCTTCCTGCAACCCATGGACGGCCCCGCGCGCGCGGCCAACACCGAGCAGGCCGTCCAGTACTGTATGCAGCATCCGCAATGGCGGCTCAGCCTGCAAACCCACAAATACATAGGCATTCCATGATTTACCCCCACGCCTTGCGGAGCACGCGATGATTTCCGTGACCCGCAGGCTCGAGTTCGACGCCGGCCACCGCATTCCCGACCACCGCAGCCAGTGCCGCAACCTGCATGGCCACCGCTACGTGCTGGAGATCACCCTGACGGGCGACGTGGTGCAGGCGCCCGGCGAGTCCGACAACGGCATGCTGATGGACTTCTCCGAGATCAAGCACATCGCCAAGACCCACATCGTGGACGTCTGGGACCACGCGTTCCTGGTCTACGAAGGGGACGCCGCCGTGCGCGGTTTCCTGGACAGCCTGCCCGGCCACAAGACCGTCGTGCTGGACCGCATCCCCACCGCGGAAAACCTGGCCGCCATCGTCTTCGACACGCTGGCGCCGCACTACCATGGCCATTACGGCGCGGAACTGCGCCTGACCCGCGTGCGCCTGTATGAAACGCCCAACTGCTGGGCCGACTGCAACGGCTGAGGGAAAGCCCCCCGGCTTCACGCGCATTCCCGGTGTCTGACACCCTCGCTACCTCGGTGTCTGACACCGACCGATCAAGGGTGTCAGACACCGGGGCTACGCCAGGCTGACCGCGGACCTGGCTAATCCGCACTGCATCGCCCGGTTTTCCACTAGTGGAAAACCTGCCCCCTATTTTCCCAATTGAAAGAATCCATGGAGATAGTCGCCATTTTCAATTATTAGTAAGCTAATAGATAGGATACAATCTATTCCATGAACACGCCCTCCGACTCCCAGCTCATGGCCGCCACCGCCAACCTGATGGTGCTCTCGCGCGCCTACCGCGGCGCCGCCGACAAGGCGCTCGCCGACTACGGCCTGTCGCAGGCCACCGCCTGGCCGGTCATCCTGGCCGGTCGCCTGGGAGACGGCGTGCGCCAGGGCGCGCTGGCCGAGGCGCTGGGCGTGGAAGGCCCATCGCTGGTGCGGGTGCTGGACCAGCTGGTGGCCGCCGGCCTGATGGAACGCCGCGAAGACCCCCACGACCGCCGCGCCAAGACCCTGCACCTGACCGAGGCCGGCAATGCGCTGCGCGCCCAGGTCGAAGACGTGCTGGTCGAACTGCGCCGCCGCCTCTTCCAAGGCGTCAGCGAAGCGGACCTGGAAGCCTGCACGCGCGTTTTCGACGTGCTGAAGGTGTCCCTGGGCCGCAGCGGGGCCGGCGCCCAAGAGGACGCGCGGCCATGACGCTCCCGAACGTCCGCGAGACCATTTTTTCGCTCAAGAGCTACCTGAGCGCCATCATGGCGCTCTACCTGGCCTACAGCATCGGTTTGCCGCGTCCGTTCTGGGCCATGACCACCGCCTACGTCGTGGCCCAGCCCTGGTCCGGCGCGGTGCGCTCCAAGGCGCTGTACCGCCTCGTCGGCACCTTCGTCGGTTCGGCCGCCACCGTCTACATGGTGCCGCGGCTGTCGAACTCGCCCGTCATCATGACCGCCGCGATGGTGCTGTGGGTAGGCGCCTGCCTGTACATGTCGGTGCTGGACCGCACGCCGCGCTCGTACCTGTTCATGCTGGCCGGCTACACCGCCGCGATGATCGGCTTTCCCAGCGTGACGGACCCTTCCCTGGTATTTGACACGGCGCTCGCGCGCGTCGAGGAAATCAGCCTGGGCATCGTGTGCGCCACGCTCATCCACAGCATCGTCCTGCCGCGCGGCCTGGCGCCCGCGCTGACGCTGCAGCTGGACAAGGCGGTGCGCGACGCCCGCAACTGGATGCACGACACGCTGAGCGGCAAGAACGCCGAGCAGCGCGACAAGGACCGCCGCGTGCTGGCCAATGACATCACGCAATTGCGGCTGCTGTCCACGCACGTGCCGTTCGACACCAGCAACCTGCGCTGGACGTCGGGCGCCGTGCGCGCCATGCAGGACCAGATCTCCGCGCTGACGCCGGCCGTTTCCGCCGTGGAAGACCGCATGCGCGCCTTGCAGGCCAACGATCAGCCGCTGCCCGAACCCGTGGCCGCGCTGCTGCGCGACATCTCCGAATGGATCAACGCCGGCGCGCAGGCCTCGCATGAAACCGCCGTGCGCCTGCGCGCCGCCGTGACGCGGCTCACGCCCGCGATCGACAGCCGCTCCACCTGGCGCGACGCTTTGCTGGCCAGCCTGATGACGCGGCTGCGCGAACTGATCGACACCTATGACGAATGCCTGGCCTTGCGCCGCGAGATCCGCGCGGGCCTGGAAGGCGCGCCGCTGCGCGCCCCGATGCGCGCCTCGCGGCCGGCCCGCGATCCCAACTCGGCGCTGCACCGCGACCACGGCATGGCGCTGCTTTCCGCGCTGGCCGCGGGCGTGGCCATTTCGGTGTGCTGCGCCTTCTGGATCGGCACGGCCTGGAGCAACGGCGCCACCGCCGCGCTGATGGCCGCCATCTTCAGCTGCTTCTTCGCGTCGCAGGACAATCCGGTGCCCGGCATCATGCAGTTCCTGACCTACACGGTGTATTCGATTCCGCTGTCGGCGCTGTACCTGCTGGGCATCATGCCCGCCATCCATTCGTTCGAAATGCTGGCCCTGTCGATGCTGCCGACCGCTTTCGTGCTGGGCGTCTTCATCGCCCGGCCGGCCAGCGCCGGCAAGGCCATGGCCATGCTGTTCGGCTTCCTGGGCACCATGGCGCTGCAGGACACCAACACCGCCGACGTCGTGTCCTTCATCGACACGCAGGTGGCGCAGTGCATGGGCGTGGCCACGGCCGCGATCATCGCCGCCATCTTCCGCACGGTCAGCGCCGACTGGAGCGCGCGCCGCATCCAGGCCGCCAACTGGAAAGAACTGGCGACCCTGGCCAGCTCCCCGCGCGCGCCGTCGCGCCATACGTATACCGCCCGCATGCTGGACCGCATCGGCCTCCTGCAGCCGCGCCTGGCGCTGGCCAAGCGGCCGGACGACCTGGTGGCGGCCGATGCGCTGAAGGACTTGCGCGTGGGCCGCGACATCACCGAGCTGCAGCGCGCGCGCCGCCACCTGCCGATGGCCGAAGCCACGATCCAGCCGGTGCTCAACAGCCTGGCGCAGTTTTTCCGCGCGCGCTCATCGTGGAGGATCGGCGAAAAGACGCCCGAATTCCTGGCGCAGATCGACCGCGCGCTTTCCAGCGTGGCCGCCACGCCCCAGGGGCCGACCGCGCGCGACCGCGCCGTCGTGGCGCTGGTGGGCATCCGCCGCGCCTTCTTCCCCGACGCGCCCGACTACCAACCTGCCCATCCGACGCTGGAGGGCCAAGCATCATGATCGGCGAATTCAATCTCTACGGCATTTACTTCCCCTGGCTGCTGGTGCTGGGCGTGATCACCCTGGGCGTGGCCTGGGGCGTGCGCCGCGTGCTTGCCCGCGCCGGGCTGTATCGCCTGGTGTGGCACCCCGCGCTCTTCGACCTGGCGCTGTTCGTGGTGCTGCTGTACGGCGCATCCCTCATTTCCCCATATTTTCTCCAGAGATAGGTATGAAACTCCCCAATGCCCTTCGCCCTGCTGCTATCGGCAAGTTCGCGGTGACGGCCGTCGTCGTCGCCGCCGCCGCTTACGCCGGCTGGCAGCTCTGGGACCACTATGAAGTCGAACCCTGGACGCGCGACGGGCGCGTCAAGGCCTATGTGGTGCAGGTTGCGCCCGATGTTTCCGGCCTGGTGACCAGCGTGCCCGTGCACGACAACCAGGACGTGAAGGCGGGCGACCTGCTGTTTGAAATCGACCGCGCCCGCTTCCAGCTTGCGTTCGACCAGGCCCAGGCCTCGGTGCGTTCGCAGCAGGTGGCGCACGACCAGGCGCTGCGCGACGCCAAGCGCAACCGCTCGCTGGGCCAGCTGGTGGCCGCCGAAGCCGTCGAGCAAAGCCAGACCAAGGTGCAGCAGACCGAAGCCGCGCTCGCCCAGGCCGAGGTGCAGTTAAATACCGCCCGCCTGAACCTGGAGCGCAGCCGCGTGGTGGCGGCCAGCGACGGCCGCGTCACGAACCTGGACTTGCGCGCCGGCTCCTACGCCACCGCCGGACGCGGCGTGATGGCGCTGGTGGACGCCGGCTCCTTCTACGTGGAAGGCTACTTCGAGGAAACCAAGCTGCCCGGCATCCATGAAGGCGACCCTGTCACGGTGACCCTGATGGGCGAGTCGCGCCATATCCGCGGCCACGTGGAGAGCATCGCCATGGGCATTGCCGACCGCGACCGGAGCACAGGCGCCAACCTGCTTCCCAACGTGAACCCCACCTTCAACTGGGTCCGCCTGGCGCAGCGCATCCCCGTACGCGTGAAGATCGACGACGTGCCCGAAGGCGTGCGCCTGGTGGCGGGCCAGACCGCCACCGTATCGGTGGACGCCGCGCCCGCCGGCGTGCAACAGCCCTCCTGACGCGCGCTCATCAACCCGACATCGACCCCTTATCTCTTATCGACGCCCAGCCGTAACCGCCATGAACACCAAACACCTCCTCCCGCTGATGCTGGCCCTCGCGCTGGCCGGATGCGCCTCCGTGGGCCCCGACTACCAGGTGCCCGCCGAGTCGGTGTCCGGCAGGCCGGGCGCGCAAGCGTCCTTCGTGGAGGCGCAGGCCGGGGTGTACCGGCAGGAAGCGGTGTCCGGGCACTGGTGGCGCCTGTACAACGATCCCGTGCTGGACGGACTGGTGGAAAAGGCCCTGGACGCCAACACCGACCTGCGCGTCGCCAGCGCCAACCTGGAACGCGCGCAGGCCGCGGTGCGCGAAACACAGGCGCAGCAGCAGCCCGCGATCGGCGTCAATGCCTCGCCCACCTTCGGCCACGTGTCCGGCCTGCAGGAATTGCAGCCGGGCATCGATCCGCCCAACCGCTGGTCCTATTCCACGGGCGCCAGCGTGTCGTACCAGCTTGACCTGTTCGGCCAGATCCGCCGCGCCGTGGAAGCGTCCACCGGCGACGCGCAAGCCGCGCAGGCCGCCTACGACGCCACCCGCGTCACCGTGGCGGCCGAGACCGCCCGGGCCTACGCCAACATGTGCGCGGCCGGCATGCAGCTTGCCTCGGCCCAGCATTCGGCGCGGGTGCAAAAGGAATCGCTGGACGCCGTCAGCCGGCTGCAGCGCGCCGGCCGCGGCACCACGCTGGACGTGACCCGCGCGCGCAGCCAGCTTGAACAACTGCAGGCCAACCTGCCGCCCTTCCAGGCCCAGCAGCGCACCGCCCTGTATCGCCTGGCCGCGCTGACCGGCCAGACGCCCGGCGAGATTTCGCCCGCGCTGCTGCAATGCGCGACGGCGCCGAAGCTGACGGAGACCATCCCGGTGGGCGACGGCGCCCAGCTTCTGCGCCGCCGTCCCGACATCCGGCAGGCGGAGCGCACCCTGGCCGCCTCCACCGCGCGCATCGGCGTGGCCACGGCCGACCTCTATCCCAAGATCACGCTGGGCCTGTCGGCCGCGTCGGGCGGCCCGGCCTCCATGCTCGGCGACCGCGGCACCTTCAGCTGGAGCGTGGGTCCGCTGATCTCGTGGACCATCCCCAACACGGGCGCCGCGCAGGCCCGCATCGCCGAAGCCGAGGCCGGCGCCAAGGCGGCGGCGGCGCGCTTTGACGCGACCGTGCTGAACGCCCTGCGGGAAACGGAAAGCGCGCTGATCGTCTACGCCCGGCAGCTGGACCGCGACTCCGCCCTGCGCGCCGCGCGCGACCAAAGCGCCGAAGCCGCCTCGCAGGCGCGCCGGCTGTTCCAGTACGGCAAGACCGACTACCTGACGGTGCTGGACGCCGAACGCACGCTGGCCACCAACGAAAGCGCGCTGGCGGCCTCGCAGGCCGAGCTCAGCAGCGACCAGATCGCGGTGTTCCTGGCGCTGGGCGGCGGCTGGGAGAAGTAATCAATGCACCGTGGTGCCGTCCGGCGGGGCCTGGTTCAGGCCCAGCGCCGCTTCCCAGCTGCGCAGCGGCACGCAGGTCTGCAGGCGCACGATGGCGCGCTGGATCAGGGCCGGATGCAATTCGTGGCCGACATGGGTGGCGATGTCGATGGTGGAATCCCCATGCAGCTCGTCCAGGCGCGTCTGCGCCGCCTGGATGTGCGCCACGCTCATGACCGGATCGTCGGCGCCGTGCAGCAGATGGAGGGTGGTGTATTGCGGGGCGGTCTTGGGCAGTTGCGCATAGCGGCCCGAAAACGCGATGACGCGCCCGGCCATGCCGTCGTGGGCCTGCACCAGTTCCAGCGCCATGATGGCGCCCTGCGAAAAGCCCGCCAGCGCGGTGTCCGATTGCAGCAGCCCGAAGCGGGCCTGCGCGGCGCGCACATAGGCTTCCAGGGGCGGCATGGCCTGGGCCACGCGTTCGGGGCGGTTTTCCTCGGTCACGCCGCGCACTGAAAACCATTGCCGGCCCGCGCCGCCGCCGTCGAAGGGCTCGAAGCCCTCGGGGATCAGCACCGCCGCCGTCGGAAACGCGGCGCGCACGGCCTGGGCCAATGGCCGCAGATTGTCGGGCGAACCGCCCACGCCGTGCAGCAGGATGAAGAGCTGGCGCACGTCGACGCCCGGATCGGGAAGGAATTCGATAGAACTGGAAGACGCCATGAAACCGCTCCGTACTGGCATGGGGCCGCCGAACCGAGCCCCGATTGCCGCATTGTAAAATGCGCGGCTTGAAGCAACCCTCGCCCAACCGCCACGGACCGGCCGGCTTGCGCGGTGTTGCCTGGGGCCTGCCCCCCTGCGCCCGCGCCCGCAACTCCGCCGCGACGGCAACCTCTCACCCCGCAATGCAAACACCGACAACCGACGCGGGCGCCACGACGCCCGCCAGCCAGAACCAGCTCCACCGCGTGCTCAAGGCGCGCCACCTGACGATGATAGCGCTGGGCGGGGCCATCGGCACCGGCCTGTTCGTCGCCTCCGGCGCGGCCATCGCGCAGGCCGGCCCCGGCGGCGCGCTGATGGTCTACCTCCTGATCGGCCTGATGGTCTACTTCATCATGACCAGCCTGGGCGAACTGGCGACCTTCATGCCCGTGTCGGGCTCCTTCTGCACCTATGCCTCGCGCTACGTGGACCCGGGCTTCGGCTTTGCGCTGGGGTGGAACTTCTGGATCAGCTGGGCCACGGTGGTCGCCGTCGACGTCGTGGCGGCGCAGCTGGTCATGGCGTACTGGCTGCCGGATACGCCCGGATGGATATGGAGCGTCGCGTTCCTGGCGCTGACCTTCGGGCTGAACGCGTTTTCGGCGCGCAGCTTCGGCGAGGCGGAATACTGGTTCGCCATCATCAAGGTCGTCGCCGTGCTGTGCTTCATCGCGGTGGGGCTGGCGATGCTGGCGGGCATCATCCATGGCAGCGACCCGGTCGGCCTGGCGAACTGGACGGTGGGCGACGCGCCCTTCGTGGGCAACGTGGCGACCTGGGTCGGGGTGGCGATGGTGGTGGCCTATTCCTTCCAGGGCACCGAGCTGGTGGGCGTGGCGGCCGGCGAATCCGAGAACCCCCGGCGCAACGTGCCGCGCGCCATCAACAACGTGTTCTGGCGCATCCTGCTGTTCTATGTGCTGGCCATCCTGATCATCGGCCTGCTGCTGCCTTATACCGACCCGCAACTGCTGCGCAACGAAGTCGAGGACATCGCCGTCAGTCCGTTCACGCTGGTGTTCGAGCACGCGGGGCTGCTGTCGGCGGCCACGGTGATGAACGCGGTGATCCTGACCTCGGTGCTGTCGGCCGGCAACTCGGGCATGTACGCCGCCACGCGGATGCTGTTCAACATGGCGGCCGAAGGCCAGGCCCCCGCCCTGTTCAAGCGCCTGACCGCCAACGGCGTGCCGCTGTATGCGCTGCTGGCGACCACACTGCTGGCCTGTCTGTGCCTCTTTAGCGTGGTGTACAGCCCGAAGGCGGTGTATATCTGGCTGCTCAACTTCGCGGGCATGACGGAGTTCATCGTCTGGTTGAGCATCGCGGTAAGCCACTACCGCTTCCGCCAGGGCTACGTGAAGCACGGCTACGACACCGCCGACCTGCCCTACAAGGCCGGCCTGTTCCCCTTTGGCCCGCTGTTCGCCTTCGTGCTGTGCCTGCTGGTCACGCTGGGCCAGAACTACCAGGCGTTTCTGGAAGATCGCATCGACTGGATCGGGGTGATCTCGACCTATCTGGCCATTCCGCTGTTCCTGGGCTTGTGGCTCGGCCACCGGCTGCTGCGCGGGTCGCGCTGGATCCGGTACGCGGACATGCGCTTCTACGGCCTCGCGGCGGACCGCGGCGCCGATGCGTCCCCAGAAGCGCCGGCCCAGGCCCGCCCCGCGCCCGGCTGAGCTCCGCACGGCGCGCGTCCGCCGGACCGCCCCCGGGGCGCGCGGCGGGGCACTTTTCGATACGTCCGGCGGGATCAAAGCCCGGTACAATACTGTATATTCATACAGCTTATTGAGCCCCAGGCGCCCCCGCCATGCAGTCCCCTGAACGTATCCATCCCGCCCTGTGGCGCGCCACCCAGCTTGCCCAAGGCGTCGCCCGCACCCTGCCCACCGGGCACGCCGCGCTGTCGGCCGAGCTGCCCGACGGCGGCTGGCCGCTGGGGTCGCTGGTCGAACTGCTGACCCCGCATCCCGGCGTCGGAGAAATCCGCCTGCTGCGTCCGGCGCTGGCCCAACTGGAAACGCGGCGCCCCATTGCCCTGGTGCAGCCTCCGCACGTCCCCCACATCGCCAGCTGGATGAGCTGGCGGCTGGATCCCCGGCAACTGCTCTGGGTGGCGCCCGAAAAGCCCGTCGACGCGCTGTGGGCCACCGAGCAGATCCTCAAGAACGGCAGTTGCGGCGCGCTGATCTGCTGGCTGCCCCATGTGCGCCCCGAATCCCTGCGCCGCCTGCACCTGGCCGCCCAGGCCAGCGACCTGCTGTTCATCGCCGTGCGCCCGTCGCGCGCCGCGCAGAACGCCACCCCCGCCGCCTTGCGGCTGGCGCTTGCGCCCGCGCCGGGCGGCTTGTCCGTACACATCCTCAAGCGCCGGGGGCCTGTCTGCGACACGCCGCTGTACGTGGGCCTGGAGCCCGGCGCCCTTACGCCTTCTTCTCCCCGCCATGCGCCTCTGGATCGCCGCCTTCCTGCGCTGCCTGCCGCTGGACGCCATACGCCCGCACTGGCCGCATGAGGGGGAGGCGTTCGCCGTTCTGGACCAGGAACGCGTCGCCGCCCTTACTCCCGCCGCCCGCCGGGCCGGCGTCGCGCCGGGCATGCGCCGCGCCGGCGCGGCGGCCATCGCCCCCGAGGTCGAGCTGCTGCCCCGCAATGCCCTGGCCGAAGCCGAAGCCCTGCAAGGGGCGGCGCTGGCCTTGCTGCGGTACACGCCCGAAATCGCCTTGGGCGGCGAGGACACCATTCTCCTGAACGTGGGCGCCAGCCTGATGTTCTTTCGCGGCCCGCGGGCGCTGAGCCAGCGGGTGGCCGCCACGCTGCGCGCCCTGGACCTGCGCGTGACGCTGGGCATGGCGCCCACCGCCGCGGGCGCCTGGCTGCTGGCGCACCGCCCCGGCCGGCGCGTCCCCCGGCGCACCCTGACGCTGCCCACGCTCGCGCGCCGGCTGGATGCCCTGCCCCTGTCGCTGCTGCCCCAGGCGCAGGCCCGGCGGGACTGGCTGGACGACATCGGCTGCCACACGCTGGCGCACCTGCGCGCCCTGCCGCGCGCGGGCCTGCAGCGGCGCAGCACGCCCGAACTGCTGCAAGCCCTGGACGCCGCCTACGGCCAGGCGCCCGAGCTCTACCGCTGGATCGAGCCGCCCAATCAGTTTTCGCGGCGCATCGAGCTCATGGACTACGTGGAGCACACCGACGCGGTGCTGGCGGTGGCGCGCCGGCTGGCCGAGCAGCTCGGCGGCTGGCTGGCCGCCCGACAACTGGCGGTGCGCCGCGTGGTGCTCAGCATGGAGCACGAGCGCGGCCGCCACGCCCGGCCGCCCACCGAACTGGAACTGGCCCTGGCCCAGCCCGTCTGGCAGGCGCCGCAGCTCCTGCACCTGCTGCGCGAAAAGCTGAACCACTTCACCCTGGAAGCCCCCGTCATCGCCGTGGCGCTGCTGGCGCCCGACACCGTGGAGCAGCCCGCGGCCAGCACCACCCTGTTTCCCGAACCCGGCGGCACCGCCGCCGATCACGCGCGGCTGCTGGACCTGCTGGTGGCGCGGCTGGGCCGCGACCAGGTGCGCCATGCCCAGCCCGCCGCCGACCACCGCCCCGAGGCCGCCAATGCCTGGGGCGATGCGCTGGCCGCGCCCCAGCGTCCCGAGCCCCTGCCCACCCTGCTCGACCGCCCGTTCTGGCTGCTGGAAACGCCGCTGCCCTTGAAGCTGTCCGGCCATCGGCCGCAGTACGGCGGCCAGGCGCTGCGGCTGATGCGCGGCCCCGAACGCATCGAAAGCGGCTGGTGGGACCCGGCCCTGACCGTGCGCGACTATTTCGTCGCCGAGGACGCGGCCGGCGCGCGCTACTGGATCTACCGCGAGCGCGATGCCGAGCACGCCCGCTGGTTCCTGCACGGGCTGTACGCCTGACCCCTCATGCGCTTGGACGACGACGCCCCCGACGCGCTGGACCCGGCTGACGCCCTGGCCCGCCTGCCCGGCTACGCCGAACTGCAATGCCAGTCCAATTTTTCCTTCCTGCAGGGCGCCTCGCACCCCGAGGAACTGGCCGCGCGCGCCGCCGAGCTGGGCTACGCCGCCCTGGCGCTGACCGACGAATGCTCGCTGGCGGGCGTGGTGCGCGCCCACACGGAAGCCAAGGCCCAGAAGCTGCCGCTGATCATCGGCGCCACCTTCCAGCTGCGCGCGGCGCCGGACGCCGCGCCGCTGGGCCTGACCCTGCTGGCGCAGACCCGCGAAGGCTATGGAAACCTGTCCGAACTGATCACGCTGGCCCGCACCCGCGCGCCCAAGGGCGAATACCGGCTGGCCCCCGAAGACCTCACCGATCCGCCCGACGGCTGCGCGCATCTGCGCCACCTGCCCGAATGCCTGGCCATCCTGACCCCCGCCTACGGCACCGACGCCGACCGCATGGCCGAGAAGGCGCGCTGGCTGGCGCGCGCCTTCCCCCATCGCGCCTGGGTGGGGCTGACCCTGCTGTACCAGTCGCGCGACGACCTGCACCGCGCCGCGGTCGAGCATGCCGCGCGCGAATCGGAACTGCCCGTCGTGGCGGTGGGCCAGGTCCAGATGCATGTCCGTTCGCGCAAGCCGCTGCACGATACGCTGACCGGCATCCGCACGCGCCGCCCGGTGTCGCAATGCGGCTACGAGCTGTCCGGCAATGCCGAACAGCACCTGCGCAGCCGCATGCGGCTGGCCAGCCTGTACCCGCCCGAGGCGCTGGCGCAGACGCTGGCGGTGGCGCGCCGCTGCGCGTTTTCGCTGGACGAGCTGCATTACGAATATCCCGACGAGATCGTGCCGCGCGGCCACACCCCGGCCACCTATCTGCGCCAGGAAACCCTGGCCGGGGCCGCCCGCCGCTTTCCCGCCGGCGTTCCGGACAGCGTGGCCGCGCAGATCGAAAAGGAACTGGCGCTGATCGCCGACCTGCGCTACGAAGCCTATTTCCTGACCGTCTACGACATCGTGCAGTTCGCCCGCAAGGCCGGCATCCTGTGCCAGGGCCGGGGCTCGGCCGCCAACTCCGCCGTGTGCTATTGCCTGGGCGTCACCGCGGTGGACCCGGTGCGCGGCAACAACCTCTTCGAACGCTTCATCAGCAAGGAACGCAACGAGCCGCCCGATATCGACGTGGACTTCGAGCACCAGCGCCGCGAAGAGGTCATCCAGTACATCTACGGGAAATACGGACGCGACCGCGCCGCGCTGACCGCCGTCGTGATTTCCTACCGCCCGCGCAGCGTGCTGCGCGACACCGGCCGCGCGCTCGGCGTGGACCCCGGCGTCATCGACGCCGTGGCCCGCGCCCATCAATGGTGGGACGGCAAGAAGGAAATGCTGCGCACCCTGGGCGCGTGCGGCCTGGACCCGGAATCCCGGGTGGCGCGCCAGTGGGCCTCGCTGGCGCAGACCATGATGGGCTTTCCGCGCCACCTGTCGCAGCACCCGGGCGGCTTCGTGATCTCGCGCGGCAAGCTCTCGCGCCTGGTGCCCATCGAAAACGCCGCCATGGAAGACCGCAGCGTCGTGCAATGGGACAAGGACGACCTGGACGCCCTGAAGTTGCTGAAGGTGGACGTGCTGGCGCTGGGCATGCTGTCGGCCTTGCGCCGCACGCTCGAACTGGCCGGCCAGCGCCGCGGCCGCACGCTGACGCTGCAGGACATCCCCGAGGGCGACGCCCCCACCTACGACATGATCTGCGACGCCGACACCGTGGGCGTGTTCCAGATCGAATCGCGCGCGCAGATGACGATGCTGCCGCGCCTGCGGCCGCGCGAATACTACGACCTGGTGGTGCAGGTCGCCATCGTGCGGCCCGGCCCGATCCAGGGCGGCATGGTCCATCCCTACCTGCGCCGCCGCCAGGGCAAGGAAGAAGAAACCTATCCCAGCGAAAAGGTGCGCGGCGTGCTCTGCCGGACCATGGGCGTGCCCATCTTCCAGGAACAGGTTATGCAGATCGCCGTGGTCGCCGCGGGCTTCTCGCCCGGCGAAGCCGACCAGTTGCGCCGGTCCATGGCCGCCTGGAAGCGCAAGGGCGGCGTGGACAAGTTCCGCATCAAGCTGGTGGGCGGACTGCTGGCGCATGGCTACACCTTGGACTTTGCCGAGGCCCTGTTCCGCCAGATCGAAGGCTTTGGCGAATACGGCTTCCCGGAAAGCCATGCCGCCAGCTTCGCCCTGCTGGCGTACTCCAGCTCCTGGCTCAAGCGCCACGAACCGGAAGCCTTTCTGGCCGCCCTGCTCAATTCCCAGCCCATGGGCTTCTATGCCCCTGCGCAGCTGGTGCAGGACGCCCGCCGCCACGGGGTCTGCGTGCTGCCCGCGGACGTAACCGTCAGCGGCTGGGACTCCGCGCTGGAAACCCTGCCCGCCGGCCACCCCGGCGCCCGGCGCCGCGCGCATGTCCACGCGCCAGGCCCCGAGGCCCCCCGCCCCGCCGTCCGGCTGGGCTTGAGCCTGATCCAGGGCATGCGCGAAGACGCCGCCCGGCGCATCGAGGCCGCGCGCGCCCAAGCCGCTTTCGCCGACACCGGCGACCTGGCCCGGCGCGCCGGACTCAACCGCCATGACCTGAATTCGCTGGCCGCCGGCGACGCCCTGCGCACGCTGGCCGGCCACCGGCGCCAGGCCAGTTGGGAAGCCGCCGCCAGCGTGCAGAGCCGCGACCTGCTGCGCGACGCCGAGATCGTGGACGTCCAGGCGCCGCGGCTGTCCGCCCCCTCCGAAAGCCAGACCGTGGCCGCGGACTACCGCAGCGTGGGCCTGACGCTGCACAGCCATCCCGTGGCCTTGCTGCGTCCGCAACTGGCCGCCCGCAATTTCCAGCCCGCCTCGGTGCTTAACGGCTACCCGAACAAGCGCTCGGCGCGCGCCTGCGGCATCGTCACCGTGCGCCAGCGGCCGCAAACCTCCAAGGGCGTGATCTTCGTGACGCTCGAAGACGAGACCGGACCCGTCAACGTGGTGGTGCGCCCCGAACTGATCGAGCGCCAGCGCCGCGAGCTGCTGGGCGCCAACCTGCTGGGCGTGTTCGGGGCCTGGCAGAGCGTGGACGGCGTGCGCCACCTGATCGCGCAGCGGCTGGTGGACATGTCCGACCTGCTGGGGGGGCTGGCCACGCAAAGCCGCAATTTTCATTGACGCCGGTTCAGCGCCCGAAGAGCGTCGCCATATCCAGCGCCTGCGCCATCGCCTGGTAGCCGGCGTCGCCCGGATGCAGATGGTCGCCGGAATCATAGGCCGGCAGCAGGCGGGCCGGATGGGACGGATCGCGCAGCACCGCCTCGAAATCCACCACCGCGTCGAACACGCCGCTTTCGCGGATCCAGCGGTTCACCTCAAGCCGCACCGCGTCCTTGGCCGGGCTGTAGTGACCGGCCAGGGCCGTGCCGTGCAGCGAGCCTTCATACGGCGCGATCGTGCCCGCCACGATGCGCACGTTGCGCGCATGGGCGGCGTCCGCCAGTTGCCGGTAGCCTTCGACCAGCCGCGCCGCCGTCATGGGCGCGTCCTGCGGGGCGAAGGCGCTGTCGGGCCAGCCGATGTCGTTGATGCCCAGCATCATCACCACCGTGCGCACGCCGGGCTGGGACAGCACGTCAGCCTCGAAGCGCGCCATGGCGTTCTGGCCCATCTTGTCGCCCCAGACCCGGGCGCCCGAAATCCCCGCGTTCACCACGCCCACGCCCAGCGGCGCCAGGCGGCGGGCCAGGAAGTCCGGCCAGCGGCGGTTCGCACCCGGCGTCGAGCCATTGCCGTCGGTCAGCGAGTCCCCGAACGCGACCACCACCGGCGCATCCGCCGGACCCTCCACCCAGACGCCCGCCAGGAAGGCCCGTCCGGCCAGCGGCCGCGCGCCGGGCAGGTCCGGCGCGGCGCTGGCATTGCCCCGCGCCAGCGCGGCGGTTTGCTGCGCGCCCCAATGAAAGGTCGCGACCGGCGTGGCCTGCGGAAAATACGTGCTGACGGCCAGTTCGCTCAAGGCGGCCACGGGCAGGTCCACGGGATCGCTGACCGCCTGCGCGCCCGGCGCCACCGTCACGCCGGGCCGGCCGCCAAAGGTCAAGGCGCGGTCCGAGCCGGGGCGGATCGCCGCCCCCTCCCCGGCCAGCGCCACATGGGCCGCGCCGATCACCAGCGGCTGCGCGCCATAGCGGTTGGACAGCACCACCCGCAGGCGCTTGCCGCCCAGGCTGAGCCTGAGCCTTTCCCGCAGGGTCTGGTCCCGCAGTTCGGCGGGCATCCCCGTGGGCAGCACAAAGGAGGCGTCCCACAAGGGCTGGGGGCTGGCGAACCAGGAGCTGGTCCAGGCGCTTGCGGACGCGGGGCCCTGGGCGACGCGGGCGGGCGCCCCGGCCGCCGCCGGCGCGGCCGGCACGGACAGGCTGCCGACCAGGATGGCAAGCGCATTCAGAAAACGCAGCGGGGTGCGGGAGTTCATGGCATTCCTTTACAGAAAGAATCGAAGTGGGTGACGCCACGATAGGTTCTTCCTGAATACGTCGGTAGCCACGTAAAATACATACCGCTTCTTCCAAAAAGGAATGACGACCATGGATACCCTGCGCGCCATGCGCGCCTTTGTCCGCGCCGTGGAACTGGGCACCTTGTCCGCCGCCGCGCGTGAACAAGGCCTGAGCCAGCCCGCCCTGAGCAAGATCGTGGCGGCGCTGGAAAAAGACATGAACGTGCGCCTGCTGGAGCGCAGCACCACCCGGGTCGTGCCCACCGAGCAAGGCAAGCGCTTCTACGAACGCGCCACGCGGGTGCTGGAAGAGTATGCGGAGGCGGTGGCCGACGCCCGCGGCCAGACCGAGACGCCCACGGGCTTCCTGCGCGTCAATGCGCCGGTCGCGCTGGGCCAGTTCCGGCTGAACGCGCTGATCCTGCAGTTCCTGGACGCCTACCCCGACATCCAGGTCGAGCTGATCCTGAACGACCGCTTCGTCGACCTGGTGGAAGAAGGCGTGGACGTCGCGCTGCGGCTGGGCGGCAGCCTGCCGCCCCATGCCGTCGCGCGCAAGGCTGCCATGTCGCCGCGCTATCTGGTGGCCGCGCCCGCCTACCTGGCCGCGCGCGGCAAGCCCCGGACGCCGGACGACCTGCCCGCCCACGAGTACGTCCGTTTCGCCTGGCTGGCCGCGGGCGACACCCTGGAACTGCAACAGGGCGCCAGGCGCGCCGCCGTCCAGACCCACGGACGCTTCCGGGTCAACAATGCCCTGGCCATCCGGGAAACGCTGGCCTCGGGCGCGGGCATCGGCCTGTGCCCGGCCTGGCTGGTGGACGACCTGCTGGCCAGCGGCGAGCTGCTGCGCGTCCTGCCCAAATGGACCGCCGCGCCGCAAGAGGCCTTCCTGATCTATCCGTCGCGCCGCTACCAGTCCCTGCGGGCGCGGCTGCTGATCCAGTTCCTGGCCGACCGGCTGGGCAAGCTGCCGGGGATGCAGGCGCCCCCGGGCGCCTGACCCTAAGCGCACATGGCGCGCACCAGGTTCCGGTAGATGTCGCGGGCGCCTTCCAGCTGGTCCAGCGCGATGGATTCGTCGATGGTGTGCGCGTCCTCTTCGTTGCCCGGCCCCAGGCCGATGGTCGGGATGCCGCGGCGCCCGGCCGACTCCGAGCCGTTGGTGCAGAACGCCCAACTGCCGACGACCGGCTCCCTGCCGCTGTCGCCCACGGCCACCCGCGCCGCCTGCAGCAGCGCCGCGTCCGCGTCGCAGCGCCACCCGGGCAGCCAGCGCGGCGGCGTGGCGTGCTGGCCGGTGTAGGTCGCCACCCGATCCTCGCTGACCGCCAGCGTGAAATCGCGCAGGCCGTGGCTGGCCAGGTGCGCGCGGATCTGCGCCAGCACGTCCGCCAGGCTCTCGCCCGACACGGTGCGCCGGTCAAAGCGTATGGTCGTCGTGATCGGGATCATGGAGATCGACGGATACGGGTGCGACACGATGTCGGTCGGCACCAGCAGCGCCTGTCCCAGCACCTCGTCATGCGGCAGCGGCAGGCTTTCCAGCGCGGTCAGCGCCCGCGCCGCCGCATGCAGCGGATTGACGCCGATGTGCGGCGTCGCGGCGTGCGCCGGCTTGCCGTGAAAGGTCAGCAGCAGCTCTACCCGCCCCTTCTGGCCGGCCTTGATCTGCAGCTTCGACGGTTCGCAGATGACCACCGCCCGCGGCGCGCAGGCGTCCAGCACCGAGGCCAGCGCATGGCCTTCGATGATCTCCTCCAGCACGCTGGCCGACACGGCCACGCGGCGCTTCAAGCCTTCCCGCGCCGCCGCCGCGACGCCGCAGATCGCCGCCGCGATGCCGCCCTTCATGTCGGTGCTGCCGCGCCCGTACAGCCGGCCATCGCGGATCTCCGCGCCGAACGGATCGAAGCGCCAGTCCCCCGTCACCGGCACCACGTCCATGTGCCCGTCGAACAGCAGCGCCACCTCCGCGTCCGCCGGGCCGATCAGGCCCAGCACCGAGCCGTTGCGGTCGGTCGTGACCGGGCCGAAGCCCGCCTCGCGCATCGTGGCGGCCATCAATGCCGCCATCTCGCCCTCCTTGCCGGAAAGGCTGGGGATGCGCACCATCGCCTGCGTCAACGCCACTACGTCCAAAGTCATCGTCATTCCTGTCAAAGAGTGGCGGGCGACGGGCGCCCGCCGATATCGAAGCGCCGCGGCTAGCGGTTCACCAGTTCCTTGGGCACGCGGTAGACCAGCACCGCGCCGATCAGCGCGAAGCTGGCCAGGAAGTACATGCCCCAGTTGGTCGAACCGGTCAGGTCCTTGATCCAGCCGATCGCATAGGGGCTGACAAAGGCCGCCAGGCCGGCGAACGAGTTGATGCCGGCGATGCCGGCCGCGGCGCTCTTGCCTTCCAGGAAGGCGGTCGGCAGGCTCCAGAACAAGGGCGAGCACACCATGCAGCCGGCGGCCGCCACCGACAGCATGGCCACGGCCAGCATCGGGTTATGGCTGAACAGCGTGCTCAGCGCCAGGCCCGCGCCGCCCACCAGGAACGGCACGATCATGTGCCAGCGGCGCTCGCGGGTCGCGTCCGAATGGCGGCACACCAGCACCATCGAAATCACCGCGCACACGTTCGGCACGGCCGTCAGCAGGCCGATGTGCAGCAGCGACTGGACGCCGGTGGACCGGATCACCGAGGGCAGCCAGAACGCCAGCCCGGACAGGCTGGACACGGTGCAATAGCAGATCAGCGCCATATGGACGACGCGCCGGTCCTTCAGCAGCGTCAGCATCGACACATGCTCCGTCTTGGCGGTCTTCTCGCGCAGCAGGTTCTGGTCCAGCCGCGACTTCTCCGCCGGCGACAGCCAGCGCGCGTCGCCGATGCGGTCGTCCAGGTACCAGAACACCGCCAGGCCCAGCAGCACCGAGGGAATCGCCTCGATGATGAACATCCATTGCCAGCCGGCCAGGCCGTGGTGATCGTGGAAGGCCTCCATCACCCAGCCCGACAGCGGCCCGCCCAGGATGCCGGCGAACGGCACCGCCGTCATGAACACGGCCACGATCTGGCCGCGCCGGTTCGACGGGAACCAATAGGTCAGGTAAAGAATGATGCCCGGATAGAAGCCGGCCTCGGCCGCGCCCAGCAGGAAGCGCAGGATGTAGAACTGGGTCGGCGTCTGGGTCAGCGCCATGGCGGCCGAGATCAGGCCCCACAGGATCATGATGCGCGCCAGCGTCTTCTTCGCGCCGATGCGGTGCATCAGCACATTGCTGGGCACCTCGAAGAGGAAGTAGCCGATGAAGAAGATGCCCGCGCCCAGGCCGTAGACCGTTTCGCTGAACTGCAGGTCGTCCAGCATCTGCAGCTTGGCAAAGCCGACATTCACGCGGTCCAGGAACGCCGCGATGTAGCACACCATCAGGAACGGCAGCAGGCGCCACGCCACCTTTCTGTACAGCGCATCGTCCCGCGCCAGGGGGTCCTTGTCCGCGGCAACGGGAGAAGCCGCAATGCTCTCGACTGACTGGTCCATATTTTTTCACCTTGGGGTCTGTTTTTTCAGGCCGAACGCTCCCCTGCAGGCGCTCTGGGCGCCCGCATGCTGTTTTTATGGGAAAGGAACGCACGGACCGGGGTTGCGGGCGGCCTGGCGGCCCCCGCGCTTGCCGCGCCGCAGGCTAGGCGGTGATCGCCACCTCCGGCGCGGGTTCCATCGCACCTCTGCGCTGCGTGATCAGCCCGTAGGCTTCGGGACGCCGGTGCCGTTCGAAATTGAACGTGGTGTTCTTGTAGGACAGGCAAAGATCCAGGTCGCAGCGCGCGATCGCCAGCTCATCGCCCTTGGTCGAGCAGGCCGCCACGATCTCGCCCGACGGCGCGATGATGCAGCTGCCGCCGATCATCTCGCAGCCCTCTTCCTTGCCGGCCTTGGCCACGCCCACCACCCAGGCGCCGTTCTGGTACGCGCCCGCCTGCATCACCAGGTGGTTGTGGAACATGGACAGGTCGTCATGCTCGGGCGCGGGCGGGTTGTGCACCGGCGTGTTGTAGCCGAGCAGGATCATTTCCGCCCCCTGCAGGCCCATCACGCGATAGGTCTCCGACCAGCGGCGATCGTTGCACAGCGCCATGCCCATCACGCCGCCGAAGCCGCGCCAGACATCGAACGACCCGCCCGGCTCGAAATAGTGCTTCTCAAGGTGCTGGAAGGCGCGCCAGGGCTCGTTGTCGGCATGGCCCGGCAGATGCACCTTGCGGTACTTGCCGATGATGGCGCCGTCCTGGCCCACCAGGATAGAGGTGTTGAAGCGGCGCTTGACGCCGTGTTCCACCGCCAGCTCCGCGTAGCCCAGGTAGAAGCCGATGCCCAGCTTGCGGGCGGTCTCGAACAGCACCCGGGTCTGCGGGCCCGGCATCTCGCTTTCGTAGAAGGCGTCGATCTCGGCCGGGTCCTCCATATACCAGCGGGGAAAGAAGGTCGTGAGCGCCAGTTCCGGAAATACCACCAGTTGGCAACCCATGGCGTGGGCCTGGCGCAGGTGGGCGAGCAGGCGCTCGACGACCTCCCGGCGCGTGTCGCTGCGCTGGATGGGCCCAAGCTGCGCGGCCGCGACATTGATGATGCGTGACATGTTCAGTCTCCTACGGGTTCATTGTTCTGCGAGTTCGAGCATCAGTTCCAGCAGCACGCCGGCGCCCGCCTCGATATCGTGGTCATGCGTGAATTCCGCGACGTTGTGCGACAGGCCGCCCACGCTGGGCACGAACACCATGCCGGTCGGACACATGCGCGCCAGCATCTGGGCGTCGTGGCCGGCGCCGCTGGGCAGGCGCCGCACGCGATGCCCGCGTTGCCGCGCAATCGCCTCGACCCGGCCGACGATGGCCTCGTCGAACGCCACCGGCTCGAAGTCGGCCAGCACCCGGTGCGCCAGCTCCACGCCCTCCTCGGCCGCCGCCTGCGCCGCGTAGGCCATGCAGCGCGCGATCGCCTGCCGTAGCGCCGCGCCATCCGTATTGCGCAGGTCCAGCGTGAAGGTCGCGCGGTTGGGGATGACGTTGATCAGGTTCGGAAACAGGTTGACCTGCCCGACCGTCGCAAGCTGGCCGCCGCCCAGTTCGCGCGTGAGATCGCGGGCGAAGCAGGCGATGCGGGCCGCGACGATGCCGGCGTCGTGGCGCAGCGCCATCGGCGTGGTGCCCGCGTGGTTGGACACGCCCAGCAGCGTGAACTCGATCCAGTGGATGCCCTGCACCCCGGTCACCGCGCCGATGGCGTAGTCCTCGTGCTCCAGCACCGGCCCCTGCTCCACGTGCAATTCAACAAAGGCATGCACCTGGTTGTTGCCCGTGGCGGCGGCGCCGGCGTAACCGATCCGGGCCAGGTTCTCGCCCACCGTGGTGCCGTCTATGCCCACCGTGGCCAGCGCATCCGCCAGCGCCATGTCGCCCTGGAACACCAGGCTGCCCATCATGTCGGGCGCAAAGCGCGCGCCTTCCTCGTTGGTAAAGAAAGCCACCGCCACCGGCCGCCGCGTCGTCATGCCGGCATCGTTCAGCGCCGCCACCACTTCCAGCCCGGCCAGCACGCCCAGGTTGCCGTCATAGCGCCCGCCGGTGCGCACCGTGTCGATATGCGAGCCCGTCATCACCGGCGGCCCCGCCTCGCGGCCGGCGCGCAAGCCCACCACGTTGCCGATGCCGTCGATCGTCACGGCCAGCCCCAGTTCGCGCATCCATTGCACGACCAGATCGCGTCCCTGCCGGTCGGCGTCGGTCAGCGCCAGGCGGCACACCCCGCCGCCGTCGATCGCGCCGACCTGCGCCAGGTCCGCGATGCGCCCGAGCAGGCGGACGCCGTCGATGCGCGCGGCAGCCGGGCCGGTCTTTTGCGCGGCGCCAGTCATGCCGCGGCCCCGGCTTCGACTTCGGCGGCGCTCTTGCCGACGATGCGCTGGTAGAGTTCCGGGTCGGTCGCGCCTTCGCTGCCGAACACCAGCACGCGGCTGCCTGCGTCCAGGCCCAGCGCGTCGCGCGCCGCCGGATCGGCCAGCGCCGCCAGGCAGCCGGTCAGCCCCGCCACCGCCGATTCGCCGGCGACGACGGGCGCGTCGCCATACTTGCCGCTGGCCAAGAGGCGCACCGTCTCCAGCGCGGCCTCGTCGTCCACCGTGAGAAACGCCTGCGCTCCCGGGTGCAGCACCTCCCAGGCCAGCAGCGACACCTCGCCGCAAGCCAGGCCGGCCATCACCGTGTCCAGATCGCCATGCACCGCCACCGGCTTGCCGGCGCGGGCGCTCTCGTACAGGCAGGCCGCCTTGTCGGGCTCGACCACGATGAAGCGCGGACGGCGCGCGCCCAGCTGCTCCCAGAAATGCGCGCAGACCGCGGCGGCCAGGCCGCCCACGCCGCCCTGCAGGAACACGTGCGTCGGCAGTTCGGCGTCGCCGCCTTCGCGCAGTTGCCGCAAGGCCTCGTCGGCCATCACCGCGTATCCCTGCATCACGTCCTTGGGCACTTCCATGTATCCCGGGTAGGAGGTGTCAGACACCACATAGCGTCCGAACCGCGCCGCGTCCTCGGCCGCCTGGCGCACGGAATCGTCATAGTTGCCGGCGGTGCGCACCACCTGCGCGCCGTACTGCTCGATTGCCCGCTTGCGGCCCTCGCTCACGGTCGCATGGACGTAGATCACGCACTGGCAGCCAAAGCGCTGCGCGCCCCAGGCCACCGAACGCCCGTGATTGCCGTCGGTCGCGCAGGTCACCGTCATGGCTTGCGTCAGTTCCCGGTAGCGGCCGGACAACAGGTCGTCGACCGACAGGTCGTCGCGCCCCAGCCGGGCCGCCAGTTCGCGCAGCAGCTGGCGGCTGACCGCGTAGGCCCCGCCCAGCGCCTTGAAGCTGCCCAGCCCGAAGCGGCCGCCCTCGTCCTTGTAACGAATGGCCGCCACGCCGGCCGCGCGCGCCAGCCCGGCCAGGTCGCGCAGCGGCGTGGGCTGGTAGCCCGGCCAGCGGCGGATCTGCGCCTCGGCCTGCGCGAAGGCCTGGCCGCCAAGCACGTCCAGCTGCCGCTGGCCGTAAGGCCCGGCCGGCTCGAATGCGGGATTTGCCGCGACCTGCAGCCGGATGTTCGGAATCGGGTGGTTCAAGTCAGTCTCCTCTTGAGGTTCAGCGATGCAAGTCGCCGTAGTGTTCGTGCAGCCGTTCGATGTTCTGCAGGCGCTCGCGCGCGGCGGGCCCGAGCTTGCGCGCCAGGGCCGAGCACAGATGGTTGATCACGCTGGTGGCGGCGACGTAGGAATCGAATACCGCCGCGCCGCTGTTGACGCAGCGCAGCACCAGGTCCGAGCGCGCCGGCAGTTCGGTCGCGGTGGGGTCGGTCAGCACCACCACCTTGGCGCCCACGCGGTTGGCGTGCTCGACGATGGGCTTGAGCAGGGTGACGCGGCGGCGGAAATCCATCACCAGCAGCACGTCCTCCGGCCCCAGGTCGGCCAGGTCCTCGGCCAGGTTCAGCCCCGCGCCCGGCACCAGCGCCACGCCGTCGCGCAGCTGCGTCAGCAGCGCCCAGGCGTATTGGGCCAGCACCCGCCCGTTGCGAAAGCCCGCGATGCAGATGCGGCGCGCGCCGGCAAACAGCGCCACCGCGCGCTCGATGTCGCGGCTGTCCAGCCGTTCGAAGGTCTGCACCAGGTTCTGCAGGTCCGCGGCCAGATGCTCGGACAGCGCATCGCCGGTGGCGTCCGGCGGACGCACGCCCGCCATCTCGTACAGCGGCGAGCCGCGGTCGGATTCGTCGCGCGCCTGGGCCCGCACCTCGTTGAAATTCTCGTAGCCCAGGCGCCGGAAGAAGCGTCCCGCCGTGGCCTTGGACACGCCGGCCTTCTGCGCCAGTTCGGCGCCCGAATAGGCCGCGATATTGCCCAGGCACTCCAGGGTCACGTGGGCAAGCCGCTGCTCGCTCTCCGTGAAGCTGTCCTGCTGCGCAAGAATGCGTTCCTGCAGCATCGAAGTCATGGCGATATACCTTGTGGAACTATAGTTTCACAAATATATATTCATGCAACTTCGGTGTCAAAACAAATTTCGCGCTTGCAACTCGGGCGCCGCGCAGCCGGCGGAACCGGCCGGCAAGCGCCCTGTCACAGCGCGTCGCGGCTGGTCTATCATGGCTTTTTTGTCGCGATGTTGTAAGGAGCTCTACATGATCCGCAAGCTGATCCCCTTCCTGCTGGTTGCCAGCCTGACCGCGTGCGCCAATACCGGAACTCCGCGTTCCTCCAGCGCCCCGGCAGCCTCCAGCTCCTCCAGCGCGTCGTCGTCATCGAGCGACGGTTACGGCTCGTCCGCGGGTTCTTCGTATGGATCGTCCTCCGGCATGTCCGGCGGCGGCAAGACCTGCGACGCCGGCGCGCTGCAATCGCAGATCGGCCAGAAAGCCACGCCGTCGGTGATGGAAGAGATGCGCACGCGCAGCGGCAGCGCCAGCGCCCGCATGCTGCGCCCGGGCCAGCTGGTCACCATGGAATACAACGCCACCCGCCTGAACCTGATCGTGGACGACAAGGACGTCATGACCGCGATCCGCTGCGGCTGAGGCCCGCCCCTCCGCTACGGGCCGGCGCGACCGGCCCGCCGCGCTATGCCTCGCGCGGCTTCGCCGCCGGCGGCACATGGGGCAGGAACGCCCCCGCCACCTCGAACGCGCATTCCTCGCGCGCAATATCGATCACCCGCGACACCACCGGGTTGACGATGTTCTTCTTATGCACCGCGTAGTAGTTGATGGTCGGCAGGTCCGGCTGCACCTTGAGCTGGCACAGCGCCCCGCGCGCCACCAGCGGCGCGAAATAGGCGCCCGGCAGATAGCTGATGCCCAGGCCCAGCATCGTCAGCTGCGCCATCATCCCCAGGCTGTTGCAGGTCAGCACGCGCTTGACCGGCAGCCCCTGTTCCGCGAACCACGCGTCATACAGGTGCGACAGCGCGGAATTCGTGGGCTGCGAGATCACGGGATACGGCGCCAGGTCCTGCGGCGTCAGATTGGCTGAGAAATCGATGTCCAGGGCCGGGCTGGCCATCCAGACATTGGTGACCGCGCCCAGGTGCGTGCAGTCGTACTGGTAGCCCCAGAACGGGCCGGGCATGATGGCCAGATCCAGTTCGTCCTGCTCCAGGCGTTCGTACAGCGTGATGCCGCCGTCGATCTCCGGCATGAGCTGCACGCGCGGATAGCGCAGGCTGATCTGGTTGATCAGCCCGGCCAGCCAGGTCATGCCGACCAGTTCCGTCACCCCCAGCCGCACCACGCCCTCGAAACTGGCCGGGTCGGCCATGTTCTGCACGATGCGGCTGTTCAACTCCAGCATTTCGCTGGCCAGCTCGAACAGCTTGCGGCCCTGCGGCGTCATCAGCAGCTTCTTGGCTCGCCGCTCGAACAAGGGCGAGCCGGCAAAGGCTTCAAGCTCGCCCACCCGCTTGGCGACGGCCGATTGGGTGGTGTGCAGCTTGCGGGAAGACGCGCTGAAGCTCCCCAGTTGGGAGCTCCAGTAGAAAGCCTCTAGCTGTTTGAGGGTGTACATCGCGGCGGTCGATGCGAAACGCATGGAAACCCTCACCTTACCATCGCGGCCGCGTCAGCCGCGGGGATGCAGGATGTCGGCCAGGAAGCGCTGCGCGCGCGGATGGGCCGGCGCGCTGAAGAAGCGCTCGGGCGTGTCCATTTCCAGGATCTCGCCCGCGTCCATGAAGACCACGCGGTCGCACACGTCGCGCGCGAAGCCCATTTCGTGGGTCACGCACACCATGGTCATGCCGTCCTTGGCCAGGCCCTTCATCACCTGCAGCACCTCGCCCACCATTTCCGGATCGAGCGCGCTGGTCGGCTCGTCGAACAGCATCACGGGCGGCTGCAGGGCCAGGGCCCGGGCAATCGCCACGCGCTGCTGCTGGCCGCCCGACAGCGAACCCGGATAGGCATCGATCTTGTGCTCCAGGCCCACGCGCTCCAGCAGGCTGCGCGCCAGCTCCATCGCCTGCTTGCGCGGCTGCTTGCGGATGTTCACGGGCGCGAAGATCACGTTTTCCAGCACGCTCATGTGCGGGAAAAGATTGAACTGCTGGAACACGAAGCCGATTTTCTGGCGCAGCGCGTTCAGGTTGGCGCCCTTGGCGTAGATGTCGGCGCCGTCGATCAGGATGCGGCCCTTCTCGATGGGCTCCAGCCGGTTGATCGTCCGGATCATGGTGGACTTGCCCGACCCCGACGGTCCGCACACCACCAGCACTTCGCCGCGCGCCACCGAAAGGTCCACGTCCTTCAGCACGTGATGCGCGCCGTACCACTTGTTCACTTTCTCAAGATTGATCATGTCGTTGTTCCGTTAAGCCATGGCGCGCGAGCGGCGGATATGCAGGTCCAGCCAGCTCAAGCCGCGGCTCAGGCTGAAGCACACCAGGAAATAGATGATGGCCAGGATGCCGAAGACCTGCAGCGGCTGGGTCAGCACCAGGTTGTTGACCTGGTTGGCCGCGAAGGTCAGCTCGTTGACGCTGATGACATAGCCCAGCGACGTTTCCTTGATGGTGGAAACGAACTGGCTGGTCATGCTGGGCAGCACGTTGAACAGCGCCTGCGGCAGCACCACCTTGCGCATCGTCGTCCAGTAGCCCACGCCCAGCGAGCGCGACGCCTCGATCTGGCCGCGCGGCACCGCCTCGATGCCCGAGCGGATCACTTCCGACAGGTAGGCGCTTTCGTAGACCACCAGCGCGAAGATCAGCGTCCAGAAGCCGCTGACGACCTGGCCGGTCAGCTTGGGCACGACGAAGTAGGCCCAGAAGATCAGCATCAGCAGCGGCATGCCGCGCACCACGTTGACCAGCGTCTTGCTGGCCACGCGCAGCCAGCCGTAGGGGCTGACGCGCGCCAGCGCGATCAGCAGCGCCAGCGGCAGGGACATGGCCAGGCCGCAGGCGGCCAGGATCAGCGTCAGGGCCAGTCCGCCCAGCGGGCCGTTCGGGTATTGGCCCACGAGCAGCGTGGGCCAGTATTGCATTAGCAGGTCAAGCACCATGGCCTCCGCTGTTCAGACGATAACGGGCGTAGAGGCGCGATCCGACGGCCATGATCAGGAACGATCCCAGCAGATACATGATCGTCGCCGCGCCGAAGGTGGCGAAGGTGCGGTAGGTTTCGTTTTCGATCTCGCGCGCCTGGTAGGTCAGCTCCATCACGCCGATCGCCATGGCCACGCTGGTGTTCTTGAACAGCAACAGCGCGCGGCCGACCAGCGGCGGGATGGAAATGCGCACCGCCTGCGGCACGATCACGAAGCGCATGCACTGCAGGTAGCTGGCGCCCAGCGCGCGCGCCGCCTCGAACTGCGTGCCGGGGATGGCGCGCAGGCCGCTGCGGATGTCTTCGGCGATATAGGCGGCCGACCCCAGCGCCAGGGCAATCGCGGCCAGCGACATCTCGGCGTTGTGCGCGTACAGCCACATGCGAAAGCCCTCGGGCAAGAGCTCGGGCATGCCGAAGTACCAGAACAGCACCTGCACCAGCAGCGGCACGTTGCGGTGATATTCCACATAGGCGTCGACCAGCCAGCGGCACGGCGCAAGATTGGTGGCGCGCACAACCACCAGCGTCACGGCGATGGAAAACGCCATGACCCATGCAACCAGGAACAGCTGCACAGTGACCACCATGCCGCTGAGCAGCTGCTGGTATTGGGATGCGTCAAGTAGGCTCATAAAGCAATCAATCTCCTGCAATCGCGCGGCCCACGCCAAGCGTCACGGCTTCCTGCGCATCGCCTGGCGGAGCGCGGGAAGCCGTGACGGGACTGGCGGAAGGCAGCGCCGTGGTCCGCGGCCTTAACCGGCGATCGGGCCGATCTTGAAGCCGCGTTCCAGCTTGTACGGCGTTTCGGGACCAAACCACTTGTCAAACAGCTTGGCGGCCGCGCCCGAGGCTTCCGCTTCGTCCAGCGCCTGGTTCACCGTTTCCAGGAAACGCGGCTCCGACTTGCGCACGCCCAGGCCCCAGGGCTCGTCGAACACCGGCTTGGCGATCACCCTGACCGGCGCGGTCGGCGGGCTTTGCAGCACCAGGCGCACCAGCACCAGCTCGGAGGCGAACTGCGCGTCCACCTTCTTTTGCTGCAAGGCCAGGTAGGTGGCCGAGCTGTCGCCATAGCCGATGACCTGCGACTTGTCGAGAATGCGCTTGATCTCGCGTTCGGAGCTGGAGCCCTTGGTCGCGCCCACCCGGCGGCCGTTCAGGGCCTCCACGGAGTCCAGGCCCGAGTCCTTGCGCACCATCAGCTTTTGCGGGCTGACGTAATAGGCGTGGCTGAACGAGATCTGCTGGGCGCGGTCGGGCGAATAGCCCAGGTTGGCCGCCAGGATGTCGACCCGCCCTTCGTTCAGTTCCGGCACGCGCGCGGCCACCGACAGCAGCTTGTAGTTGACCTTGACGCCCAGCTTGTCAGCGACGAGCTTGCAGACATCCACGTCGTAGCCCACCAGCTGGCGCGTCGCGCCGTCCTGGAAGCTGAACGGCTGCGAGGTGCCCAGCGTGCCGCAGACCAGCTCGCCGCGCGCCTTGATGTCGTCCACCTGATCGGCCTGGGCGGCTCCGCCCAAGGCCAGCGCAGCCAGGCCCAGGCAGGCGGCGAAGAGAGTGTGGCGTTTCATGGTTGATTCCCCTTGTGTGGTTGTGTGGTGAACTGGCTTGAACCAGCCAGCGTTAAACAGGCCCGCCTGGCCCTCAGGCCAGCTTGGCGCAGGCTTCCCGTATGGCGGAGCATCCCTGCCGGATGTCGTCCAGCGAGGCGGCGAACGACAGCCGGAACGTGCCCGGCGCGCCGTAGGCATGGCCGTCGATGACGGCGACGCCGGCTTCGCGCAGCAGATAGTGCGTGAGGTCGGTGTCGGTCGCGATCACGTCGCCGGCCGGCGTCTTCTTGCCCAACAGGCCGGAACAATCCGGGAAGACATAGAACGCGCCTTGCGGCGCGACGATGGCCAGGCCCGGCGCGCCGGACAGCTCGGCAATCGCCAGGTCGCGGCGTTCGCGGAAGATCCTGGCGAACTCGGCCACGCAGTCCTGCGGGCCCGACAAGGCTTCCAGCGCGGCCGCCTGGCTCACGGACGAGGCGCCCGAGGTGCTTTGCGACTGCAGGATGGCCATGGCCTTGATCAGTTCGTCGGGACCGGCGCCGTAGCCGATGCGCCAGCCCGTCATGGCATAGGCCTTGGACACGCCGTTGACCACCAGCGTGCGCGCGGCCAGCTCGGGGGCCACCTGCAGCGGATGCACGGTCGGCTCGCCGGTGAAGTTCAGGCGGGCGTAGATGTCGTCGGTCATCAGCCACACGTGCGGATGGCGCGCGAGCACGGCGGCCAGCCCGCGCAGTTCGTCGGCGGTGTAGACCGAGCCCGTCGGATTGCTGGGCGCATTCATCATCAGCCACTTGGTGCGCGGCGTGATGGCGCGCTCCAGGGCGTCGGGCGTGACCTTGTAGCCGGTCGCCGGAGACGTCTGGACCGCTACCGGCACGCCGCCGTTGACCAGCACCATGTCCGGATACGAGACCCAGAACGGCGCGGGAATCAGCACTTCGTCGCCGTCGTTCAGCGTGGCGGCCAGGCCGTTGAAGATCACCTGCTTGGCGCCGGTGCTGACGATGATCCGCGCCACGGGGTAGTCCACCCCGGTCGCTTCCAGCAGGTGCGCGCGCGCGGCCTTGCGCAAGGCGGCCGTGCCCTGGGCCGGCGGATACTTGGTCTCGCCGCGGTTCATGGCGGCGGTGGCGGCCTGGCGGATGTGCTCCGGCGTGGAGAAGTCCGGCTCGCCGATCGTCAGGTCGATGATGCGGCGGCCCTGCTCGCGCAGTTCGGCGATGATGGCGCGCGCGGCCACGCTGGGCGACAGCTTGATGCGCTTGATGCGGTCGGCGACGATGCTCATTTGGCCGCTCCCGTCTTTTCGGCAATGGTCTTTTCCAGCCACGGCTTGGTGTAGGTGCCGGCGCGCAGCTTTTCCTTGGCCACGGCTTCGTCGGCTTCCTTCTTCATGGCCAGGGCCAGCACGGCGCCGGCGTGTTCGGCGGGAATCACCACGACGCCGTCGGCATCGCCCACCACCACGTCGCCCGGATTGACCACCTGCCCGCCCACGGACACGGGCACATTGATTTCGCCGGGACCATCCTTGTACGGGCCCTTGTGCGACACGGCGCGCGCGAAGCAGCCGAATTCGCCCTGGGCGAAGACGTCCAGGTCGCGCACGGCGCCGTCGATCACGAAGCCTTCGATGCCGCGCGATTGCGCATCCATCATCATCAATTCGCCGACCAGCGCGTTGCTGGCGTCGCCGGCGCCGTCGACGACGATCACGTCGCCCGCGCCGCCCAGCGAAATCGCCTTGTGGATCATCAGGTTATCGCCCGGGCGGGTCTTGACGGTCAGCGCCAGGCCGACGGTGCGGCGCGAGCCGCCGTGCAGCGGACGCAGGCCCGACACGCCGTACAGGCGATTCATGCAGTCGCTGATCTGGGCCGAGCCGATGCTGGCGAAGCCGGCCAGGACGTCGGCGGCGACGGCCGGAGCGGGCCGGGAAAGTATGCGATATCCGATGGGATTCATAAGGGAAGTCAGGTGTGAATGCGTGTAGCGGTTAAGCGAACACGCATTACAAAGCCCCACGCGCCCTTTCTCAAAACGATATAAATTCCCGCCGATCCACGAATTTTATTCGTACATTACGCCATTTAAGGGTTATCCCTTACTCCTGCATCCGCGGTCAGTCGTCGCCGCCGCCCGCGGCATTGCGCGCCTCGGCCAGCGCCACCGTCAGGTGCATGACCTTCTTCTTCAGCTGGTCGCGCTCGTCCGTCAGGCGAGCCAGCAGTTGGCGCAGGCGCGCCACTTCGGCGGGCAGGTCCTCGATGTCCTCGATGGGTTCCTCGGGCGGGGTCTCGCGCGGGGCCGGCGCCTTGGCCTGGCGCACTTCGCGCGCGGCCTGCTGCAGCTCTTTCCTGCCCCCGGCCACGGCTGCCGCCTGCCGCTCGGCGGGCAGCGACGCCACGGCGGCGGCCGCGTTGATCGAAATCGCGCCCTCTTTCACCGCGCGCACGAGTTCCGGCGCGGCGGCCTTCTGGATTTTCTCGATCTGGCCCAGCGTATTGCTGCTGATGCGGGCGGCCCGCGCCAGGGCCTGGCGGCTGGGCACGGGAGGCGTCCATGGAATGTTGGCCGGCTCGCGCGGGGCGCCTTCGGGCGCGGGCGCGTCCTCGTCCCAGGGCGGCGAACCGTCCTCGGGCGCGGTGCGCGACTGCAGGATTTCCTTCTTGCGCAGCGCCAGCACGCCGCGCTGGAAGTCCGACACGCTGCGCCGTCCCAGGTGGTTTTCTATCATCCACAGATGCACGTCTTCCATGGACTTGAAGCGCGGGTTCTGGGTGGTCTGGAAAGGGATGCCGTGCTTGACGCACAGCGCGTAGCGGTTGTGGCCGTCCACCAGCAGATCGCCCCACAGCACCAGCGCGTCGCGGCAGCCGTCGGCCAGCAGGCTGCGCTCCAGCGCGGCGTGCTCGTCTTCGGTCAAAGGGTCTATATAGGCGCGCAGGCCTTCGTCTATCCTGATATCCATGGTGTCCAAGTACGGTTTCTTGCCAACCCGCTACGCCAGCCCCTGCCCGCGCAACACGTCCTGAATGGACGCCAGCCGCGCCACCGGGTCGGTCATGGCCAGCAAGGTGGCCTTGTCGTCCGGGGGCAGCGGCAGCAGCTCGCACCAGCGGTTGGCCACCCAGCCGCTGTCGTCCAGCCGGAACGGCGGCGCCAGCGGCATCCTGTCGGGGGGCACGCCCTCTTGCTGCCACTGCGCCACCAGGCGCCCCAGCGCGTCGGCGCTGCCCTGCATGGCCGGCGGCACGGGCGCGGGCGGGTCATCGGCGATGGGCTCGGCTTCGCCCATCCAAAGACCGTATTTTGCCACTACGCTGGAAAGCAGCCGGAAACGCCCCGTGCCGGTGCAACGGATCTCCAGCAGCGCCGGCATGGGCGCATCCCAGGTGTCGACGCGCGCCATGGTGCCCACCGGCGACAGCGTTTCGGTGCCTTCGGGCGAGCGCACTTCGTTGCCGGCCAGCAGGCCGACCACGCCGAATTCGCTGCCTTGCGCGATGCAGCGGCGGATCATGTCCAGGTAGCGCACCTCGAAGATCCGCAGGTGGACCACGCCGGCGGGAAACAGCGCATTGGATAGCGGAAATAACGGAATCAGCGACATGGCCGCCTCCTATTTCACATGGAAGGCCTCGTCCACGGGCACCTGCATGGCGGTCGCCAGCGCATTGGTTTGCGCCGCCATGCCGATCACGGCCAGCAGTTCGGCGTGCTGGCCGTCGGTCATGCCCTTCGTCCTGGCCGCGGCGGTGTGGGAATGGACGCAGTAGGCGCAGCCGTTGGCCGTGGACACGGCGATATAGATCATCTCGCGCACCAGCGGCGGCAGTTCGCCCTCGGCCATCATGACCTGCTTGAGCTGGTCCCAGATGCGCCGCATCTGTGGCGGATCGTTGGCCAGCGCGCGCCAGAAGTTGTTGACGAAGTCGGACTTGCGCGTGGCCCGGATGTCCTCGAACACCGCCCACGCCTCGGGTTTCTGGCGGATCTCGTCGTCAGACAGCAGCTTTACCGTACTCATTGCCACGCTCCTTGGTGAAAAAACACGTTACCCCGCGGCCATTTCCCGATTGCGCGCATTGCCCTATCATGAGCCGCGGTTCGCAATTCAAGCGCTGCGCCCATCGTACGGAATGCGGGTCAGCGCGTTCAGGTCCAGGTTTTCAAGGCAGCGCGCGTTCACCGCCGCCGTTTCCTCGCCCTTGGCCCCCACGCCGAAACCAAATGGCGCGCAGCCGCAGTTCGCGCAGAAATGGTGCGAGATCACGTGCTTGTTGAATTTGTAGGTGGACAGGCTTTGCGTGGACGACGTGATGCGCAGGTTGGCCCGCGGCACGAACCACAGCAGGTAGCCCTTGCGGCTGCAGTGAGAGCAGTTGCATTCCAATACCTGGGACACATCGCCGTCGACTTCGAAGGCGATCTGCCCGCAGTGGCAGCTTCCTTGTTGCATGGTCTGGCTCCTTGGGATTTCCGGGCGGATTCCCATCATAGAGCCCAGCCGCCCGCCTTGGCCATGCGGACCCGCCACGCGCCCCCAACGCACGGAGACATCATGCCCCAGCTATCCGCTTACCTCAGCTTCGACGGCAACTGCGCCGACGCCATGCGCTTCTACGAACGCGTGCTGGGCGGCCGGATGGAAGCCATGATCCGCTATGCCGACGCCCCCGCCGACGCCGCCATGCCCGTGCTCTCGGCCGAGGAGTCGGGCCGCATCATGTACGCCCGGCTGAGCCTGGACGAACAGACACTGCTGGGCAGCGACGCCACGGCCGGCCATCCCTACCCCGGCAAGCAGGGCGTGGCGCTGGCGCTCGCCTATCCCACGGTCTCGGACGCGCAGCGCGTGTTCGAGCAGCTGGCCGACGGCGGCAGCGTGACCATGCCCTTGCAGAAGACATTCTGGGCCGAGGCCTACGGCGCGCTGATCGACCGCTACGGCACCCGCTGGATGGTGAGCGGCGGCCGCGCGAGCCACTAGGCCGGCGGCGTTGCGGCCGGCCATTGATAAAGCGGCGGCTCCTTCTGCAGGAACCGGGCCGCCGCTACGCGGTGGTACTCGGTCGAGCGCGCGATACCCTGGCCGGCGGCTTCCAGGTCCAGCATCGTGTTCATGTCGCTGTTGAGCGAGGCATTGAACAGCCGCTTGGTCAGGCTCAACGCCGCCAGCGGAAGCTGGCTCATGCTGGCGGCCAGGGCCTGGGCCCGTTCGTGCACCTGGGACTCGGCATGGACCTCGAACACGATGCCCATGTCGCGGGCTTCCTGGGCGCCGAATTCGCGCGTCGAAAAAGCCAGCTCCTTGGCGCGCTGCAGGCCGACGATGCGCGGCAGGGTGTAGAAGACGCCGCAGTCGGGCACGGCGCCCAGCCGCAGGAACGACAGGCAGAACCGGGCGCGCGGCGAGGCCAGCACCAAGTCGGCGGTCAGGGCCAGGCCCAGCCCCGCGCCGTACGCCGGGCCGTCCACGACCGCGATGACCGGACGATCCAGATTGAGCAGATCGGCGATCACGACCTGCAGATTCAGCATCCGGTCGCGCGCCCCGTCGGCGGCCGTGTCCGAGGTCATGGTGCGGATGTCGCCGCCCGCGCAAAAGGCGCCGCCGGCGCCCTGGATGATCAGTACCTTGATCTCGCGGTCGCGCCGGACGGCGGCCACGATGTCGCCCAGCTCTTCACGCATGACCTGGTCCAGCGCATTGCGCTGGGCGGGCCGGTTCAGCGTCAGCGTGGCCACGTTGTCGGCCACTGCATACTGAACCGCCTGGTAGGCCTGGCTTGCTGCCTGCATGGTGTTGTCTCCTTGCGCCTCGAACGAAAATTTGGATGGTCAGGCGATCGTGCCCAGTTGCCTGAGACGGGCGATATCTTCGGCGGACCGCCCCAGTTCGGCCAGCAAGGCCTCGGTGTGCTGGCCGGCCGGAAAAACCGGCCCGGGCTCGCCCTGGGTGCGGCTAAAGCGCGGCGCGGGGGCGGGGTGGGAAACGCCGCCGGTTTCCACAAAGCCGTTTCTGGCCTGGTAGTGCGGATGGGCGCGCGCTTCTTCAAAATCGAGCACAGGCGCGAAGCAGGCGTCGGTGCCCTCCAGCAGCCCGCACCATTGGTCGCGGGTCTTGGCGGCGAACAGCTTTTCCAGTTTGGACCGCAGGGCGGGCCACTGCTCGCGATCCCATTGCGCCTGGAAATCGGGATCGCCGATGTCGCACAGCTTGAGCAGCAAGGCATAGAACTGCGGCTCGATCGCGCCGATGGAAATGAACTTGCCGTCGGCGCAGGCATAGCAACCGTAGAACGGCGCGCCCCCGTCCAGCATGTTCGCCTCGCGGTCCAGGCTCCATTTACCCTTGGCCAGCATCCCGTGGTAGGCCGTGGCCAGGGTGGAAACGCCGTCGCAGATCGCGGCGTCAACCACCTGCCCTTTGCCGCTATGGCGCGCCTCCAGCACGGCCGACACGATGCCCAGCGCCAGCATCATCCCGCCGCCGCCGATGTCGCCCAGCAAATGCAGGGGCGGCGCGGGCGGCCTGTCGGCATGGCCCATGGCATGCAGCGCCCCCGTCACCGCGATGTAGTTCAGGTCGTGCCCCGCCGCATGAGCCAGCGGGCCAGACTGCCCCCACCCCGTCATGCGCCCGTAGACCAGCCGGGGATTGCGCCGCAGGCAGACCTCGGGCCCCAGGCCCAGCTTTTCCATGACGCCGGGGCGGAACCCTTCGATCAGGGCGTCGGCCGAGTCGGCCAGGTCCAGCACGATGTCGGTCGCGCCCGGCTGCTTGATATCCAGCGCAATCGAGCGGCGCCCGCGGTCAATGATGGTTCCGCCGCCGCCCAGGAAGCCGGCGGTCTTGCGGTCGACGCGGATCACTTCCGCGCCCAGGTCCGCCAGCATCATGGCGCAGAACGGGCCCGGCCCGATCCCCGCCAACTCCAGTACCCGCAATCCGTTCAATGGCCCCGGCATGTGTTCCTCGCAGTGAGCGATGCTGTTATGAATCGAAAAATTCGACGCGGGCCTTGAGCAGGATCTCGACGTTGGCCTCGAAATTCTGCTCCATGCGCGAGGTCGGGCCTACCAGCGACATCGCGGTCAGCTGCCCGCCGACATAGCCGGCGATGCCGATCGCGAACACGCCCTCGTTGCCTTCGTCCTTGGTATAGAAGTACTTCTTGTCGCGCGACTCGATGATCTGCGCGCGCAGCACGGCCTTGTCGACGATGCTCTTGCTGGTGGTGGCCGCGAGGTCCAGGCTGTCGATCAGGGCTTCGCGCGTCTTGTCGTCGACCGTGCCCAGCAAGGCCTTGCCCAGCGCCGAGGTATGGATATCCACCACGGTTCCGGGCTTGAGCACATACCTTAGCGCCCGCGGGCTTTCCTGGCAGGCGAATATCTGCACGCGGTTGCCGTCCAGGTGCGCGCACATCGACGACTCGCCCGAGTGGCGGCTCAGGATCTCGAGCGCCTCGGACGCGAATATCTGCATGGGATCGGCGGCGGCAATGTCCCGCGCCACGTCGAGCAGCCGCGCCGTGGGGTGAAAGAACCGCGTCTTGGGCGCCCGCAGCAGGTAGCCGGCCTGCCGCAGCGTGTAGAGCAGGTCGGAACAGCTGCTGTCCGCCAGCCCGAGCAGGCGGGCCATTTCCGAATTGCTCAAGGGCCGGCGCTCTCTGGCGTAGACCTCGAACACTTGAAGCACACGTTGCGCGGTCGGGAGAATCTGAGGCATAGGAATGGATGGTTGGCGATGAAATTCGGTTCGGATGGCGGCGCGCCCGGGCTGCCGCCGGCTACTTCAAGGCCGAGACGCCCAGTACCGCCTGTGCGATCAATAGCGACTGGATCTGGTTGGTTCCTTCCGCAATGCTCAGGTGCCGCGCGTCGCGATAATAACGCTCGACGGGGAACAGGGCCGTGTAGCCGGCGCCCCCGTGCACCTGCATCGATTGTTCGGCCACGCGCAGCACCGCATCGGTCGCGTAGCGCTTCGCCATCGAGCACAGCAGCTGGCTGTCGGGCGCGTCCTGATCGAGCGCCGCGGCGGCGCGATAGCAGATCAGCCTTGAGGTTTCCACGAGGGTCAGCATGTCTGCAATCATATGCTGCACCAGCTGGAAACTGGCTATCGGCTTGCCGAACTGGACCCGCTCGCCCGCGTACCGCACCGCGGCCTCGCAGGCGGCCTCGGCGATGCCCAAGGCCGAGAACGCCACCACGCAGCGGCCGATGTTCAGGTACTTCTTGGCCAGCGCAAACCCGGCGCCTTCCTCGCCCACGAGATTGCCGCGCGGAATCTCCACCTCGTCGAACAGCAATTCGCCCAGAGGGCAGCTGTGCATGCCCATCTTGGGAATCGGGCTGGAAGAGAACCCCGGCATGTCGCGCTCGAACAGCAGGCACGACACCTGCCGCTTGCCGGCCTCGCCGGTGCGCACGAACACCACGCCCAGTTCGCACACCGGCCCCAGGCTGATGTAGAGCTTGCGGCCGCTGACCTTCCAGCCCTGCCCGGTGGCCGTGGCGCGCGTCTCGATATTGGCGGCGTCCGAGCCGATATTGGGCTCGCTCAGGGCAAAGCTGGCGATGGCCTCTCCGCTGAGAATGCGCGGAAGGTACTTGTCCTTGAGCGCCGGCGAACCGCCGTCCGCGAGCACGGAGGCGGCCAGGTTGCTGGTGCTGACGATGCTGCGCAGCGATGGCCACACGCGCGCGACCTCGGCGATGAGCATGCCGTAGGTGCCCATGGGCAGCCCGAAGCCGCCGCTTTCCTCGGGCAGCAGGCCGCCCAGCAGCCCGAAGTCGCGCATGGCGCGGATGATGTGGCTCGGCACCATGCGCGACTCGGCCTCGTGCGCGTCGACAATCGGCGCGACCTCGGCGCGCAGGTAGCGGCGCAAGGCGTCCTGCAGTTCGACCTGGTCGGCCGACAGCGCGAAATTCATCGGCATTTCTTGAGCGGCGTTCATTTGTCGGTCTGCTCCGCGTTCAGCACCAGCTTCCACATGTCGGGCGCCACGGGGGAGCCCGCCTCTTCGATGATGTGCGCGATCAGGCCGGCCGTGCGTCCCACCAGCGCCAGGCCGCGCGCGGCCTTGGGATCCAGCCCCATCTCGGCGGCGATCGCGCCCATGGCGCCGGCGCCGTTGATCGGCAGGAACTTGCCGAACGATGCCTGGTTGACGACGGCGATCGCATCCAGCAGTTTCCAGTGCTTGCCGTAGTAGCCGTTGTCGCGCGACACCTTGCGCAGGGCGTCGACCCGCGGATCGCCATCGACGTGGATCGGATGGCCTACCCCGGCGATGCGCCGCTTCTGCGCCGCGTAGCGCGTCAGCAGGTCGTGCGCCCGCGCCTCGAATTCGCTGGCCGGGCTGTCGTCTTCCAGGCCCGGCGTTTCGTCGGACAGCATCTGCGCCACATTCTGGGTAACGCCCAGGTATCTGTCGCCCGCGCCCAACAGCCCGGCGGCCACCGCGCCCTGCAGCGATTCGGGCGCGCCCAGGAACGTCAGGCGGCCCGCCATCGAGATGGGCGTGAACCCGTGGTCGCACGAGGTCACCAGGATGACGTTCATCATGCGCTTGAAGCGGGCCTCGGGATACTGGCCCAGGATGCACAGGCAGGCCATGTCGACGAAGTCGGCGTTCGGGATGATGTCGGTCGACAGGTTCTTGCCCCGCACAAAGATGTCTTCGGCGGTGGCGTACCCGATATTGGTGTGGATCGTCATGGGTTTGCTTCCTTTTCGGGCATGGCGGGCGCTTGCAGCGGGCCCGTGGCGACGATCAGCGCGTCCAGCGCGATGGCGCCCTGGCCGGCCGGGCCCAGCCATACCGGGTTGAGTTCCAGTTCAAGCAGCGTATCGGCATGGCGTTCGGCGAAAGCCGATACCTGCAGGATCAGGTCTTCCAGCGCCGCCAGGTCGGCGGACGGCTGCCCGCGCACGCCTTCCAGGATCGCGGCGTTGCGGATGTCGCGCAGCAGGCTGCGCGCGTCCTCGCGTTGCAGCGGAATCATCCGATGCGCAACGTCGCGCAGGGTTTCAACAAAGATGCCGCCCAGGCCAAACGTCAGGACCAGGCCGAATGCGGCGTCGCGGTGCACGCCCACCAGCACCTCGCGGCCGCCGGCGGGCAGCATGGCCTCGACAAGCACACCCTCGATGCGCGCGCCGGGCGCGGCCCGCGCCACCGCGGCGCAGATGCCGTCGAACGCTTCGGCGGCGGCGTCCTCGGTGCGGATGCCCAGGCGCACGCCGCCGCTTTCGGTTTTGTGGGCGATGTCGGGGCTGACGATCTTCATGACCACCGGAAACCCGATGCGGGCCGCGGCGGCAGCGGCCTGGCCGGCGCTGGCGGCGACCTCATTGGCCGGCAGCGGGAAACCCGCCTGCCGCAGCAGCGCCTTGGATTGCGCCTCGCTCAGCTGCAGCCTGCCGGCAGTCTCGCCTGCCTGAGGGGCCGCGCCCCCCGCATCGTGCTCCGCGGCCGGGCCCGATGGCGCGCCAGACTCCGGCCAGATGCGCGACAGCGCGGCGATGGCCCCCGACACGGACAGGAACGGCTGCAAGCCGTGCTGCTCCAGCAGCTGGAACCCGCCTCCCATGCGGCGGCTCATCCACACGGGAATGATGGGCGTCGCCGTGGACCGCGACACGTCGATGATGGACTGCGCAATGCCGTCGGTGACCTCGCCGTAGTCCATGGGGATGGGAAACAGCACCGCCCCGACGCCGGGGTCATTGCAGATGACGCGCAGGCACTCGTTCGCGGCATCCTGGTCGCGCAGGATGTCGGCGGTGGTGTCGACCGGGTTGGAAATATTGGCAAAGTCGGGCAGCAGCGACTTCAGCGCGGCGTTGGTCTGGGCCGAGAAGGCCGCCATGGGCAGGTTCGCCAGGCCCGCAATGTCGGTCGCCAGCGCCGCGGTCCCGCCGGAAAACGTATAGATGCACAGGCCGCTGCCCGGCTTGGGCGCACCCTGCGCAAGCAGCCGGGTCACGGCCAGCAGCTGGTCCAGGTCGTCGACCTCGATCGCGCCGAATTGGCGGAATACCGCGCTGTTGATGGCGGCGCTGCCGGCAATCGATGCCGTATGCGACTGGGCCGCGCGCACGCCCGCTTCCGAGTGGCCGATCTTCAGCACCACCACCGGCTTGCCGCGCTCGCGCGCCAGGTCCAGCGCGGCCGTCAGGCGGCGGCCATCCTTGATGCCTTCCATCAGCAGCCCGATCACCTTGATCTGCGGGTCTTGCGCCATGCAGGCAATGAAATCCGGGATTTCCAGATCGACCTCGTTGCCGGCCGAAAACCACAGCCCCACCCCCTGGCCGTGGCTGAGCCCCTGCAGCAGGTTGCGCCCGAGCCCGCCGCCCTGGGTCGCCAGCCCAATGCCGCCGGCATTCAGGTCATGCCTGAACGCCGGCGAAAACGTCATGCCTATGCGGTCGCGCACATTGACGAAGCCTGGGCAGTTCGGGCCATAGACATGCAGGCCGGTTTCGCGGCAAAGCCGCGCGATGTCCTGCTCCAGCGCGCGGCCCGCCTCGCCCGCTTCGGAAAAGCCCGAAGACATGACGATGGCGTAGGGAATCTTGCGCTGCACGCATTGGAGCAAGGCGTCCATCACGCGCGAGGCATTGACGATGACCAGCGCGACGTCGATATCTCCATCGGGCAGCTCGCGGATCGACGGCCAGCACGGCGCATCGCCGATCTGGCTGTAGGCCGGATTGACGGCGTACACCTTGCCCCGGATCTGCGAATGACGCACCAGGTTCTCGTACAGGCGCGCGCCCTGGCTGGACGGCCGAGCCGACGCCCCTACCACCGCCACGTTGACCGGATTGATAAAGCGGGAAAGATCGGCGAAGGGTCTCATGCGGCGGCTCCGGGCTCGCGCATCAGCATGGCGAAATCCGCCTGCGCCACGACTTCGCCGCGCTGGTTGACCGCCTCGCGCCTGAACACCATCTTGACGCGCCCCGGCCGCGTGTCGGCCACGCGCTCGGTCACCGTGACGCGGGCGTGCACCGTGTCGCCGATGAAAGTGGGCTTGGGAAAACGGCAATTCAGGTCTATCAAGGCCAGCACCTGAGGCTCCAGCCCCCGGTAGGCCAGCGTCTGGGTCGTGAGGCCCGAGAGCACCGACAGCACCAGCAGGCCATGGGCGATGCGCTGCTCGAAGCGCGTGGACTTCGCGTATTCGGCATCGACGTGCAGGCGGTTGAAGTCGCCGGACAATCCGGCGAACTGCACGATGTCGGCTTCGGAGATGGTGCGCCCGCCGGATTCGAACGAGTAGCCGACGTCGGGCAGTGTTGCCGGCGCGGCCTGGCTTGAAAGGGAATGCATGTTGCGTTGTCTCCTGTTCTTGGCGTGGATGGCCTGCGGCGCGTCAGCTTGAGTAGCGGCCCCCGGTGACGTGCAGGGTTTCGCCGGTAATGAAGCTGGCGCGCTGCGACGCCAGGAACGCGACCGCATCGGCGATGTCTTCCACCATGCCCAGGCGCTGCACAGGCTGGCGGGCCAGCGCATTGGCCCGCAGGGTTTCATACGTGGGAAGCGCGCGTATCAGGTCGGTTTCCACGAAGCCGGGCGCGACGGCATTGGCCGTGATATTGAACTTGCCTTGTTCGAAGGCAAGCGAGCGCGTGAAGCCGATCAGCCCCGCCTTCGCGGCCGAATAGTTGGTCTGGCCGGGATTGCCCAGGTGCGCCCGCGACGCGATGTTGATCACCCGGCCCCAGCGCTTTTCCATCATGGAGGGCAAGGCGGCCTTGGTGCAGTAGTAGGCGCCCTTCAGGATCGTATCCACCACCGCGTCCCAATCCGCCTCGGGCATTTTCGTCAGGTACTTGTCGCGGGTGAAGCCCGCGTTGTTCACCAGGATGTCGATCGACCCGAACTCGGCGACGGCCCGGTCGGCCAGTGCCTGCACCTGCTGCGGATCGCAGACGTCGGCCACCACGCCCAGCGCCTGATGGCCGGCCTTCTTCAATTGCGCGGCCGCCGTCTCGACTGCCTGCGGATTAATGTCGGTGATCACCACCCGCGCGCCTTCGCGCGCCATGGCCAATGCCGACGCATAGCCTATGCCGCGGCCGGAGCCGGTGACCAGAGCGACTTTCCCCGTGAGTTGCAAATCCATTGTTTCCCCTTGATGGCTGGACTGCCAAAAAACTTGCGGCCTTGCGGCCCGACGCCGGGCAGAACGGCGTACAACAAATCCGACATACGGAAGAAGTATACGTAGTGCCGGATTTCATTGCAATTAAATTCGGCATGTCGCTATACTCAACGGCATGTCGTATTCACTTGCGGCATGCACCTATAAAAACTCAGGAGACGACAAATGTCAGTTGTGAGGTTATTGAGTGCGGCAGCGCTCGGGCTGGCAACGGCAGGCGCCCTGCCCGCCCATGCGGAGTACCCGGACAAGCCGGTCAAGATGTACGTGGGTTTCGCGCCCGGCGGCGCCACCGATCTGCTGGCGCGCTTCTATGCCGAGCAGCTGTCGAGCAAGCTGGGGCAACCGTTCATTGTTGAAAACCGCCCGGGCGCCGGCGGCAACGTGGCCATCCAGTCGCTGGCCCAGACCAAGCCCGACGGCTACACCATCGCCATGGGCGCCAACTACATCGCGTCAAACGCGGCGCTCAAGCGCAATGCCTACGATTGGGACAAGGATCTCACCCCCATCGCGCTCATCGCCTCCACGCCCAACATCCTCGTGGTGCCGCCGAATTCGCCCTTCAAGAGCGTGGGCGACATCATCCAGGCGGCCACCCGGCCGAACGCTTTCCTGACCTTCGGCTCGGCGGGGGTGGGCTCGTCCATTCATTTGTCCGGCGAACTCTTCAAGGCCATGACCGGCGCGAAGCTGACGCATGTGCCCTACAAGGGCGTATCGCCGGCCGAGGTTGCGCTGATGGGCGGAGATATCGACATGATGTTCGGCAGCGTGTCGACCGAAGTGCCCCTGGTGCAGGCCGGCAAGCTGAAGGTCCTGGCCATCACCGGCCTGGAGCGCATGAAAGTGTTTCCCGACGTGCCCACCCTGGACGAAGCCGGCCTGAAAGGCTTCAACGTGGGCGCCTCGTACGTGCTGGTGGCGCCGGCCCGCGTGCCGGACGCCGTGGTGCAACGCCTGAGCCAGGCCGTGGCCGAGATCAACGCGGGCGCGGAGGCCCCGGCCTACACGGAACGCCTGTACGCATCGCCCATGAAAGGCGGCCCGGCAGAGGCCAAGGCCTTCCTGCAATCGGAATACGAGAAATGGAACAAGCTCGTGGCCGACAACGCGCTGAAGCTCGACTAGCCCTGGCGGCAAGGAGAACGACATGAGACAGATCAAAGGGGCCGTCCTGGCCCTGGCCGCCGGCATGGCGGCGCTATTGGCGGCGCCCGCGTCCGCGGCGTCCGACTTCCCGTCCAAGCCGGTGCGCATTATCGCCCCCAGTTCGGCCGGCGGCATCCTCGACCTGACCAGCAGGCTGGTGGGCGAAAAGCTATCGCGGCAGCTGGACAAGCCCGTGGTCGTCGAGAACATGCCCGGCGGCGGCGGCTTCATCGGCATGCAGGGCATGCTGAACGCCGCCCCGGACGGCCATACGCTCGTCATGGGCAGCCTGGGGCCGAACGCGGCCAACTACACGCTGTACAGCAAGGTGCCCTACAAGATGGAAGACTTCGCGCCGGTCATCAGCGTCATCTCGATGCCCAGCGTGCTGGTGGTCAACCCCAAGCTGCCGGTGAAGGACCTGGACTCGCTGCGGTCCTACGCCAAGTCCAAAGATGGCGGCATCGCCATGGCCATTTCCACCATGGGCGCGTCCAGCCACCTGATCGGCGAAGTGTTGAAGCGCGAACTGGGCATCACCGCCATCAACGTGGTCTACAAGGGCGCGGCGCCCGCCATCACCGACCTGGTCGGCGGGCAGGTGGATTTCATGGTGGACAACATGATCACCGCCAAGCCCATGATCGAATCGGGCCGGCTGCGTGCGCTGGCGGTCTTCAGCGACACGCGCAGTCCGCTGATGCCGGACGTTCCCACCGTGGCGGAACTGGGCTATCCGCAGCTGGCCGGCGGCACCTGGCTGGGGCTGTTCGTCTCCGCCAAGACGCCGCCCGACCGGGTGCAGCGCCTGAATGCGGAACTCAACAAGGTGCTGGCCGACCCCGGCGTGCGGGATGCGCTGATCAAGCAAGGCGGCAACCCGGTGGGCGGCACCAGCCAGGAATTCGACAGCTTCGTGCGCAAGGAAACCGAGCGCTGGCGCGAAGTCATCCAGGCCGCGGGCATCCAGGTGCAGTAAACGCAGGCCCGCGGCAACCCGCCGGGGCCCATCGACGAGGATCAAGATCGTATGGCGATTCACTATGAAAGCTTGCGGAACTGGCGTTTCGACGACCGCACCGACCGCTACAGCGTCCGGGACAGCATGCTGTACGCCCTGACGCTGGGCTACGGCGGCCAGCCCGCCGACGAACAAGACCTGCGCTTCGTGCACGAACAGGACACGCTGGCCGTGCCCACCCGGCTGGCGGTGGTCGGCGCCCCCGGCGCGTGGGCGACCCATCCCGACACGGGCATCGACTGGCTGCAGCTGCTGCACGGAGAACATCGGATGACGTTTCATGCGCCGGTGCGCGCCGAGGCGGCGGTGACCAGCAAGACCCGCGTCACCCGCGTCGTCGACAAGGGGGCCGGCAAGGGCGCGCTGGTCGTCACGACCCGCGACATCTTCGATGCGGACAGCGGCCAGCCGCTGGCAACCATCGAGCACGTGTCGTTCTGCCGGGCCGATGGCGGATTCGGGCAGGGCGACGAGCCGCTTGCCCCCCTGCCGGCGGTGCCGGACGAGCCGCCCCATGAAACGGTGCTGATCCCCAGCCTGCCCCAGGCCGCGCTGCTGTACCGCCTGAACGGAGACCTGAACCCCATCCATGCGCTGCCCGCCATGGCGTCCAGGGCCGGGTTCGACCGGCCCATTCTGCACGGCCTGTGCACGTTCGGCATGGCCGCCCGGGCGCTGCTCAAGACCTGCTGCCCGGCCGAGCCGGCCAGGATGCGCAGCTTTTCCGTGCGCTTCTCGGCCCCCATGTACCCCGGCGAAACCCTCAGGGTGGAAACCTGGCGGCGCGCAGCCTCGGTGCACTTTCGCGCCGTGGCGCACGAACGCGGCGCCGTGGTGCTGAACAACGGCATCGCCGACATCGCCTGACTATCCCGGAGGAAACCAGCATGACTCCAATCGAGCGCCATGCGCGGGACATGCCCGACCGCATCGCCTATCGCATGATTCCGTCCGGCTACGCCGTCACGTGGATCGAACTGGAACGGCGCACGCGCCAATGCGCGGCCGCCCTGCTCGCCGCCGGCCTCAAGACCGGCGATTCGATCGCGGTGTTCCTGGAAAACCATCCCTACTATTACGAGATCCTGTGCGCCGCCCATCGGGTCGGCCTGTACTACGTAACCGTCAGCCGCCACCTCAAGCGCGACGAGGTGCAGTACATCGTGGACGATTCCGACGCCAAGGTGCTCTTCTGCTCGCGCCACACCCTGCAGGAAGTGTCGTACGACGCCTTCCGCGAGCGCGGCACCACCTGCGTCATCATGGACGACGAGCGCGAGGGCTTCGAATCCTACGCCGACTGGATCGGCCGCTTTCCCGCCGACGCGCCGCTGCCCGCCACGCAGGAAGGCACGGATTTCTGCTATTCGTCGGGCACCACGGGCGTGCCCAAGGGCATCAAGCGCCCGCTGGAGACCGCCAACGGCTTCTTTCGCGCCGACACCTCGGCCCGCAGCGCCTGGAAGGCGTTCGACCAGGACACCGTCTATCTGTCGACGGCGCCGTTCTATCACACCGCGCCGGTGCGCTGGAACATGGCTGTCCTGCGCGCCGGCGGCGCCTGCGTCATGATGGAAAAGTTCGAGCCGGAACAGGCGCTGCGCGCGATCCAGGACCATCGGATCACCCACTCGCAGTGGGTGCCGACCATGTTCATCCGCCTGCTGCGCCTGCCCGAGGCGCAGCGCAACGCCTGCGACCTGAGCTCGCTGCGCTATGCGGTGCATGCCGCGGCGCCCTGCCCGGTCGAGACCAAGGAAGCCATGATCGCCTGGTGGGGCCCCATCCTGTACGAGTACTACAGCGGCACCGAGCTGGTGGGCCGGACGTCGCTGGACTCGCACGAATGGCTGCGGCACAAGGGCTCGGTGGGCATCCCCGAATTCGGCAAGGTCCACATCGTGGACGACGAGGGCCGGGAGCTCGGGCCACGGCAGCCCGGCGTCATCTACTTTTCCGGCGGCGGCAGCTTCCAGTACCACAACGATCCCGAGAAGACCCGCAGCGCCTACAACGAACGCGGATGGGCCACCTACGGCGACGTGGGCTACCTGGACGAGGACGGCTTCCTGTACCTGACCGACCGCCTGTCCAACACCATCGTCTCCGGCGGCGTGAACATCTATCCCCAGGAAGCCGAGAACCGGCTGGCCCTGCATCCCGCCGTGCAAGACGTGGCCGTCATCGGCGTGCCCAATGAGGAGTTCGGCGAAGAGGTCAAGGCCGTGGTGCAGCTCGTCGATCCGGGCTTGGCCGGCGAGGCGCTGGCCAATGAACTGATCGCGTACTGCCGGGCGCAGATCTCTCACGTGAAGTGCCCGCGCACGGTCGACTTCATTACCGACATGCCGCGCACCGAGTCGGGCAAGTTGCTCAAGCGCCTGGTCAAACAGCGATATTGGCCGCAAGACATCGGCATCGCGCATTAAGGAACAGCTATGGCGGATACTCAATACGGCACGCATCGGCGGCCGGGCTTTTCGGCGGAACACGATCAGTTCCGCAGCACCATCTCGCGCTTCATCCAGGAAGAGATCGCCCCACGGCACGCCCAATGGGAAACCGAGGGCCACGTTCCCCGCGAACTGTGGCGCCAGGCGGGCCGGGTCGGCATGCTGCTGACGAACATTCCCGATGAGTACGGCGGCGCGGGAGGCGACTTTCTCCATACCGTGGTCGTGCTGGAAGAAATAGCCGCCTCCTTGTCCAGCGGCATTACCGGCTTTACGACGCATTCGGACATCGTGGCCCCGTACCTGCTCAATTTCGGCACCGAGGCCCAGAAGCGCGCCTTCCTGCCGGGCATGGCGCAGGGGGACATCGTGGGCGCCATCGCCATGACCGAACCCGGCGCCGGCAGCGACCTGAAGGCCATCCGCAGCACGGCGCAAAAGACGGCCCATGGCTACCTGCTCAATGGCCAGAAAACCTTCATCACCAACGGCCTGCACGCGGATCGCGTCCTGGTGGTGGCCAAGACCGACGCGGCGGCGCGCACGCGCGGCATCAGCCTGTTCTGGGTGGATGCCGCCACGCCGGGCTTCAAGCGCGGCCGCCTGCTGGACAAGGTAGGCCAGAAGGCGCAGGACACCTGCGAACTGTTCTTCGAGGACATGGAGGTGCCGGCCGATACGCTGCTGGGCGAACCCGGCCAGGGATACGGCTACCTGATGAAAGAACTGGTCAGGGAACGCCTGATGATTGCCGTGCGCTGCGCCGCCGCGCTGGAAGCCGCCCTGGACTGGACCATCGAATACACCAAGGAAAGGCGCGCCTTCGACAAGGCGCTGATCGACAACCAGCACATCCGGTTCAAGCTGGCCGACATCAAGGCGCTGGCCGCCGCCACCCGCGCCTTTGTCGACAGCTGCATCATGCGCTACATGGACGGCGCATTGGACGCGGCCGGCGCGGCGATGGCCAAGCTCTGGGCCAGCGAGGCCACGCGGGCCATCGACGACCTGCTGCAGTTCCACGGGGGCTACGGCTACATGCGCGAATACCCCATCGGCCGGGCCTATACCGACGTGCGGCCCAACCGCATCTACGGCGGGTCTTCGGAAATCATGCGCGAACTGATCGCCAGGTCGCTGTAGCCGGACAGCGATACCAACCAAGGACGGAAAGCACTCATGGGAAATCATTTATCTGGATCCGTCGCCATCGTTGGCGCGGCCGAATCGGACCTGGGCAAGGTGCCCGGCCTGAGCGCGCTGGAACTGCAGGGGCAAGCCGCCCGGCGGGCGCTGCTGGACGCCGGCTTGACCCTGCGCGACGTGGACGGGGTCTTCGCGCATACCGACGACCGCTTCTCGGCCCTGCAGGTCGCGGAGCACCTGGGCATCCGCCCGCGCTATGTGGATTCGACCAATGTGGGCGGCATGTCCAACGTGCTGCACATCCGCCATGCCATGGCCGCCATCCACGCCGGCATGTGCGACGTGGCGCTGATCACCTATGGCAGCACGCAGCTGTCGGATGGCTCGCGCAAGCTGGGCGCCGTCGCCGACGACCCGCGCAGTCCGCGCGGCCAGTTCATCGCCCCCTATGGGCAGCTGAGCCCCATCGGCTATTACGCCATGGTGGCCCGCCTGCACATGCACCGCTACGGCACCACGCCGCAGGCGCTGGCGGAAGTGGCGGTGGCGGCGCGCAAGTGGGCGATGCTCAACCCCAAGGCCTACAAGCGCGACCCGCTGTCCATCGACGATGTGCTGGCGTCGGCCTACATCGCCGAACCGCTGCGCCAGCGCGATTGCTGCCTGGTGACCGACGCGGGCGGCGCGCTGGTGGTGACCTCGGCCGCCCGCGCGCGCGACCTGGCGCGGCCGCCGGTGTATGTGCGCGGCATCGCCGAGAGCTTCGCGCACCACTACACGCCGTTCAACACCGCCGACTGGCTCGACACCCGCGTGGCCGAGACGGCGGACCAGGCGCTGGCCATGGCCGGCGTGTCGCGCGGCGACATCGACGTCGTGCAGATCTATGACCACTTCACCATCGGCGTCATCCAGTCGCTGGAAGAGCTGGGCTTCTGCAAGCGCGGCGAGGGCAAGGATTTCGTCGCGGGCGGGCGGCTGGCGCCGGGCGGCGGCTTTCCCATCAACACCTCGGGCGGCGGGCTGTCCTACAACCACCCCGGCATGTTCGGCATGCTGCTGGTGATCGAAGCCGTCAAGCAGCTGCGCGGCGAATGCGGCGAACGCCAACTGCCCGATCCGAAGCTGGCCATGGTGCACGCGCCGGGGCTGGTGTTTTCCGCCAATACCACCATGATTCTTGGAGTGTCAGCATGACGTCCGGACAACGCCCGCTTCCACAGCCCACCGACATCACCCGCCCCTATTGGGACGCCGCCGCCGAGCACAAACTCGCGATCCAGGAATGCCAGGCTTGCGGCGCGCGCCAGTTCTACCCGCGCGAATTCTGCATCGCCTGCCTGTCCGGGCAACTGCGCTGGCTGCCCTGCAGCGGCAAAGGCACGATCTACACATTCACGGTGAATCACCGCGCCGCCAACAGCTACATGAAAGAACGCCTGCCGTATGTGGTGGCGGCCATCGACCTGGATGAAGGCACCCGGATGCTGGCCAACATCCTGGACGCGCCGGCCGACGCCCTGCGGATCGGCGCGCGCGTGCAGGTGGTGTTCGAGGACCTGCCGGACGGCATGGCGCTGCCGCAGTTCCGTATCGACGGGTAGCCCCTGCCGGGCGGCGCATTCAATCCAGCCGCGTCCGGGTTGTCAAGCCGCTGGCCTTGTCCCACTGCTCGGGGGTCAGTTCCTGGATGGTCACGCCGAAAGTCCAGATATGGCCTTCCGGGTCTTTCGCGCGATAGGTCCGGTCGCCGTAGAACTGGGTCTGCGGCTCCTGCAGGATCGTCGCGCCGGCCGCCCGCGCATGCGCGCAGTGCGCATCGAGGTCGTCGCCTTGCGCAAGCTGCACATGGATGGACTGGGTGTTCTTGCCGCCGACGGAGCGCGGACTCTTGTGGTCGTCGCTCCACTCGCTGCCTATCATGACGACGGCGTTGCCATACGACATTTCGGAGTGGACAAGATTGCCGTCGCCATCAAGCATGGCGAACATCGGCTCGAATCCGAATGCGGTTTCGAGCCAGCGGTAGGCGGCCTTCGGGTCCAGGTAGGACACTGCGCTTGAAAGGCCTTTGCTGCGGTATGCGTCGCTCATTCCGGTTCTCCTTGGTAAAACAGGCGCCGGACTGCCTTCCGGAAGACTGGAATGCAGTCCGACGCCTCAATTTACACCTTGGTCCGGCAGGTCAGGAGGCGCGCGCCGTCAGCCATTCCGAGGGCTGCAGGGGCTTGCCCACGACGCGGATCTCGCCCAGCGCGCCCAGGAAGCCGCCGCTGGGATCGCCGCCGTCCCAGTAGCCCGCGCCCACCGTCCACGGCAGGCCCAGCGTGGCCAGGCCCACGCCGTCCACCGCGTTGCGCAGCACCGGCGCCCCCTCCACGTACATCGTGGTTTCGCGCGTCGCGGGGTCGTTGACCACCGCCACGTGCAGCCACGTGTCCACCAGGATCTCGCCCGACCAGTTGGTGCGCGCGGTGACGGGCGTAACCGACGAGGGCACCACTTCCCACTGCACTTCGCGCAGATTCGAAATGGCGAACTGCAGCGGCGGCGATTGCGGCAGGCTGGCGGCCCATCCCGGCAGATTGCCGCGGCGCCCGGCGCGCGTCATGATGTTCATCCAGGCATTGGCGGCCGCCGTCCAGTCGCCGGCGATCTTGATGAAGGCCTCCACCGTGTAGCCTCCGGTGAAGGTTTCGGCGTTCAGCGTCGCCGCGACGTCGGTCAGGAAATAGCTCAGGCGCGGCCCGGCGGTATTGCGGAACGTGACGCTGCCGGGCGCGGCCGACAGGCGGTGGCGGTCGGCGCTCCAGACCAGGTCGCCTTCCTGGGCGGTGTTGCCCGCCGGCGCGTTCAGCGGCGCGCGGGTCAGCGGATTGTTGTTGCCGGACTTGTCGGCGACCACCGCGCCCTGCGCGACCGCCGTGCCCGCGGCGCCGCCCACGAAGCGCCAGTGCGCCAGCGTGCCCGCGGCGTGCGCATAGTCCTCATCGTTGGCGGGCGCCGCCTTCTCGGGCGGCTTCACGTCGGCAAAGCCGTTCAGCGCCAAGGCCAGCGCGGCCTCCGACACGCTGCCTTCGCGCGAGCCGGGGCCCGCCTTGAAGTTCGGGTTGAACGCGGCAAAGCGCTTGGCGAAGTCCATCTCGATCACGAACTGGTTGTTCGCGTCGGTCAGCACCGCCTGGTCGAATTCGTTGACCGCGTTCTTGGGCTTCTGCGGCACCCAGGGCGAGAACGAGGACGCGACGATGCGGTTGTTGCTGAGGTCGAATTCATAGAAGCGCAGCAGGCCGTTGCCGCCCTGGTACGCCATCTGGTAGTCCACCACCATTTCCTCGACCGCGTGGCCGAAGTCGTTGATCTTGGTAAGGTGCGCGGCGCCATGGTGGTGGCCGTTGACGGTCATGAAGATCTGGTCGTTGCCGCGGATCAGCTTGTCCCACAGCATCAGGCCGTAGTCCACTTCCAGCGGGCTCACGCCGTCGTTGGCGATGGCCAGCAGCTGGTGGTTGACCAGGATGGCCGGCAAGGAGGAATGCGTCTGCAGGACCTGCCTGGCCCACGCCAGGCCCGCGTCCGACACCCGCCACGACAGCGACAGCACCAGGAACTTCTGGCCTTCCGCCTCGAACACGTGGTACTCGTGAAAGCCGCTGGCGTCGCGGCCGCCGAAGGTGGCCTGCGCGCTGGCGCGGTCCTTGCCGAACCACTTCAGATAGGGCTCGGCGGCCAGGTCGCGGGTGGCGTCCGTGCCGTTGACCGGGTCGGACTCGAAACCGATGTCCTGCAGCACGTCATGATTGCCCGCCAGGATCGAGTACGGCACGCCCGCCGCTTCCAGCCGCTTCATGGCGGCGTCGGCCACTTCCCATTGCTGGGGCTTGGACACCTGGTCCACCACGTCGCCCACATGAATGACGAACGGCACGTTCAGCGCCTTGGCCGAGCGCGCGATCCAGTCGGTCTGCGCCATGAACGGCTCGCTGCCGAACAGCTTGGCGAACTGGTTGCCCGTTTCGGCCGTGGCGTAGCGCGCGTAGAACTGCGTATCGGGCAGCACCACCAGGCCAAAGCTGGACAGGAGCTTCGCCGCGGGCGGCGGTTCGGTCCCGCCTTCGTCGCCGCCGCCGGGGCTGGGCGCCGCGTCGTCGTCATCGTCGTCGCCGCCGCAGGCCGCCAGCAGCGAGGTCAGGCCGGCGGGCAGCGCCCACGTGCCCACGCCCGCCTTGATGAGGGAACGCCGCCGCGTGTTCACGCCGTCCTGCTGCAAGCCGTCCTCGGCGTCCTGGCCGATTCCGTTCTCTTTCTGGTCTGAAGACACTCTGCACTCCGTGATTCGAGAGAAGTCCCGGGCGCGCGCCGGTCCCCCCTGGACCGGACGATGCGATGCCGCGCGGCATCCACGCCCGAAGCCGCCACTCTAGGCAGGCAATGCAACAGGGGCGTGACCCGCGGGTGACGAGTACGTGAAAGGTCTTCGTTTACGTGGGACGAGGCTTCAGCCGCCGGGCCGGTGCAGGGCCAGCACCTCGTGCAGGGATTGCGCGGCGCCCTGCAGCACGGGAACGGCGCGCAAGAGGTCGTCCAGCATGACGCGCGCCGTGGGCGCATGGCAGGCCACCGCCGCCACCACCCGGTCCTCGCCGTCGCGGACCGGCACGGCCACCGCGCTCATTCCGCGCACGAATTCCTCGTTGTCGATGCCGATGCCGCGCACGGCCAGGCGCTCCAGCTCGGCTTCGAGCTTCGCCGGATCGGTCAGCGTGCGCGGCGTGTTGCGCGTGAGCGGCAGGCGCGCCAGCACGCGGCTGCGCTCCAGGCGGTTCATCGACGCGAGGAACAGCTTGCCGCTGGCGGTGCAATGCATGGGCACGTGGCTGCCCACGGCAAAGAAGAGGCGCAGCGGCTCCGAGGTCTCGACGCGTTCCATGTAGACCACCTGGTCGCCGTCGGGCGCGGTCAGGTTGCAGGTTTCGCCCAAGGCGCCGACCAGCTTCGTCAGCACCGCGCGGCAGGCCCGCGTGAAGGCGGAAGCGCGCAAGGTGGCCAGCGCGAGCGACGTGGCTTGCGGCCCCGGCACATAGCCGTTCTCGGTGGGCGTGGCCGCCACGAAACCGGCGCGCTGCATCGCCGCCAGGAGGCGCATCAAGGTGGTCTTGGGCATGTCGAGCCGCTGCGCAAGCTGCGCCAGCGTGGCCGGGTGCTGGGCGCGCGCCAGGTGGTCCAGCACCACCAGGGCGCGCAGGGAGCGGGAGGCCTCCTGCTGGTGGCTGGCGGAATCGTCGGCGGGGTTTTCGGGGGCCTGCGCCGATGCTGCACTGCGATTTTGAAACCGAAGTCGCATGTTCTGTTCCATTTTTCCGCCCTCGCGCTTGTTGTGCTTTGCTGTGCGCGCCCGCTTCCTAGAATCGCCACAGATGCCGGCCTGGTCCGCGTTGCAATGCAGGGACCGCCGGCGCAGGCCCAGTATATATAAGGGAGACCGCGCGGAAATGTCCGAGACCGTGGATTACATCGTGGTGGGCGCCGGCTCAGCCGGGTGCGTGATGGCCAACCGGCTGAGCGCGGACGGCGCGCACTCGGTCTGCCTGCTGGAGGCCGGCCCCAAGGATCGTTACCCGTGGATACACATCCCCATCGGCTACGGCAAGACGATGTTCCACAAGGTCGTGAACTGGGGCTACTACACGGACCCCGATCCCAACATGCTGGGGCGCCGCATCTACTGGCCGCGCGGCCGCACGCTGGGCGGCTCCAGCTCCATCAACGGCCTGATCTACATCCGCGGCCAGCGCGCCGACTACGACGCCTGGGCTGACGCGGGCAACCCCGGCTGGAGCTGGGACGACTGCCTGCCCTACTTCCGCAAGCTGGAAAACAATGACCTGGGGCCCGGCCCCACCCGCGGCACCTCGGGCCCGCTCAACGCCACCTCCATCAGGACGCCGCACCCGCTGGTCGAAGCGCTGATCGCCGCCGCCGGAACACTCGGCGTTCCCCGCGTGCAGGACTTCAACACCGGCGACCAGGAAGGCGTGGGCTACTACCAGCTCACCACGCGCAACGGCCGCCGCTGCTCGACCGCCGTGGCCTATCTGCGCCCCGCGCAAGACCGCGCCAACCTGCGCGTGGAAACGGACGCGCATGCCATGGCCGTGCTGTTCGAAGGCAGCCGCGCCTGCGGCGTGCGCTACCGGCAGGACGGCCAGGTGCGCACGCTGCGCGCGCGGCGCGAGGTCGTGCTGTGCGCGGGTGCCCTGCAGTCGCCGCAGCTGCTGCAGCTGTCCGGCGTCGGCCCGGCCGCCTTGCTGCGCGAGTTCGGCATCGGCGTCGTGCGCGACCTGCCCGGCGTGGGCGAGAACCTGCAGGACCACCTGCAGATCCGCCTGATCTACGAGACCACCCGCCCCATCACCACCAACGACCAGCTGCGCACGCTGGCCGGACGCGCGCGCATGGGGCTGCAATGGCTGCTGTTTCGCAGCGGTCCGCTGGCCGTGGGCATCAACCAGGGCGGCCTGTTCTGCCGGGTCGATCCGGCCAGCCGCAGGCCCGACACCCAGTTCCATTTCGCCACCCTGTCGGCTGACATGGCCGGCGGCAAGGTGCATCCGTTTTCCGGCTGCACCTACTCGGTGTGCCAGCTGCGCCCGTCCTCGCGCGGCCGCGTGCGTCTGCGCAGCGCCGATCCGTTCGAGGCGCCGTCCATGCTGCCGAACTACCTGTCCACCGAGCTGGACCGCCGCATGGCGGTGGCCGCGGTGAAGTACGCGCGCCAGGTCGCCGCGACCGAGCCGCTGGCCGGCCTGATGAAGCGCGAGTTCCGGCCCGGCGCCGACGTGCGCACGGACGACGAGATCCTGCACTTCTGCCGCGAGTACGGCGCCACCATCTTCCATCCTTCCGGCACCGCCAGGATGGGGCCGCGCGGCGATCCGATGGCCGTCGTGGACGAGCGCCTGCGGGTGCATGGCGTCTGCGGCCTGCGGGTGGTGGATTGCTCGATCATGCCCACGCTCGTGTCCGGCAACACCAATGCCCCGGTGGTGATGCTGGCCGAGCGCGCGGCCGAATTCATGCTGCAGGACCTCAGGCGAGCGCCTGCGCAGACGCTGCGGACGACGCCCCGGATGGAAATGACGGACCCCGGATAGACGTTTACGGATAGCGCAAAGAAACGGCGCAGGACAACGCAGATTGCCCGGCCGCCCCACCAAAGGAGACTAGACATGGCCAAGCAAAACGAAGCCGCGGTACGCAAAGTCGTCACCGCGTCGCTGATCGGCGCCACCATCGAGTGGTACGACTTTTTCCTGTACGGCGTCGTCGCGGGCATCGTGTTCAACAAGCTGTACTTTCCCACCGGAGACCCGCTGGTCTCCACCATGCTGGCCTACACCACGTTCGCGGTCGGCTTCGTGACCCGGCCGCTGGGCGGGCTGATCTTCGGCCACTTCGGCGACCGCATCGGCAGAAAGAGCATGCTGGTGATGACGCTGATGATCATGGGGGTGGCGACCTTCCTTATCGGCCTGGTGCCCACCTACGACAGCATCGGGATCTGGGCGCCCATTCTGCTGCTCTTGCTGCGCGTGTTCCAGGGCATCGGCCTGGGCGGGGAATGGGGCGGCGCGGTGCTGATGGCCTATGAGTACGCGCCGGCGCACAAGAAAGGCTTCTATGCCTCGCTGCCGCAGATCGGGCTGGCGATCGGGCTGTGCCTGGCCTCGGGCACGGTGGCCCTCCTGTCCACGCTGCTGACGGATGAGCAGTTCATGGCCTGGGGCTGGCGCATCGCCTTCCTGGCCTCGGCCGCGATGGTGGCGGTGGGCATGTACATCCGCCTGAACATCAAGGAGACGCCGGAGTTCACGGCGGTCAAGGCGAACAACGCCGAAAGCCGCATCCCTTTCATGGACATGATGAAGCGCTACCCCGGCAATGTGCTCAAGGGCATGGGCGCGCGCTACATCGACGGGGTGTTCTTCAACGTGTTCGGCGTGTTTTCGATCTCGTTCCTGACGCAGACGGTGCAGATCACGCGGACCGAGGCGCTGATAGGCGTGATGGCCGCGGCGCTGGTGATGTGCTTTTTCATCCCGTTCTTCGGCCGCCTGTCCGACCGCATCGGCCGCACGCGCGTCTATTTCTGGGGATCGCTCATCACCGCCGCCGCATCGTTCCCGGGCTTCTGGCTGATGATCAACAGCGGCGGCAACGTCATGCTGATCTGGCTGTCCATCATCATCCCCTTCGGCATCCTCTACGCCGCCATCTACGGGCCCGAGGCCGCGCTGTTCTGCGAGCTGTTCGACGCCAAGGTCCGCTACACCGGCATCTCGTTCGTCTACCAGTTCTCGGGAATCTTCGCGTCCGGCATCACGCCCATCATCGCGACCGCGCTGCTCAAGACCGGCGGCGGCCAGCCTTGGCTCATCTGCCTGTACGTGCTGTTCGCGGGCGTGGTGTCGGCCTTCTGCGCCTGGCTGATCGGACGCGGCAGGCAGCCGGTGGAGCAGGACGGCGCGGCCCAGCCGGCCATGCCTCGCCCGGGGCTGCGCAAGGCATGAACCGGCCCGGCCGGCGGATCAATCCAGCGCGGCCTGGGCGGGCCGCGCCGCCGGCCAGCCCCCGCCCAGCGCCTTGAACAAGGCCGCCAGCGCCGCCTGGCGCTGGGTGCTGACGTCGATATAGGCGAGCTGGTCCGTGTACGCGCTGCGCTGCGCGTCCAGGTAGCGCAGGTGGCTGTCCACGCCGCCGCGGTAGCGCGCTTCGGACAGGCGCATGGCCTCCTGGCTGGACTGCGCCAGCGCGCGGCGCGAGGCCTCTTCGCGGCGCAGGGTGTCGGTCGCAGCCAGCGCGTCGGACACTTCCTTGAACGCCGTCTGGATTGTCTTTTCGTACTGCGCCACGGCGATGTCCTTGCGCACGGCGGCCAGGTCCAGGTTGGCGACATTGCGCCCGCCGGCGAAGATCGGCAGCGTGATCTGCGGCATGAACGACCAGGCGCGCTGGCCGGAATCGAACAGGCCGGACAGGTCCGCGCTGGAGCTGCCGTACAGGCCGGTCAGCGAAATGCTGGGAAAGAACGCCGCCCGCGCCGCGCCGATGCTGGCGTTGCGCGATTGCAGCTGATGTTCGGCGGCCAGGATGTCCGGCCGGCGCTCCAGCAGTTCGGACGGCGCGCCCGCCGCGATCTCCTGCACCAGCAGCGGCGCCTCGGCCAGCCGCTGCGGCAGGTACGGCGACAGGTCGCTGATCCCCACCAGGAGGCCCAGCGCATTGCCGGCCTGCCGGACCTCGCGGTCCATGCGCTCCAGTTCCGCGCGCGCCTGCTCGGTCAGCCCCAGGGCTTCCTGGTAGTCCAGCGCGGTGGCCGTGCCCGCCTGGCGCCGCTTGACGATCAGCTCCAGCGAGGCCTCGCGGCTGGCCAGGGTCTGGCGCGTGACCAGCAGGCGGCGCTGCGCGCTGTCGCGCGCCAGATAGGCCTGGATCACTTCGGCCACCAGGCTGATCTGCGCGCCGCGCGCCGTGGCCTCGGTCGCCAGGTACTCCTGCAGCGCCGCGTCCGACAGGCTGCGCACCCGCCCGAACAGGTCGATCTCGAACGAGGTCAGCCCCACTCCCGCCTGATAGCTGCTTTGCACGCCGGCGCTGCCCGTGCTGCTCAAGTCGCCCGGCACCCGCTGGCGCGTGCCGCTGCCCTGCGCGTTGATGCCCGGCACCCGGTCCGCGCGCTCGATGCGGTACTGCGCCCGGGCCGCTTCGATGTTCAGCAGCGCCTGCCGCAGGTCGCGGTTGTTCTCCAGCGCCAGTTCCACCAGCTTGCGCAAGGCGTCGTCGGTGACGAAGGATTGCCAGTCCAGCGACGCCGCGGTGGACGGCTGGGAGGCGGCGCCGGCGGCGGCCTGGCTCCAGTGGTCCCCCACGGGCGAGGCCGGACGTTCATAGGTGGGCGCCAGCGAGCACCCGGCCAGCGCCGCGCTCAGGGCCAGCGCGGAGAGCCGCAAGGGAAAGAAAGTCTGCATCATGAATATCACTCCTCGGCCGTGCGCGGCGCGGCGGCGGACGCGGGCGAGGACTTGCCCCGTTTGCGCGACACCAGCGACAGCACCCACACGAAGAAGACAGGTACGAAGATCACGCCCAGCAGCGTGGCGGTCAGCATGCCGCCGATCACGCCCACGCCGAGCGCGCGCTGGCTGGCCGCGCCCGCGCCCGTGGCCAGCGCCAGCGGCACCACGCCCAGGATGAACGCCAGCGACGTCATCACGATGGGGCGGAACCGCAGCTTGGCGGCCTGGATGGCGGCGTCGGCCAGGGTATGGCCCTGCTCGCGCAGGCTCTTGGCGAACTCCACGATCAGGATGGCGTTCTTGGCCGCCAGGCCGATGATGGTGATCAGGCCCACCTTGAAGTACACGTCGTTGGACATGCCCAGCAGCGTCACCGCCAGCACCGAGCCCAGCGCGCCGATCGGCACGATCAGCATGACGGACGCGGGAATGGCCCAGCTTTCGTACAGTGCGACCATCAGCAGGAACACCACCAGGAAGGCCAGCGCGAACAGCATGGGCGCCTGCGCGCCGGCGAACTTCTCCTGGTAGGACAGGCCCGTCCACTCATAGCCTATGCCATCGGGCAGCTCGGACACGATGCGCTCGATCTCCGCCATCGCCTCGCCGGTGCTGTGCCCCGGCATGGCGTCGCCCGCGATCTTGAAGGCGGGGTAGCCGTTGTAGCGCGAGATCTGCACCGGCCCGGTCTCCCAGTCCGTCTTCACGAATGCGCTCAGGGGCACCATGCCGCCCGACTTGTTCGGCACGTTCAGCAGCAGGATGCTCTCGGGCGTCATGCGGTCGCGCACGTCGGCCTGCACCACCACGCGCTGCAGGCGTCCGGCGTTGGCAAAGTCGTTGACCGTGGCCGAGCCATAAGCCGAGGAGATCGCCGTGCTGATCACGTCGAACCCCACGCCCAGCGCCTCGGCCTTCTGGCGGTCGATGTCCAGCCGCAGCTGCGGCGCGTCCGCCAGGCCTTCCATCATGGCGTAGGCGATCGCGGGCGAGCTGTTGGCCTTGGCCAGCAACTGGTCGCGCGCTTCGGTCAGCGCGGCGCGGCCCAGGCCGCCCCGGTCCTGCAGCCGCAAGGCGAAGCCGCCCGAATTGCCCAGGCCATCGATAGGCGGCGGGTTGACGGCCATGATGCCGCCGTCGTCGATCACCGCGAAGCGCTCGTTCACGCTGTTGGCCACGTCGGCGGCGGACTGGCCCCTGCCGCGCTCGGACCAGTCCTTGAGCGTCGGGAACGCGATGCCCGCGTTCTGGCCGGTGCCGGAAAAGCTGAAGCCCATGACCGTGAAGGCGTCGCCCATGGCGTCCAGCGACATCAGGTGCTGCTCCACGTCGGCCACGACCTTGTCCGTGCGCGTATGCGTCGCGCCCGGCGGCAGCTGCACGTCGACGATGACATAGCCCTGGTCTTCCGGCGGCACGAAGGATTCCGGCACGCGCACATACAGCACGCCCAGCACCGCGACGATAGCCACGTAGATCACCATGTAGCGGCCGGTGCGCTTGACCAGCCGCGAGTTCAGCGCCTCGAAGCGTCCCGTCAGCCGGTTGAACATGCGGTTGAACCCGCCGAAAAAGCCCTTCTTTTCCTCATGGTGGCCCTTGGGGATGGGCTTGAGGAAGGTCGCGCACAAGGCCGGCGTGAACGTCAGCGCCAGAAAGCCCGAGAACAGGATGGACACGGCCAGCGACAGCGAGAACTGCTGGTAGATCACGCCCACCGAGCCGCTCATGAAGGCCAGCGGCAGGAACACCGCCGACAGCACCAGCGTGATGCCGACGATGGCGCCGGACACCTGCTCCATCGCCTTGACCGTGGCCTCGCGCGGCGACAGCCCTTCCTCGGCCATGATGCGCTCCACGTTCTCGACCACCACGATGGCGTCGTCCACCAGGATGCCGATGGCCAGCACCATGCCGAACATCGTCATCATGTTGACCGAGAAGCCCAGCACCGACATCACGGCGAAGGTGCCCAAGAGGCACACCGGCACCACGATGGTCGGGATCAGCGTGTAGCGGAAGTTCTGCAGGAACAGGAACATCACCAGGAAGACCAGCACCATGGCTTCCAGCAGCGTGTGCACCACCTTCGTGATCGCCACGCTGACGAACTGCGAGGTATCGAACGGCACCGAGAACGCCACGTCCTCGGGGAAGGACGCGGACAGCTCCTGCAGGCGCGCCTTGACGGCCTTGACCGTGTCGATCGCGTTCGCGCCCGGCGCAAGCTGCACCGCCGCGCCCACCGCCTTCTTGCCGTTCAGGCGGGTCTCGAAGTCGTAGCTCTGGCGGCCCACTTCCAGCCGCGCCACGTCGGCAAGGCGCACGGACGAGCCGTCGGCATTGGCGCGCAGCACGATCCTGCCGAATTCCTCGGGGTTGTCCAGCGTGCCCTTCACGGCCAGCGTCGCGGTCAGTTCCTGTTCGGGCGAACCCGGACGGCTGCCGAAGCTGCCGGCCGGCACCTGCACGTTCTGCGCGGCGATGGCCGCGTTGACGTCGGCCACCGACAGGCCCAGGCCCAGCAGCTTCTGCGGGTCGATCCAGACGCGCATCGCCGCTTCGGCGCCGAAGAACTGCACCTTGCCCACGCCGTTGACCCGGCGGATCTCGTTGTTGATGTGGCGGGCGGCGTAGTCGGACAGGCCCACCACGTCCTTGTGCGCGTCCTCGCCCTTATAGGTCAGGGCGTAGATCATCAGGAAGTTGGAGCTGGCCTGTTCCACCTGCAGGCCTTGCTGCGTCACGGCCGTGGGCAGGCGGGCTTCCGCTTTCTTGATGCGGTTCTGCACGTCCACCTGCGCCAGGTCCGGGTCCATGCCCGGCTGGAAGGTGACGGTGATTTCGGCGCTGCCGCTGGAGCTGCTGGACGACTCGTAGTACAGCATGTTCTTGGCGCCGTTCAGCTCCTCCTCGATGACGCTGGTGACCGAATCGACCAGCACCGTCGCGGACGCGCCCGGATAGGTGGCGGCGATCGTCACCTGGGGCGGCGCCACCACCGGAAACTGCGACACCGGCAGCGACGGAATCGCCAAGAGGCCGGCCAGCGAGATGAAGATGGCCACCACCCAGGCAAAATTGGGGCGGCCAATGAAAAACTTGGACATGTTCTATCCTCGGGAATGCGCGCGGCGCGTCTTGGGCCGCTCAGTTCGCGGCATGGGCTGCGGCATCGCTGGCGGAGGCGACCTTCGCCTGGGATACGGGAGTCGCGCTGACTTTCTGGCCGGGCACGGCGGCGTTGACGCCGCCGACAATGACCCGGTCTCCGGGGGCCAGGCCCTCGGTGATGTGCCAGTCGCCCCCGCGCATCGTGCCGGTCTGCACCGCGCGCGTTTCCACTACGTCGTCCTGGCCCACCAGCAGCACCTGCGGCTTGCCATCGGTGCTGCGCGTGACGGCGCGCTGGGGCACGAGGATTGCCGCGGGGTCCACGCCCTGCCGCGTCTGCACGCGCACATACATGCCGGGCAGCAGCAGCACGTCCGGATTGGCGAACTCGCCGCGCAGGGCCACCTGACCGGTGGTCCGGTCCACGGCGATGTCCGAGAACAGCAGGCGGCCTTCGCGCTTCTGGTCGGTGCCGTCGATGGTGATGGAGATGTTCGCGCCCTCGCCCGCGCCCAGGCTGCCGTCCTGCATGGCGCTGCGCATGCGCAGCATGTCGCCCACCGGCTGGTTGAAGTCCACGTAGATCGGATCCAGCTGCTGGATCTTCGCCATCACGGTGGCTTCGTTCTGGCCGACGAGCGCGCCTTCGGTCACCTGCGCGCGGCCGATGCGGCCGGATATCGGCGCCTTGACGGTGGCGTAGTCCAGGTTCAGCTGCGCGGTTTCCACATCGGCCTGGGCCGAGCGGCGGGCCGCCTGCGCGCTCTTGAGCGTGGTGTTGGCGGTATCGAAGTCCTGCTGGCTGACGGCTTCGATCTTGACCAGGGGCGCATAGCGCCGGACGATGGCCTGCGCGTCGGACACGGCGGCATCCGCCTTGGCCAGTTCGCCCTGCGCGCGCGACAAGGCCGTCTTGAAGGGCGCCGGGTCGATGCGGAACAGCACGTCGCCCGCCTTCACGTCCGCGCCCTCTTCGAAGTTGCGGCTGAGCACGATGCCCGCCACACGGGCGCGCACCTCGGCCACGCGCATGGGCTCGACCCGTCCCGGCAGCGCGCTGGACAGCGTGAAGCGCTCGGGCTGCACCGCCAGCACCTGGACCGGCCGGGGCCCGGCAGCCTGGAGCTGCGCATCGTTGTCCCCGCCGCATCCCGCCAACAAAATCGCCGTCAGCAACACCGCCAGGGGCAGCCGCCTTTCTTTACTCAACATCATTCGATACCCCCGCCTGCGGCGATTTGAACTCAATAAGACGCCGATGGTACCTGAACGATTGTTTTGAATCAATATTGATTCATTTAAATCTCAGAATTCCATATTTGGAACTTACAAGTCTTTACTTGAAGATTTGGCGAAATTTTGTACAAGCTGAATCAGCCGTGATTCAATACCGCCCAAGGGAAGTTCAAACACACGAGGGGGGAAGCAATGTCTGACGATGCGGGGCACGAGCGGCTGTTGGTGGCTCTGGCGTTGGCGATGGTGGACCAGCCGCGGGCGACCTTGCAAGAACTGGCCAAGGCTGTCGGCGTCAGCAAGGCCACGCTGTACCGGTTCTGTAAGACGCGGGACCAGCTGGTCCTGCGCCTCATGACGCATTGCGCCCAGGTGATGAAGCAGGCGCTGGCGGACTCGCACCTGGAGACGGCGCCGCCGCGCAACGCCCTTCGCAGCCTGATCGAACAGCACCTGGCGCACAAGGAGCTGACGGCTTTCCTGATGTACAACTGGAAGCCCGACACCGAGCTGGAACCCGACATCATGAACAGCTGGTCGGGCTACCAGGAAACGCTGGACGCCTTCTTCCTGCGCGGCCAGCGCGAAGGCGCCTTCCGCGTGGACATCACGGCGGCCGCGCTCAGCGAACTGCTGATCGCGGTGATCACCAGCATGGTGGATGCCGAGCGGCGCGGGCGCGTCGCCCGGCTGGGCATCGCCCTGGTGGCCGAGCAGATGATGCTGCACGGCATCGCGGCCGAGCCGGCCCGCGCGCCCGACTGACGAGGCCCGGGTTCAGGCAACCGCGACGGGGCGTCCGTAGAACGGATAGCTGGGGTCGTTGTAGCCGTGCGTCGACGCATGGCCCGGCGTCACCCAGCCGTCCACCACGGCTTCGTCCTCGGGCGTGATCGCCACGTCCAGCGCCGCGTAGTAGTCGTCCATCTGCGCCAGCGTGCGCGGGCCCGCGATGACGGCGGTGACGACGGGATTGGCCAGCACCCAGGCGGTGGCGAAATGGCCGGCCTGCACGCCGCGCGCGGCGCTGTGCTGCACCAGCTTCTGCGCGATCAGCAGGGATTCCTCGCGGAACTCGGTGGCCAGGATGCGGCGGTCCCCGCGTCCGGCGCGGGTATCCGCCGCCGGCGCCTGGCCAGGCTGGTACTTGCCGGTCAGCACGCCGCGCGCGATGGGGCTGTACGGCACCACGCCCAGGCCATAGTGCTTGCAGGCCGGCAGGATCTCGACCTCGGGCCCGCGGTTCAGCATGTTGTAGTACGGCTGGCACACGACCGGCTGGGGCACGCCCATCTTTTCGCACAGGCGCATCACTTCGGCGATGCGCCAGCCGCGGAAGTTCGACAGGCCGAAGCTGCGCAGCTTGCCCGCGCGGATCAGGTCCCCCAGCGCCCACAGCGCCTCTTCCAGGTTTTCTTCGTGGTAGTCGCGGTGCAGGTACAGGATGTCCATGAAATCCGTGTCCATGCGCGACAGGCTTTGCTCCACGCCGCGAATCAGCCACTGGCGCGAATAGTGAGCCAGGTTCGGGCCCTTTCCGACGGGGTTGCCGATCTTGCTGGCCAGCACCCAGTCGTGGCGCTGCCCTTTCAGCAGCTTGCCCACCACCTCTTCCGAACGGCCCTCGTTGTAGACGTCCGCGGTGTCGATGAAATTCAGGCCATGGTCCCGCGCCGAGGCGACGATGCGCGCGGCCTCCTCGTCGGGCGTCTGCTCTCCGAACATCATGGTGCCCAGGCATAGCGGCGATACCCGGAGGTTGCTGGTTCCCAGTCGGCGGTAATTCATGGCGTGATTCCCTCGTTGGCGGATGTTGAGGTCTGGATGTTACCCCCGCGCAGGGCGTCTGGCACCCCTGCGACACCGCGCAGGTGCGTGTAGGTGCGCGCAGGTGTCTGACACCCCCGAAACGCCGCCGCAAGCCGAAGCCCGTCTCTCACGGGTGTCAGACACCCATGCTTGCGAGACACCCGTAGGTGTCTGACACCCCCGAAACGCCACCGCAAGCTGAAGCCCGTCTCTCACGGGTGTCTGACACCCCCGAAACGCCGCCGCAAGCCGAAGCCCGTCTCTCACGGGTGTCAGACACCGATGCTTGCGAGACACCCGTAGGTGTCTGACACCCC